>DJEL01000016.1 GCA_002432425.1 Lachnospiraceae bacterium UBA5899
GTGCGGGTTATTTACCTGGTACAAAAATATATATTTTCTATACCATTATCAGCGGATAATAGTTGTCCATACTCATTATATGTAAATTTTACTAAAATGTTTATACCCTCCTTAGAAGTACGTAAATTTTTCTCATATGTATAATTAAATTTTCCATAACCTTCTAAATCTATTGTTTCTATTGGCTCTCTTTCTGGGAAATCCCAAGTTTGTAAGTTAATTTCCTCTGCTTTCACATTATATATAAATAGATTACTTAATAAAAGTGTGGTTAATAACAATGTTATGATTTTTTTCATCTTATCTTCCTTTCCCTACGTTCGACAAATTTGTTACATATAGTTGTTGTAAATACTTTCCCCTATTTTCATAAAATATTACGCATAATAAACAGTTTTTATTTTGCTTTTTTTATTATTATATCCCCCTTTTATTTTTTATTTAATTATTCACAAAGCACCTTGTAAGTAAAATACTACATAATATTTTGGGTTTTGTAAAAGGAATAATAGTCGAGTTGTTTATCCAGCATTTTTCCAAATAGTCGTTTGACATTTTTAGATTTGTATAGTAAAATAGTTACCTTTCTATTTATTGTCGTGAAATTTTGATTATGGCAACATTTACTATTCCTATTTATTTCTTATTGATTATTATACTATAACCATGTATTCATTTCATCCATTATTTTCTTAAATATTTGTAACAAAAAAGATGCCCTGCCGTTTATGGCAGGACACCTTTCGCTATCGTTTCTCTTTTATTATTTATATGTTTTATATGTCGTGCGACTTTTACACATTAATCTCTGCTTTCACACCGAGCATGGCTTTGTTTTCCTCTAAGACCGGAGCAATGACCTTGGTTAAGAAGGATTCTACCTGCTCTTTGGAGCGGCCAACGTACTTGGCGGGATCCATGGACTTCTTGAGGTCGTCCAGGGAAAGGTTGAATGCTGGGTCTGCGGCAATCAGCTCTAACAGATTGTTGTCCTTGCCCTCTACCTTGACGGTCTTTCCGGCTTCCATGGAAAGCTCACGGATTCTTTCGTGAAGCTCCTGTCTGTCTCCGCCGGCTTTTACGGCATCCATCATAATGTTTTCGGTAGCCATGAACGGAAGCTCGCTCATCATATGCTTTTCAATTACCTTGGGATAAACCACCAGACCGTCCACAACATTCAGGCACAAATCCAGAATGCCGTCAATGGCAAGGAAGCCTTCCGGAATGGACAGACGCTTGTTGGCGGAGTCGTCCAGAGTTCTTTCAAACCACTGGGTAGCGGAAGTGATGGCGGGATTTAAGGCATCAATCATCACATAACGGCTTAAGGAAGCAATACGCTCGCTTCTCATGGGGTTTCTCTTGTAAGCCATGGCGGAAGAACCGATCTGGCTCTTTTCAAACGGCTCTTCTACTTCCTTTAGGTGCTGCAGAAGACGGATATCGTTGCTCATTTTGTGAGCGGATGCGGCGATACCGGCAAGAATGTTTGCCACGCGGGTATCTACTTTACGGGAGTAGGTCTGTCCGGATACGGGGAAGCAGTCCTTGAAGCCCATCTTTTCCGCAATCATGGGGTCAATCTTATCTATTTTTTCCTGGTCTCCGTCAAAAAGCTCTAAGAAGGATGCCTGTGTACCGGTGGTACCCTTGCAGCCCAAAAGCTTCATGGTGGAGAGTACATAATTCAAATCCTCTAAGTCCAGGTAAAATTCCTGTAACCACAGAGTGGCGCGCTTGCCGACAGTGGTAGGCTGCGCCGGCTGGAAATGGGTAAATGCCAGTGTGGGCTGTGCTTTGTATTTGTCTGCAAAGGACGCCAGCTCGGCAATTACATTCACCAGTTTTTTCTTTACCAGCTTCAATGCCTCTGTCATGATAATAATATCTGTATTGTCGCCAACGTAGCAGGAGGTCGCACCCAGATGGATGATACCCTTTGCCTTGGGACACTGTACACCGTATGCATAAACATGGCTCATAACATCATGACGGACTTCCTTTTCCCTTGCCTTTGCCACATCATAGTTGATGTCGTCCGCATGTGCCTTCAGCTCGTCAATCTGTTCCTGTGTAATGGCGAGACCCAGTTCCTTTTCCGTTTCTGCCAGGGCAATCCATAATTTTCTCCAGGTACGGAATTTCATATCCTGTGAAAAAATGTACTGCATTTCCTTGCTGGCATATCTTTCCGATAACGGGCTTGTGTATACGTCTGTACTCATAAATTCATTCTCCTGTCTGTTTTGTAAGAGCGCTGTCTCCAAGGCTCATTTTATAACGTGCATCTTCTTAAGTCAACTGTCAAACTTCTGCTCCGCTTCGTCCACCATGCGGCTGATTTCCTGCGCATACATGGGGTAGTCGGCTGCTACGGCGCGGATTTCATCCCCTGCCTGGGTTGCGAGCTGTCTGTTGTACTCCATCTGTTCCCTGAGAGCCTGCCTGCGGGTGTTCAGTTCATGGCGGATTTCCACCATTTCCTTATGGTCAAGCAGCGCCTGCGGCTGTCTGAACCACCTCTCCGGCGACTTTACCCGGTAACGGGAAAGAGAATACAAAAGCTTCTCCCGGTAGTAGTCAATCTTGGCTTCCGCCTCCGCAAACTGTTTGCGTTCTTCCTTTTCCGACTGGTATTCCTCCCACAGTTTTTTTAACTTGGCGGCATTCTCCACGGAATACTTCATATATAAATAGTTCAGCAGATTCGTGTTGTTCACATAACGGATTTTTACTTTGTTCTGAAGCTGCACCAGACGCACTCTCGCCTTTTCCACGCGCTCCAGCTCCTTCTCCATATCCAGATACCGGAAAAATAAAATGGGCAGTGCCACCGCCACCGCCGCAATCAGCACATAAAAAGCAACGATGGTCTGGTAGGAAAATGCAAACTGTAAAATGAGCAGCATAATCATACAGATAACAAAAGTAATAAGTACAATCATGGTCATGCCCCGGCAGTCGTTCAGCTTGCCGTACAGCTCGCTGCTCCGGTAATCATAGGCGCTTTTTTCACTGTCCAGCTTACCTAAATCCTGTTTAATCAGCTTCTGGTACTGTTCCGCCTTCGTCAGCTTCTCAATCCCCTCCGTAACCTCGTTTTCCTGTGCCTGCATCTTGTCGTACTCGGCATTGCTCATGCGGGTTTTGGTGAGGTACTTTTTCCGCTCCTGCTCCAGCGCCACCAGCTTTCTGGCGCTTACCTGTATCTCTTCCGTCTGTTCCTTCGGCAGTGCTTCTATTTCCTCAATATCCGTAAGATAGGATGTCACCAGACTGTACTCGCCGTTTAGAAGTGTAATCTCTTTTTCCGCCTCCGCCATCTGCTCCAGACAGTTTTCAATATACTGTTTTCTTTCTTCCGGCTGTTTAAAATCCACCCGGTTGCGTTCATAGGAAATTCCTTCTTCCGGGTTCTGTTCCCGCTTTTTCTTTCTGCCGAAAAGCCAACTAAATAAGCCCATGGTACCTTCTGTTCCTTTCTGCCGCCGGCAAAGCGCCTTTTATGAAAATCCCCGTCCGCCGTCCGTTCTGCCGTTTACAGCGCCACATGCGCCCGGTATTCTTCCTGCAGACTTTCGATGTTTTTTGCCATTTCGGAATAATAATACGAAGCTTCCTCCGTCTGTCTCTTAAAAAGAAGTTCCTCCGTATTCCGTTTTTCTTCGCTCTGCTGCCAGTCCTCCGCCGCTTTCTCCAGCCTCTGTTCCAACTGCATGCTTACCTCATAATAATCGGGCGAGCCCGTTACAAATGCCACGTATTCCTTTTCGGGAAGCTGCATTCTTTTGGCGGTCAGAAACGCCGTAAGCTCCTCTTCCTCACCGTTACGCCGGTATGCCTCTTCAAACATTTCCGCTGCCTTCTCATACCAGAACAGGCGGCTGAATGCAACGCCCTTGTTATGGTAAATAGCCGTGGACAGCAGCTTTTCTTCCTCCGGCAGCTCCTTTAAGAGCTTGTCGTATTCCCGGACAGCCGTGCGATATCTGCCGTCTGTCAGCAGATGGTCCACCCTGTTTTTCTGTTTCTCAAAGGGACTTAATCCTGCTCCCTCCCGGTAAACCGCCTCGGTCTTTTTGATGACATCGTTTTCATACAGGTGGACATACTGCAGGATAATGCCGGCAAAAGTCCCCGGGTCCGTCTTCTTCTGCAGAAGGGGGTACAGGGCAGCCGCCAGCTTCGGCAGCATCAGCTCTTCTTCTATCCAGCGGATAAGCTTTCTGTCCACAATGCTCCTGTCCAGAAAGAACGCATCCTCTTTCAGGACATAGCAGAGTTCCTCCGCCGAATAGACCCGAACGCCGAGTCCTTCCAGATAATATGGAGTTTTTGCATAAGCACCGGTGCTAAGCAATACCTTTCCCAATTCTGTCCGCTCCTTTTTTATATCTCAAAATTTTCCGTCCATTTCTGATAACCGGACGGCGCAAGTTCTCCAAATCCCAAATCTTCCACATACAGACGGACTTTGTTTTCCCCCGTCATGGAAATTTCAATATACAGCCTGGTCGGCGTCTTCCGCTCCGGCAATCCCGTCAGCGTCACCTTGCCGTAACGGGCATCTTTGCCGTTTAGGGGCGTCAGCACAATATCAAAGCTGTTGCCCTCATCCAGATACACCTCTGTCTGAAATCTGGCATCGTACCAGCTTACGCCGGCGTCTAAAAGCGCCAGATAGGAGGACTCTCCCTGCCGGTAAACCTTCATGCCGATGTTGGCTTTCAGCTTATCCTCGCCCAGAAATACATATCTGCCGGAAATCTCCGTGGGGTACAGCCGTTCCCGTAAAGCATAGCAGGCTCCTTTGCTGTAAAGGTTGTTGCCCTGGAACACCCGGCGGCTCCTGCACAGAAACCGGAGTGACTCCTTCATCCATTCTTCGGAAAAGCCTTCGCCAATCAGGTAAACAGAGGTAATCATCTGCCCCTCTGCCAGCTCCTGCGCCATAGCGAACATTTTTTCATCCATCTGCGCAAAAACGCTCTGTTTCTTTTCTTCCTCCTCGGGATAATCCCCGCAGGCAAAGAAATTCCGTTCTTCTTTTTCTATGTAAACCACCATGGGGGTCGTTCGTCTGTTGCATTCCATCCGGTAAATTTTCATCACATCCGAATGGTAATCGCACAAAAGCACCTGCCTTACCCAGATGTCCTCCGGCTGATGCACCATGTACTGGTAAAAACTTTCCGCATAGCTCTGGTAAAAAAAGCTTTTCGTTTTTAAGGAAAGGCCTGCTGCCACCTGCTTTAACACTTCCACCGTTCTCTCATCCAGACTCTCGCAGGAGAACATAAACGCCTCCACATGGTCGGTATCGCCGATGACACTAAGTCCCGACAGGCTCCTTTTTACATAAAGGGTAAGCAGGGCAATGGGGTCATATTCGGTTTCCTCTATCACCACCGGCTCCCCTTTTTTTGCCAGATGAAACAAGTCTGTTACCAGCTCGCCGTCCTCTTTATGCTTCAGGGCATCCATACCGTAAAACCATTGGTTAAAGTCCTTTCTCTTGCACAGGCATAAGGGGATGTGATACTTCTCCGTGCCGGGGAGTACGGACAAAGTTTCCGGCTCCGCCGCCTTGTCGGACAGAAAACTAATCTGCGCATAGTTGTCCGAAAGGTCATATCCTATTAACCATTTTTCCCTCATCCGCTACTCCTTTCCTACCGCAGGGTAAACAGCTTCCCTGTCATAAATTCTTTCCGGCGGTATTCCTCGTACAGCTTGTCCACCGTAGCATAGTCCTGCATGGCGCTGCTGATGCTCATATCGTTAATCAGGGCAAAGCTGCCCTCCGTCATAACCGTATCACTCTTCTGCAGGGTGCCGCTTTCCGTTACCTGCTCCTTGTCATGCACCACTTCCATGATGTAATACTGCAGGCTTTCGCCGTAAAACAGCACGAAATCCTTGCTGTACACCCCGCCGTATACTTCCTTCATTTCTTCCACGAAGTAAGAATTGTCGTTTCTGCCGTAGGAGGCATTTCCCTGCGGCACATAGTTGTCCCTGGGCGCATACCGGTAATAAATCATCACGCGGCTGTCCGGGGAGGATGCCCTGTATTCCACAATGGTTCTGTCCTGCAGCGCTAAAATATCCGTATCCGTAATCTGCGGGAAAGCCGTGAACATCTTCATCATAATGCCCTTGTCCATCAGGCTGCGGATAAAGACGGTCAGCAGCGGCAGGGTATCTTTGTCTGCTTCCTCCGGGTTCTCCGCAAAATATTTCACATAGGCAAGGCAGCTTATTTTCTTCACGCCGTCGCCCCTGCGGCTCATGGCGGCAATTTCATCAAAGACAAACCGTTCCGTCACGATGTCCTTTGCAAAATACTCATAGGCACATTCCGCCAAAAATGCTTTTTCGATTTCCGGTCTGGCGCCGCTCTCCACATAACTTTTGAAAATCTGCATCCGCTCGCCCACGAAAGAACCGGAGAAAAGCATCTGCGTCAGCATCCGTTCATTCAGTTCGTAAGTATCCACGCAGAAATTGACGGCTGCCTTCCAGATATCCCGCAGCATGCGGATGGTGCCTTTGGCATACAAAATCAGATACCGCAGACATCTTTCATCGTATTTTCCGTGTGCAAAAGCATAGTACACCATTTCCGTAAGTGCGCTGTCCTCTGCATACTCGGTCTTTTCAATCCATCTGCTGCACAGCCGCATTAAAACCTTCGGTTCGATGCCGTAAGGCCCCATCGCCGACAGCCAGTAGTACGCCGTATCTTCCATACCGCGCACCACCATATAACGGAGAATTTCATTGCGCGACTCCATATCGTCGTAAGACATCACATCCACATTGGAAAGAAATGCCTGCAGTTCCTCCGTTCTGTCCTGCTCAAAATAATACCTCAGCAGTCTCTTCGCCACTTCTTTTTTCAGCTTTTCTCCCGCCAGTTCGTCCGTAAGAAGATACAGAAAATGCTTTTCATTTTCCGGCGTAATCTCCTGCAGGGTCAGGCCGTCAAAGCACTGGTAGATATTCACATCATGCAGATTGCCCGCAAGCGGCACCACGGCTTTCAAAAGCCTGTCCGCGGTAAGCAGTTTTTCCGCCTCATAAAACTCGGAATTCATGTAGCGGTTCTGCGCTTCATCCTCCAGTAAGATGCGGCTGTCCGCTCCCGGCAGCGAAGCATAGGCTTTTCCGTCACAAACGGGGTAAACCTTTTCGCCCTCCATTCCCGGGTCGTACACCACCACCCGGCGGATGCCCTTCTTTTTCACGGTCACTTCCTGTAAAAAGGCAAGCTGGGCAAAATCATCCGTCAGCTCTCCCATGAGCATCTCGGGCGTCAGCAGATTTTCATATAAGTAGGCAAGGCATTTATTAATGCGCCGTTTGCCAATCTGGTTTATCAGAAACTGTCCCATCTGTCCTAAATAGGTGCGGTACAGCTCCGGGTAATTTTCCCGGTATTTGTAAACATTGGCGTACAGGTACGCCGCCTTGTTGTACGGAAGGCTGTTCTGATAGGAAAAATACATCAGCACCATCTTGGGAATTGGCTCCATACCGGCTATGGACACCTGCTCCATACCGGCTATGGATACCTGCTCCGTATCCATGCTCTGCATGTAAAATTCATACAGTCTGGTCAGGCGGATTTCCCGTTCCACGGCAAGCTTATACCAGGTAAAATATTCTTTGCCGGTGCGGTTGCCTTTCATAAGCTGGCTGCAGATTTCCCGAAGGAGCCCGTCATCGGCTGCCGTCCGGTAGCAGGCAGTCAGAATTTTCAATAAAAAGGCATCGTATTCCTTTTCCTTGCCTGCCAGATAAGTAAGCTGCATCACCACATCCGGGCTTATCATTTCATGCCGTGCCCCAAAATAAAGCAGCTTTTTCTCCTGTGCGCCGAGGTGCATCAGCAGGGAGGGATTGCTGTTTAACAAAAGCAGGCTTTCCGTGTAAATCACGGGGCTGCTGCAGCCCCTCTCCAACTGCTCCTCCAAAAACATCCATCTCTTGGAATAGCTTTTATTGTATTCTTCGGAAAGGTATAAAAGCAGCCAGGCAATCCGCCATTCGTCCTTGTTTTTCCGGTACAGCTTTTCCACCTTGTCCGTTACTTTATTGACATAGGACTCCTCTTCCGAAATCAGGGACGTCAGATACAGATAGTAAGCCCACAGTACATCGTCCTCCACCGCCGACTGGGCAAGGCTCTCCGATACATGGTCCAGTATCCATTTGACCTCGTTTATCCGCTGCGCCGTAATCAGAAGCTGTGCATGGAACAGTCTGGCATACAAATCCCCGTCATTTAAGGAAAGCAGTTCCTCCGTAAGCCGGCTGCTTTCCTTCGCCCAGCTTCCGGCTCCGATTTTTTTCATACGGAAATCCAGATAAAGCTGCATAAGCTGCAGGGTAATTTCCTTCTTTTCCCGTCTCTGTCTGTAATCATTGGTATGGCGCTGTCTTTTCACCGCCACGGGCACTTTTACGGTATCGTAATTGCCCTTCAGCACAATGCTGCCTAAATTGTTGCCGTCATGCAGTCTGCGCGTATCGATATGTACGGAAAGCCGGCACAGGTTTCCCATAAAATCCTGCTCCATGAGAACCTGTTTGGAAATGCAGATAAAGTCACCTTCCGTTTCCACCGAAAGGTCCGTGTAGCCCCAGCCGTTGCGGGTAATCATAAGCACCGCTTCTTCGTCTTCCTTCGGGTCGTCAAGCAGAAGCATTTCCGGCTGTACGATATATTCGATTTTCTGTTTTTTATGGATGCCGATTAAAAATTCTTCTATATTTTCCACATGCCCCGGTATGTGGGAAAGTCCTAAATAATACTCCCGGTACTGTCTGTCCTGCCCGGTGAGCATGTCCGCAAAATCCGGTGCATAGAAAGCCGCAATGGCTTCCTCGGGATTGGTCTTGGCAAGATTGGCAAAATGGAACAGGTTCTTCACCTCTCCCAACGAAAACGCAATCTCCTTTTTCTCCACCTGCACCGTAAAAGGCAGGCTGTATTCGCCGTGATTGCTGATAACGGAAAATTCTCCCTTTATCTCTTCCCCTTCCCGCACGTTTTCGCCGTGGAAACAATACGCAATCTCTTCATCGTTTCCCACAAACTGCGTGGTCAGGCATTCCATACGGTTGTCCGTCGTGTAAACAAGCCCTTTGGTAAGGCTTCCCTGTTTGGAATAAATGCGGAAGCTTCCTTCCTTTGTTTCGCCCTTTTCTATGGACAATTCGATATTTGTGCATGAAAAATCAAGGGAACTCTTTTCGTCCTCGAAATGTTCCTCCAGTAATCTGTTAATAACCTCTTTCATGCCTTCACCCCTTTGCCCTGTCATGTTTCCAGTATACCATTTTCCTATAGGAATAGGCAAACTTTTTTTCATCCGGCATATACTGTCTATAAGTAAAAATCATGAGGTTTGATATGGACTCAACTCTCTTTACCAAAGCCGGCTTTTTACGGATTAACGTCACCTCTTCCCTGGGACAGATACCCGTAAAGGATGCCACGGTCTCCATTACCTATACCGGCGAGCCCGGGCGGGTGTTAGAGGAGCTTACCACCGATGAATCCGGTCTGACCGATACCATTGAGCTTCCCGCTCCCGACATATCCTACAGCCTTGACCCCGAAAGCGAAGTGCAGCCGTATTCGGAATTTACCATTACCGTAACGGCTTCCGGCTATGAGCCCGTCATTGTCAGCGGCTCCGAAATTTTGGCAGAATCCCTTTCCACCCAGCCCATCCGCATGAATCCGCTGGATGCTACGGAAGAATATGAAAAAAGGGTGGTCATTCCCGCCCATACCCTTTGGGGTGACTACCCTGCCAAAATTCCCGAATCCGAAGTAAAACCCATTGCGGAAACCGGCGAAATCGTCTTAAGCCGCGTGGTGGTTCCCGAATATGTCATTGTCCACGACGGGGCTCCCAGTGACCGCACCGCCCAGAATTACTGGGTCAAATACACGGATTATATCAAAAACGTGGCTTCCTCCGAAATCTATTCCACCTGGCCGGAATCCACCATTTATGCCAACGTGCTGGCTATCATGTCCTTTACGCTGAACCGCGTCTACACGGAATGGTACCGGAACCAGGGCTACAACTTTACCATTACCAGTTCCACCGCCTACGACCAGAAATGGATTTACGGCAGGAACACCTACCAGAACATCAACCGGGTAGTGGACAGTATCTTTGCCAACTACGTTTCCCGCCCCGGCATCCGCCAGCCGCTTTTTACCTCCTACTGCGACGGTCAGCGCGTGACCTGTTCCGGTTTGAGTCAGTGGGGTTCCAAATACCTCGGTGACCAGAGCTACACCGCCATCCAGATTTTGCGCTATTATTACGGAAACGACATTTATATCAACACCGCGGATGTCATCTCCGGCGTTCCTTCCTCCTTCCCCGGCTACGATTTAACCATCGGTTCCTCCGGCGACAAGGTGCGCCAGCTCCAGCAGCAGTTAAACCGCATTGCCCAGAATTACCCTGCCATTCCCAAGGTTACGGCAGACGGCATCTACGGTTCCGCTACGGCTGCTGCCGTCCGCAGCTTCCAGAACATTTTCGGGCTGCCCGCCACCGGCATCACGGACTTTCCGACCTGGTACGCCATCTCCCGCATCTATGTGGGCGTCACCCGGATTGCGGAGCCGTCGTAAACTTGTTATGCGGATGCACGAAAAAAGGGGGCTGTTTTGCACAGCTCCCTTTTGTTTTTCTAAAAGCTCCGGATTTTATCGCTTCCGTCATCCACGGTGTTTTCTATCTTCAGTATCTTTACGTCATAACCGGCACCGGGATTTACTTCTACGGAAACCACATCGCCCACCTTGTGCCCCAAAAGCGCTTTTCCTAAGGGAGACTCGTTGGAAATGAGGCCATGCAGGGAATCTCCCCGCATGGTCGTTACAATCTTGTAAACCTCCGTGCTGCCGTCATCCGCAAACTCTATGGTAACCGTGTTGTCGATACCCACTTCATCCTCGGCGGACTCGTCGGATATGACCTCCGCCGTCCTTATCATACGGTCCAGGAAACGGATACGGCTTTCGTTTTTGTTCTTTTCCTTCTTGGCTGCATGGTATTCAAAGTTTTCACTTAAATCCCCATGTGCCCTGGCTTCCTTCACATCCTCCAAAAGCTTCGGACGCAATGTCAGCTTCCGGTATTCAATTTCCTCTTCCATACGACGGATATCGTTTTTCGTCAGCTTGTCGTTCATAGCCTGTCCGCATCCTTTCCTTACATGCAGCCGCTTTAAGCGGCTGCATGCTCCCAGCACTCTTCTGTGGGGTTTATTTTGCAAGCAGCATCATGATTTCGTTGCTTCTGTTTACAAACTTGGTCATATCTTCCGGCTTTAAGGGTGCATGCTGCAGCTTTGCAAGGTCGTAAAGCTGTTCGCAGATCATACCCACATGCTCATCCTCCTGATGACCGATTACATACTGTACCAGCGGATGGTTGGCATTTAAAATTAAGGTCTCGCCTTCTTCCGCCATGTCACCCATACCCATGCCATTCATGGCATACATCTTCATCATGTCCTGCATACGGCGGCTTTCCTCGGAAAGGGTAATCATGGAAGAAATCTTCTTGTTTTTCAGCTTCTCTACCTTAACTTCCAGCTTATCCTTCTTTAAGGCCTTCTTCATAATCTTGGCAATGGCTTCTGCCTGACCCTTCATTTCCTCTTCCGCTTTCTTGGAAGTCTTGGACTTGAAGGTATCTGTCAGGTCGGCATCGATTCTCTGGAATTTAATGCCCTCGTTCTTGGCCTCCAGCTGGGAAATAAACGGCTGGTCAATATTGTGGTTCAGGATAATCGCATCCATCTTGGCAGCCTTGAACATGTTGATGTACTGGCTCTGCTGTACCTCATCGGTAACATAATAGATAACCTTTTCCTTCTTTTCTTCGCCCTCGGCAGCATCGTCTGCATTGCCGTCAGTTGTACTGCCGTCTGCAGTATTGCCATCGGAAATGACTTCTGCTTCTACCTTGTTGCCGTTTTCATCGGTTGCATTCTCTGCTGCATCCGGGTCAGTCTTGTTGACTTCCAGGCACTCCGGCAGCGTCATATATTTACCGTCCAGATTCTTAAAGAGAATGTAGTCCGTCATCTTCTCGCAGAACTTGCCGTCCTTTAAGCAGCCGAACTTGATGAACGGGCTGATATCGTCCCAGTATTTCTCGTATTCTTCTTTTTCGGTCTTGCACATACCTGCCAGCTTGTCAGCCACTTTCTTGCTGATGTAATCGGAAATCTTCTTGACAAAACCGTCGTTCTGCAGAGCGCTTCGGGAAACGTTAAGAGGCAGATCCGGGCAATCGATGACACCCTTTAAAAGCATCAGGAATTCCGGAATAACCTCTTTGATATTGTCGGCAATAAATACCTGGTTGTTGTAAAGCTTAATGGTTCCTTCGATGGACTCATATTCCATATTAATCTTCGGGAAATATAAAATACCTTTCAGATTGAACGGATAGTCCATATTCAGGTGAATCCAGAACAGAGGTTCCTTGTAATCCTGAAATACCTTTCTGTAAAAAGCAATATAATCATCCTTGGTACATTCATTCGGATTTTTCATCCACAGAGGATTGGTATCGTTCAAAAGCTCGGGACGTTTCTTGATTTTCAGTTTTTCTTCGTCGCCTTCTTTTTCCGGCTTAATGGTTTCGATAACCTCATCGGACTCTAATTTTTCTTCTGCCTTGATAATCTGGGTTTCCTTGATATCTTCCTTGCTTAAATAAATTTCAGTCGGCATGAAGGAGCAGTACTTCTTGATAACCTCTCTTGCCTTGTATTCATTACAGAATTCCAGACAATCTTCCATTAAGAACAAAGTAATGGTGGTGCCGACTTCTGCCTTATCGCCGTCCTCCATGGAAAATTCCGTACCGCCGTCGCATTCCCAGTGCACCGCCTTGGCGCCTTCCTTGTAGGATAAGGTGTCAATGTGTACTTTGTCCGCAACCATAAATGCGGAATAGAAGCCCAGACCGAAATGTCCGATAATCTGGTCTGCGTTGCTCTTGTCCTTGTATTTTTCAATGAAATCCGCTGCGCCGGAGAATGCAATCTGGTTGATGTATTCTTCTACTTCGTCAGCGGTCATGCCAAGACCGTTATCCTTAAAGGTAAGGGTCTTTTTCTCCGGGTTGACAATTACGTCAATTCTCGGTTTGTAGCCTTCGGGGAGCTCGTACTCTCCCATCATATCCAGCTTCTTTAATTTGGTAATGGCATCACAGCCATTAGAAATCAGTTCCCTGTAAAAGATATCATGGTCGGAATACAACCACTTTTTAATAATCGGGAAAATATTGTCACTGTTAATTGATAAACTGCCTTTTTTTGCTGCCATATAAAACACTGTCCTTCCTATACTAAAATACCGCCTGCCCGACGCAGGCTTATTTCATCACATAAATGTAGTGTAAATCTGTCATGGCAAAAAGTCAATATAAAAATTAGCACTCATTCAAGGTGAGTGCTAATAATTTTATAAACTTTATTAAATTTATAGAAAATACGAATCAAACACCTTGAAAAAATCGGAAGTGGTGACTTCCGGGTCCTGAACACAGGTAACCTCTTTCCAGAGCTTTTCATTCAGGGTTCTTGTCAGGGTTTCCACATAACTGTCGTATTCTTCCCCGAATACTTCCTTCTTCCGTTCTTCCATGATGATCTGCTTATTGTGGTCGGTTTCTTCCCGGTTGTAGGTGCTTAAGCATTTCAGAATATGGTATCCGTCTTCATCCTCAATAATATTGCTGATTTCGCCGGTGCTCATATTGAAAACCACATCTTCCAGCTCTTTCGATACCTGACCTTTGCCGATGGAAGTCCGGATGTCTGCATATTCACTGTACTGCGCCGCCACACTTTCAAAATCGTGGGCTCCGTCCGTAGCCAGTGCATAAGCTTCTTTTGCCTCATTGTAGGCTGCCGTTTTCGTTGCCTCGGCATATTCCACCCGCTTGCCGCTTCCGTCCGTGGTGTACGTGCGGATATAAATCTGCTCCACCGTTACCATACGGGCCTCGTCATCGCTGATTTCGGGATTGATATCCTGAATAATCTGGGCATATACCTTTTCCGCCAACGCATATTCCGTATACATCTGCAGGATGAGCTTTTCGGAAAGGTTCAGGGTTTCGATTTCCTTTTCATTTAAGGAAGCGTAAAACGTATCGGCTGCCGCCTTCACGCTGCTTTTTTCCGCATCATCCAGCGTTACCTTTCGCTCCTGCGCCATAAGATTCAGTGTCTTTATCTGGGCTATCCGCGCCAGTACGGTTTCCTTCAGATTGTCCTGCAAAGTGACGCCGTTCTGGCTCACTTCAAAAATCTGCTCGCCGAATACTTCTTCGTATTCATTCTGCACAGTCGTCAGATACAACATAATTTCCGGTACCCGGCAGGACATGTTCTCTATCTTGAACACTTCATCCTTGGCAAAACCGGTGGTCAGCACCACCTTGGTGGTACTGCCGCTTTTGCCGCAGCCCGCAAGCAGCATCAGAACGGAAAGCAACGCTGCCGCAAGCCGTTTTCTTTTTCCTTTATTTTTACTGAATAACATGAATCCATCCCTTAGGGCCTTCGATACGTCCCATCTGAATACCGGTCAGTGTTTCATAAAGCTTTCTGGTAACAGGGCCCATATCGTCCATACCGCTGGGCAGGCAGATTTCATTGCCGTGGTCAACAATCTTGCCGACAGGGGAAATAACGGCTGCTGTACCGCAGAGACCGCATTCTGCCATGTCTTTCAGTTCATCCTTGTAAACTTCTCTTTCTTCTACTTCCAGTCCTAAGATATCTCTTGCTACTACCACTAAGGAACGTCTGGTAATGGAAGGAAGAATACTGTCGGACTTCGGTGTTACAACCTTGCCGTCCTTGGTTACGAACAGGATGTTAGCGCCGCCGGTTTCCTCAAGCTTGGTACGGGTTGCCGGGTCAAGATACATATTTTCCGCATAACCTTCCTTGTGTGCCGTTACGATAGCATGAAGGCTCATTGCATAGTTAAGTCCGGCTTTGATGTGTCCGGTTCCGTGAGGTGCCGCACGGTCAAAGTCACTGATTTTAACGGTAATGGGTTTTGCGCCGCCTTTGAAGTAAGGACCTACGGGCGTACAGAACATTCTGAACTGATACTCGTCTGCGGGTTTGACGCCGATAACCGGGTTGCTGCCGAACATGTAGGGTCTGATGTAAAGAGTTGCACCGCTGCCGTAAGGAGGCACATATGCCGCATTGGCTGCTACTACCTTATTGACGGCATCCATAAATCTTTCCTTCGGGAATACGGGCATTTCCAGTCTTGCTGCGGAATCCATCATTCTTTCTGCATTTAAGTCCGGGCGGAAGGTTACGATATGTCCATCCTCTGTGGTATAAGCCTTTAATCCTTCAAATACGGTCTGTGCATACTGGAGTACGCCTGCGCATTCATTCAGTACAATATTAGGATCTTCTGTCAGGGTGCCTTCGTCCCATGCACCGTTTTTGAAATTGGATACATACCGGTAATCTGTCTGGATATAACCGAAACCGATGCTGCTCCAGTCAATGTTTTTCTTTGTTGTATTTTCCATAATCTGTACTTCCTCTCCTATATTTTTTTACAATTATTATCCTTTTTTTACGAAAAGTCAACTACTTCTCCTATGCCTTTCGCTCATACTTTCTAAAATAATAGGTTATGTCAAAGTAGGTCTGTTCATCGCTTTCTTCCGTAAGCTCCCATCCCTCGCTCCTGTCCAGGTTTTCAAAAAAGCGATTGGCATCGTATGATTTTTCTATATAAAGAACATACGCCGTGTCGCACTTGGGTAAAAGCGCCTTAAATACACTTTCTCCGCCGTACACAAAAATGCTTTCCTGCTCTTTTTCCTCAATCAGCTCTTCCAGTTCCTCCACGGAATGGGCAACCGTCACCCCTTTTTGCGCAAACTGTGCATCCTGTGTCAGAATAATATTTTCCCTGCCGTACAGGGGCTGTCCCTGCGGAAGCGCCTGCAGTGTCTTTCTTCCCATAATAATGGTCTTTCCGAGTGTCAGGCTGTCGGTATTTCTCTGCTCCGCCGGAATTCTTGTCAGAAAATCCCCCCCTTTGCCGATAGCCCAGTTTTCATCCACCGTTACAATAATGTTCATATCCTCACCATGCCTTTCCTAAAATATCCCGGTTGCCTTAAATGGCAATCGGGATATTTTCTATCTGGGGTCCGAATTCATAACCCTCTACTTTTACATCGTTGCGGGTGAACCGGTAAAAATCATGAATATCGGGATTTAACCAGAACTTCGGTGCCTCTTTGGGCTCTCTGGTAATCAGTTCTTTTATAATGGGAACGTGCCTGTCATAAATATGGGCATCCGCAATCACATGCACCATTTCTCCCACCTGCATGTCGCACACCTGCGCCAGCATATGCATAAGCACGGCATACTGCACCACATTCCAGTTATTGGCAGCCAGCGCATCGTTGGAACGCTGGTTTAAAACCGCATTCAGTGTCAGCTTATCCTCACCCTTTTTCTGGGTCACGTTAAACGTCATACTGTAAGCACAGGGATATAAGTTCATCTCGTGCAAATCCTGATGCACATAAATATTGGTCATGATGCGGCGGGAAAAAGGATTGTTTTTCAAATCGTAGATTACCCGGTCCACCTGGTCCATCATGCCTTCCTTATACTGGTGCTTGACTCCGAGCTGATAGCCGTATGCCTTGCCGATGGAGCCGTTCTCATCCGCCCATTCATCCCAGATGTGGCTGTGCAGGTCATGAATGTTGTTGGACTTCTGCTGCCATATCCAGAGAATTTCATCCGTGGCACTCTTAAGTGCCGTCCGGCGCAGGGTCAGAATGGGAAACTCCTTTGATAAATCATACCGGTTCACCACGCCGAATTTTTTGATGGTATAGGCGGGTGTCCCGTCCTCCCAGTGGGGTCTGACTTTTTCCCCTTCGGTGCTGGTTCCGTTCTCCAAAATATCTTTGCACATGTTAATAAAAACATTATCTGCGTAGCTCATCTTATACCTTTCTTTTCCGATTACACATCCCACTTGTCACAGAGTGCAATAATCTGGTCTGCAAATTTTGCCATATCCTTGTTGCTTGTGCCTTCATTCTTTTTAATAATGCCAAGCAGTCTCTGACCGGCAGAAAGAAGTCTTGCATAAACACCGGTAACCGGCTTCTCTTTCTTTTTAACGGGAATACCGTCCGCTTCGTATTCAAACTTGCCCGTTGCCAGGTTAAATACGGTTCCGCTGTAGGGCGCATACGCCTTGATGCCGTGTTCCACCATCAGGCACTCTGCGAATGCCGTGCAGACGCTGTCCTCTCCGTGCACCACAAAGACCTTCCGCGGCTTTTCGGTAAATGCCGTTATCCATTCAATCAGACCGTTTTTGTCGGCATGACCGCTCAGTCCGTTAAACTGTCTGATTTTAGCCCGGACTTCAATGGGCTCGCCAAACAGCTTGACTTCCTTTGCTCCTTCTATGATGGCACGGCCCAGTGTGCCGACTGCCTGATAACCTACAAATAAAACGGTGCTTTCCGGTCTCCACAGATTGTGTTTTAAATGGTGCCGGATTCGGCCTGCCTCGCACATACCGGAGGCTGATATGATAACCTTCGGTGTCTCTTCAAAGTTAATGGCTTTGGATTCGTCGCTGGTAATGGAAAGATTCAGTCCCGGGAAAGAAATGGGATTGATGCCCTGTTTCACCAGTTCCATTGCCGCATCGTCAAAGCACTGGGAAATATTGTCCTGAAAAATGGAAGTTGCCCGCACAGCCATGGGACTGTCCACGTATACCGGGAAATTTCCGTGTCCTGTTACCAGATTATCTGCCTTGATTTTCCGGATGAAATATAAAATTTCCTGTGTCCTGCCCACGGCAAAGGAAGGGATAACCAGATTGCCACCAGCATCCAGGGTTTCCTGTATCACTTTCGCCAGTTCTTCCACATAATTCGTTTTTACCTCGGGATGCAGTCTGTCGCCGTAGGTGCTCTCCATGACCACATAATCCGCTTCCTTCGTATAGGTCGGGTCCTTGATAAGCGGCTGGTTCTTGTTGCCGATATCCCCGGAAAATACCACTTTTTTCGTGGTATTTCCTTCCGTCAGCCACACTTCTATACTGGCAGAACCAAGCAGGTGTCCCACATCCGTAAACCGGATTTTCACGCCCTCGCATAAATCAATGATTTCATCATAACGGCAGGGCACAATCCGCTGTATGAGCCCTTCCGCATCTTCCATGGTATATACCGGCTCCACCAGCGGAGCATCCGCTCTTCGTTTGGACTTCCGGTTCTTCCATTCCGCTTCCATTGCCTGGATGTGCGCACAGTCGCGCAGCATAATCTCACACAAATCGGCGGAAGCTTCCGTCGTAAATACCTGTCCTCTGAATCCTTTTGCATATAAAAGAGGCAGCATACCGGAATGGTCTACATGCGCATGGGTCAGCAGCACATAGTCCACACAGGCCTCCTCTACCGGGAGTTTCGCACTTTCAAACACATTCACTCCCTGTTCCATTCCGTAATCCACCAGAATGCATTTGTCCCCAACTTCCATGCAATGGCAGCTTCCGGTTACCTCGTGGTCTGCACCAATAAATGTAAGCTTCATTGTAACCCCACCTTTTCTTCGGATTTTACTATTCTCTTTCATTGTAACTTTTTTACAGGCAGAGGGCAAGGAGAAATTCAAAAAGCCCGCCAAGGCGGGCTTTAAAAAACAAGCAGAACGATAAGCCGGGTTATGTCGTTGGACAATCATCTATCTAACTCTGCCGTTACCGGCAGCCTTAAGCGACCTACCTGAAAACAGGCCGGGCCAGCCTATGGTTTTCTTTTGGTCTTGCTTCGGATGGGGTTTACATGGCTCCTGCCGTTACCGACAGGACGGTAGTCTCTTACACTGCCTTTCCACCCTTACCGGCAGCGCTTACGCACCACCGGCGGTTTATTTCTGTTGCACTGGCCTTGGAGTCACCTCCACCGGACGTTATCCGGCATCCCGCCCTATGAAGCCCGGACTTTCCTCACCCACTTACGTGGCCGCGATTGTCTGTCCTACTTGTTTTTACGAAGCATTAGTATAACATATCACGCGCACGCCGTCAACGCGGGACGCGACAAAGCACACCCCTCACAAGCGCTTCTACACCGGCAATGCCGGGCACCCCATCTTACACATTAAAGCAGCTTCCGCCCACAAACTCCCGGCAGATGGAATTGTTGGGAAGGCTCTCGCTGCTGACTCCCAGGAAATAGCCCAAGAATTTAAGCAGACGCTTGGCTTCAAAATATTCCGGTTCGTCCTTGCCGATGTTGAAAAGAAGCGGTTCGGCAAACTGCTTTAAGACTGCCAGCTCGTAAACCAGAGCGGAATTGAACATGGCATCCGCACTTTCCTGGAACGGGAAAATATTTTCTTCTTCGCCGCGGCGCACGGAAGGCCACATCTGGATGGTTCTCTTGGCGGAAGCCCCTCTGGTGCGGGCATCGCGGACCATCCGGCGGAGCAGGCGTGCATCCGTCGTCGGGATGCGGTTGTGCTCATCGATGTTTAAGCTGGTCAGTGCGCTGATGTAAATCTTGAATTTGCTTTCGGAAGGCAGTGTATAGGACATCTTATCGTTCAGGCCGTGAATGCCTTCGATAACCAGCACGTCCTCTGCCCCAAGCTTCAGGGTATTGCCCTTATACTCTCTCTGTCCGGTCTTGAAATTAAAGGTGGGCATTTCCACGGTTTCCCCGTTTAACAATGCCGTCATATCCTTATTGAACTGCTCTACGTCAATGGCTTCCAGACATTCAAAATTGTAATCTCCGTTTTCATCCCGCGGGGTAAATTCCCGGTTTACAAAATAATCGTCCAAAGCAATGGGATGAGGAGTCAGCCCCTGCGTGCGGAGCTGGATGGAAAGCCTGTGGGAAAAAGTGGTTTTTCCGGAAGAAGAAGGGCCGGCAATCATCACAAATTTCACATTGCCTCTTGCCACAATCTGCTTGGCAATTTCCCCGATGCGTCTCTCCTGCTCTGCCTCCTGCACCAAAATCATATCGCTGATGTTTCCGGCGCAGACCGCATCATTCAAATCACCCACAGTTGTGATGTTTATCTTTTTATCCCACTTTTCCGCCTCGGAAAGGGTTTCAAAAAGCATATCCCTGTCCGGTCTTCCCGGCACGACGGTCGGCTCCTTTGCATGCGGCAGGATAAGAAGCATTCCTTCCTTATAAGGAATTAAATCAAAATACTTTACATATCCCGCATTGGGAAGCATGAAACCGTAATAATAGTCGTAAAAGCCTTCCATTTCATAGATATTCACAAAAGAGGAGCGGCGGTAATGGAACAGCTTTTCCTTGTCCTCCATACCGCACTCGCGGAACAGCTCCATTGCCTCTTCCAAATCGTAGGACTTTTTAATCATGGGCATTTTCAGTTCCACAAGCTCCTGCATTCTGGCTTTTACTTTTTCCACAAATTCCGGTGTAATGGCAAAATCTCCCGCAGTCACGTAATAACCGGGGCCTACAGTAAATTCCACGCGGCACTTCTGTGCCAGTGCACCGCCTTCCGTATCAAAAACAGCTTTTAAAAGCATCATGGTCGCCGTACGGGCATACGCTTTCTGACCGATGGCATCCTTCATGGTAAAGAAACGCACCTCGCCGTCCCGGTTTGCTTTTTTGAAAAGCTCCCTGATTTTTCCGTTGTAGCAGACCAGCGCTATCTGGTTGTCATATTTATCCTGATATTCCCGTACCACTTCTTCAAAGGTCACACCCTTGGGGTACTGCTTTTCCACACCTTCTACTTTCAGAGTTATCATATCCATACCTCCTGTAACCCGCTTATTCCCTAAATCACCGCAAAGGGGCTTTTTTCTTCTGCAATTTCCACTGCAATTTCCGGCATTTCTTTCTTAAAATAATCCCGCATATAGGGCACAAATATTTTTTCCAGGCCGTAGTGTCCCGCATCGATAACGGAAACGCCCTGTGCCACCAGGTCAATGCCTAAGTGGTGGTCAATGTCTCCGGAAATCAGCACATCCACCCCTGCGTTCACGGCACTCTGCGCCGTGGATTTACCGGAGCCGGGGGAAACGGCTGCCACGGAAACCACATCCGACAGTTCTCCATACACCCGAACCGCCGGCAGGTGAAACGTTTTTTTCACATATTCGGCACAGTCCGCCAGTGTCATTTCTTCCGGCAGCCGTCCGAAACGTCCGATACCCTCTTTGGCAATCTCGTCTTCAAAGGTCACGTACAGCACCTGTCTGTCTTTCAGTGCCAGCGTATCCGCTGCCGCGTCCGCCATACCCATGACATCAAAATTGGTGTGCATGGCATAATAGCACATATCCGCCTGCAATAATTTTACGATTCGGCGGCTGATAAAATTCTCGTCATTTACTTTTTTCAAGGGTGAAAAAATCAGCGGATGATGTGTCAGAAGCAGGTCTGCTTCCGCATCAATGGCATTCTCTATGGCCTCATCCGTGGCATCCACCGCAATATATACTTTTTTGATTTCCTTTCCGGCCCTGCCGCAGAGAAGCCCCACATTATCCCAGCTTTCCGCAAACCTGGGCGGGGAAAGAATTTCCAGCCGTTCCCTTACTTCCGCACACTTCATAGCCAACCCCTTCTTTCGTTAAAAGTCATGCATTTCCGCACCGCCGCGGTAAATGCGTTTTCTTAAAATCTCTCCAGGCAGTACCGGATATCCGCCTGCTCTTTCAAAAGTTCCTCTCTTCTGTCCCGGTTCGCGTCGCCGAGTCCCGCAAGGATGCCTTCGTTCCGCTGATACACGGTCCGCAAGTAATCCTCCAGAACGGGATGTCTGTCCGCAAGAAGAAGCGGGCCGTAAGCATCCTGCATCCTTTCGGGAAATTCGCCGCCGTACCAGGCGCCCACACCGTGCATCACCCGCATCATGGAATAAAACTTACCGTCTTCCTTCACCATGTTTTCCTCCTGGAAAACAAAGCGGTTGTCCTTCAGAAAGCGTCTGAAATAAGCAAGGTCCGACTGCGGCTGCAGAATAAGCCAGTCCATGAGGCTTACTTTTCTCAGACTGTCTTCGAGGATTTTTGCCATCAGCCTGCCGCCCATACCGGCGCAGACAAGCACATTGGCTTCCCCTGTTTCAAGCTCTTTCACCCCGTCGGAGAGACGGCATTCTATGTAGTCCCCGTATCCGTATTCCGCCACATGCTCCTTTGCCCGCATAAGAGGACCTTCCCGTACATCCATGGCGTACACCTTTGGAGAAATTCCCTTTTCGTATAAATAGATGGAAAGAAAGCCATGGTCACAGCCCACGTCTGCCACCCGGCTGCCCACCGGCACCATATCGGCTATTGCCTGCAGTCTTTTCGATAATTCCATAGCTTGTCCTTAATCTAAGTAATCCTTTAACTTACGGCTTCTGGACGGATGACGAAGTTTTCGGAGCGCCTTCGCCTCAATCTGCCGGATACGTTCACGGGTAACATTGAATTCCTTGCCGACTTCTTCGAGGGTACGGGCTCTGCCGTCATCTAAGCCGAAACGAAGGCGAAGCACCTTCTGCTCTCTTTCGGTAAGGGTGCCCAGTACTTCCACCAGCTGCTCTTTTAATAAGGTAAACGCTGCCGCATCCGCGGGAACGGGTACATTGTCGTCCTGGATAAAGTCGCCCAGATGGCTGTCTTCCTCTTCACCGATAGGAGTTTCCAGAGAAACGGGCTCCTGACTGATTTTCAAAATCTCGCGCACTCTTTCCACGGGCATGTTCATCTCTGCCGCAATTTCTTCCGGGGACGGCTCTCTGCCCAACTCCTGTAAAAGCTGTCTGCTGACACGGATAAGCTTGTTGATGGTTTCCACCATATGCACAGGAATACGGATGGTTCTCGCCTGGTCGGCAATGGCTCTTGTGATAGCCTGTCTGATCCACCATGTTGCATAGGTAGAGAACTTGTATCCCTTGCGGTAATCGAATTTTTCCACAGCCTTAATAAGACCTAAGTTGCCTTCCTGAATTAAGTCCAGAAACAGCATACCTCTGCCCACATATCTCTTGGCAATGCTGACAACCAGACGGAGGTTTGCTTCCGCCAGACGCTTCTTTGCCTCCTGGTCGCCCTGCTCCATTCTCTTTGCCAGTTCAATTTCTTCTTCTGCGGAAAGCAGGGGCACCTTGCCGATTTCCTTTAAATACATTCTGACAGGGTCTTCAATGCTGACACCGTCGGGAACGGAAAGGTCAATGTTTTCCATATCTACGTCATCATCGTCCATGAGAATCATTTCCTCATCGGGCACATCATCGTCATCGGTGATACGAAGCACGTCCACATTATTCTGCTCCAGGTACTCTATAACCTTATCAAACTGGTCGTCTTCCAGCGGAATATCGCTAAAGAAATCGGTGACTTCCTGATATTCCAGTACATTCTTTTTCTTCTTTGCAATGTTTAACAGTTCTTTTAACTTCTCCTCAAACTTTGCCTTTGTGTTTTCATCCATTGGTGTTTCCATCCTTTCGAAACGTAATAGTATTATAGCCTTAATTCAGGGAAATATGCGTTTTTGCCAGTTCCTCCAATGCCTTTTTCCCTGCAATTACCTGATTTAATGCAGTTACATCGCTTCCCAGTTTACCGGAATAAAATTCGTAACTGTTCTTTTTTACCGCATACACAATATCGTGAAAAGCCCGTTCCTTTTCCTGGCTTGTGGTAATGGCTTCCACCTTTGTGTTAAAAAGCTCGGCTGCTTCCCTCTGCTCGTTTTCATCCTCAAACATGCTGATAATGGAAGCCGGATTGTATCTGCCGTTTTCAATATCCGCAAACAGCTTGTCCGCCACCTTCCGGTACAGCTCTTCCGTAAAATCGGACGGGGAAATGAACCGGGTGATTTTCGGAAGCACCTCCGGGTAATCCGTAATCCAGGTAAGCAGAAGCTTCTGCACCCTTTTGCCGTTGTCTTCCTGGCTGTTTTTCTTATTCAGTCCCGACTTTGGCTTCTGTGCCGGCTGCACCATGCCGTTTTTCGCCGCATAGGAATTGACTAACTTCCGCAGGTTTTCAAAGCCGATGTGATACTTTTCCGCAATCGCCTCGATGTAGTTTTCTCTCTCCACATCCACCTCAAACTCACAGAGTTTCCTGGCAATTTCCATATAGAACCGGGTCTTGCTGTCCGGATCGTTCAAATCATAGGACTGCTCCATGATGCGGATTTCAAACAGAAAGCTGTTTTCCGCATTGTCAATCCGTTCCTGAAACGCCTCTTTGCCGAGGTTCTTGATAAACTCGTCCGGATCCTTGTAGGGACGCATGTTGATAACCTTGCCGGAAAGCCCCGCCTGCTTTAAGATGCCGATACCGCGGAGAGCTGCCTTTACACCGGCGCCGTCGCTGTCGTAAGCCAAAAGCACCTTGTCCGTGTAGCGCTTTAAAAGCAGCGCCTGCTCGGAAGTAAATGCCGTACCGAGGGACGCCACCGCCTGGGTGAATCCCGCCTGGTGCATGGAAATCACATCCATATAGCCCTCGCACAGGATGATGTTGCCGGTACGCGCCGTCCTTGCAAAGTTAAAGCCGTAAAGGTTTCTTCTTTTATCAAAAACCGGTGTTTCGGGAGAGTTTAAGTATTTGGGTTCTCCCTTCCCCATGACACGGCCGCCGAATCCAATGACCCTGTGGTTGATGTCCTGAATGGGGAACATAACCCGGTTCCAGAAGCTGTCGTAAATGCCTCTTTTTTCATTAAATCCGGCAAGTCCCGCCTCAATAATCAGCTTGTCCTCATATCCTTTTTCCCGAAGATACCTTACAAGTCCCTCGGAGGCATAACCCAGACCGAACTTATTCATGGTTTCTTCGCTCAGCTTCCGCTCGCTTAGGTATCGGTAACCCACTTCGCCCTTCTTGGAACGGAGCTGGTAATAGTAATACTTTGCCGCTTCCTTGTTTACGGCAAGAAGCCTTGCCCGGTGATTTTCCTTCGCTTTCATTTCTTCCGTGTATTCTAACTCGGGAAGCTTCACACCGGCCCTGTCTGCCAAAAGCTTCACTGCTTCCGCAAACGTATAATTTTCATATTTCATGATGAAAGTAAAGACGTTACCTCCTGCCCCGCAGCCAAAGCAGTAGTACATCTGCTTGGCGCCGGATACGGAAAAAGAAGGAGATTTTTCATTGTGGAACGGGCAGAGTCCGAAATAGCTTGCCCCCTTCTTCTGTATCTTCACGTATCCGGAAATAACATCTACAATATCGTTTTTCATCCTGACTTCTTCTACGATTTCCTCAGGATAATACATATGTAACCTAACCTTTCTGTGGCGATGGCAATCAGCCGTGCCAGGACTTGGGAATGTAAATCTCTTCGTAGGTGGCAATGGCAAAACGGTCCGTCATGGCACCCACATAATCGCATACCACCCGTTCCCGTTCTTCGCCTTCGTCAATCATGCGCAGGAAATCCGGCGGCAACACATCAATGTGATTTAAGAAATGCTGATACAGTGTTTTCATCAGCATTTCCGCCTTGCCTTCCTCGCTCTTGGCTTCCGGGTTCTGGTAGACGCGTTCAAACATAAACTGTCTGAGCTTTTTCATGGCTTCCGCCACCGGCTCCGACATACAGATATCGTCTTTTCCGAAGCTTGTCGTCACAATGTCATGGATAAAGTGGTCGAGTCTTTCTCCTGTGGTGTAGCCAATCACATCCGCAATGTCCCTTGGCACATCTTCTTCCTTTAAGATACCGCCCCGGATGGCATCGTCCATATCGTGGTGGATGTAGGCAATCTTATCGGAGAGCCGGACGATTTTACCCTCCAGGGTAAAAGGCATGCTGTCCGTCTGGTGGTTTAGGATGCCGTCCCTGACTTCTACCGTAAGATTTAATCCCTGACCGTTTTTCTCTAACTTTTCCACGGTACGCACGCTCTGCACGTTGTGTTCAAACCCAAACGGGCAGACCTCGTTTAACGCTCTTTCTCCGGCATGGCCGAAGGGTGTGTGACCCAAATCATGTCCCAGTGCAATGGCTTCCACCAAATCCTCATTCATCCTGAGTGCCTTGGCAATGGTGCGGGCATTCTGGGAAACCTCCAGCGTGTGCGTCAGTCTTGTCCGGTAATGGTCGCCCTCAGGTGTTAAAAACACCTGGGTTTTATCCTTCAGTCTGCGGAAAGCTTTGCAATGCAAAATCCTGTCCCTGTCTCTTTGGAATACCGGTCTGATGTCGCATTGCTCCTCTTCCCGTTCTCTGCCGAGGGAATTCATGCTGAGCGTTGCGTAGGGGCTTAAATATTCCTGCTCCCACTTTTCCAGATTTTCTCTTATTGTCATTTTGCTCCTTCTGTCCGATTATGCGGACCCATACTATGAACATGCACAACAACAAACTCTCAAAAAAATACTCTCTACTTATAATATTCTGCGTCTGCTACCCAAAATCCTTTTTTTATTTTAAATTTTTTTCAAAAATTTTCATTTTGTCAAAAAAACCTCTGCCAAAGACAGAGGTTTTTGCCGGGAAAACCCGGATATTACTTAAAGTAAGCGACACCGCTTTCAAAGATTTTCAAATCCTGTTCGCCGTAAATGTTGATTGCTACGGAAGTATCGCGTCTCTCTGCATGCGCCATCTTGCCAAAGCATCTGCCGTCGGGGGATGTAATACCTTCGATGGAGCAATAGGAACCGTTTACGTTCCATTCCTCATCCATGGAAATATTGCCGTCAATATCCACATACTGGGTTGCTACCTGACCGTTTGCAAACAGCTTGTCAAGCCATTCTCTGCTTGCTACAAAACGTCCTTCGCCGTGGGATGCGGGGCTGCAGTAGGTCTGTCCCAACTTCGCCTCTCTTAACCAGGGAGACTTGTCGGAAACCACCTTGGTATAAACCATCTTGGAGATGTGGCGGTTGATGGTGTTAAATGTCAGGGTCGGGGACTCTGCCGTCTGTCCGGTAATCTCACCGAAAGGAACCAGTCCCAATTTAATCAGCGCCTGGAAACCGTTGCAGATACCCAGTGCCAGACCGTCTCTTTCCTGTAAAAGCTTTGTAACCGCTTCCTTAATCTTGGCATTCCGGAAAGCGGTGGCAAAGAATTTAGCGGAGCCGTCCGGTTCGTCACCTGCGGAGAAGCCGCCCGGGAACATGATAATCTGTGCCTGGGAGATTGCCTTTTCAAAAGCATCCACGGACTCTCTGATGTCCTCTGCGCTCAAGTTCTTGAATACCTTGGTGACTACATTGGCGCCGGAACGTTCAAATGCCTTGGTGCTGTCGTACTCACAGTTGGTACCCGGGAATACCGGAATGAATACGGTAGGCTTTGCCACCTTATTCTTGCATACATAAATCTGTTCTTTGTGATACAGTCTGGTTTCAATGGGAGTGGTATCCTTTACTGCCTTTGTGGGGAATACCTTTTCTAACGGCTTCTTCCATGCTGCCAGTGCTTCCTCTAAGGAAATCTTTGCATCCTTATAGGTAAAGGCTGCTTCTTCGGTCACTTTGCCGACCGTCATATAATCCACATCGGCTCCTGCCAGTGCTTCCAGCTTGTCTGCGGCAATTTCCGCCACGATGTCGCCCAGTCCGTTTTCAAACAGGGCACGCAGGGGCACTTCTTCGTCAACCGCTACGCCTAAACCGTTGCCGAATGCCATCTTGGAAAGGGCTGCTGCCAGACCATTGCTGTCCAGTGCGTAAGCGGAAACAATAATGCCTTTCTTCATCAGACTGGAAATGCTGTCGTACAGTTCCATAACCTTTTCGTAAACCGGAATGTCGTAATCGTCCTTCTCAACGGAAAACTGCACCAGACTGTTTCCGGCTGCCTTTAATTCCGGTGTAATGACATCGCTATCCTTTGCCACATCCACTGCGAAAGAAACCAGAGTGGGCGGTACGTCAATATCGTTGAAGGTGCCGGACATGGAATCCTTGCCGCCGATGGAAGGAAGTCCGTAACCAATCTGTGCGTCATAAGCACCCAGGAGAGCTGCGAAAGGCTGGCTCCAACGCTTGGGGTCGGAAGTCATACGACGGAAATATTCCTGGAACGTAAAGCGGATTTTCTTGTAATCGCCACCGTTTGCCACGATTCTTGCCATGGACTCGGTCACCGCATATACAGCGCCGTGGTAAGGGCTCCAGGAAGAAAGATACGGGTCGAAGCCGTAGCTCATCATGGTAACGGTATCGGTCTTTCCGCGGAGTACGGGAAGCTTTGCCACCATGGCCTGTGTTTCGGTAAGCTGGTACTTACCGCCGTAAGGCATCAGCACACTGCCTGCGCCGATGGAGGAGTCGAACATCTCCACCAAACCCTTCTGGGAGCAGACATTTAAGTCACCCATAAGTGCCAGCCATGCGCCCTTTACATCTTCGTCCTTTACTTTCTCTTCTACTTTATCAACTGCGATCTTGTCAAAATAATTGTCTTCTTCGGAAGGAATGTTCACAGAGACCTTGGTTTCCTGATGGGCACCGTTGGTATCCAGGAAAGCACGGGATAAGTTTACGATATCCTTGCCTCTCCAGTTTAAGATAAGACGGGGCTCCTTGGTAACTTCTGCAACGGGAACCGCCTCTAAGTTTTCTTCTGCCGCATAGCCTAAGAAGGTTTCTACATCCTTAGGGTCTACCACTACTGCCATACGTTCCTGGGATTCGGAAATAGCAAGCTCCGTGCCGTCCAGACCCGCGTATTTCTTGGGCACCTTGTCTAAGTCCACCACAAGACCGTCAGCCAGTTCGCCGATGGCAACAGACACACCTCCCGCACCGAAGTCATTGCACTTCTTAATCAGACGGCTGACTTCCTCACGGCGGAACAGACGCTGGATTTTACGTTCGGTGGGAGCATTACCCTTCTGTACTTCTGCGCCGCAGGTTTCAATGGAAGTATCGGTATGTACCTTGGAAGAACCGGTTGCACCGCCGCAGCCGTCGCGTCCGGTACGACCTCCTAAAAGGATGATGATATCGCCCGGGTCGGAATTCTCACGGATGACGTTCTTTCTCGGAGCAGCGCCCATAACGGCGCCGATTTCCATACGTTTTGCCACATAATCGGGATGATAAATTTCTTTTACATAGCCGGTAGCCAGACCAATCTGGTTGCCGTAAGAAGAATAACCCGCTGCCGCACCTCTGACCAGTTTCTTCTGGGGAAGCTTGCCGTGCAGGGTTTCGGATACGGGAACGGTCGGATCAGCCGCACCGGTCACACGCATCGCCTGGTATACATAACCGCGGCCTGACAGAGGGTCTCTGATAGCGCCGCCGAGGCAGGTAGCCGCACCGCCGAAAGGTTCGATTTCGGTCGGATGGTTGTGGGTTTCGTTCTTAAAAAATACCAGCCACTCTTCAGTCACCTTTTCCCCGTCATAATCCATTTCCACGGGAACGATAACGGAGCAGGCATTGATTTCGTCGGACTGCTCCATGTCCTCTAACTTGCCGTCCTTCTTTAACTTGCGCATTGCCATTAACGCTAAGTCCATCAGGCAGACAAACTTATCTTTTCTGCCGGCAAAAATTTCTTCTCTGGTATCGAGGTAACTCTGGTAAGTGGTCTCGATGGGTGCGCGGTAATAACCCTCTCCGAACTCTACATCGGTAAGCTCCGTAGAGAAGGTGGTGTGACGGCAGTGGTCGGACCAGTAAGTATCCAGCACCCGGATTTCCGTCATGGACGGATTCCTGTGCTCTTCGTTTGCAAAATAATTCTGAATATGCTTGAAATCCTTGAAGGTCATGGCAAGACCCAAAGAATCGTATAAATCGCGTAATGCGTTTTCTTCCATGGAAGAAAATCCGTCAAATATCTTTACATCGGCAGGCTCCGCAAATTCCTGAATCAGGGTGGCGGGCTTTTCCATATCGGTTTCCCTGGAATCCACCGGGTTAATGCAGTAGGCACGGATTTTGGCAAATTCATCATCCGTAATTTTGCCGGAAATGACATAAATAACAGCCGTACGAATAATGGGCTCTTCGTCTTCTTTTAAGAAGCGCACACACTGTACCGCTGAATCGGCTCTCTGATCAAACTGTCCGGGTAAAAATTCCACACCGAATACTCTGTCGCCTTCCTGTAAGGGAAGTTCTTCTCTGTAAAGGTCATCTACAGGTGGTTCCGCAAAAACACTGTGGCATGCTTTTTCAAAGATTTCGTCGGAGATATTTTCCACGTCATAGCGAATCAGCTCTCTGACTTTCTCCACGCCTTCCATGCCCAGGTAGCTCTTCAGGTCCTCATGCAGTTCCTTTGCTTTTACCGCAAAAGGCTCCTTTTTTTCCACATAGATACGTCTTACTTTTTCCATTCTGCTTTAACCAAGCCTTTCTCCTAAATATTTATTTATTCCTCTACCCCTAATTCATTCAGGATAAAGAGTAACTCCCTGTCCACCATTTCCGGTGTCACACCGATGGTATGGGCGGAAATTTTAAGACCTTCCAATAAGAACATGATGTTGCGGGCCGCACCTCTGCAGTCCTCGCAGTAAAATTCTCCGTTTTCCACGCCGGTTTCAATCAGCTTTTCAATAATCTTTACGGCAGAGTCGAATTGTCTTTTTAAGATATTGTCCTTTTTGGGCACATCTTCACCGAAATAATATTCATAAGTAGCGATTGCAAGGTTGTCCTTTTTGCTTAAAAGCTCCTTTTTCTGCTCCTTTAAGAACAGGGCAAGTATTTCCGTAGCGGTGGCATCCTCTCTGATACTGTCGGAAAACACATCATCCGCTTCCTCGGACTCCATATGCATGACTTCCCGGAAAATCTCCGCTGTACTGTTGAAATACAGGTAAAGACCGCCCCGGCTGATGTCACAGGCTTCCACAATGTCCTTCATGGTCACATTCTTGTAGCCCTTTTCCATGAATACCTTTCTGGCGGTTTCCAATATGTACTTTTTCTTTTGCAATGACTTTTCGCCCATACACTTTTACTCCTGCTGATTGCTTTGATTGAGAGGCTGGCACCATTTTCGGAACAGTTCCTGAAACTTTCGCAGGATGGCAAGGTAAATCCCCTCTTCCACGCCTGCCGGCCATACCATACCTTTTGTCCGGCCTTCTAATATGTAACGGGACAGGATGCCCATCAGGATTTCCATGTCCGCTATGGTTACGTTTTCAATCAGATGCCGTTCCTCTTCCGGAGTATGAATCCGGTATCTGGTATACAGATAACGGTAATTCCTGTCTAAAAGGCTTGTCTGCTGCACATCGCCTACAAAACGAAGCAGGGTTCCCTCATATACTGGAAATGTCATCGTCCGCTCTGAGAAATTTTCGCAGGTAAATGCATTACTGACTTTTTTGCCGTACTTTGACTCCAGCCAGGGAACGTACCAGAAAAGTGGCTCTATTTCTTTTTTATATCCTTCCATGACCGTTCGTCTGTATTCGATGTCCTTCTCCAAACCGCATACCCCCATAAAAAATGACACTCACGTATTTTCATTGTAACATACTTTCTAAAAAAGTACAGTTTTTTTTACATTCTGCCGCTAAGTGTTTCTTAGCAGTATTTTTCTTGTACTCTTCCGTCAAAAAAGGTATAATATTCCTATAATTTTTCTATGTATGGGAGGTTCTTTTTTATGTTGACGTTAAAACCCGAACAGGTACTATTTTCCCAGGGCGAACCGATTGCCGGATTATTCCTTATTATAAGCGGCAGTTTTTCCCTCACATTCCCCGGCGGTGAATATACGCTTTCCGGCGGTGATGTGCTCGGCATCTGCGAGTTGTCCGGATCCACCCACTTCATGACGGCGCAGGCACTGGAAAAAGCCTCTCTTCTTCCCTGTGCCGTTACCGATTTTGCTTCCTTAAAAAGCTTTCTTGCGGAACATACGGACTACTGCTCCATTTTCAGCCGTTCCGCCTTCCGCCAGATAGGATGCCTGTTCCGTTACTACGAAGCGACGGAGGAAAAAAGCAGCCAGCTTGCCAAACGCCCGGATGTGGCTGCCGATTTAATCGGCTGTGTCTGCACGGATACGCTGCAGCTTCTTTCTTCCTTAAAAAAGATGGACGATGCCATGCTGCTTCTGCCGGAGGATATTCCTCTGCAGGAAGAATCCGAAGAAGCGAAGGCTGCGGCACCCGTGGTTGTGCAGAAGCCCGTGTTCCAGCCTGCGGACACCACCTCGCTTATGCCCCAGCTCAAAAATTCTCTGGACATTATTCTCACCTATGTAAAAGCGGAGCCGGAATTTGCCGGTGCCTTCCGCACCCTGATTACGGACTATCGGCTCCTGCCCGACCGAAACAGTGAGGAACCGGCGGCGAAAAAAATCCGTCAGGATATCACTTCCATGTACTTTGAACTGTATAAGTCCTGTTTCCTTCGGGCAAGCAAATCCAAATTCATCCCGCTGCCGGTATCCATGTTCCTTTATTTCGGCTACGTGGACGAAAACCTTGCCGGACCGGAAAATGCGGAATTTTTAGCCCACCTTGCCAAGTACTTAGGAAGCACGCCCCACACCAATGTTTACACCTTCTACGACTGGCTCCTTGCCATCCTGCACGGAGAAAAGGAACCCAGCCGCAACGAATTTGATATGGACTACACGGACTACATCCACAGACAGAAGGTTACCGGTGCCATCACCGCCGAAGAAGAGCTCGTCCTCATGAAGGACAACCTTGCCAAGGTCAATTATGAGTTTGCCAACATGTTCCCGGCAGTTACCAAAATCACCTTCGGCCGCATCGCTTCTTTCTGCCCGGTCTTTTCCGACCACAACCTGTTAAAGAAGCCCGGCTCCTCCTTTGTAACGGCGGACTTTATCTCCCGCTCCCTTACGCAGCTTGAGTCCGTGGACTACAGTCTCTTTTACCGGGAATGCACCTATTCCAACATGGAGGCGAATATTCCGAAAGAGTTTTTCCACAACCGTGTCCTGCCCGACTTTATTTTAGTACCCGGCATCGGTATGCGGAGCATCATGTGGCAGGAAATTGAGGGCAAACGCCGTTCCACCCCGGCACGTTTCATTATGCCGATTTTCTATCTGGACGATGCCTATACATCCATCCTGCACCTGTCTGCGGAGTACCGTTGGGAAATGTGCAAGCGTGTGCAGGGCGCCCGCTGGAACGATTTGTCCGAACGTTCCCTCACCAGCGAATATTTCGATTACATCCAATTCTACCGCAAGAACCACGATTTATCCCAGGATGCCAAGGAAAGCATCAAGACGGGACTGCGCAAGGTGCGCGGCAGCTTCAAGGAAATGTTTATCCGGGACTATATTTCCTACATACTGTTTGAGTCTGCGGGTTCTCCCCGCCTGACAAAGCCCGCCCGTTCCATCCTGTTTACCTACTGCACCTTCTCCAAGGAAATCCGGGACAGGCTGACCACCAACCCGATTTACAAGGAAATGCTGGACAGACTGGAAATCAAACAGGCGCAGAAGCTCCACAAATACGATTTACTTGTAAAACGCGTGGAAAATGCCGGCAAGCCGCTGCCCAAAGAGCTTTTGGAAGAAGGTAAGTATCTTAACATGTAAAAGGCGTGTAAAGATTGTGTTAAAAAAATACACGAAAATACACGAAATACACGAAAAATGAAAAAAAGAGTAGACAAAATAAGATTTTTGTATTATAATCAATTTGTTTCAAGAGATTGAAACTGCTAATTAGCAAAATTCCGGAAGATTCCCCTTTTACACAATCGAAATGACCGTAGGCTCCCCCCTATGGTCATTTTGATTTTAAAATTTCAGGGCATAACTCTTCTGCCCATATATCATCCGTCTTTTTTCCTTTTTCATCCTTTTCGGTACCGCCCCTTTTTTCCCACATATAATACAGTAAACCACTAAAAGGATGCGGTATCTTGTCCTTCCTTCGTATCTGTCTGGAAGCCGCCCTGATTGCCCTGGCGCTTTCCGTTGACTCCTTTGTTGCCGCCTTTTCCTACGGAACCTCAAAAATAAAAATCCCCTTCTCTTCCGTGGGGATTATCTCTGTTACCGGCAGTCTGATTACCGGACTCTCCATGCTGACCGGTTCTTTCGTGAAGGATTATATTTCTTCCGGTTTCACCACCCTTTTAAGCTTCGGCATTTTGTTTCTTTTGGGAGTGCTTAAGCTTTTCGACTCTTCCCAGCCTAAAAATGCCGACAAGGATCATTCCCAAAGCATCTCTCCGAAAGAGGCACTGTCCCTGTCCGCCGCCCTCTCCTTAGACGGCTGTGCCGCCGGATTCGGAGCCTCTCTCTCCGCCGGTACGCCCGCTACTGCGGTCTTTCTGTTCTCTTTAGTCTTCGGGGCACTCATGATCCTTATGGGAAGCCATATCGGCAACAAAGCGGCCGGCCGTCTTCCCATAAAACCGGGAATTATCGGCGGGCTGCTTCTGATATTACTGGCAATTGCCAGACTGCTGTAAATATAATTCCACACCCTTCTTTAAGCGGGCGAGTCCGTCAAGCAGACGCTCCTTCGGGCAGGCAATGTTCAGGCGGACAAAAAGGCGCCCGTTTCCCCGGAAGCCTTCTCCCTTGGACATATAAAGTCCGGTTTCCTTCCGGATAAAATCACAGAGTTTTCCGGAGTCCTCTGCCACATTTCCCATATAAATCCACAAAAGGTACGTTGCCTCCTGCGGTGTCATCACAAGCTGTGGCAGCTCTTCTTTTAAGAATTCCTCCACAATCTTTCGGTTCTCCAATAAATACTCCCTGAGTGCGGTAAGCCAGGCATCTCCCTTTGTATAGGCGGCAATGGTTCCCGCCATAGCAAACACATTGGGCTCCGCTACCTCATCCGAATTGAGTCCTCTGTTCATAATCTGCCGAATTCTTTCATCGGGGATAATCACAGCCGCCGACTGCAGCCCTGCCAGATTGAATGTTTTGCTGGCGGAAATGCAGGTAATGCTGTTATTTTTGCAAACCTCCGAGACCGATGCAAAGGGCGTATAGGTAACTCCCGGCACGGTCAGTTCACAATGGATTTCATCGGAAAGCACCGTCACATGGTATTTTTTGCAAAGCTCTCCGATGCGCGCCAGTTCTTCCTTATTCCAGACAATGCCCGCCGGATTCTGGGGATTGCACAAAATCATAAGAGTGGTCAGCGGATGAGAAAGTTTTTTCTCCAAATCCGCAAAATCAATCGAGTAACGCAGACCGTCGTAAACCAAAGGATTTTCCAGCGCATGCCTGCCCTGGTTTTCAATGGAGTTAAAGAACACTCCGTAAACTGGCGTCTGCACCACCACGTTGTCTCCCACATTGGTCATCCGTTTTACGGCACAGGTGACCGCCGGAATGACGCCGGTACAGAAAATCAGCCACTCCTTTTCGATGGCAAGACCGTATTTCGCCCAACGGTTTTGAATGGCTTCCTGCCATTCCTCCGGCACCACCGAATAACCGAAAATTCCTTCGGATGCTTTTTTCACAAGGCTCTCCGTTATCTCGGGTGCGGTCTTAAAATCCATATCCGCCACCCACATGGGAAGCTCTTTTTCCTCCACATCCCATTTTAAGGAACCGGTTCCTCTCCTGTTATGCAGGGTATCAAAATCAAATGTTTTATCCATATTTACTCCTCCGCACTCACGGCAAGATGCAGCACGCTGCATGCCGGAATGGTAAATTTTATTTTATTGTCCTGTATGTTGGCTCCCGTAAAACTCTCCGTATGCACGGCGTCCGGATTTGCAAAGGTATTGTGCGCAGCAAAATTTCCCGTAAGGATTTCACCTTCCACCGCCTTCAGTGCCGTTTCCGCAAATACCGCCTCTATTTCATAATCCTCGTTTACGGACAGATTATTCAAAGTAATGTGAATTTTTCCGTCCGCTCCCAAAGATACGGACTCACTTAAGTTCGGCACTTTATTTTCTTCCTCGGTGCCGATAAGTTCCGTTTCCAGACTGCTGTGCAGAAGCTCGGCATCCTGATGGCAGCGGTACATTTTGAACACATGATAAGTCGGGGTAAGAAGCATCTTTTCCCCTTCCGTCAGAATGACCGCCTGCAGCACATTCACAAGCTGTGCAATGTTTGCCATTTTCACTCTGTCGCAGTGCTTATTGAAAAGATTTAAGTTAATGCCCGCCACCAGCGCGTCACGCATGGTGTTCTGCTGGTATAAAAATCCTGGATTGGTGCCCGGCTCGCAGTCATACCAGGTGCCCCATTCATCCACAATCAATCCAATCTTTTTCTCCGGGTCATATTTATCCATTATTGTCAAATGTCTGTTTAAGAGTTCTTCCATATGAAGGGTTTTCTTTAAGGTAAGATACCATTCTTTTTCGTCAAAGTCCGTGGCGCTGCCCTTGTGCTCCCAGTCGTGGGGCACCGTATAATAATGCAGGGAAAGTCCGTCCATAAAGCCATGCACCCACGGATTTCCCTTGTGCGTGGTTTTTAACACTTCTTCCGTCCAGTTATAATCGTCCGCATTCGGTCCGCAGGCAATTTTCTGAATGGGGCGGTCGGGATGGTAATTGCGCACATAGGTCTGGTACTGTCTGTACAGATTGCCGTAAAACTCCGGGTTCATATTGCCGCCGCAGCCCCAGCTTTCGTTGCCAACTCCAAAATAATCCACCCGGTAAGGCTCCTCATGTCCGTTCTTCTTTCTAAAATCCGCCATGGGGGATACACCGTCCAGCGTCATATATTCCACCCATTCGCTCATTTCCCGCACGGTGCCGCTGCCCAGGTTGCCGTTGATGTAGGTCTTGCAGCCAAGCTGTCTGCACAGCTCCATATATTCGTCCGTTCCGAAGCTGTTGTCCTCGACCACGCCGCCCCAGTGGGTGTTTATCATTTTCTTTCTTCCGCTTTTGGGACCGACACCGTCCATCCAGTGGTATTCGTCGGCAAAGCAGCCGCCCGGCCACCGAAGCACCGGAATGCCCATTTCCTTCAGCGCCTTTACAACATCCTTCCGCATGCCGTTTTCATTGGGGATGGGGGAATTTTCTCCCACATAAATGCCCTCGTAAATGCACCTTCCCAGATGCTCCGAAAAATGCCCCTGCAGTTCCTTATGGATATGCCCCAGTTTTTCTCTGGGATTTGTATATAAACGATACATGTCATGCCCTCCCGTTCTTTATCATACCCGTGCAGCCTGTTATTGCTGCCGTTATCTTTAAAGTATCATTCAGGCAGCTTTCCGTCAACGGTGAAAATCACCTCCCCTTGTATTCCGTCACCTTCATGCGGTTTCCGTTTACTGTTATCTGTATGGCACCGCTGCAATCGGTTCGGTAAACAACGGTTCCCGCATCGTCAAGCCGCTCCAGAGTTTCCGCGTGGGGATGACCGTAGGTATTCATAACTCCTTAGATTTTGAT
>DJEL01000051.1 GCA_002432425.1 Lachnospiraceae bacterium UBA5899
GTTACGTTTTGCGGAAACTCAAGGTTGAGCTGAACATTTTCGACGATAATTGTAACTTTTCTGTATTTTGCAAAGGTACACAATAAAAAATCGAAGGAGGCGGTGTCATGGCAAATATTGCCGATATCATCAAATATGAAGGCGACAATAGCACCTTCATATGGAAGCATCCTTGCGAAGATTTTAATACAACCACGCAACTGATTGTGCACGAATCGCAGGAAGCTATCCTTTTCCTAAATGGTCAGGCGTTGGATTTGTTTGGTCCGGGCAGACACACCCTGGAGACGCAGAACATTCCCATCCTACGCAGATTGATCAATATTCCCACAGGTGGAGCGTCACCATTCCATTGTGAGGTCTATTTTATCAATAAGACCGAGCAGATGGCGATCCGTTGGGGAACGGACAGCAAGGTGCAGTATGTAGAGCCTACTTACAAGTTCCCTCTGTCCATCGGTGCAAGCGGCGAAATGTCACTCAGCGTGGATGATTCCCGTAAGTTGCTTGTAAAATTGGTCGGCACGGAGCGTGTGTTGAATCGTCAGCAGCTTACAACCTATTTCCGAAGTATTTTGATGGCAAAGGTAAAAACCTATATCGCACAGACCATGCGAGCCAATGCGATCAACATCTTCGAGATCGATGAAAGTCTGGAATCCTTCTCTGCTGAAATTCACAATCGACTCGTCCCGGATTTCCTTGACTACGGTGTGCAGCTAAAACGCTTCTATGTTACCACCATCGTCAAACCGGACGGCGATCCGCAGTATGAAAAATTCAAGGAACTGCATTTCCGCCAGTACGCTGATATTGCAGAAGCAAAGTTAAAACAGCAGACCGATGTGATTCTCGCTCAGACCGAAGCACAAAAGGTAGTTATTGATTCTCAAGCACAGGCTACCAAGCGTATGCAGGAAGGCTACACCTATCAGCAAGAGCGTGGATTTGATGTGGCGCAGGATGCAGCCCGTAACGAAGCTGCCGGACAGTTCTCTAACATGGGAATCGGCTTGGGGATGATGGCAGGTGTTGGCGGTACTGTTGGTGGCATGGTCGGCGGCGTTGTATCCGATGCTTTTGCGAGTATGGGTGCTGCCCAACCTCAAGCGGCGGCAAATAAATTCTGCGATCAATGCGGTGCAGAACTGACACCGGGAGCCGCTTTTTGTGATGAATGCGGCGCACCGCAAGTACCGTCTGACACTTGCGTAAAATGCGGTTTCAAGTTCATGAAGCCCGGTAAATTCTGTCCGAAGTGCGGAACGAAAAGGGAGGGCTGATGATGAAAAAGAATAGCACAAAAGGATATGGCATTCTCGGAATTCTGTTTGCACTTATCAGCATTATCGCTTTTGCTGTTCCGACAACGAAAACGGCAACATTCTGGATTGCCTATGTATTTACCGCTGCGGCGTTTGCGGCACAGATCTTCATTTGGAATAAAGCCCTTGGTAAAGACGCTGCGATTAAAAGTCAGTTCCTTGGCTTGCCTGTCGTACACATCGGCATTGTATACGCAATCATTCAGACGGTTGCATTTGCTGTGTTCCTGTTTGTGCCGACGCTTCCAGCATGGAGCGCAATCGTGGTGTGTTCTGTCATTGCCGGCGTTTCTGCGGTGTGTATGGTTTCTGCTGATGCAGGGCGCAATGAAATTGAGCGAGTCGAAGCAAAAGTTCAGAAAAAGGTTTTCTACATTCGGGAGCTACAAGCTGATGTTGAACTGATAGCTGATGCTGAAACAGATACTGAAACAAAAACGGCACTTACACAGCTTGCTGAAAAAATCCGTTTTTCCGATCCTATGAGTAATGAACGGCTGGCGGATTTGGAAAACAAAATCTCCACCAAAGTTTTGGAACTGAAAACAGCGGCAAACAAGGTAGAGAACATAGCAGAACTCACTTCGCTTTTGGATGAGCGAAATAAAAAATGTAAATTATTGAAGTGAGGGGTCAAATGGATTATTCTGAATTGCTTGAAAGGGCTAACACACACATATCTGGCATCCCAAACGGGCAAGTTTTTCTGGCAAAGGACTTGTTTCCTGGAACTGAGTGGAATCAGCTTCAAAAAGGAGAAAAACTGAATTTTGGAAGGCAATTTAAAAATGCCGTTTTAGATGGGAAATTCCCCAGTGTTGTGTACATTGGGAAAGCAGAGAACAACTCTGCGCAATATCAAAAGAAAAGAGAGGATCAATGATGAAACAGTTAACTTGTGAAATGTGTGGCGGAACAGACCTAATGAAACAGGATGGTGTTTTTGTTTGCCAGTCTTGCGGAACGAAGTATTCTGTTGAAGAAGCAAAGAAGATGATGGTCGAAGTTGGCGGCACAGTAGAAGTAAAGAATGCGGCACAGCTTGAAAACCTTTTGAATCTTGCAAATAGTTCTTTTGAATCCAAGAACTATGCCCAGGCGGAGGAATTTTGCAACCAAGTTATTGCAATGGATGATAAAAACTACGAGGCATGGAAATTAAAGGGCGAGGCCATCAATTATCAAATCAATTCTAAGAACCAAAGAATTCTGGAAGTCTATAACTGTATTATGACTTCCTATTGTGTACTCCCCGATGAAGAAAAGGGAATCAAAAAATATGAAATTATATCTTCGCTGAAAACTTGTTTCGAAGGTGAAGTGGACTTCTGGTTGAAGCAATTCGAAGCAGGAAGACCTACAAATGCAGCATTGACCAGAGCTAAAAATGCATACATCGATGCATATAACAAGATGAAGGCAGCATTTGAGGAATTGGGATTGGAAGAAGCCAAGGACGGCTATTTGACCAATTTTGACAACTTCTTTGTTGACAAGTGTAATGCAATTTGTAACGATGCTTGGAAATCTACTGTTGGATACAACTACTATAGGGATTACATGGGGCAGGGAAAAGATCCTTTTGGTAGAACTGATCAGCGTTGGGTTATTGCGAATACCGATCTGTATCGTCCTTCCAAGCATATTTGGGATACGTTCTTAGAAGAAGCAGACAACCTCATCAAACTTCTCCAGTTTGCGGAGGAACAGTTTAATGATGATACAAATCCCAAAGTCATGGAAGCTATTTATAGCAACATCGCATTCTTTGAGGAATGCATCATCCCGTCTGGTAGCTGGAAAATTACTCAGGGATACACGAGTAACTGGGATTCGTATAAAACTGTAGGTTGGCACGAAGAATACAGCTTGACAGATGCTGCCAAAAATAGCAGAAGAACCATTATGAACAAGTACAAAGAAAAAGAGCGTACTGTTCCTAAGGAAGTAGAAGCACGACAGAAAGCAAAGAAAGAAAAAGAGCGCAAAGAAAAGATTGCGAAATATTGGGAAGATCATGCCGAGGAAAAGGCGAAGCTTGACAGAGAGCAAGCGGATCTCAAAAAGAAAATGGATGATCTTAATGCACAAATCGCTGTCATTGACAAGAAAAACGCCGCAAAGATCGATGAACTGAGAAAGGAACGTGATAAGAAATTGCCTTGCGAGGTCGAAGTTGATAAACAGCGGGATTTAATCCGTGATCTTGAGACGCAAAGAGATAAGTATGGCATTTTCAAGGGAAAAGAAAAGAAGGCTATTCAAGCTCGTCTTGACACCGAGGAAAATCCCAAGTTGGAGTCTCTCCAGAAAAAGGCAACGGCAGATAAGAAAGCACATCAGGATAAGTTCAATGCAGAAATTAATGTAGTTAAGGGTGAAGGCAAGGAGCTTTGTGATGAAGTTGCGAACCTTAAGAAGCGTAGCGACGAAATTACCAAGGAACTGACCAAGGATCGCTAAGGGTAAATCTATGGAGAAGGAACTAATTCAAGCATTTCGTGATGTACTAAAGCGTATTTATGCAAAAGAAAACAGCGAGAAATATCATTCAATTTGCATAAAAACTTGTAATGAAGATGAAGAACGAATTTGGAAGCTTTGCGAAGCATTTTGGCATTCTGATTATGCTTATCGTAAATCCGATATCGAAAAATACGAACCAAATCCAAACTTGGATAACGTTACAGCAAAAAGATACCTTAAAGAGCTGAATCACTTGCTCGATAAACTCGGCTGGGTATAACAAGTGCCAAAACTCCCTTTGGAACAAAAGGCGCACTTCTATACAGGGGCAAGCCCTGTATGTGCGTCCTGCGGAGCAGACAGCCCGGATTTTCATCGTCTGGGCTGTTTTGCGTCACTCCGTTCCGATCAAGGGGATGCACCCCTTGCGGCTTCGCCTATCCCTGCGTACTTTGCGATTGGCGCAATTTGCTGACGCAAACAGCACTTACAAAGCCTTAAATATTGTACATAGACCGTCTACCGATTTTTGGCAGGCGGTCTTTTTATATCCCCACATCAAAAAGGAGGTTATGTACTATGGCAAAACAGAAAACCATCCCCGAGCTGAACGCAGAAAAAGAGAAAATCGAGCAGCAGATCAGGCAGGAGCAGAACAAACTCCAGCGGCTTCAAAACCGCATCGCCTACTACGAAAAAGGAGATCGGCGCAAGCGGGCACACCATCTTATCACCCGTGGCGCAGCCATTGAAAGCATCGCACCGCTTACCAAGGTTTTGACCGAAACCGAGTTTTACGCCTTTGCGGAAAAAGCTCTTGCCGTCCCGGAGGTTAAGGGCTTGCTGATGGAAGCGGTCAATGAACACAACCGGGTGCAGCAGAAAGAGAGGTGTTGAGTATCGCACTCTATCATTTACATGTAACACAAATCAAGCGCAGCGCAGGACAATCCGCTATTGCATCTGCTGCCTATCGCTCCGGCGAAAAGCTGCACAGCGAATATTACGGCGAGGACAGCGACTACACGAAAAAAGGCGGCGTGATCTGTTCCGAAATTCTGCTGCCGCCCCATGCCCCGTCATCATTCTCAGATCGGGAAACCTTATGGAACGAGGTGGAGAAAGCGGAACGGGGAAAGAAAGCCCAGCTTGCATACAGCTTTGACATTGCCTTGCAGAACGAGTTTTCCATGCAGGAGAACATCGCCCTTGCAAGGCAATTTTTATTGGAGCAGTTTGTGAGCCGTGGCATGGTTGTGGATTTTGCCGTTCATTCTCCCGACAAGGAGGATGGCGGCATCCCCAATCCCCACTTTCATGTGATGTGTCCTATCCGTCCTCTGGATGAACATGGCAGATGGGGCAACAAGCAACGGCGGGAATATCTGTTGGACGAGGACGGCAACCGCCTTTTGGATGAAGCCGGGAACTATGTGTTCAACGCTGTACCGACTACCGACTGGGGCAGTCCCGACACCTTGGAGCATTGGCGGCAAGCATGGGCTGATCTGTGTAATCAGAAATTTGCAGAAAAGGAACTGGACTGCCGCATCGACCACCGCAGCTATGAGCGTCAGGGTATCGACCAGCTCCCCACCGTCCATGAGGGTGTGACTGTCCGGGCAATGGAAACAAAGGGCATCTGCACCGATAAAGGCGATCTCAACCGTTGGATCAAGGCGACCAATGCGCTGATCCGCAATCTGAAAAAGAAAATTTCTGCAATGTTGGATTGGCTGAAAGAAGTACACGGAGAATTGACCAAACCTCAACCCCCTACTTTGGCACAAATTCTCAGCGAGTATTATACCAACCGCAATGCCGGGGCATATAGCCAGAAAGCGAAAATCAACAACCTCAAAGAGTTCAATGGGGTCATCAATTATCTTTCGCAGAATGAGTTGCGAACCCCGGAAGAATTGCAGGAGCGTGTGTCTGCCCTGCGTGAACGCATTGATACTCTGAAAAAGGATTTGCGGTGCAAATCCGACCGCATGAAGGAATTGGACGAGCTTCTGCGTATGGCAGCATTTTATGCCGATGGAAAACCCGTTTCCGATAAGTTGGCAACCATCAAATGGAAAGGCAAGCGGGAGCAGTTCAAGGCCGAAAACGAAAACACACTCTGCCTGTATTATATGACAGAGCGCAAGTTGAAGCCGTATTTCAAGGACGGGAAGCCGCCCATCAGCGCATGGCGCAAGGAGCGCGACCGTCTGGAGCAGGAATACCAGGATGGTCAAGCAGAGCTATCGCCCATCCATGCCGAGGTAAAAAAGCTATGGCAGATCAAATACAAGGTGGAGCAGGTCATCCATGAGCAGGAACGGCAGCCGCAGAAAAAGAGAGAACACGAACGATAATAGTATCATAAAAAAGAAAGGATTTTTACCATGAACGAGCAAAAGAGAGTAACCAATATGACACCGGAGGAAATAGCGCAATGGCTTGATACCCTGGAAACAGAGGACACCATTCCCGAATACTACTTCTCTGATCCCGACCCTTATGCAAAGGTTGAGCCGCTGTCCTATGAACAGCGGCGGCACAACTTCTATTTTGATGAGGACGGACACATCAAGGTCAAGAACATCTCTGCCTACTGGATTCCCGAACTGACCATCACCGAGGCCATCCACGGCACGGTCTACACCATCACAGGCAGTTATTAGGGAGAGGATAGCTTCGTCCGCAAGCTGGAACGCATCACCAGTAAAAAGTTTACAGAAAAGATGGAGGATTCTGAATGACAAATACGCAAAATTTTGATACAATAAAGGCAACCAATCCTGTACTGACAGTTGCTCCACCAAAGGAGGATTCAGAAATGAACGGAGCAATAAACAACAAAATTACTGCCCTTTACTGTCGGTTGAGCCAAGAGGACGAAAGAGCCGGTGAGTCTTTGTCCATCGAGAATCAAAAGGATATGCTTCTCAGGTTCGCAAGAGATAACCATTTCCCGACCCCCACATTTTTCGTGGACGATGGGGTAAGTGGTGTGACCTATGACCGTCCCGGTTTTCAGGCGATGCTTGCAGAGATCGAGGCAGGACGAGTGGCCGTCTGTGTCAGCAAAGACCTGTCCAGACTGGGTAGAAATTCAGCTTTGACGGGGCTTTATACCAACTTCACCTTTCCGCAGTATGGCGTTCACTACATTGCCATCAACGACAATTTCGACACCATTGACCCCAATAGCACCGACAACGATTTTGCAGGCATCAAGAACTGGTTCAATGAGTTTTATGCCCGGGATACCAGCCGTAAAATTCGTGCCGTACAGAAATCCAAGGGGGAACGGGGTATTCCACTGACGGTCAATGTGCCATACGGTTATGTGAAAGACCCGGAAAATCCACGCCAATGGAAAGTTGACCCGGTTGCTGCCGATGTGGTGAAGCGCATCTTCGCTATGTGTATGGAGGGCAGAGGTCCGTTGCAGATTGCCAATCAACTGAAAGCGGATAAGGTGCTGACACCAACTGCTTACAAAACGCAGCAAGGAATTAAAAGCCCACATAAAATGCCGGAAAATCCCTACGGATGGGGCGACAGCTCCGTTGTCAATATCTTGGAACGGCGGGAATACACGGGCTGTACGGTGAACTTCAAAACTTACACCAATTCCATCTGGGACAAGAAGCAGCGGGAAAATCCCATTGAGAAGCAGGCTATTTTCCACGATACCCACGAACGCATTATTGACGATGATGTGTTTGAAAAGGTGCAGGAGATTCGCCAGCAGCGGCATCGGATGACCCGTACAGGCAGAAGCAGCATCTTCTCCGGACTTGTCTACTGTGCAGACTGCGGCTCGAAAATGCTGTATGGCTCGTCCAACAACGGCGATCCCACACAGGATTTCTTCGACTGTTCTTTGCATCGCAAGGACAAGGAAAAGTGCAAGGGGCATTTCATACGTGTCAAGGTCTTGGAACGAGTGGTGTTAAAGCACATTCAGGCAGTTATGGGGTATATCCTGCGATATGAAGCCCACTTCCGCACGATGATGGAGGAACAGCTTCGCACGTAAAGCACCGAGCAGATCCGCATTCGCAAAAAGCGTCTGGAAAGTAACGAACGGCGCATTGCGGATCTGAAACGACTGTTTATCAAAATCTACGAGGATAACGCCAGCGGGCGGCTCAGTGATGAACGGTACGATATGCTGAGCCAGACCTACGAAGCCGAGCAGAAACAGTTGGAAGCGGAAGCGATCACCTTGCAGAAGGAGATTGAAGTACAGGAACGACAGAATGAAAACATTGAGAAGTTCATCCGGAAAGCGCACAAGTATGTGGGCATTGAAGAACTGGACGGCTATGCCCTGCGGGAGCTGGTGTCTGCTATCTATGTGGATGCACCTGACAAGTCCAGCGACAAACGGGTGCAGCACATCCACATCAAGTACGATGGGCTGGGATTTATCCCTCTGGAAGAACTGATGAAACGGGAAACGGCGTGACCGAAGTCACGCCGCCCCTTGAAAACACAAGGTTTTCACCATTTTTAATTTTTACTGTTTTACGACCACCCGGCATTACAAGGTCGGTGCTTTTTTCATGATTTCATTCATTTTTTCCAGTTCTTCTTTAGTGCTGTGAAGCTTGATGGCTTCAATCACGCGGGCAACTTCATCCTTGGAAAAGGAGATGTCTGCCTGCCTGGCTTCCTTCATTTTGAGCATAAAAAAAGACATGAGTTCTTTCTGGCTTTTTCCCTTGCCTCCGGTAACCAGAGAGCCTAAAAAGTCAAGCTTGTTGAGCGGAATGTCCTTTACCAGAGAGTCGGACATCCATTCCGGTCTTTCTTCCATGATACACCTCGTTTTCGTTGATTTGTAAACCTTGCAGCTTTGTAAGTCTTGCCGCAGGCTATGGATACTGTCCGTTATTGTTTTCCCAGCATGGATAAAATCTGGCTGATGTCCATGGAACCGTCGCCGCCTGCGGGAAAAGGAGCTCCCTCCGGGAACATATCCTTCATCATGGCTGCCATTTCCATCATTTCCTGCGCGTTTTTTACCGTGGAGGAATACTGAGCAAACCGGTCCAGCTTCTGTTTTTCTTCCCGGCTGCAGTAGGGAGTAAGCTCCTTACATAAAGCCTCCGTGTCCGGCATGGGCTGCCTCGGCTGGCAGGCATAGGGATGGTTCTTAAAATAGGACAGCGTGTATTGAAACTCCATGAATTTAATGTATATTGCCATCTTTTTCTGCATTTCCGGTTCAAAATAAGGCAGGAGGAGTTTGTACATCTGGATGTGGTTGTTGGTATAAATGCTGTCAAAAGCAAGAATTTTGTCACAGTTGTCCTTGTCCGTCTGCATAAACCCTCCATCGAAAGTGCTTTTCTAATCTTATGCAAAAATCTTATGTAAAAGACGTTTTTTGTATGCAGCGGACGGACTTTTTGAGGGTCCGCCCGCAAGTGTGTACGGCTCCTTAAGGAGCAAAATCATTAGCAGCAGGAATTATTGTTTCCGCAGAAGCAGGAAAGCAACAGAATCCAGATGAGCCAGTCACAGCTTGAGTTGTTGTTGTCACAACCGCAACCGCCGAGAGTGCTCAGACCGCAGCCGTTGTTGCCGCCGAAGCAGGAGAGGAGCAGGATAATCCAGATAATGTTGCATCCGCATCCGTTGTTGTTATTGTTGCAGCCTGTGTTGCATCCGCAGTTGGTAGCAGTTAAATCACTCATTTTAATTGCCTCCGAATTGTTTTTATGGTTTATTCTATGTGCACAGGCATGTCAATGTTTCCACAAGATACAAAAAAAAAATTAGGGAGCAAAAATGCTTGAATAAATTAAAAGATATAGTAAAATAGTACGTGTATAATTATAATTATGTGCAGAAAGAGAAATAGGAGAGAATGCCCGTGTATGAAGCAGCAGGCAGACAGTTCCGGACGGAAACCGACTATAAGTTAGCTTTGCATGACAAGGCAGAGATTGAAAAGATAAAAAAACGGAGTGATTTAGACACTCCGGAGCAGATAGACACCCTGCTTGCCGATATCGCCCAGGGAAAAATCAGGCTCTATACCATTCTGAAAGAGGATTTTTCGGAAGAACTGCAGGATAAAAAGGAAGCTCTCTTAAAGGCGGGGGAAAGCTCCGGCAGGAAAAGCAAAGTACACACTTCCTTAGAGGAATTCGATGCGGATATGCAGAAGCGGATTTTAAAGGAAATGAAAAAGCGGGAGCGTATCCGGAAGAGCATTGTGGCGGTGTGCAGCCTGCTTGTTGTGGGAAGCCTTGCCTACCTTGTAGGCTATTCGTACCAGACAAAAAGGCTGGATGACTATGCAGCGATACAGAAGAACCTGAAAAATACCGCACTTACCACGCCGAATACGTCGGAAACACCGGTCATTCACTATGATGATGACACGACGAACATGTTGCCGGATATTCTGCCGGAGTATCAAACTTTATATAGTTTGAACAAAAGACTAATCGGATGGGTAAAAATTGACGATACATATATAGATTACCCGGTACTTCAGACAGTGAACAACGATTACTATCTGAACCATAATTTTGACCAGGAAGAGGATAAAAACGGCAGTATTTTCTTAGACAAGGACTGTAGCATTTACCCCCGATCCACAAACCTCATCCTGTACGGTCATCATATGAGAAGCGGCAGAATGTTCGGACAGCTCAACAAATACAGCTCCGAAAAGTTTTATGAAGAGCACAAATACATCCAGTTCGATACCATTTACGAAAAAGGCACCTACGAAGTGATGTATGTGTTCCGCTCCAAAATTTATGAAGAAAGCGAAATCGTATTCAAGTATTACCAGTTTACGGATGCGGTATCGGAAACCGAATTTGAGTCCAATATGAAACAGATGGCGGATATGTCCCTGTACGATACGGGCGTGAGTGCCGAGTACGGAGACGAACTTCTCACTCTGTCCACTTGTGATTACTATACCAGTGACGGCAGATTTGTCGTGATTGCAAAGAAAATCCGATAAATTTCCCGGAAAAGGAGAAAGACATGGCAAAGAAAGAAATAAAAAGGAAAAATCTGAAATTGAGGAGAAGACTGCGAAAGACATTGGGCGCTGTCTGCCTGATAACCGCACTTCTCATTGCCCTCATTCCCGTGCCGGAGACAAAAGCGGCAGAGGATAAAAAATATCTCTGGGACGAGCAGATATGGAGGGGCAGCGCCGCACAGAGCAACAGTGTAATCCCTGTGGTGCCGGCTGACTGCGATACCATTTATACAACGGGCGACGGTACTTACCAGTTTGCCTTTGTCAATGCGTCCTCCACAAGCCCGGACAAGATTGCGATTATCTTAGGATACAATGCAGGAAACCTGGCAGACAACAAACTGGTGATTCCGGACAGCGTGGATGCGTTTACCAAATACAATGAAAACTTAGGTTCCCGTACCGGTTACGTGGCCGTGAGCCGCAGCCAGAAGCCTCTGTACTATAAGGCAAGCGATCCGGTATACGATGAAGATGTTTCCGGCAATCCCATTCTGGTAAAGGAAGCGGAATTCAGAGCCTGCTATTATGCTGATTACAGACAGTGGAGCACTCTGGATTTAGCAGAGTTCTATTATAGGGACACCACCGGGGACAACAGCGGCACCATTTATAAGGGTGAAGACGGTTACAACTACCGCAAGACCGAAAGTACCGCGGAACAGTGGATTAAAAACATTACGGTTATGTATATAGGAAACCAGTCCTTAAAAGCAAACCCTCTGGCAAACGGAGACGGTGCCGTACAGGAATGGGTGGTAGCGGAGCCGGAGGGCGCCATCAATACCGACCCCGACAACGGTGTATTCGCCAATGAAGGCAACATCCGTACACTTGTGGTAGGCGAAAGACTGATGGGTATCGGCAACTATGCCTTTTACGGCTGCACTGGTCTGGAAAGCATTACTCTCGGCAACGGTCTTACCGAAATGGGACACCATGCATTTGCCAACTGCGTCAATATGGCGGCAATCGGACTGGACTTCAATTCCCGTCTGCAGTATATTTCCGACTACACCTTCTTAAACTGCCGGGCGATGATGGAATTTACCCTGCCCGCAAGTGTAACGAAGATTTACGACCATGCGTTTGAAGGCTGCACCAACTTAGGCCTTACCGCAGGCACTCTGGATATTGCCGGTGTAAACGAAGGCAAGAATGTCACACTGGATGACCTCGGTGTATCTGTATTCAAGGGCTGTACCAGTCTTTCCGATTTGACTCTGCCGGAGTCCATTACCGGAAAAATCAACCTGAATAACTTTGAGGGTTGCAACGGCTTAAAGAGAATTAAAGTGGAAAGCCCCTATACCGACTTTGAAGGAGACTATACCGGGGAAGACCTGGATTTCCTTTCCTGGGTAGACCCCACCTTTTATTTTGAAGCGGACGGTTCCACCACCACCCATACCTTTACCAAGGCAAATGCCATTGCGTTTAAGTATGCGGACAGGGACTGCTATGAAATTATCAAGAGAGAAACCGCTACCGACGGCAGTACCGCAGAACTGACTTATCAGGTCAACTCCAACAATGAGCTTTTGTACTTCAATATGAATAAGAAGGTTGCGGAAGTAACCATTCCCGCCACCATAGGCCCTTACGGTATTTCCGCCATCAATTCCGGCAGCTTTTCCGGAAACTGCTTCTTAGAGAAGATTACCATTCCCGCAACGGTGCATGAGATTAACGAAAGCGCCTTCAAGGGATGCCATAATTTAAAGGATGTTATTTTTGAGGATGCCGGTTCCGTACAGTACATAGGCCAGAACGCTTTTGCCACCCAGCTTGTGGACGGCGTGCATGCGACCGGTTGTCCCAATGAAAGCACGTATCTGAAATCCACACCGGTGCTTCGTTTTACCGGTACCGTGGCAGACGACTGCATTCCTTACTTGTATGCCATGTCCGCAGACAGCAACATCAATGCCGGACAGCAGCCCAAGACCTATATTACCTATTTCAGCGGCTGGCCGACCAACCTGGAAGTACAGTATGTAGCAAATGCCTCAACCGGCTACGGTATGGCAACTCTGGTTGACTATCCGAAGTTCCGTGAACTGACCACCAAGTATACGGCATCCAATTATCCGTACATTACGGCTGATTATGAAGATGCGGCAAGAAAAGCGGTAGCAGCTTATAACAGTTGGCTGACCGACAGCTCCACGGAAGTAACCAGCGACCAGTGGGATATCATCAATGCAGCGCTCCGTCCCGACATTCCGAGCGGCGTAAAGGCTGTAAAACAGGGTCTGTTCTCCAATGCGACGGCAGAAAAGAACGCCAACGGCAGTTTCGACTTAAATGCGGACGGCACCTATGCGGTTAAGAAAGTAAATTCCTCCGGTTCCGCGGATACGGATGTAAAGGAAATTACGTTCCGGGATATTAAGGAATTTGAACCTTACACCATTACCGGCTGCCAGTCCCTTGAAAAGATTAATATTTTCGGCGCTGAAGCCGTAATTGACGACTATGCGTTTGCCTATGATTACACCACCCACGGCAGTGATATTTCCGATGCGGCAGGTTCGGATTCTTCCCTGACATCCTTCTATATGCCGACCAGTGATGAGTCTTCCGTAGGAGATTATGCATTTAACAACAATGCCAAATTAAATAACGTAACCCTTTCCCCCAATGTCACGGAAATGGGTCTGCGTCCGTTCCGTGACTGCCCGATACTGGAAAACATTTCCTTCGGCGGCGGTCCGAACTTCACAACGGACAATGCCATTATTTACGGACTGGATGCAAACGGCAGCAAGAAGAGCATCGTGCAGTGTCTGGAAAGCCGCGGTAAGCTGAATACACCCGGCTCCGTAAGCACATCCGAACTTGCGGGTGTAACGGAAATCGCAAAAGAAGCCTTTATGGACTGCGGCGAAGTGGGTCAGGTAGACCTTTCCACCTCCGCCATTACCACCGTGCCGGAAAATGCATTTAGAAATACCAAGAGCCTGTATTCCGTAAAGCTTCCGACCACCTGTAAGTCCATCAGCAAGTATGCGTTCCACGACAGTAACGTAAGATATCTGGAAATTCCCGCAAGCGTTACCTACCTTGACCCGACGGCATTCAATACCCCGCAGAACTTAAGCTCCGACGGTGATTACAAGACCATTGAATTCTACTGTGAGACAGGCAGTGCAGCGGAAACCTACGCAGGGGAATATAGCAATATCAATGTAACCAACAAGCCGGCATCCACGACCTTCAAGGTTATTTTCTGGGACTACGACGGCTCCGTTATCAGCGAACAGGATGTTTTAATCGGTACGGATGCGGTCGCACCGGCAGATCCGAAAAGGGAAGGCTACGTATTTGAAGGCTGGATTCCCTCCGACTTTACTAAAGTAAGCCGTAATATGGATATTACGGCACAGTACCGCAAGATTGATTCCGAAGAAACCAAGTTTACCGTTCGTTTTATTGACTATGACGACAAGGTACTCTATACCCAGAAGGTTGCGGCAGGGGAGGATGCCATTCTTCCTCAGGCACCGACCAGAGACGGATATACGTTTACCGGCTGGCGGCCTGCCATTACCAACATCCAGAAGGATACGGATGTATACGCCCAGTATGAAAAGAACAGCACCAATAACAACGGCAATAACGGCAACAACGGAAATAATAACAATGGAAATAACGGAAACAGCACCGTAAGCGGCGGAAATGCATCCACGCTGTATACCCTGACGGTAAAGAACGGACAGGGCTCCGGCAGCTATGTGGCAGGTGCAACGGTTATTGTCATTGCCAACGAACCGGCAAGGAACCAGCAGTTCTCCAAGTGGACTTCCGACAATACGAAAGTGAAATTTGCCAGTGATACGGTATCCGCTACAACCATGGTGATGCCTGCTGCCAATGCAACCGTTACGGCAAACTACACCAATAAGAGTTCTTCCGGCTCTAATAACAGCGGTTCCGGAAGCAACCGCAACAACAGCACCGTAAGCGGCAACAACGGAAACAGCGGTACCAACAGCGGCAACAAGACCGGCACCACCGTAGTCATCGACAAGAACGGTTTATCCAACACCGGCGTGGTTTCCGCAACCGTAAAGGGCTCCTCCGATAATTTCGTGATTAAGATTACTGAGGACTCCGCGGCAACAGAAGCGGTAGTGAAGGCACTGATGGATGAGTACGGCAGTCTGGAGAACGTAAAATATTTCCCGATGGATATTTCCCTTTACGATTCCACCGGCAAGACCAAGATTACCGATACTACGGGATTGTCCATTTCCATAACTCTGCCCCTGCCGGATTCCATGATTACCTATGCCGGCAACAACAAGGTAGCGGGTGTGGTCAATGACAAGTTAGATAAGCTGACACCGAAATTTACCACCATTGACGGGGTATCCTGCGTAACCTTTACCGCAGAGCATTTTTCACCGTATGTGATTTATGTCAATACCAGCCAGCTTACGGCAAACGGAGTAACGGACAACTCCCCCAAGACCGGAGATATTTCTCCCAAGTGGTTTGCGGTGATTGCCCTGACCGGTATGGCAGTTATCCTGTTTGTAAAGAAGGACAGAGTGTATAAAAAGGTTCCTGCTTAAATTGGGGCAAGGCTCCGGTTTGAAAGATGAAGGAAAGCTTATGAAAAGATATGGAAAAGGTATGCTTGCCGTACTGCTTTCCGTGATACTGTCGGCGGGCGCGTTTACTTCTGTGAAAGCGGAAGGAGCGTCTGCCGGTAAAAGCAAAGAAATCGGAAGCAGCTACGTGGTAGGCAACAAGGCTTTTATCTACTGGGATAAAAGCACGGAGGACTTCGGCACGGAAGCGGGCGGCAATGACGGCTCCGTAAGTACCGGGGACAGTGACAGCAGCATAGAAACAGCACCTGTTAAAAAGAATGAAAGCATCAGCAAACGCGCCGTGACAGAGGACGGCAAAGTGGCAGCCCGCGCCTATTACAAAAGTAAGGGACTGTCGGGGTATGTTTTTCCCAATGTCACCTATGTGGGAGAATTGTCCTATGCCCGCAGCAATCTGCGGGAAGCAGTGCTTCCGTATGGATTAAAAACCATCGGCTACGGTGCTTTTTACCATTGCGACAGGCTCACCAAGGTGCAGATACCGGTGACGGTGACCAAGATTGCCCCCAAGGCATTTTCCCAGAGCGCCTGGTTAAAGACCTGGCTTGCCGGTACTGGCGATGATTTCCTGATTGTGGGCGACGGTATTTTACTTGCCTACCGGGGAGCGGCGGAAGAAGTAACCATTCCCGACGAGGTAAAGAAAATCGGACCGGAAGTGTTTATGGGCGATACCCGGATAACATCGGTGGTTCTGCCGGACTCTGTTACGGAGGTCGGAGAAGCCGCCTTTTATAACTGCTGCAATCTTAAAACGGTGACAGGCGGAAGCGGGCTTACCAAAATAGCGGACAGGGCTTTTGCGGGCTGTCCCGTAAGCGGCTTTGTCATCGGAGCAGGCGTGAAAGAACTGGGACTGCGGTGCATTGATTTTACGGATACGGCGCTTCCGGAAGAGGAATGCTTTGTGGTGTTTGATAGCACGGATGCATTACCGGTTGTTTCCTTTGAAGAGACAGCGGAAAAAATGGCAAATACCGCATACCGGGATGTGTGCCTGAAGGGCGTGAGCCGCATAGAGCACGCAGAAGAAAAAACGGACGAAGAGTTTACCCCTTATCTGCAGCTTACGGAGGCGGAAGAGGGATTAAGAATTGACAATCAGATAAGCGGCTGTACCCTTACGGCGGATTTTACGGGAAAGGGTGCTTACGTGCTTACGGCTGTGGAACAGGAAAGCAATGATGCTGTGGAAACGGCATATGAGAGCCTGTACGGAGACAGACCGGAAGGAGAAAAGCTTGCAGTGCAGATTTCTATTACGGATGCGGCTTATCCGGTTTCCATAGAGCAGCTTACCAAAGGGCAGCTTATCCTGAATGTGACATTGCCCGATTATCTGAAATACGGCGACATCCGTGTTCTTACCGTGGATAAGGAAGGACAACTGGAAAACATTTCCTACACGGGAGAAGAAGGAAAGATAAGCTTTCCCATTACCCATACGGGCGAGTATGTGTTTGTAAGCGTGGGTGACAGCAAGGTTTACGGACAGACAAAAGTAAACGGCGGACAGGCCGTCATAGAACGGAACAAAGACTTCGGCATAGAATAAGAAAAAGGCCGGAGTCTTTTTTTATGTTTATAGCGAGAAAACAGATTGGATGCGAGGACTTTACCGGAAAAGGCGGCGGTGAGGGCATAACCATAGCCGTGCTGGACACCGGTATTTCCACGCATCCCGATTTCGGAGGGAGAATACTGGCATTCCGTGACTTTGTGAACGGCATGCCCTATGTATATGACGACAGCGGACACGGCACCCACGTATGCGGGATTGCCGCGGGAAACGGACAGCTTTCAAGAGGCAGATACCGGGGCGTGGCGCCCAGGGCGAGTCTGGTTGTGGGAAAGGTCTTAAACGAGCAGGGAGACGGCAGTGTGGATGCCATGTTAAAGGGGCTTTCCTGGATTTTGGAAAACAAGGACAGGTGGCGGATACGTATTGTGAATATTTCGGTGGGACTCGGCGGCAGGCTGCCGGAAAAAAGAGAAATACTTCTTCGGGTGAAAATGGAAGAAGCCTGGGAAGAAGGGCTTCTGGTGGTCTGTGCGGCGGGGAACAACGGACCGGCGCCGGGCAGTATTTCCTATATGGGGGAGAGCCCGAGGCTCATTACCGTGGGATGCTATGACAAAGAGAGAAGAAACGGAAAGAAGAGCTGCGAAACCTATTCTGCCAGAGGACGGGAGGACGTTTTATACAGAAAGCCGGACTTAGTGGCGCCGGGCACGGAAATTGTGTCCTGCAATGCCTTTTACCGGAAAGCGGGCGCACACACACAGGGAGCTTATACGGCAAAAAGCGGCACATCCATGGCAACGCCCATGGTGAGCGGCTGCCTGGCTCTTTTATTGGAAAAATACCCATATTTAAGCAAAGAACAGGCAAAGTACCGGCTGCTGAAGGGCTGTGTCAGACTGAAGGAACCGGACAATTTACAGGGTTACGGCATGCTGCATGTGAAAAGGGTATTGACAGATTCGGTATGATTGTATACAATTATACGAGATTTAACAATAGAAGAAAGAGGTTTCCAATCATGAGAGAAAATGAAACATTTGACAATCGTCCGGTGAGCATGAATACGAGAAATAATCTTCTGGAAATAGAAGAGCATATGTATATTCTGGATGATGTGGAGAAACCCAATGTATTCCGAAATATGTTTCCTTATTCCGAGATACCGAAGATTCCTTTCAACGACAGAATTGTTCCTCACAATATGCCCAAGGATATCTGGATTACCGATACCACCTTCCGCGACGGCCAGCAGTCAAGAGCGCCGTATACCACGGAGCAGATTGTGACCATTTACGACTATCTGCACAAGCTGGGCGGCCCTAACGGTATGATCCGCGCATCGGAATTTTTCCTTTACAGCAAGAAGGACAGGGATGCGGTCTATAAATGTATGGAGAGGGGCTATGAGTTCCCCGAAGTAACGAGCTGGATTCGCGCCAGCAAGGAAGATTTTAAATTAGTAAAAGAAATCGGAATGAAAGAAACCGGTATCCTGGTAAGCTGCTCCGATTATCACATTTTCTTGAAGCTCAAGATGACCAGAAAACAGGCAATGGAGCATTACTTAAGCGTTATCAAGGAGTGTCTGGAAGAGGGTATCAGCCCCAGATGCCACTTGGAGGATATTACCAGAGCGGATATTTACGGCTATGTGGTGCCGTTCTGCTTAGAGCTTATGAAGCTGCAGGAGGAATATAAAATCCCCATCAAGGTGCGCGCCTGCGATACCATGGGTTACGGTGTCAACTATCCGGGCGCCGTTATTCCCCGAAGCGTACAGGGTATCATTTACGCTCTGCATACCAATGCCAGCGTGCCCCACGCCAACCTGGAATGGCACGGACATAATGATTTTTACAAGGCAGTTTCCAACTCCACCACGGCATGGCTGTACGGCTGCTCCGGCGTCAATACTTCACTTTTCGGTATCGGCGAACGTACCGGCAACACGCCTCTGGAAGCCATGGTATTTGAATATGCCCAGCTCCGCGGCAGCTTAAACGGCATGGACACCACAGTCATTACCGAACTGGCAGAGTATTATGAGAAGGAAATCGGTTATCATATTCCCGAAAGAACGCCTTTCGTCGGAAAGAACTTCAACGTAACGAGAGCCGGTATCCATGCGGACGGACTTCTGAAAAACGAAGAGATTTACAACATCTTCGATACAGAGAAATTCTTAAACAGACCGGTTCTGTGCGCCGTTTCCAATACCTCCGGTCTTGCCGGCATTGCCCACTGGATTAACACCTATTACAAGTTAAAAGAAGAGCAGCATGTGGACAAGAACAGCGAGCTGGTACAGGAAATCAAGAAGTGGGTGGATGCCCAGTATGCGGACGGACGTGTAACGGTTCTGACCGATGAAGAACTGGTGAAAGTGATTAATGAAATCTGTGAAGAGAAGCATTTTACCATCGGAAAATAATCCGGGAAATGCGGCTTTGCGGACAGATGGGAGTAAACATTGGAAAAGTATGATGTGAAGCAGGAAGTGACGGACAAGTACTCCCTGCGGGGGCGTATTTTCCATAAATTAAGGGAAGATATCCTGAACGGAAAATATGCCGATTATGAAGAATTGAAAGAAGTTGCCATCGGGGAAGAAATGGGCGTCAGCCGGACCCCTGTCAGGGAAGCCTTCCGGCAGTTGGAGTTAGAAGGGCTCATCCAGATAATCCCCAACAAAGGCGCTTATGTAACCGGTATCACGGAAAAGGACGTGAAGGACATCTATATGATACGTTCGCGTCTGGAAGGACTGTGCGCCAGATGGGCAACGGAGCACATTACCAAGGAACAGTTAGACGAGCTGGAGGAATGTGTGTACCTTGCCAAGTTCCATGCCTCCAAAGGGCATACGGAGCAGCTTCCCGAACTGGACAACCGGTTTCATGAAATTTTATACGAAGCCTGCAATTCCAAAATGCTGGAGCACCAGCTAAGGGATTTCCATGCCTATGTACTGCGGGTGCGCAGAAAAACCCTTTCCACACCGGAGCGGAGCATGGCATCCAACGAAGAGCATGAGAAAATCATGCTGGCAATCAAGGACAGAAACCCCGACGAAGCGGAACGGCTTGCCCATATGCATATGATAAATGCCTATGAAAACATGGTAAAAAACGGCTTGCATGAAGCCTATGAAAACAATGCAGCAGCGAAACAGGAAAAAGAAAGCGAGGACACAGCAAAATGAGTAAAATTCAGATGACTACCCCTTTGGTGGAAATGGATGGAGATGAAATGACAAGAATCCTTTGGAAGATGATTAAGGATGAACTGTTGTTGCCCTTTATCGATTTGAAGACCGAGTACTATGACCTTGGTCTGGAATATCGCAACGAAACCAACGACCAGGTAACCGTGGATAGCGCCAATGCCACTTTAAAGTACGGAGTAGCCGTAAAGTGTGCGACCATTACTCCCAATGCGGCGCGTATGACGGAGTACAACTTAAAGGAAATGTGGAAGAGCCCCAACGGCACCATCCGTGCCATTTTAGACGGTACCGTATTCCGCACCCCCATCGTGGTAAAGGGCATCGACCCCTGTGTAAAGAACTGGAAAAAGCCCATTACGCTGGCAAGACATGCTTACGGGGATGTGTATAAGAATACCGAAATGAAGATTGCGGGACCCGGAAAGGCAGAACTGGTATTTACCGCAGAGGATGGCACCGAAACCAGAGAGCTGATACATAACTTTACCGGCGCAGGCGTGCTGCAGGGCATGCACAACACCGACAAGTCCATCACCAGCTTTGCAAGAGCCTGCTTCTCCTATGCACTGGACTTAAAACAGGATTTATGGTTTGCCACCAAGGATACCATTTCCAAAAAGTATGACCATACTTTCAAGGATATTTTTGCAGAGGTTTACGAAAACGAATACAAGGCGAAATTTGAAGAAGCCGGCATCACCTATTTCTACACCCTGATTGACGATGCGGTAGCAAGAGTCATGAAGGCAGAGGGCGGCTTCATCTGGGCATGCAAGAACTATGACGGCGATGTAATGTCCGATATGGTTTCTTCCGCATTCGGTTCCCTTGCCATGATGACTTCCGTACTGGTTTCCCCGAACGGCGTATACGAATACGAAGCCGCACACGGAACCGTGCAGCGTCATTACTACAAGTACTTAAAGGGAGAGGAAACATCCACCAACTCCGTAGCCACCATTTTTGCATGGACCGGTGCGTTAAGAAAGCGCGGCGAGTTAGACGGCATCAAGGAGCTGGTAGAATTTGCGGATAAGCTGGAAAAGGCAACCCTTTCCACCATTGAAAGCGGCAGAATGACCAAGGATCTTGCCCTGATTACCTCCTTAAAGGATGTCACCGTATTAAACAGTGAGAACTTTATCAAAGAAATCCGTAAAACATACGAAGCAATGTAAAAACATAAAGGGACTGCTATATATGCAGAAAAAAGGCTTGCGGTTTATTCTGCAAGCCTTTCCCATTCTTCGTAAGCTTCTGAAAGCTGGTTGTCCGTTTCTTCGATTTTTTTGGAAAGCTCCTGTAACTTTCCTACATCCGTTGCGATGGAAGGGTCGCACATCTTTTCTTCTAAAGCGGCTTTTTCTTCTTCCAGCTTTTCAATCCGCTGTTCGCATTTCTTTAAGTCGTTTTCTTTCTTCCGTTTCTGTGCCTGTTCCTCTTTCTGCTGTTTCCAGTCCGTTTTGCTTTCCGTGTCTTCGGCGGGAGCAGAGGCGGAAGCAGCCGGGGTATTTCCTGCCAGTTGTTCCTTCTTTAAGAGGTAGTAGTCGTAGTTCCCCAGATAATTGGTAAAGTTCCCGCCGGAAAGCTCCAAGATGCGGTGGGCGGTTTTGTTGATAAAATAACGGTCGTGGGAAACATAGAGTACAGTGCCTTCGTAGTGGTTTAAGGCATCCTCTAAGATTTCCTTTGACATAATATCCAAATGGTTGGTGGGTTCGTCCAAAATCAAAAAGTTGGCATTGGAGAGCATCAGCTTTGCCAGGCTGACACGGCCTTTTTCACCGCCGCTCAAATCGGCAATCCGCTTAAAAACATCATCCCCGGTAAAGAGGAA
>DJEL01000058.1 GCA_002432425.1 Lachnospiraceae bacterium UBA5899
GCTTGCCCCGGGGTAGTTCATTTTTACAGTGCTGGATACCTGCCCGGTAACGATCGAGGACAATGTGTATTTTGGACCGAACTGTACGCTTGCAACCCCCATGCATCCGTTTCGGTGGCAGGAACGCAATATAAAGGAAAAGGATGACGGTACTCTGTATGATGACGAATATGGGAAGCCTATTGTCATAGGTTCTAACTGTTGGATTGCCAGTAACGTTGTGATCACCGGAGGTGTGACCATCGGTGATGGGTGCGTGATCGGAGCCGGTAGCGTTGTGACGAGAGATATCCCCGCTAATTCGCTGGCTGCCGGGAATCCCTGCCGTGTGATCCGCCGGATTACGGAGGAGGATTCTATCCGGTATAAAAAAGAATTATTTTAACGGTGCAAGTTATAGAAACAGGGGCTCTTTTGCAGAGGCTCTGTTTTTTGTTGTCGAAATGTAGCTTTTACCTTCGTTCCACCGTATTATTTAGTATAAGGCAGAAACAAAAATCCCATTTGAAGATACAGGGAGAGGGAAGATGGAGAAACGAACGGTAGAAGAAGTGATTCAGCATTACTACAAAATGGTATATCGGCTGGCCTTTGCCCGGACGGGCAGGAGGGAGGATGCGGAGGAGATCGCCCAGGAGGTATTTTTGCGATATTTGCATAAGGCACCGGAATTTACTTCCGCGGAGCATTGTAAGGCGTGGTTATTGCGGGTAACGGTGAATTGTTGCAATTCCATATTGCGCTCCTTCTGGAGACGGCAGGTGGGCGAACTGACAGAGGATGTTCCCTTTGAGGAAAAAGAGGATCTGCTGCTCTATCCGGGAGTTGCAGAAGCTTCCGGAGAAGTATCGACAGGTGATTTATTTATTCTATTATGAAGAGATGACGGTGGCAGAGATTGCCGGAGTACTTCATAGGAAGGAATCTACCATACGGATACAGTTGACGAGAGCGAGAGCAATGTTAAAGGAGGTGCTGGGTGATGACTACGCAATTTAAAGACAGATATCAGGAGTGGAATGAGAAAGTGCAGCCTTCCGAGGAGCTGCTTTCGATCCTGCTTGCAGAGGCAGCGATGGTGTCGGGAGCATCAGAAACTTCCGGTATAAAGGAGGAAAAAGATCAGTGGAGATCGTGGAATAACAGGGAACAGGTTCAACAGAGCCATAAGAGACGATGGGTCAGAGGGGCTGCTGTGTCGGTAGCATTGTTACTGGCCGTAAACGTCAGCCTTCCGGTGCTGGCAGGGACATTTCCTACAATCTATGAATTGATGTATCTGGTGTCTCCGGCGGTGGCACAGTTCTACAAACCGGTGCAGATGGCGGATGAGAATGACGGTATTCGGATGGAAGTGGTAGCTGCTTACATTCATGAGGAGACGGCGGAGATTTATATTACGTTCCGGGACCTGGAGGGGGAGCGTCTGGATGAGACCACGGATCTCTATGACAGCTATTCAATCCATACTTCCGGCAGTGCCATAGGGAGCTGCCGGAAGGTGGGCTATGATCCGGAGAGCCGGACACTAACCTATCTGATTACAGTAATGCAGGAGGAAGGACGGAAGATCGAGGGAGAAAAGCTGACATTTTCCGTAGGAGGGTATCTCAGTCATAAGCAGAACTACGAAAATATAGAGATTCCTATAGATCTGACACAGGTGACAGATGCGCAGTACCAATATGTTGACAGTCCTGCCAATGGGGGGACAATGACGGGATATAGCGGACCTATGACAAAAATGTCAGAAACCACGGAAAATGAAACGGAAGGGTATCGCGTGCTGGTGCCGCAGTCTGCGGATCCGGATTTCCCGGTGAACGGAGTGGATTTCACCGGCATTGGCTATATTGAAGGAAAACTTCATATACAATACGCAGTGGAAAACTCTCTGGATAATGACAATCATGGCTTCTTTTTCCTGCAAAATGAGGCAGGGGAGACGATAGGGGAAGTGGGAAGCGTCAGCTTCCGCGAAGGAACCGGGGAGAACCGGATCGATTACAGGGATGCGGTATTTCTGACTCCGCAGGAAGAATTGCAGAACTATAGATTATATGGAAATTTTGTGATATCGGAAGGTTTCCAGGAAGGAAACTGGCAGGTGACATTTCCTATAAAAGAAATGTAAAGAATAGGGAATGTGCATTTTCTTACTTTTTGGTGCTTATTGTAATATAACGAATATTTTCATAAATAAAATATTGACAATAAGGGAAAATATGTTATAGTTCTAAATGCAAATGAGTTGCATTTGCATTTAGAACAAATATATGATTAAGTGTTCATTTGATAAGGAAAGTACAGAAAGGTAAGAGTCATGTCGGAAATTATTTTAGATACCTTAATAGATAGTATAAAGCTGGTGCCGTTTCTATTCCTCACCTACCTGGCCATGGAATATTTGGAGCACAAGGCTGGGGAGAAGACTACGCAGATGGTGCGGAAAGCCGGCAGACTGGGACCGTTGATTGGCGGTGTGGCGGGTGTGCTGCCTCAGTGCGGATTCTCGGCAGCAGCCTCTAATCTGTATGCAGGCAGGGTGATTACGCTGGGAACACTGATTGCGATTTATTTGTCCACGTCGGATGAAATGCTGCCGATTTTGATCTCGGAGAAAGTGGATATTCGGTTCGTGTTGGGCGTGCTGGCAGCGAAGGCGGTGATTGGTGCGGTTGCCGGATTTGTCATTGATCTGCTGATCCGGAAGCAAAAAGTACATCATCATGGACATGTTCATAATCATGAGGAACATGAGCACGAAGAGGAAGAACACATTCATGAGATATGTGAGCATGATAACTGTCATTGTGAGAAGGATGGTATTTTTCTGTCTGCGGTGAAGCATACGCTACAGATCACTTTCTTCATTATGATTATCGGATTTGTACTGAATCTGGTATTGCATTTCGTAGGAGAAGATGCTCTGGCAAATCTGATCCTGAACCGACCGGTGCTCGGTCCCGTGCTGGCAGGACTGGTAGGACTGATACCGAACTGCGCGGCATCTGTCACTGTAACACAACTGTATCTGAAAGACGTGATCAGCCTCGGAGCCATGATGTCCGGGCTGTTAGTAGGCGCCGGAGTAGGACTGTTAGTGCTGTTCCGCGTGAACCCGGATAAGAAGGAAAATTTGAAAATTGTAGGAATTTTATATGTGATTGGAGTTTTGGTGGGAATTGTGATAAACTGGCTGTAGGCACGAGGTGTTTCGAACTGGGAAGCACTGCATCCGCGAGATCGTGGTATAAAAGGACTGGTAGTTATGGAAGAACATAAATGTGAACACAGCGACATTTCTTATCCCAAGGGACTGAAATGGACCAAACAGAGAAAATGCGTCTATCAGGTGCTGGAGGAGGCGACGGAGCCCCTCAGCGCCGTACAGATCTACAACCGCATCGAGAGAGAACATGAAGGCAGTGACTATGCCGTATCCACCATCTACCGTATTCTGGCTACCTTTGAGGAACATGGTATGGTGGAGAAAACCACTTTTATGGGAGACGGCACCGTAGTGTATGAATTGAACCGGGGGGAACATACTCATTATGCGGTCTGCCTGGAATGCCACAAACGGATTCCTCTGCCCAGTTGTCCTTTTGCCCATGTACATTTAGAGCAGGATACTGGAGATTTTACTGTCACCGGACACAAATTAGAGCTTTACGGCTACTGCAAAAAGTGCCAGGAAGCCCGTAAAAAACAGTAATTTCATCTATTGTACAAATAAATCGAAAAAATTATTTAAATTTTTTTCAAAAAGTACTTGCATTCTTTAAAACCATGTGATAATATATGTCTTGTCGTTGCGAGAGACACAACAACGACAAAGAAAATGCACCGCTAGCTCAGTTGGTAGAGCACCTGACTCTTAATCAGGGTGTCCAGGGTTCGAGCCCCTGGCGGTGCACTTACAAGTACCGATTTTCGAGGTTATCTCGGGGGTTGGTGCTTTTTTTGTTTACAGATTGCCCAAAATGTCATATGATATTTATATGCTGTATGACAGTAAGAAAACGAAAGGCAAGAATGGCATTATGATTTTTGAAACACATGCCCATTATGATGATGCAGCATTCGACGAAGACAGAGACAGCCTGGTTAGCTCACTGCCGGAGGCGGGGATTGGCAGAGTGGTAAACGTGGGAGCAAGTCTTGCTTCCTGCAAAAAGACCATGGAAATCATGGAGAAATACCCCTTTGTGTACGGCGCGCTTGGCGTGCATCCCAGCGAAACGGCAGAGCTTAATGAGGAGAATTTTGCATGGCTTCGGAACGCACTGCAGCATGAAAAATGTGTGGCTGTGGGAGAAATCGGTCTGGATTATTACTGGCCGAAGCCCGACAGGGACACACAGAAGATTTGGTTTAAGCGGCAGTTAGACCTGGCAAGAGAACTGCATAAGCCGGTTATCATCCATTCGAGAGACGCAGCACAGGACACCATGGAAATATTGAAGCAGGAGCACGCAGAGGAAATCGGAGGCGTGGTGCATTGCTTTTCCTATTCCGTGGAAATTGCGGAAATGGCAGTGAAAATGGGATTTTATATCGGCGTCGGAGGGGTTCTGACCTTCAAAAATGCCGGAAAGATAAAAGAGGTTGTGAAGAAGATACCGCTTGACAGAATTGTTCTGGAAACGGATTGTCCGTATCTTTCGCCGGATCCGTTTCGGGGAAAACGCAATTCGTCTCTGCATATCCCCTATGTGGTGGAAAAAATTGCGGAATTGAAGCAGATATCTGCCGAAGAGGTGGAAGAAGCAACCTGGAAAAATGCGGAAGATTTATATGGGTTTTCAAAAATGTAGGGTAAAGAGTGGGGAGAAGAAATGAAGAAAGAGTATACGGCGGATGGACGGAAAAAATTTGTCCATATTATGACTCTTTTGCTTATTGCTTACATGTGCATACTGACAGGATTTACATCCAATGCAAAAGATGAAGAGGTCAACAACAACAGAATTTTATTTATCAGTTCTTATTCGTTAGCAAGAGATACCGTGCAGCTTGAAATTGAGGGAATTCAAAGTACACTGCCGGATGATTTTATACTGGATTATGAGTTTATGGACACCTACAGGGTACATGATGATACGGCGACACAGCTGTTTTATGAGGGGCTGAAATACCGGTTGTCCAAGGTAGAATTGTATGATGCCGTAATTGTAGGGGATGATGCGGCATTACGTTTTGCCATGAAGCATAAAGAGGAACTGTTTCCGTCCCAGCCGATTTTTTACATGGGCATTAATGATGACACATTGAGCGAAAAGGCGGACGAGGACCCGGATATAAAGGGCATTGTCGAAAAACTGCCGGTAAAGGAAAATCTGGATAAAGCCCTGGAAATTTATCCGGAAGCGGAAACGGTATATGCCATTATAGATGACAGCCTTACGGGAACGATAGAAGCCAAAAAATATTATGCCATGAAGGATGTTTTCCCCAACCTGCAGTTTAACATCATAAATCCGTCTGAACTGACGCAGGAAGAGCTTCGCAGACAGCTTACGGAAATGCCGCAGGATGCGGTACTTATCTATTACTGCATGAATGAAGATGCCGAGGGCAGGCAATACACGAATAAGGAAGCAGTTAATTTTATATCCCATTATACTAAAATTCCTATTTTATATTTTATAGAAAATGACCGTATAAGTGATTGCGTATTCGGCGGCTATAGTTTTTCCATCAGGCAATCGGCTGCCGAAGTGACGAAAACAGTTGTCAAGGTGGTCCGGGGGGACCGCAAAATGCAGTATGTAAGCTTTAAGGACGATAAGCTGTATGTCTGGAGCGTAAATGCGGATATGCTTAAAAAATTCAATATCAGCAGAAAATATTTCCCGGACGATACGGTCTATGTCAATGATGTTCCGTCCTTTTGGGAAAAGAACAGTGATATCATCACTCCGATTATCCTGATTGTGGTGGTTCTCTGTGCCATTTCTGCCTGGCTGAGTCTGGACAATGTAAAGCGCCGCAAAATGATGAAGGAAATGGAAGAAATGAAGGACCATCTGGAAAATGCATCCCAGCACGACTTCCTGACGGGACTTCCCAACCGTTCCAAGTTTATGGCGGACCTGCAGAACATCATAGCACAGAAACAGCCCTGTACCGTTATTATGCTGGATTTGGATAACTTCAAGGGCATCAACGACACCATGGGTCATGCCATGGGCGATGAAGCGCTGAAAGGAGTTGCCAACCGGTTAAAGATGCTGCGTACGCCGCTTCTTACGGCGTATCGTTTTGCCGGGGATGAATTTATCCTGATTCTGCGTAGCGACAATCCCAAAATTTCCGACAATGCAGTTATACAGTGCCTGCAGGTATTCCGCAAGCCCTACAAGATGAAGGGCAAGACCATGGATATCCACGGCAGCATCGGCGCGGCATGCTATCCTGCCGACACGCTGGATATGGAAACCCTGATTGTCTGTGCGGATGACGCCATGTATGCCATCAAGAAAGAGGGCAAGAACGGCTATATGTTCTACCGGGATTTGCCGAAGGATGCTGCGGTAAAAGCAGATGCAAATATTGATAAAAAAATATTTATTGATAAACGATAAAAATATATTGACAGTCGATATAAGACCATGCTATAGTGAGTACACGTAAAACAGGTGTGCTTTTATGGCATGGTTTTTTCTTTGGCAAAATTCCGCTGCACGGTATTTTGTTATCGGAAAGGAAAGAGGTTATCATGAAAAAAGAAACGATTGTAAAAATAACGAAGTATCTTTTGGATTTTATGTTTTTTGCGGGCATTCTGGTGACGCTGACGCTGCCCCTCAGCATCAAATGGCTGGGCAATTATCTGGACGTCTGCAAAACCCATTACGGAGAAACGGTGATGATTTATTTTGTGCTGGGCGTGCTTGCCATTGCCATTCTGGGCGAGCTGCGCAAAATGTTCCGCACGGTACTTAAGGACGACTGCTTTGTGCAGGAAAACGTGGTGAGCCTGCAGCGCATGGGTACCTACAGCTTTATGATTGCCCTATTTTCATTGGTACGCATGCTGCTGTTTATATCCATCACCATGCTGGTAGTCATTCTGGTGTTTGTCATTGCCGGACTGTTCAGTAAAACACTTGCCATTGTCTTTGACAAGGCGGTGCAATATAAGGAAGAGAATGATTTGACGATATAAAGAGCCGCCCGGTGACCATGCGCAAGCTGAAAACGCATGGGATGCAAGGGCAGAAAGGAAGATTGATATGGCGATTAAGATAAATCTGGATGTAGTGATGGCGCAGCGCAAAATAGGGCTCACGGAGCTGGCGGAGCAGGTGGATTTGACACTTGCCAACCTGTCCATCCTGAAAAACAACAAGGCGAAGGCTATCAGGTTTTCCACCCTCGAGGCTATCTGCAAGGCGCTGGACTGTCAGCCGGGGGATATTCTGGAATATGTGGAAGAAAAGGAGGAAGAGGACCATGAATGACAGGAACTTAACAGGTAAAATGAAAGAAAATTACCGCTTTTTCGGGATAGGCACGGCATTGTATGCCTGCTTCTACGCCCTGTGTCTGTATAAAAACAGCGGAGGCATTGCCTTTACTTTTTTTATCGCAGGAAGCCTCTGGTTTTACTGCTTATGTATGAAAAAGTTAGAGGTTTCCTTGAAAAAAGACAGCGTTTTTTATCTGGTGACGGTGATGCTGCTGGCGGTATCGACCTTTATAACGGGGGACGGCAGAATAATCGCCATGAATAAAACCGGTATCTTTTTCCTGACGGCAAGCTTTCTGCTGCATCAGTTTTTTGAGGATAAGAACTGGAGTTTTTTCAAATACATAGAAAATATCATAAAGCTGCCCTTTGTCTGGATTGTGAAGATTTACAGACCTTTTGTGGATTTCCGAAAAAAGGAAGATGAAAAGCAGAACAACAATGCGCTTTACGTGGTGCTCGGTCTGCTTGTGGGTATTCCGCTGCTGACAGTTGTCTGGGTGCTGTTGTGTGCGGCGGATGCGGCATTTGCCCAGATTAGCCGGAATATATTCGGAAACCTGAATTTAGGCAGCGGTTTTCAGATTGTGTTCATGATACTGGCGGCGTTCTTTGCCACTTACGGCATTTTTGCCTATCTGGCGGAGCGTTCCCTGCCGGATGAAGCGCGGGAAAAAACACCGGCGGAAGCGCTCCCAGCCATTATCGTGCTGATACCGCTTACCGTTCTTTATATGGTATTCTGCTGGATACAGATTTTCTGCCTGTTCGGCGGAAGATTTAATATGCAGGGCATGACCTATGCGGAATATGCCCGGAGAGGATTTTTCGATTTGCTGGCGGTCTGCATCCTGAACCTGATACTGGTGCAGGCGGGCTATGGATTTTTTAAGAAAAACAAGGTTCTTGATATAACTATGACAGTCATGTCAGCTTGCACATACATTATGATAGCTTCCTCCGCATTCCGTATGATACAGTATGTGAAGCATTATAACCTGACCTTCCTCAGGGTGTTTGTCCTGTGGTTTCTGGTCGTGCTCACCGTGCTTCTGACCGGCGTGATTATCAGCATTTTCAAAAGAAGCTTCCCACTGTTCCGGTTCAGCATGGTGGTGGTGACGGTGTGTTACCTGCTCTTATCCTTTGCCCATGTGGATTATTGGATTGCCACATACAATCTGCACAGGGGCGAGGCAGCAGGCACGGCATCGTACCGTATGGGACATACGGACTATTCCTATCTGCGGTACATGTCATCGGATGCGGCTCTGGCATTCCGGGAGTATATAGAGGATGGGGAAAAAGAAGCCGCTCCCGCAGACGAGGGTGCATGGTACGGGGAAGACGGTGAAAGAGAATATTTTGTTCTGGAAGAGGACTGGCTCGCATACTACACGGAGAGAATGGATACACGGTATGAAAAAATGGGTATCCGCGGCTTTAATCTTTCACAATACATTGCCAATAAGGTGCTGCACGGGAATTAACCCGGCAGCACCTTGTTGTTTTATAACTTCGTAGTCCACTTGGTGCAGTCCCACACATCGGTTGCCCAGTCTTCATAAAACTCCGGCTCGTGGCAGACCATGAGGATGCTGCCCTTGTATTCCTGCAAGGCGCGTTTTAATTCGTCCTTGGCATCCACGTCCAGGTGGTTGGTGGGCTCATCCAGAATAAGAACATTGGTATTCTTGTTAATCAGTTTGCAAAGACGCACCTTTGCCTGCTCGCCGCCGCTTAAGACCTTTACCTTGCTTTCGATATGTTTGGTGGTAAGACCGCATTTCGCCAGAGCGGAGCGCACCTCATACTGGCTCATGCCTGGGAATTCCTGCCAGATTTCTTCGATGCAGGAGGTTTCAATGCCGGCAGGAGTTTCCTGTTCAAAGTAGCCGATTTCCAGATAATCTCCCTGCTCGGTGGTGCCGGACAGAGGAGGAATGAGTCCCAAAATGCTTTTTAACAAAGTGGATTTACCGATACCGTTGGAGCCGGTCAGAGCAATTTTCTGTCCCCTCTCCATGGCAATGGTAAGCGGATGGGAAAGGGGCTCGTCATAACCGATAACCAGGTCGTTTGCTTCAAAAATGTAACGTCCCGGGGTGCGGGCTTCCTTAAAGCGGAATTCCGGCTTGGGTTTCTCCGCAGCCAGTTCAATCACATCCATTTTGTCTAACTTTTTCTGGCGGGACATCGCCATATTACGGGTTGCCACTCTTGCCTTGTTTCTTGCCACAAAATCCTTCAAATCGGCGATTTCCTTCTGCTGCTTATTGTAAGCGGCATTGAGCTGCGCCTTCTTCATGGCATAGACTTCCTGGAATTTATCGTAGTCGCCCACGTAGCGGTTCAATTCCTGATTGTCCATATGGTAAATCAGGTTGACAACGCTGTTTAAGAAAGGAATGTCGTGGGAAATCAGAATAAAAGCATTTTCGTAATCGGTCAGATACCGTTTCAGCCAGGCAATATGCTCGGCATCCAAGTAGTTGGTAGGCTCGTCCAGCAAAAGAATGTCCGGTTTTTCCAACAAAAGCTTGCCAAGCAGCACCTTGGTACGCTGACCGCCGCTTAAGTCGGTGACGTCCTTGTCAAGTCCCAGGTCCAAAAGCCCCAGGGCTCTTGCCACTTCCTCCACCTTGGCATCAATCATGTAAAAATCATGCATGGTGAGCAAATCCTGAATGGTGCCGAGTTCTTCCATGTAGGCGTCCATTTCTTCCGGGGAGGCTTCCCCCATCTTGTCGCAGATTTCATTCATGCGGGCTTCCATTTCAAATAAAAAGTCGAAAGCAGAGGAAAGCACCTGACGGATGGTCATGCCCTTCTGCAGGACAGTGTGCTGGTCAAGATAACCCACACGGACATTTTTTGCCCATTCGATTTTGCCCTCATCCGGCATGAGCTTTCCGGTAATAATATTCATAAAAGTGGATTTTCCTTCGCCGTTGGCACCGATTAAACCGATGTGTTCTCCTTTTAAAAGACGAAAAGATACATCCTGAAAAATGGCACGGTCGCCAAATCCATGAGTCAAATGTTCCACGTTCAAAATACTCATAACAATCTCCATTTCTTTTATAACCTGCGATTTAGTATAGCATGACCTTATTTTTTCATGCAAGAGGTATATTTTGCGGGCGCAAGAGGCATACTTTGGAAAAGATTGCATTTTGCGGAAAAGCTTTGCAAAAAGCGGTTCTAATCTGCAGAAAGAAAGGAAAGTAACGATGAAGAAAAATAAAATTTTAACGGTCTGCTCTTTACTGGCAGTGTCCGTGGTGCTGCTTACGGCATGCGGAAAGAAAAACAATGGAGGCACCGGCGAAAATACGGAAAGCACCACGCCCCAGACTTCTTCTCAGGCAGGAAACAATACCGAAAACAGCACAGCGGAAAGCACCCCTGTGGAAAGCACGGAACCGGCGCAGGAAAGCAAGCTTATGTACCTGCGTGATGCCGTGGCGGAAGCTCTTGGCGAGGACTACTGGCCCGACTCCGTGATGGAGCCCGAATATGTGCAGGATTTGTACGGTCTGAAGCCGGATATGTATGAGGATATCTTCGTGGAAACGCCGGTTATCGGTACCCATGTGGACACCCTGATTATCGTGCAGGCAAAGGAAGACCGGGTGGAAGAGGTAGAAACGGTGCTGAACAATTACCGGGAAAGCGAAATCAGCAACACCATGCAGTACCCGATGAACATCGGCAAGCTGCAGGCATCCCGTATTGAAACCATTGACAACTATGTATTCTTTATCCAGCTTGGCGGCAGCTCCGTGGATGCGGAAGAAGAGGGCGAAGAAAAAGTAATGGAATTGAGCCAGGAGCAGAATGAAAAGGCTCTGGAAGCCATCCGCCAGGCACTGGAGGACAACGCTGCCGGCAGCGGACGCGCCCGGTAAATCTTATGGTTTTATCCGGCGTTGTCTTTCTATTCCGGTTTTTGCCGATATTTTTCCTGCTGTATTTTCTGGCGCCGAAAAAGGCTAAAAATGTGGTGCTCTTTGCGGGGAGTCTCCTGTTTTACGCCTGGGGCGAACCGGTTTATATTGTGCTGATGCTGTTTTCCACGGTATCGGATTATCTGCATGGCATGCTGATAGAGATAAACAGAGGGAAGCGGAAAGCCTTTTACTTTCTGCTTTCCTCCCTCACAATCAATCTTGCCATGCTCGGCTTTTTTAAATACAGCGGTGTAAACCTGCCGCTCCCTATCGGCATCTCTTTTTACACCTTCCAGACCATGTCCTACGTGATTGATGTGTACCGGGGCGAGGTACCGGCACAGAAAAATTTCCTGCAGTTCGCAGTTTTTGTGACCATGTTTCCCCAGCTTGTGGCGGGACCCATTGTGACCTACGGAGATGTGGCGGAGCAGTTAAAGGAAAGGCGTGCCGCACCGGAAGACATGGCAGCAGGCATAGTACGTTTTCTCATCGGACTGGCAAAAAAGGTGCTACTTGCAAACAACATCGGTGTTTTGTTTACGGAAGTAACATCACTGTCACCGGAGAAAATGACGACCTTGTCAGCATGGCTGTGCATACTGGCGTATGCGTTCCAGATTTATTTTGATTTCTCGGGTTATTCAGACATGGCAATCGGTCTGGGAAAAATACTGGGCTTTACCTTCCCGGAAAACTTTCACTATCCGTACATTGCCCGCAGCATTACGGATTTCTGGCGCCGGTGGCACATGTCCTTAAGCGGCTGGTTCAGAGACTATGTTTACATTCCGCTCGGCGGCAACAGGAAAGGAATGAAACGGCAGCTTTTGAACATTTTTATTGTCTGGACGCTGACCGGCATCTGGCACGGGGCGGGAGTCAATTTCCTTTTGTGGGGCATGTGGTTTGCTCTTTTTCTTATATTGGAAAAGCTGTTTTTGGGAAAAATCCTGCAGAAAATACCGGGCTTTTTCGGCTGGGTGTATACCATGTTTCTGGTGCTTTTAAGCTGGAGCTTTTTCTCCATAGAGGACGGAGAGGTGCTTGCCAATGTATGGCGTTCCCTGTTTTTCCGGGCGCCCGGTGGCATTTTCAACCGGGAAGCTCTTTATTTCTGGGAAAATTACCGGCTTTTGTTCTTCCTGCTTGCCATCTCATCCCTTCCCTTTGGAAAAAGTGCGGCGGAAAAAATATGGCAGCGCCTCTGCCGTACGGAACGCATCCAATCGGCAAAGGCAGAAATATTGTCCTGTGCGGGGGCTGCTTCCTATACGGCATTGGAGATTTTGTATCTGGGCGGATTGTTTCTGCTTTCCGTGGCAAATATTGTGGACGCCAGCTATAATCCGTTTCTGTATTTTCGGTTCTGATGCTAACAGAGGACCGGTATAAATGGCGCAGCATAACCTGTGAAAATACTGCGGAAAAGCATGGGATAAATGGTAAGAGGCAAAGATGAAAGAATGGCAAGAGGCAGGGATGAAAGAATGGCAAGAGACATGAAAAAACGAAACAGAGACAGGAGAATGGTACAGAGACAGGAGAACGGTACTGAAATGAACAGGCAAAAAAAGTCGGGCAAAAACTTCACAGAACGTCTGCGGACGTGGGCAGTGCTGCTGGTGTTCTCTGCAGTTCTGCTTTTGTTTTCCGTTGCGGATATGCTGCATCCGGCAAAACTGTATTCTTCCTATGAAAACCGGAAGTTGCAGCAAAAGCCGGAGCTTTCGGTACAGGCTGTCCGCACCGGCAGCTATATGAAAGAATATGAGGGCTATGTATCCGACCAGATTTTGGGGCGAAATAGCTATATTGCCGTAAAGAGCGCCACAGATAAGGCGCTGGGGAAAAAGGAAATCAACGGCGTGTACCTGGCAGCGGATGGGACTCTCATAGAAAAGCACACGGAGGAATTTTCGGCACAGAATATAGAAAAGACCCTGGAAGGACTGCAGAAGCTGGAAAGGCTGCTGCAAGGGAAAAGCCGGAGCTTTCAGGTACTGCTGGCGCCCACGGCAGACAATGTATATGCAGCAAAGCTCCCGGCCTATGCGGAAGTTTTCCCGGAAGAAGTGCTGTGGAGGCGGTTCCGGGATGCCTGCGGAAAAAATACGGTATTTCTGGATGTGTTTTCCCCTTTGCGCAGTCATGCGGAAGAATATATTTACTACGGAACAGACCACCACTGGACCACACTGGGAGCTTATTATGCCTATCAGACCTGGGCAATGGAAAACAAAGTGACAGCAGTGTCGTATAATGCGGATAAAGTTTCGGAAAGCTTTCACGGCACGCTGCATTCCAAAACCAACCTGCCGGGACTGCCCTTCGACACCATAGAGGCTTATGCTTATCAGGGTACGAGGGAAGTGTACTACGATATGTCGAAAACACCGGCGTATTCTCTTTATGCGGAAAAGTATCTCTCCGGGAAAAACCAGTACGGGTATTTTTTAGATGACAATCACATGCTGATAGAAATCCGGAATACTTCCTATGAAAAGCCATCCCCGGACAAAGAAAGAAAAAACAAAGGAACCTCTTTATTTCTCATAAAGGATTCCTTTGCAAACTGTATGGTTCCCTATCTTAGCGAACATTACGAAACCATTTATATTTTAGATTTACGGTACTATAAAGGTAAGCTGTCACAACTTCTTGACACGTATGTCACAAAAGATACGGATGTGCTTATTCTTTATAATATGTCTCATTTTGTAACGGAGTTCCGTTTTTGGGAATGACCTCTATATGGGAGTAGGTATTCACCAGCGTGACCGCCAGCACAAGCAGGAGGGCAAGCATCAAAACGAGAGTTACCGCATTTAGGACGCTGAACAACAGCAGTATTTCTGCAAGAATAAAGAAACAGTAGAAGCCGGTCACGATACGGTAAGCCAGCAGCCGTCCGGGGGTCTGGGCAAAGATAAGACGCAAGGCTCCGGCAAAAACGGCAAGAAATACATGATAAATGACGGCAGCCCAGAGGATAATCCGGGCGACCCACAAGCCTAAGGCACCCATTCCGTAAAGGATGGAATTTACCAACAGTCCGTAACCTTCCGGGTCGCTGATTTCATCACCGGACAGGGTGGCTTCTATTTTGTCTGCTAAATACTTTTTGGTTCATGAAGAAATAAGTTCCTTTCGAGAGCCCCGGGCATTACATGAAGTCCGGTTCTTCGTTTGTGTCGGTAGTTGCTGCCTTGGCAGGAACGGGTGCATCGGCTACTTCGTTATTCTTTAAGAAGCCGGAAAGCACTGCGTTCAAGTCTACGCCGGTGGACTCTTTTAAGCCGTCGGTTACCTGATTTAAGGTGTTCATAACGTCCTTCATGAGTTTTGCGGAGTTGCCGTCACCGTACATGGTAATCTTGTCAACCTTGGCAAGAGGTTCGGCAGCGTTGCGGACTACGTCGGGCAGAGCCTTGAAGTACATTTCGAGGACAGCGGCTTCACCCATCTTAGCCATAGCTTCGGCTTTCTTTTCGATACCTTCTGCTTCTGCAACAGCCTTTGCCTGAATGGCTTCTGCTTCCGCAAGACCCTTGATACGGATACCTTCCGCTTCCTGTTCCTTTGCGTATTTTTCCGCTTCCGCCTGGATTTTAAGTGCCTGAGCCTGCTGCTCTAATTCGTATTTCTTAGCCTCTGCATCACGCTGACGCTGATAGAGCTGGGCGTCTGCCTGCTGCTGTTTTGCGAACTTTTCCGCTTCCGCTTTCTTCTTAACCTGTGCATCCAGCGCCTGTTCCATAACTTCGGCTTCTTTCTGCTTTAAGAGAATTTCCTTTTCCTGCTTTGCAATGTTTGCGTTAGCGGTGGTAATTTCGATGGTCTTTCTCTGTTCCTCCTGCTGAATTTGGTATGCGGCATCCGCTTCTGCCTTCTTGGCATCGGATACTCTCTTCAGTTCAGCCTGGGTAATGGCAAGTTCGTTGTTTTTCTGTGCAATGTCCGTCTGTGCGGCAATCTGCGCTTCGTTGGCTTCTCTCTGTGCATTTGCCTGCGCCTTTGCAATTTCCTTTTCACTTTCGGCACGGGAAATAGCGGCGTTCTTCTGGATTTTAACGATGTTGTCCACACCTAAGTTTTCGATAACGCCGTTGCCGTCCACGAAGTTCTGCACGTTGAAGCTGACAATGTCAAGACCCATGGCAGCTAAGTCGGGCTCTGCGTTTTCCTTTACCAGCATGGCGAATTTCTGACGGTCGCTGACCATTTCTTCGAGGTTCATCTTACCTACGATTTCACGCATGTTACCTTCGAGAACTTCTCTTGCCACCTGGGCGATGTAATCGGTTTTCTTATTTAAGAAGTTCTGTGCGGCCAAAGCAAGCTGGTCGGGGTTCACACTGATTTTTACGTTTACGGCTGCGTCTACACGGATATTAATGTAATCTGCGGTAGGTACGGCAGATGAAGTTTTTACATCAATGGGAATTAACTGTAAATTCAGTTCATCCTTTTTCTCAAAGAAAGGTATTTTCACACCGGCGCGTCCGATAAGGATTTTGGGACGTTTTCTCAGACCGGAGATGATGTAGGCGGTATCGGGAGATGCTTTTACATATCCGGATATCAGGATGATTAAAACAACAAGTACAATGAGTGCGATAGGCACTACTTTTACAATCATATCTGTGTTCATATGATTTCTCCTTTCAGACAGGGGTTAATAGTTGACTTACTTTTTTGTAAGATTAGATTTATTATAGCATATCTGCCGGAAGAAAAAATAGAGGAGAATGATACGTTATCTGTAAAATTTATGCAATATTTCTTTTCTGATGCACGATAGGATGCAGATATGTGCAAAATGGGGTATTGTTATTGCAGTGGGGCTCATGCTATAATGATTTCACTGGGCTAAAGCAACTGCTTCCTATTAAAAGGTGAGAGGAAAGACAAATGCAGATAGACAAAAATGAAATAAAAGCGGTTATTTTTGACATGGACGGCGTTCTTTTCGACACCGAGAGGCTTTGCAAGGATGCCTGGGTAGCAGCCGCAGAGGAAGCCGGACTGGTAAACGGACCGGAGGATGAGAAGAAGCTTTACGATGCGGTCACCCATTGTATCGGGCTCAATGGTACGGACACGAAAGCATATCTTTGCAGTGTGTACGGCAGCAGCTTTTCCTACGAAAAGCTTCACGGACTTTGCAGCCGCAACATGTCACAGATGATAGCAAAGGACGGTCTTCCCATGAAAGAGGGAGTCCGGGAGCTTTTATCCTATTTAAAGGAAGCCGGTTATAAAATCGGGCTGGCATCCTCGAGCCGCAGGGAAAGCATTGAAAGCCATTTAAGCAGGGCCGGAATTTCCGCTTATTTTGAGAGCATTACCAGCGGAGATATGGTGGAGCACAGTAAGCCGGAGCCGGATATTTACCGGATTGCCTGCGCATCCCTTTCGGTGGAGCCTGAAAATGCCATTGCCATTGAGGACTCTCCCAACGGACTTAAATCCGCATACCGGGCGGGTATGTACCCGGTCATGGTGCCGGATATGATTGCACCCACAAAGGAAACCGATGAACTTATCGGCGGCAGAAAATTTGACAGTCTTATTAAAGTAAGGGACTGGATGAAGGAGTAAAGATTGGCGACATTAGGAATCCCGCAGAATACCATTGCGGTCTTGCAGAAATATAATTTTACATTTCAGAAAAAATACGGTCAGAACTTTCTGATTGACTCCCATGTGCTGGAGAAAATCATGGATGCGGCGGAAATCGGCAAGGATGACTGCGTGGTGGAAATCGGTCCCGGCATCGGCACCATGACACAGTATCTGGCAGAGCGTGCCGGAGAAGTGGCAGCCGTGGAGATTGATAAAAACCTCATTCCCATTCTGACGGAAACCCTGGCGGACTATAAAAATGTGTCCATCATCAACGAGGATATCCTGAAGGTGGACTTAAACCGTATTGTAGAGGAAAAAAACGGAGGTAAGCCGGTTAAAATCGTGGCGAACCTTCCCTATTACATAACGACCCCCATTATCATGGGACTCTTTGAAAATCATGTACCGGTGAAAAGCATCACGGTTATGGTGCAGAAGGAAGTGGCGGACCGCATGCAGGTAGGCCCCGGCACCAAGGATTACGGCGCCCTGTCTTTAGCGGTGCAGTATTATGCTAAGCCGGAAATTGTGGCAATCGTGCCGCCCAACTGTTTTATCCCGAGGCCCAATGTGGCAAGTGCGGTGATCCGCCTTACCTGCCATGAAAAAAAGCCGGTGGAAGTGAAGGATGAGAAAGGCATGTTTGCTCTTATCCGGGCTTCCTTCAACCAGCGGAGAAAAACGCTGGCGAACAGTCTTTCCAATGCGCAGAACCTTTCCCTCACGAGGGAGCAGGTGACGGAGGCGCTTGAAAGCATGCAGCTTTCTCCCACAATCCGCGGAGAAGCCCTTACTCTGGAACAATTTGCTGCTTTGGCAGATATATTGTTATAGAAACTTTTAATTACTTTCCTATTATGAAAAAGTGAAAGGCGGAGGAGATATGTTTTGTAGAAAATGTGGTAAAGAAATCAACAATACTTCCAGGTTCTGTCCTTTTTGCGGTACGCCGGTTGTGATGCCGGCAGCTCCGGCTCCCGTTGCAAATCCTGAGCCCGCAGCACCCGCACCTGCAGCGCCGGAAGCACCGGTTGCAGCAGAAGCGGCAGCACCCGTTATGGAAACGCCCGCAGCGGAAGCGGCACCTGCAGTGGAGACACCTGTAGAAGCAGCACCGGAAGCACCCGTGGCAGAAACTCCTGCACCGGAAGCTGTTCCGACAATGGCAGCACCAGAAGCACCCGTGCAGCCTACACCGGCACAACCCGCATCGGGCCAGCCGATGATGAACCAGGCGCCCGTACAGCCCGCACCGGGCCAGTCGATGATGAACCAGGCACCCGTACAGCCCGCACCGGGCCAGCCGATGATGAATCAGGCATCTGTGCAGCTCGCAATGGCTCAGCCCATGGGCGGCCAGCCTTACCCACAGCCCGGCGCACCGGTTCCCCCTGCTTATTCTCCCATTCCTGCAGATAAGCCGGCAAAGAAGAAAAAAGGAAAAGCAGGCGTGGTAATTGCCATTATCCTGATCGTGTTACTGTTAGCCGGAGGCGCAGCAGCCGCTTACTTCTTTATATTTGCATCTCCCGCAAAGAAGATCAGCAAAGCGATTGAAGCCGGCAATATGGAAACCGTTATGGAACTGTACGAAAAGGTAAATAGTGAGAAGGACAAGGACCAGATTAAGAGCGACCTGCTTACTTATGTGCAGACCCTGGAGGACAATTATCTGGCGGAAGAAATCACTTACGAAGATGCTATCCGGACCATGGAAGACCTTCGGGATGTTGTTTTCACAGACGGTGAAATAGAAGATATCATGCATACGGTAAGCAAGATTCATGACTCCCGTGAAAACTATGCCAAGGCAGAAGAATTGGCGGCGACCGGCACATGGAAAACCTACTATGATGCGATTTTATATTATGAAGAAGTAGCTTCCGAAGATACCCTGTATTATGACAAGGCACAGGATGCGATTGCAAACTGCAAGACAGAATGCATCAGTGCAGCAGAAGCAGAGGCAGACGGTTACATAGCAGACGGTGATTTTGATGCGGCAGTAGACCTTTTACAGGATGCTTACTACGATACCGGCTACGATGAACTTTACGATAAAATGGACCAGGTTAAGGCAGATATGAAGGATGCTTTACTGGAAAAGGCAATCGAAAATGCCAAGGCGGAAGTGGCAGCAGGCAACTACACCGAAGCAAGAAACATTATTAACAACGCAAAAGAAGATTACGGTTATGATTCCCGTTTTGACGACATTCTTGCCAGCATTCCGGTAGATACATCTCTGGTAGGAAAATGGAAACTGGAATATGACATGAATGACATAATTGCAGAAACCGTCGGCGAAGACATGGATGATTTTGACAGTGAGTTCTATGTAACCTTCGTTTTTGAGTTTACAGAGGATGGTATCTGCAGATTGTCTCTGGATGAAGACAGCTTTGTAAAGAACTTTGACTCCTGGAAGGATGACCTTCTGGACTACCTGATTGACATGGCGCTGGAGGAATACATTTCCGACGGAAGCATGACAAAAAGCGAGTTTGAAAAAGCATTTAAGTCCTCCTACGGTATGACAATCAAAGAGTATTTCTCCGAAATACTGGATGAACAGCTTGATGTTTCCGAACTCTTAAATGAAGTAGAAACAGAAATGAAGTATTATGTAGAAGGCGACAGACTGTACCTGGTTGATGACACAGATACAGAGGATTATTACGAAAACTTCTATATTGAAGGGGATACCCTGGTATTGGGCGGTGACGGAAGCTTAAGTGAAGCAGAAATCCTTCCCGGTTTAAGCTATCCTCTGCAGCTTACTAAAGTAGTAGATTAACAGGATGCCAAATAAATGAAAGAAATGGCCGGATGCGGCCGAATGAAAGGAAAACCATGAAAAAATTAACCAGAATTGCAGCAGTATTAATGATTCTTGTCATGACATTTGCCCTTGCAGGATGCGGAGACGATTCCAAGGCTCTCATCGGAAAATGGGGCATGAAGTATGATATGCATGACGCAGTTTTAGAGCAGATGGGCGATGAATTCGCAGATTTCAAGAGCTCTCTCGAAGTAACCATTTTCTTTGAATTCAAGGAAGACGGCACCATGGAAATGAGTGTTGACAATGACGAGTTCGCAGCTAACTACGCTAACTGGCTGGATGATTTCTCCGACTATGCTGCAAATTACATTTATGACAGCAACCCTGATTACAGCAAAGAGGATATCGATGCCGTATATTCTCCCAATGTAAAGGAATACATCAAGAGCATGATGGAAGAATCCGTAAAGCCGGAAGAGGTTACCGCAGATATGCACCAGGAAGGTGTATGGGAAGCTAAGAACGGAAAAATCTTCATCTCTGACGGAGACACCGTTGACAAGACTTCTTATGATTTATACACCATTTCCGGTGATACTTTAACCTTTGAACTGCCTAAGAACGCAGAAGTTGACAGTGAAAGCCTGCTTCCCGGCATGGAATACCCTCTTGTATTCACCAAAGTAAAATAATCTAAAAATATATAGAAACGACATCTTGTAATCTGATATCGGGGAAACGTACAACATCTTGCATTTTTTGTGTACTTTCCTCGATATTTTTTTGACATTGCATGGTCATATATGATAAACTGAAAAAGTATAAAAAGTGGGAAAGTTTACACTTTTCATGAAATTTGGAGATTTAATCGAGGAAGGGCATCAGCCGTGGATAAATACGAATATAAAGTCAGATTACAAGAGATAAAGGATTTAATTGCAAAGGGCGAGTACGTGGAGGCTGCTTCCATTGCAGACACCATTGACTGGACCAGAGTAAAAAGCGTTATGATGCTTTGCACCATCAGCGATTTATATAAAATAAACAGAAGATTAGAAGACGCCAGGGATCTGCTCCTTCTGGCATACGACAGATATCCGGGAGGACGTTCCATTGTATATTCTCTCTGTGAACTGTTTATTAAGATGGGGGATGTGGTGCAGGCGGTAGAGTACTACAAGGAATTCGTGCAGATTGCACCCAAGGACACCGGCAGATACATCCTGCAGTACAAATTATACGAAGCACAGGATGTCAGCATTGAGGAAAGAATTGAAGTATTAAAGGAATTAAAATCCAAGGAATACACCGAAAAATGGGCATATGAACTGGCTTATTTATATCACAGAATAGGACTTGCTACCAAATGTGTGGAAGAATGCGATGAGCTGATTTTATGGTTCGGCGAGGGACGTTACGTTATGAAGGCTATGGAGCTTAAGATGCTTCATGAACCGCTGACGCCTTCCCAGGAGGAAAAATATGCCAAGATGAAGGGCGAAATTGCCCGTCAGAAAGCGGCAGAGGAAACCGGTGAAGTTTATCCTGAGGCTCCGGAAGAGGAAAAACCGGAGGAAGAAGTGGACGAATCTCCCACCAAGGAAATTCTGATGTCCGACCCGGATGACATTCAGGTCAAGGTTATGAACGTAGGGCAGTACGACACCATCAATATGCAGAAGGAACTGGCTGCCAACATGAAGGAGCTCTGGGACCGGAAAACGGACAAGGAGCCGGAAGCGGAAGGAGATATTGATTTACAGGAAACCAAACGTCTTGACTCTCTGGCAGACGCACTGGAAGATTTTACCATGGCGGAAACCAAGGTGATTGAAACCGACGCCGTGAAAGAAGCCCTGAACCAGCCGGAAGAACAGGGCGAAGTTTTCTTCGGGGAAACATCTGAAATGACGCCTGTGTCAGTAGAAGACGGCGCTTCTGAAATTACGGAAGAAACCTTAGAACAGCCCATGGAAGCGGAAATTTTACCGGAAGAAGCTTCTTTTGACGATACCATTACGGTAGCAACGGAAGAGGAGGAGCCGGAAACGGTTATCCTGCCTACCAGAGAAATAGAAGAACACATAAATGCGCAGCCTGCCATGAAGCCCCGCATTGCAGCTACCATTGACCCACACAAGCCCCTGCCGGAAGGCATGGAAAAATTGCTGGGTATGGAATACGATGGTCAGATTAGCATGGTAGTGCCCGAAGCCGAGCAGGTGGAAAAGCAGATTACCGGTCAGATTTCCTTAGAGGATGTGCTGGCAGAGTGGGAACGTGTTAAGAAAGAAAATGAACAGAAGCGCATGGAAGAAGTGCAGCAGCATATTCTGCAGCAGACCGGCGCCATGTTTACGGAATTTGAAGCCGCTACCCGTGACGGCCTTCTGGAAAAGCTGGAAAAGGGCAAGACCATTCCGGCTGACGAAGTGGAAGAATTAGAGGAATATCAGGAGCCCGGTCAGGAAGACGGCGAAGACTACGAAGAGCCTGCAGAGCAGGATGAGTTCCCAGATGAGTCCTACGATGATTATGAGGAGCCGGTGGAAAATGCAGAAGAATACACCGGAGAAGAGGATGCTTTTGCAGAAGAAGCCGGTGAATATACCGAGGACAAAGCTTTTGATGAGGATGAAGCCGAAGACTATGTGGAGCCGGTAGAAGCAGCCGAAGAGGCAGACGCAGAAGCAGCCAAAGACACAGAAACCGATGCTGCGGACGCCCAGGAAACCGATGCTGCGGACGCCCAGGAAACGGATGCGGAGGCTGCAGAGGAAGCTTCTGCCGATAAAGCAGACCGTAAGAATGTTTCTAAGGATGCCGCTGCCAAGGGGAAGAAAGCACCTGGACAGAAAAACGGCAAGCCTGTCAGAAAAGCAGGCGGCAAGGAACAGGGCCGCAGGCTTACCGCAGAAGAAAAAGAATTGTTCGGTTCTTATTTACAGAACAAGCATACAAGAGAGCAGATTTTGAATGCCATTGATAAAATCAGTCTGGCGGCATACACCGGCAACATTATTCTGACCGGTGAAGAAGGTATGGATACTCTTACCCTTGCCAAGAAGCTGATGAAAGAAGTACAGCAGACCGACAACAATTTTTCCGGAAAGATTGCCAAGATTTCTTCGGAGTCCCTGAATAAGAAAGGCATTGCGCCTGTCTTTGACAGAATTGTAAACGGTGCGCTCATTATCCAGAAGGCAAACAAGCTGACGGACGACAGTGTCAAGGACATGCAGAAGGCAATGAACCAGGAACACAAGGGCATGATTGTCATTCTGGAAGACACCAAGGGCGGCGCTCATAAACTGCTGAAAAAGTATCCCGAATTAAAGGAATTGTTCAACATTGAAATTCATGTAGAAGCTCTGGACAACGATTCCCTGGTTTCCTATGGCCGTAAGTACGCAGAGGAGCAGGAATACGGCATGGACGAAATGGGTGTACTGGCACTGCACACCTGCATTGCGGAGAGACAGACCATCGACCATATCGTGACCATTGAAGAGGTAAAGGATATTATCGACGATGCCATTCAGCACGCAAACAAAAAGACATTAGGGCATTTCTTCGACATTATCGTTGCCAAGAGATATGATGAGGAAGACAGGATTATACTGAGAGAGAACGATTTTCGTTAAAAATACAAAAGCTATTGTTTGATTGGGAGGGTTTTATGGCAAAGACAGTAAAAAAGGCGATGCAGCCTGGAAAAGCGAAACAGCCTGAGAAGGCAAAAACGGCTGAGAAAGCAAAGCAGGTAAAGAACAGTGACGAAGGAAAACGGGTTTCCATTTCCGAAATGGATCAGTATCTGTTTGCACAGGGGACACATTACGACATTTATAAAAAACTGGGAGCACATTTTTCCGAAGAAAACGGCGTAAAGGGTGTGTTCTTTGCAGTATGGGCGCCTCATGCGGCAGCCGTACATGTAATCGGAGAGTTCAACGGCTGGAACGAAGAAAGCCATCCGATGAAAAAAGAGGGCCCCGGCGGCATTCACAGCCTGTTTGTACCGGGCGTACAGGAAAATACCCTGTATAAATTCCTGATTACCACAGAAAAAGGCGAAAAACTTTACAAAGCGGATCCGTTTGCCAACTATGCGGAAATGCGTCCCGGCAATGCTTCTAAAATTACCAACCTGAAAGGTTTTGCATGGGAAGACGAAAAATGGGTGGAAAACAGGGATAAGATAAATGTTTTTGAACAGCCCATTGCTATTTACGAATGCCATATCGGTTCCTGGATGAAGCATCCGGACGGTACGGAAGACGGTTTTTACAACTACCGCGAGTTTGCGGACAGACTGGTTGAGTACTTAAAGGAAATGAGATACACCCATGTGGAGCTTATGGGTATTGCGGAGCATCCTTTTGACGGTTCCTGGGGCTACCAGGTAACCGGTTATTACGCACCCACATCCCGCTACGGTACACCGAAAGACTTTATGTATCTGGTAAACCGCCTGCATAAAATCGGCGTGGGCGTTATTTTAGACTGGGTGCCTGCCCACTTTGCAACCGATGCATTCGGTCTGGGTTGCTTTGACGGCACATGCATTTTTGAAGATCCCGATCCCCGTAAAGGTGAGCATCCGGAGTGGGGTACCAAAATTTTTAACTACGGCAAGACAGAGGTAAAGAACTTCCTGATTGCCAACGTGCTGTTCTGGCTGCGAGAGTTCCATATCGACGGTGTGAGAGTGGATGCCGTGGCATCCATGCTGTATCTGGATTACGGTAAAAAGGACGGCGAATGGTGTCCCAATAAATTCGGCGGCAACAAAAATCTGGAAGCCATTGAATTCTTCAAGCATCTGAATTCCGTTGTAAGAGGTACTTACCCCGGATTTATGACCATTGCGGAAGAGTCTACCGCATGGCCGAAGGTAACCGGCGATATAGAAGACGGTGGTCTTGGATTTACTTTCAAGTGGAACATGGGCTGGATGCATGATTTCTGTGAATACATGAAGTTAGACCCTTATTTCCGTAAGGACAATCACTATGCCATGACTTTTGCCATGACTTATAATGAAAGTGAAAACTACATACTGCCCCTTTCCCATGACGAAGTGGTACACTTAAAGTGCTCCATGGTCAACAAGATGCCGGGCTACCATGTGGATAAATATGCCAATTTAAGAGTCGGCTATACCTATATGTTCGGTCATTCCGGCAAGAAGCTTTTATTCATGGGTCAGGATTTCGGACAGGAAAGGGAATGGAGCGAGGCAAGAGAGCTTGACTGGTTCCTTCTGCAGGAGCCGTTAAACAGAGGCATGAAGGAATTTATGGGCGAACTGCTTAAGATGTACCATAAATATCCCTGCCTGTATACCATCGACAACAGTTGGGAGGGCTTCGAGTGGATGAATGCGGACGACAAAGACCGCAGCACCTATACGTTCATCCGTAAGACCAAGGACGGCAAGAACAATCTGCTGTTTGTACTGAATATGACTCCGATGACCTGGGAAAATTACCAGATTTCCGTACCGGCAAAGAAGAAATACAAGCTGGTGCTGAACAGCAACGAAGAGCGTTTTGGCGGAAACGGCCACAAAATTCCCGAGGTTGTAGAGGCGGAAGCCAAGCCTTTATGCGGAAGAAAATACTCTATCTCCATTGATTTAGCGCCTTACACGGCTGCGGTATTTGTGTTTTAGAGGTTAAGAAAAGGAAAAAAAGTGACGAAATAAAAGGTGAGCACACGGATGTGCTCGCCTTTTTCCTTTTTGGGAGCATACCCAACGGAAAAATAATTTGCAGGATGCAGGTAATTAAAAGAGGAACAAAGGCATGAAGATTACGTTTGACAATTCCGTACAGGTGGGTGCGGAGCAGACAAATACATACCGGGCGCATGCGGACAGCAAATATATTGCAGGCAATAACGGAGCGGGAAACCGCACGGCAGGCAATATTATGACGGCATGTGCACAGACGAGGGACATTTCTGACAATGTTATGAATCGTAATGCCTACGATTTTTCCAAAAGCCGGGGACTCCATGGATGGAATGCAGAGGACTTAAAGCAGAACGCGGGTGCGGAAAATGTAAGCCAGATGCATAATTTTATGGCAGTAATGTCCAATTCTTTATCTGACGAAGATTTTGCCAAAATGCAGAAAGACGGTTATGACCCCAAAGACATCGATGCGGAAGATATGGTAACGATTTTAGATACCATAAAGGCAGAGCTTCTGAAAGCGGGTGTGCATGTAGCGGGTTATACCGACAGCATAGACAACGATACTCTTTCCAGGATAACGGGCAGTCAGGGATATGCCAGGCAGTTGAGTGAAGAAGATGCCGGTCATATGGCGGAGAGCATGGCAGCGGAGGACATTCCCCTGACAGAGGATAACCTGACGGAAGCCGGGGAAGCATGGCTGCGGGGACAGGAACTGACAGAGATGTCAGCCGGAAGTCTGCGATTCATGATTACCAATGAACTGGCGCCTACCATAGACAATCTGTATCTGGCGCAGCATTCCGGAGCAGGCTCCTATGCCGGACAGTCAGCCGCTTTTTTTCAGGAAGACATGCCGGGATATCTGGGGCAGAAGGCATCTGACGCGGATTTGACCGCACTGCAGGAGCAGATGGGACAGATTGTGGAAGCGGCCGGTTTCCCCGTCAATGAAGAAACCCTTCGGGAAGCCGGATTTTTAGTGGAAGCCGGCATTCCCTTAAATACCGATACATTTACCCGGTTACATAAACTGACACAGTTATCACTTCCCATGGACGCAGAAGAAATTTTGAACGCTGTAACGGCAGCCATGGCGGAGGGAAAACCCGCCGGAGAGGCAGACCTTACCGTACAGGAGAGTATTTACCGCAGAGTTGTGAATACCAAAGAGAATTATGACAGACGGTATGAAGAAGTTTCGGGCACAGCGGCGCAGACACCGGCGGAAATTACCGCGAAAAGGCAGTTGGAGGAAGTGAGACTCCTCATGACGGTGGAAGCCAATGTGAAACTGTTGAAAAGCGGATTTTCCATTGACACCGCTCCCATAGAAGAAACGATTTCCGCCCTGAAAATGCTGGAAAACAGCCAGACGGGGCAGGCACAGACCGTGGGGGATGCGGCTGATTTGTGCAGGGAAACACTGCAGAAAACCAGAGAAATCCCTTATATGCCGGCAGCTTCCATCAGCAGATTTATAAGCGGTCAGAAAACTTTGACAATAGACGGTTTGTACGAAGCCGGCATGGAAATAAGAGAGGCATACCGAAGTGCCGGGGAAGCCTACGAAGCCATGTTTACCGAGGTGCGGACGGACCTTGGGGACAACATTCAGAAAGCATTCCAGAGTGTGGATACCCTCCTTTCGGAGCTGGGACTGGAGCTCACCGATGAAAACCGGAAAGCGGTCCGCAGCTTAAGCTACAACAACATGGATGTGACAGAGGAAAACATACAGAAAATAAAAGGTGCATCCGGTGTAGTGGCAAGAGTGGTGGAAAAAATGACGCCTATGTCGGTACTTAAAATGATAAGGGACGGCGTCAATCCGCTTCAGACCTCCATGGAAGATTTGGAAGAATACCTGTCAGGTCAGGATACTTACAACGAAGACAGTGAGAAATACAGCCGGTTTCTGTACCGACTGGAGCAGAATAATGAGATTACCCCGGAGGAAAAAGAGTCCTTCATTGGGATTTACCGTCTGCTCAGGCAGGTGGAAAAATCCGACGGCGCCGCAATCGGAAAGCTGGTGGATACCGGAGCGGAGGTTTCTTTTCAGAACCTGCTGAGCGCCGTGCGCACAGGACGCGTAAAAGGCATCAATGTAAAGGTAAACAGTGAATTCGGCGGTCTTGCCGAAGCCATTCAGAAAGGCATTTCTATTGACAGCCAGATAGACAGTGCTTACAATCAGGAAATTTTGCAGCAAATAAGGGAATGGGGCAGCAAAGAAACCGGGCTTCCCGAAATACTGAAGCAGTTGGAAGAGCCGGTTACCATTCAGAATATCACGGCGCTGCAGGAAATAAACCGGGACGGAATGGCGCCCTTTAAGAAAATTCAGGCAGTCAGGGAAAAATTTACTTCCGGAACGGACGGTGAGGAAAGCCCGGAGGCAGCCGATACGCTGACGGACTGGACGGATGTTTTTTCCGGAGAGACGGAGGCTCCTGCGGCTGACAACGCCAACACGGCTTTTACGGATAAAGCGCATTTTACGGAAAGCTATGAGGAACTGCTCACAGCCTACGAAGAAGAGGCGAAAGAGCTTACCTTTTCCGGGGAAGCCCATTCTCTGGATATAAAACTTTTGCAGACCGGTGTCAGACAGCTTGGTCTGAAAAGAGCCTTTGCCGCACAGGAGGAATACGAAGTGCCCTGTATGGTGGGGGACGAACTCACTTCCGTGCATTTGAAAATGATACACGACGAAACGGACAAAGGTCATTTTTATGTAAGAACGGACAGTGAAGTATTTGGCACACTTTCCGGTGATTTCCGGATGGAAAACGGTGAAATATCCGGTATGTTTACGGCAGCTTCTGCGGAAGCGGAAGGAGTTCTGCAGAAAGCGGCAGAATTCCTGACACAGGAAGCAGAGGAAAAGAGCCTGAAAACCGGCAAAATAGAGATTGTTACCGGGGTAAAAGAGGTTTCTCCCAAAAAAGAAACATCCAAAGCCGGAGAAACGGCAGATTTGTACAAGGCAGCAGGTGCCGTGGTTTATGCATTGCGAAAGAGCCTGCAGACAGAAAGGACAGAAAGCTATGAGAATTAATTACAACGTATCAGCCATGATTTCCAATAACGCACTTTCCAACAGTGAGAATTTACTGACAAAATCTTTGGAGAGATTATCAAGCGGCTTAAAAATCAACCATGCCAAGGACAATCCCGCAGGACTGGCAACCGCCAAAAGAATGAATGCCCAGTTGACAGGTCTGTCAAAGGCAAAGGAAAATGCCAACGACGGCATTTCCGTCATTGAAACTGCGGACGGCGCCATGACGGAAGTACATGAAATGCTGCAGAGATTAAACGAACTGGCAGTGAAATCTTCCACCGGTACGCTGTCGGACGATGACAGAAAAATGATTCAGCAGGAAGCAGAGCAGCTTTGCAGTGAAATTGACCGTATTTCCGATACCGTGGAATTTGATACCCAGAAGCTTCTGAACGGAGAATTTGACTTAAAGGCATACACCACCGAAGAAACCATGAAGGTCAGCACATATTCCGACAAGGTGGCAAAGGGACAGTACGAACTGAAAAATGTTGCCATTACGCTGGATGCGGACGGCAATGTGGACTCCTTCCAGGCAGATTTTGCCGGCAAGTTCCCGGCAGATGTAAAGGTGGACAAAATTGAGGACAATCAGGTGTACCTGAAAGCCAGCAACGGTTTTGAAATGACACTGGATTTAAGCAGGGCGGCAGCCGAGGGTAAGACCAATTTAGGCGATGTGGACATTGATGCAACCGGCATCGGCGCCATGAGACTGCAGATTGGCTCCAACGAGGGTCAGGTACTGGAAATCCAGATTCCTTCCGTAGGCATCAAGCAGATGGGACTGGAAAATCTGGACCTCAGCACGAAGGAAGGCGCACAGGCAGCCATCGAGAAAATCAGCGGCGCTATCAGTTATGTATCCAGCGTGAGAAGCCAGATTGGTGCTTACCAGAACAGACTGGAATCCACTGTCAACAGTCTGGATATTACCAATGAAAATATGACTTCCGCTTATTCCCGTATCATGGATGTGGATATGGCAGAGGAAATGACTTCTTACACGACCTATCAGATTTTGGCACAGGCAGGAACTTCCATGCTGGCGCAGGCAAACGAAAGACCTTCACAGGTATTGCAGTTATTACAGTAAGGTGCGGTAAATCCGGAAAGGAAGGACAGATATGACAAAAGAATGTAAACAGCAGTTTACCCTGCGGATTACCCAGGCAAACAAGACCGAACTGATTGTGATTTTATATGAAATGCTGCTCGCCTATACGCAGGATGCCAAAGAAAGCCTGCAGGAAGGCAACATTGAAGCATTCCGGGATAATATAAGAAAAGCAGACAACTGTCTGACGGAACTGACGGAGTCCTTAAATCTCTCCTATGAAATCGGACGCCGCCTGCTTTCCCTGTATATGTTCTGCAAAAGGGAGCTTCTGAAAGCGGATGTCCGCAAAAAAGAAGAATTTGTTCTTCATGTGGAAACCGTCATTACCAAGCTCCGGGATGCCTACAGGGAAGTGGCAGCGCAGGACGAAAGCACTCCTGTTATGGAAAATTCCCAGGAAGTATACGCCGGTCTTACCTACGGCCGCGACTCTTTAACCGAAAACATGGCTTATGAGAGTACGAATAGGGGATTTCGGGCATAGTTCCGGGACCTCGGTTCTTTCTTTTTCTGCAAGAGAGGTCAGGTAAGTATAGCGTTTTAATAAAGAATTGACCTGATAAATGTAACAGTCAATCATATCAGGTTCCGTAGCATTGTCAAAACCCGCGTATGCGATTTCCAGGTCGTAGCGGGTTTTTTCTATGTCCTGGGCAAGGGTGGTGCGGCTGAAATCCTCTTCCACCGGCAGCTCCGTATAGTTGTCCTGTCGAAATAAAACCTTCATGGCAAAATCTCCTTGTTTTTCTTTGCCTAAAGTATAGCCGTAAAGCATGCGTTTTATTCCTCTTTTTTCCAAAAAAGAGAGGGATTGGCAGACATTCCGTACAGATGCATAATTTCGGAAAGAAGGACATATTATGTTAGAGAAAAACGGAACACGGTATAATTTTATGGATAATCAGAATGCCGTTATGGTGATAGTGGCGGTCTGCGCAGCCGTCCTTTTAATAGGTGCCCTGAAAAGACAGAAGGAGTGGCTTATCAATTTATTATTTCGCACCGTCACAGGTACCCTCGGAATATTTTTTATCAATCTGGGTCTGACAAACTGGGGTATGCAGAGCACCATCGGCATCAACGCGGTTACTGTTTTGACAACCGCAATCCTTGGATTTCCGGGCCTTTTCCTGCTTTACGGCATTCATTTTTACAACACTATGTGAAAAAGTACCAAAAATGATTTTTCTCTCAAAAAGCCCTTTACAAATGATAAAAAGTTCCCTATAATTCGTCTTACATCCGAAACAACTTCGGAATATCGAAACAATCTTATTTTTATTCTATATGTATTTTCTAAAATATATTGGTTCTATTATCTTGATTTCTAATTTTTAATTCCTTAGGATTGAAAATGTAATTCCTAATATTTTGTAATTTGTTTGAGCTTGTAAAGTCTTTAACTTCTGTTACATCTTTGAGTTTCTGCAATATCTTTTATATCTTCGTTTATTTCTACTTGATACACGCAAATTTTAATTTCCTGGAAAGGAGGCGCAGCAACATTTATGTCCTGTTATTGATTTTGGCAACAGCCGGTTACTTTGACTGCCGCTATGGAAAAATTCCCAATAAACTGATAATGATTGGGCTTCTGGCAGCCGTTGTCTGCCAGGCAGCAGAATTCTGCGAAAAGGTTCTGATTTTGCAGGAAAGTGTGCAGCTTGCGGATTTATCTGCTTACCTGTGGTATCCGTTTCTGTTTGTGGGATTGTACTTTTTCTTTACTGTGGGCGGACTGGGAGCAGGGGACGTGAAACTCTACATGGTCAGTGCCCTGTTTTTAAGACCGGAGGAAACGATGCATTTTCTTCTGCTCAGCATGGGACTGGCGCTGGGAATGTTTCTTATCCGCTCTCTATGGAAACGAACCTGTTATATCCGGCTGGCGGTTCCTATGGTTGTGAGTTTAGGCATCATGATTGTATACAGAAAGGCGTTTTAGTATGAAGAAAAAAATTATGGCATTTTATGACAGCGAGTCCGACTATACGGAAGATATGGCGGATTACCTGAAAAAACAGGAGGGATTTCCCTACGAACTGCATACTTACACGGAGCAGGAAAAGTTGCTGTCTTTCGGAAAGGAAGAACCGATTGAGGTGCTGGTAGTGGCAGAGTCTGATTATACCTATGAAGTGGCGGGACTGCCGGTGGGAAAGACACTGCTCTTAAACGAAAGCGGCACCATTGCCGGGGAAAACATCCGCAACATCAATAAGTACCAGAAAGCGGAGAACATCTACCGGGAAATTACCGGGGAGATAGCGGCAATGATTCCCGAGGAAGAAAGGAGTCTACGGACATGTGATAAGGCAAAGATAATCGGATTGTATTCGCCCATTCGCAGGTGCCTGCAGACCTCCTTTGCCCTGACGCTGGGACAGGCTCTTTCGGAAAAGAAAAAGGTGCTGTATATCAGCTTTGAGCATTACGCCGGCTGGAATCAGCTCTTGAACAAAAGCATCAAAGGCGATTTGGCGGCGCTTCTTTACTTCCTGCAGGAGTCGGAAGAAAGGTTTGCCGTGAGACTGCAGTCCGTTACCATGCAGATAGGACGGCTGCATTATATACCGCCGGTGTATGCGGGACAGAACCTGATTTATGCGAAAGGTTCGGAATGGGTGGAGCTGGTGGAAAAGATTGCCGAATGCGGAGGCTATGACTATGTGATTTTGGATTTGAGCGAAAGCATACAGGGGATTTTTGAACTGTTGAAACATTGTGACAGGATTTACACCATTACGAAAGAGGACCCTGCCGCACAGGGGAAAATTGCCCAGTATGAGGAACTGCTCAGGGATTACCGGTGCGAGGGGATATTGGAGAAAACGTCCAAGAAGCTCCTGCCGGTCTTTACAGATATTCCGGAGCGGCTGGAACAGTACACCAGAGGGGAACTTGCGGACTATATCCGGAAACTGATTTCGGAAGAACTGGAGGCGGCATGAAAAAATACTTAGAAGAAAAACTGCTCAAAAGGCTGGACTATTCCAAAGAAACAACGGATGAAGAAGTTCTTTCCCAGATAGATGATTTGTTTCTTTCGGAGGAGGCAATCCGGTTGTACCCGGTGGATATCCGGCGGAAGCTCAAACAGGAAATATTCTGTTCCCTACGCCGGCTGGATATTTTACAGGCTCTTATTGAAGACGGTAGTATAACGGAAATCATGATAAACGGACCCAACCACATTTTTGTGGAAAGAAAGGGACGGATGGAAGAAGTCCCCATACGGTTTTCTTCCGAAGAAAAATTACTGCAGATTATCCAGCGGATTGTGGGGGACTGCAACCGCACGGTAAATGAGGTATCCCCCATTGTGGATGCCAGACTGCAGAACGGAAGCCGTGTCAATGTGGTGCTTTCGCCCATTGCACTGAACGGCCCCATCGTTACCATTCGTAAATTTCCCGATTGTTCCCTGACCATAGACCAGCTTATAAGCTGGGGGAGCATCACAAAGGAAGCAGCCGAAGAACTGCGCCTGTACGTACAGGCAGGGTACAACATTTTTGTCAGTGGCGGAACCGGTTCCGGCAAAACCACTTTCTTAAACATCTTATCCGATTTTATTCCCAAGGATGAAAGAATTATCACCATTGAAGACAGCGCGGAGCTGCAGATACAGGGCATTGAAAATTTAATTCGCCTGGAAACCCGGAACGAAAATGTGGAAGGCTGTCATGCCATTACCATACGGGATTTGATTAAAAGCTCCCTGCGGATGCGGCCGGACAGGATAATTGTTGGGGAAGTCCGCGGCAGCGAGGCGGTGGATATGGTTACAGCATTTAATACCGGCCATGACGGCTCCATGTCAACCGGGCATGCAAACAGTGCCAGAGATATGTTAAGCCGTCTGGAAAATATGATTTTAATGGGAATGGATATTCCGCTGGCGGCGGTAAAACAGCAGATTGCCTCTGCCATTGACATCATGATACATCTTGGCAGGATACGTGACAAAAGCAGAAGAGTACTGGAAATCACAGAAATTGACGGCATGCAGGACGGCGAAATTATGATGCATACCCTTTATGAGTTTACAGAGGATGCTTCTCCGCAGATTGGCATTTTGCAAAAGAAAGGACAACTGCAGCATGTGGAAAAACTTAAGGCAGCAGGTCTTATGCTATAAGAAAAAGAAGAGGGAGTACTTTACTGCCGCAAAAAAAGGTATTGTCCTGTATAAAATCTATTATTTTGAAGGAAAAGAAAAGGCAAAGTATCTGCTTTTCAGCCTTGGCTGTGTGCTGTTTTTATCCTGTTTCTTTTATGGTACGCCCCTTGTTGCGGTTCTGCTTCTGCCGTTAGCCGTGCAGATTTATGTCGGCATGCAGAATGTCAGGCAGAAACAGCGGAAAAGAGATTTGGAAATACAGTTCGGGGACTTCCTTATTTATCTGTCTGCCAATCTGCGGGCGGGTTTTTCCGTGGAAAATGCTTTTTTAGAGAGTGCCGGAGATATCCGCGGTCTGTACGGAGCAAGGGGAATGGACAGCAGAAATCTTATGGGAGCCGAGCTTAAGAAAATGGAAAAGGATTTTTCCTACAACAGACCGCTTGCGGATTTTCTGACAGAGCTTGGAGAACGCAGTGATGTGGAGCATATCCGGGAATTTGGGGATATCTTTTCGCTTGCGGTAAAGAGCGGTGGAAATCTTCCTTCCATTATTGAATCTGCGGCGACGCTGATAGGGGATGAGATATCCCTGAAACAGGAGATTGCCGTAGCGGTCAGCGGCAAACTATTTGAACAGAAGATTATGAATTTCATCCCCTTTTTGCTGGTCGGCTATATTGAAATAGGAAATCCGGGCTTTTTTAAGGGCTTGTATGAAGGTGTTACCGGAAGAACGGTCATGACGGTATGCCTGCTCTGTTATCTGGGAGCCCGTAGACTGGCAAACCGCATTGTGCTTGCTGTTTTGTGACGGGAACCCATACCGGAAATCCGGTGGAAAGACAAAAGAATGGACAAAAAGAAAAAACAGAAATACTGCATGCTTATGGTGGCGGCGGGATGCCTGATTTCCCTGCTGCTTATGATACAGGACAAGGAAAAGGAGGTGCTGCGGGATGGCAGGTACATTTACAGAAATGAAGCAGGAAAAGGAGAACAGACAGTATGGCTGTCTGCAGAAAGTGAAGATGGCAAGCTGGCGGAAACAGAGCTGCGTGTTCAGGAGAATAGGTACTCAGAAGCAGAGCTGTCGGTTCTGTATGAGAAGCTGCTAAAGGAGCTGCCGGAAACCGTACTGGGAGAAAATGCTTCCTGGGACAGGGTATCGGAGGATTTGTATTTGCCGGAAAAGATGTCGTCCTATCCGTTTACTCTGACCTGGAGCAGCGACAATCCGCAGATTTTATCCGAAAGCGGAGCTTTGTTGCGCCAATCCTCCGTATCGGTAATTCTTACCCTAACGGTATATTACTACTCGTTTGAAAGGGTAGTGAATTTTCCGGTTACGGTGGTGGAAAAGATGCCGGAGTATGAAGAAGCGGTGGAAAGAACGGCAGAACAGGCGGAAGAAGCCAGCCGGGGGGAAACTGTGATTACCCTGCCGGAAGAAATTAACGGTGAAAAAGTGGTATGGAAAACAAAAAGAAAGGGAGGAAATCTATGGGCAGCAGGACTCGGAATAGGAACAGCACTGTTTTACTGGTTTGGGACAGAATGGCAGCAGAAAAAAGAACGGGAAAAGAAAATCGCGGTTATGGAAGAGGAATATCCCGCCATTGTCAATAAACTCACCCTCTATCTGGGAGCGGGTTTAAGCATCGGAAACAGTTGGAAGAAAATCGCGGAAAAGGGCTATGGCAAAAACCCGGTATACGAAGAAATGCTTTATGCAAGCAGGGAGATAGAAGGCGGGGCATCGGAAGCGGCTGCATTTGAAAACTTTGGCAAAAGAGTGGGACAGAAGAATTATGTAAAACTGACAGCGTTGTTGACACAAAGTCTGCAAAAGGGAAATACCCAGTTGTTTACCACACTGCGCCAGGAGGTTACGGCACTGTCGGAAGAAAGAAGCGCCGCTTCCCGAAGAAAAGGGGAGGAAGCATCTACCAGACTTCTTTTTCCTATGATGCTTATGCTTGCCATGACAATGGTACTGATTATGTATCCGGCATTTTTAGCTTTTTAACCATGAAAAGAGGAGGACATTTATGAGAAAGAAAAAAGGATTTCAGGATTTTTTAAGAGAAGAAGACGGCATGGGAACGGTCGAGGTTATTTTGATAATTGTGGTTCTGGTGGGACTGGTTATCCTTTTCAAATCACAGATTACGGCCATTGTGCAGTCATTGTTCAGTAAGATTACGGCAAAGACGGACAAGCTGTAAAGGAGGTATACAGATGAATAGCAGACAAAGCATGGGTTGTTCTGTGAGGGAGGGTTTGGGGAACGGATATCTGACAGTTTTTCTGACACTGATTTTGACGGTAATGTTATCTTTCAGCCTGACAATTATAGTGAGTGCCGGGGAAAATACCCGCCGGTTTGCGGCAGAGTGTGTGACGGATATTGGAATGAACAGCATTCTGGCAGAGTATCACAGAGAGCTGCTGGAGCAATATAATGTCTTTTTTACAGATATTTCCTATGGTACGCAGGTGGTTGCCTATGAAAATATGACAGAACACTTAAAGAATTACATTAACCACAATCTGCAGGACGATGACCTGTTTATGCAGGGAGTCTATGGAAATCTGATACATATGGAATTGGACAATATAGCGGTAAGCGGCGCCCTTTCTGCCTGCGAAGAGGGAGGCATATCCCTGCGCAGGCAGGCGGTGGATGCTATGAAGCAGGATGTGGGCATCACATATCTTGAAAAAACAGGCGACTGGCTGGCTGCCATACAAAACTCGGGAATTATGGATATCAATCTGCTGGAAAAGCAGAAGGAAGCAGAGGAAAAAGTTGTGGAGCTGACCGGAAAGAAGATGGGTACATTGTTTGAAAAGGAAGAACAGGAAGACAGTGCGGTAACTTTTTACGAAGCAGGTATTCTGAATTTGGTGGCGGACAGGGACGAACTGTCTTCCCGGGAAATAACGCTTTCCCAATATGCTTCGCATCGTGCGCATTTTGAAAGCGGCGGTCTTTCGATGCCGGAAGGTTATGCAGATGATTTCTGGGATGAACTGTTTTTTCACGAATACCTTATGTCCTATACCGGCCACTACGGAAAGACAAAGGAAAATTCCGGGTTAACAGATGACAAGAACTCCGGGGTGGCATATGATAAGAACTTCGGGTTGGCTTATGAAACGGAATATCTTCTCACGGGAAAGGCAAAGGATATTGATAATCTCAAAGCGGTTGCCGGTCAGATACTGGCAATCAGGGGCGGCGCCAACCTAATTGCCCTTATGCAGGACGAAGGGAAAAAACAATATGCACAGATACTGGCGTTTTCCATGGCATCTGCGCTGGGAATGCCGGAAGCGGCGGAAGTACTGGAAGAATTGTTGGAAATTATCTGGGCTATGGCGGAAGCCTTGTATGATGTTTCCACGCTTTTGCAGGGAGGCAGAATTCCTGTTATCAAACAGCCGGAGGAATGGCATTATTCCATGGAAAATGCCCTTAACTTTGTGAAACCGGAGGCAGAGCAGACCAAGATAACGGATGGACTTTCTTATGAAGATTACTTAAGAATTCTTTTGTGTTTCCATGGGAAAGAAGAGCTGACCATGCGGATGGCAGACGTTATGGAAATGAATATCCGGAATACTCCCGGAAATGAAAATTTCTGTATGGACGGCTGCTTTGAGGCTTTTCGGGTGCAAATTGTCTATCGCAGTGAGCGGGACAAAACATATACCATAGATAGAACTTACGGATACTGAGTCCGTTTGTAAACAGCAGAAAAAGAAAGTGGGGATGTCCCTTTTATGGGAAAAAACAAATTTCTCTCATCAACTTATAATCGAATAAGCACAAAACATCCTTCTCATTTTCTCACAAATATATCCCATTATGTTTGTAAGAACTACTCCTTAAACAAAATACATTCCATAAGAGGGATATCCCCACTTTCTTTTGCGAAAGGAAGCATGACCGCGGAAGCGGCGATGGTTCTTCCGCTGTTTCTGTTCTGCTTTCTCAATCTGTTTTCGGTTTTGAATATCTACAGTCTGCAAACGACCCTGATGGCAGCGTTACGGGAAACAGGGCAGGATTTGTGCGTGTACGGTTATGCCTATGAACGGATGGTGCAGGAAGAGGATGATGAAGGGCTGGAGGCATTTGCGGAAAATATTGCTTTCTCCTACAGCTATGTAAAGTATAAGGTGGAAAATTACTGCGGCAAAAAGTATCTGGAACAATCGCCGTTGAGCTATGGAAAGAAAGGACTTGTTTACGCCGATTCTTCCGTACTGCAACAGGGAGATATTGTGGATTTGGTTGTATCTTACCGGGTTTCGCCGCTTATAGATTTGGCTGGGTTCCGGCCGAAATGGTTTTACAGCCGATATTACGGGAGAGCCTGGACGGGCTATGATGTGGAGGCAGCCGGGCAGGAGGAAATGGTGTATGTAGCAGAGCATGCCAGAGTTTTTCACAAAGAGCCTTCCTGCACTTACATCAATCTTTCCGTCAGCAGGGTAACGGCGGATGCATTGCCGGCACTGACTAATTCTGAGGGGAAACATTATAATCCGTGTGAAATATGCAGACCGGATAAGGAGCAGGTACTTTATATTACACAGGAAGGGTACCGCTATCATGGAAATGCCGGATGCCGGGGATTGAAACGCACGGTTTATATGGCAAAAAGGAAGGATGTGGAGGGCAGCTTAAGCCCCTGCGGAAGATGTTATCCGTAAGTATTGGTATAAGGTATGAAAGCACATGGTGGCAAAAGCAGGAGCTTAAGGTATTTATAAGGGAAGGAATGAAAAAATGGATTTGGGAATTTGGCAGAAAATAGGAAGCATAGGTATCCTTGCAGTCAGCACATTATGGGATATCCGCTTTAAGAAAATACCTTTCTATATAATGGCAGCAGGCTTACTTCCGGGGCTTATTCTTTTGGGACTGCGTTTCGGACAGAGCACGGGAAGCACCTTTGGCGGGAAACTGATGGAAGCAGCCGGATGCTTTCTGCCCGGTTTATTTTTGCTGCTCCTGTCTTTTCTGACAGAAAGAAAGGTGGGCATGGGCGATGGAGTACTGCTTCTTATCATAGGAGCTATGGAGGGAGGAAGAATTACCGGATTTGTTTTTTGCTGGGGACTCTTTTTGCAATCTCTCTTTGCAGTCATTTTGGTCATTCTAAAGAAAGCCGACAGGAAGACGGAGCTGCCTTTCGTGCCGTTTCTTTTGATGGGGAGGTTGATATTGTTTGTTATGTAAGAATTCAGCAAAAACGGACAGATGGTACAGTAAAGCTTTTTCCGGATATATGACATTGGAGGCAACTTTTATTCTGCTGCTTACATTTACCGTTATTTTATTTCTTTTTTATGCCGGTATTTATCAGTATGACAAATGTGTCATAAAACAGAATGCTTACATAGCGGCACTGCGCGGCAGCAGGGAATATGCCGGGAATGCGGACCGGGTACTTGCCTTAAGCAAAGAAAATTTCGAGGAGCTTTCCAAGGACTCTTATGTGGGATTGTCTTATGACTATCAGGTGGAATATGCAGGCGGCATACAAAGGAAAGCAATAGTTTCCCTGTCCGGTCATATGGAGGTTCCGGTAAAAGCCTATGACAATCTGTTCCCGGCAGGCGGATGGGACATACAGGAAACGGTGGAAAGCGGCTGCAGGGACCCGGTCTATCTGCTGCGTTTCTGTCGACGCATCATCAGGAAAAAACAAAGTCAATAAAATACACAGAGGAGCAGAAAAACATGGAAAAAGAATACATCAGCAGTTACAACAGAAATTACCTGAAGATAAAGCCGCAGGGAGAACTGCAGGGCAAACTGCGTTACCAGTATCAGATTTTAACGGGAAAGAAACTGGAAGGCATTCTGGGAGCGGATTTTCATATTCATAACGGAGAAAGCGGGTTGTATTACGACATTACCGGTAAGGTAAATCTGCCGACACTGTTTTCCAAAAAGAAAATCAGTCTTAATTTTATGAACCGTTTTATCGGCAGCCTGGAAACCGCATTGTGGTCTTTGAAACAGTACCTGCTGGATGAAAGAAACCTGATGCTGCAGCCGGAGTACCTGTATGTGGATATGGATAATGTGCAGAACCAGAGCAGTCCGGAAGGCAGTCTGTATTTTGTTTACTGTCCGTATTATACGGAAACGGAGGAAAGAGATGTGGAGCCGCTTTTTACTTTTTTGTTGGAAAAGGCAGAGGAAGAGGATGCCGAGCTTATGGATGCCATCTTCAGTCTGTATGCGGCATGGGAAAACCTGGGAGAGCAGTTTCGGGGAGAGGATCTGCTGCACGCCTGGCCCATGGAAATAAGCAGCGGAGCGGAAGAAGCAGGCGTAAGGGATGCAACAGGAGGAAAGGGAGATAAAGGTAGCAGAGACAGAGAAAAGCTATCCGGGGAAAATACATATGCCGTGGTGCAGGAAGAAAACATGCATTATGAAGAAAAAGGAGACAGGAAACTGTATGGTAATGACGAAGGAAAAGAGGAACGGAAACTGTACGGTAACGGCAGACAGAACAGGCGGGTACTTACTCTCACCCGGTTTCCGGTAATTATCGGACGGAAGCCGGAGTACGCGGATTTGGTTATCAATGAGCCGTCTGTTGACAGTATGCACGTTAAAATTCTGGAAGAAAACGGTCATATTTATATGGAAGATATGAACGCGGCGGCAGGAACCTTCAAGAACGGCATACAGCTTAGACCCTACGAAAGAGTCGAACTTCTGAGGGAAGATGAGGTAAAATTCGGAAAGCTGGAATTCACGTATCGATAGCTGACATTGACAGTGCCGCAGAGAGATGATAACCTAAACGTATCAAAAACAACAATAGGTGATGATTTCATGGACTTAAAAGAAAGCAAGGCATATGTCAGCATAGGTATTGTGGCACTGAACGCCATTATATTTCTGATATGTACATTTACCGGAAATTTGTTATATAATATAGGGGAAATCAGCCCTCAGCTCTTTTTTGAAGGCGGTCAGTATTACCGGATATTTACATCCATGTTTCTGCATGCGGATATTGAACACATTGCCAGCAATATGATTATTTTGTTTGGATTAGGCATGATGATGGAAAAAGAAACGGGACATGTAACTTTTGGCGTTCTCTACCTTCTGACCGGCATCATAGGAAATGCGGCTTCCCTGTTCTACAAAATCTATATGGGAGAATGGGCGGTAGCTTCCTTAGGAGCCAGCGGTGCTGTATTCGGCATGGAGGGTGTGCTTTTAGCCTTTGTTATGCAGTATCCGGAGAGAATGCGGTATGCTTCATGGGAAAAGATAGCCATTATGGTCATTTATTCTATATATTGCGGCATCCGTTCCGAAAACATTGACAATGCGGCGCATATCGGCGGCTTTGCATCGGGATTTCTGCTGGGACTGCTTGTCTGCATAGTGCGCAAGGCAAGAAAACCGAAAAACGGATACTGGAATTAAGCATTCAGGCTATGAAAGGATGACAGGCATTTATGAAAATAAACATTTACTATGGCGGACGGGGGCTTATCAATGACCCTACCTTATATGTAATGAACAAAATGCAGGAAGTGCTGGAAGAACTTCATGTGACGGTGGAGCGCTTTTACCTGCAGGAGTTAAAGAACAATATTACTACCCTGCCGCAGACACTTAAGGATGCCGACGGCATTATTTTAGCGTCCACAGTGGAATGGTACGGCATCGGCGGCTATATGCAGCAGTTTCTGGATGCCTGCTGGCTGTACGGGGACAAGGAAAAAATCGGAAAAATCTATATGTGTCCCATTGTGATGTCCACAACCTACGGGGAACGAGAAGGCAAATTAAATCTTGCCACCGCATGGGAAATTCTGGGCGGACGCCCCTGCAGCGGTATATGCGGCTACATCCCGGACACAACCGAGCTGGAAACCAATAAGGGATATCTTACCATCATTGAAAAGAAAGCGGAAAATATGTACCGCACCATCAATCAGAAAATGGTAAGCTTTCCGTCCAGCAATCAGGCAGTGAAAAATACCGTATCCAGTATGCCGGGCATCGAACTGACACCGCAGGAGTCGGAGCAGCTTTCCCAGTATGTTTCCGATGATGTTTATATGCAGACGCAGAAAGCAGATATTCAGGAACTTACCAGCCTGTTTAAGGACATGATGGAAGACACGCCGGAAGCATCACAGGAAACTAAGGCGGCTTTTGAAAGAGCATTTAAGCCGCAGCAGGGATTACAGGCGACTTATAAATTATTTGTAGGGGAAGGAAAAACACCGCTTACCATCGTTGTAAACGGCGATGAAATCAAGTGTGACCACGATGATGCCAAAGAAGCGGATGTGGAAATCCGTCTGGATAAATCGGTGCTGGAGGATATTTTTGCCGGCAAGATGAGCTTCCAGAGAGCCTTCATGGCGGGAGAAATGAAGATGAAGGGTGAATTTCGCATTTTAAGGGCTATGGACCAGATTTTTGTGTTTCAATAAATAATAGATAGAATGGAGAATGTGCGCTATGAAAAAAGATGATTGTATTTTCTGCAAAATCGCTAATGGAGAAATCCCTTCCAAAACATTGTATGAAGACGAGGATTTCAGAGTTATTCTGGACCTGGGTCCCGCAACCAAAGGACATGCCCTGATTTTACCCAAGGAGCATGCGGCAAATCTGTATGAACTTCCTGATGAAACAGCGGCAAAAGCCATGATACTTGCCAAGAAAATGGGTACCCGCATGGTAGAAAAGCTTCATGCAGACGGATTGAACCTTGTGCAGAACAACGGAGAGACAGCAGGTCAGACCGTTTTGCATTTCCACCTGCATTTAATTCCCCGTTATCAAAATGACGGACAGCATATCCTCTGGACTCCGGGTACTGCCACACAGGAAGAATTAGAAGCCGTTTGTCAGGAGATTGTAAAAGAATGAGAACAATTCAGGTACAGCAGATAACAGAACAGATTAAGGAAATGTGCATTCAGGTCAATCATTACCTTTCGGAAGATATGAAAGAAGCTTTGCAGAATGCGCAGGCAGGTGAGAAATCTCCGTTAGGATGTCAGATACTTTCCCAGCTTCAGGAAAATCTTAAGATTGCCGGAGAAGACATGATTCCTATTTGCCAGGATACCGGTATGGCGGTTGTTTTCCTGAAGGTCGGTCAGGATGTGCATTTGGAAGGCGGTTCTATAGAGGATGCCGTGAACGAAGGAGTAAGACAGGGTTATACGGAAGGTTACCTCCGTAAGTCCGTGGTAAAAGACCCTTTAATCCGGGAGAATACCAGGGATAATACACCTGCGGTTATTCATTATGAAATTGTGCCCGGAGATAAAGTGACCATTACGGTGGCGCCGAAAGGCTTTGGCAGTGAAAATATGAGCCGTGTTTTCATGTTGAAACCGTCTGACGGTATAGAAGGTGTAAAGAATGCCGTTCTGACGGCAGTAAAGGATGCAGGTCCCAATGCATGCCCGCCCATGGTTGTGGGAGTAGGTATCGGCGGCACCTTTGAAAAGTGCGCTCTGATGGCGAAACAGGCATTAATGCGTCCGGTGGGTTCTCATTCGGAGATTCCTTATGTAAAGGAAATGGAAGAAGAACTGTTATCCAGAATAAACGGGCTGGGAATCGGACCCGGCGGTCTGGGCGGAACCACAACCGCACTTGCCGTGAATGTAAATACTTATCCTACGCATATTGCGGGTCTGCCGGTGGCGGTAAATATCTGCTGTCATGTGAACAGACATATTGTGAGGGAAGTATAAAGGAGAAGATATGGATAAATACATACAAACTCCGCTTACGGAGGAAATTGCACAGACATTGAAAGCCGGCGATTATGTGTATATTACCGGTACGATTTATACGGCGCGGGATGCGGCACATAAGCGCATGCAGGAAGCTCTGGATGCAGGAAAATCGCTTCCCATTGAGATGAAAGACAACGTGATTTATTATATGGGCCCCTCCCCGGCAAGAGAAGGCAGACCCATTGGCTCCGCCGGTCCTACAACAGCAAGCCGCATGGATAAATATGCGCCCAGGCTGCTGGATTTGGGATTAAGGGGCATGATTGGAAAAGGTAAGCGCTCCAGGGAAGTTCTGGATGCCATTGTAAGGGACAAAGCCGTCTATTTTGCAGCAGTAGGAGGAGCCGGCGCTTTGCTTTCCAAAGCGATACAGTCATCGGAAGTCGTGGCATATGACGATTTGGGAACAGAGGCTATTCGGAAACTTAAGGTGAAGGATTTTCCTGTTATTGTAGTTTGTGACACCGAAGGAAATAATTTATATGAAACAGCCGTAAAGGCATATGCAGAAAATTAGGGACAGTTTTATAAATCAAGACGAATTATAGATAGGAAAAGAAAATGAAAAGAATTTTTTTAATGGTGTTAAGACTCTTTTATTTTGCTCCCATTGCCGTATGGAGAATAGGAAGATACGGCAAACAGGTGGGCAAGTACGAAGAAGCCTACGAATATATTAAAATGGCAACCAGAAAGGCTACACGCGCCGGACGGGTCGACATAGAAGCTTATGGGCTGGAAAATCTTCCGAAGGAAGACGGCTTTGTATTCTTTCCCAACCATCAGGGCTTGTTTGATGTGCTGGTGTTTTTGCAGACATGTCCCAGACCGTTTGCTTTTGTTATGAAAAAGGAAGCCAGTAATATTATTCTGTTAAAGCAGGTGAGCCAGGCACTTGGTTCCTATGCTATGGACAGAGCCGACATAAAGCAGTCCCTGCAGGTTATCAATCATGTGACGGAGGATGTGAAAAACGGAAAGAATTTTCTGATTTTCCCGGAAGGCACCAGAAGCAGGCAGGGAAACAAACTGCTTGATTTTAAGGGCGGCAGCTTTAAGTGTGCCGTGAAAGCAAAGTGTCCCATTGTGCCCTGCGCACTGGTAGACTCTTTCAAACCGTTCGATGAGAGTTCCATTAAAAGAGTAAAGGTGAAGATATCTTATCTTCCTCCTATTTATTATGAAGAATATAAAGATATGAAAACGCCGGAGATAGCGGCAGAAGTAAAGAGAAGAATCGAGCAGGAAATCAGCAGGATAACAGAGGAATCGGCAGGTGAATAATAAAGAATTGTCTTGCAAAAAAAGTATTTGACAAAAACTACGTACATATGTATAATAACATTTGCGTCACCGAAAGGGATGCATCATACTTGACAGAGGCATTCGGATTATGGAGAAATACTCAAGAGGCCGAAGAGGCGCCCCTGCTAAGGGTGTAGGTCGGGCAACCGGCGCGAGGGTTCAAATCCCTCTTTCTCCGTTTAGCAGCCAATGCCATAAAGCAGAAGTATCCGGTGGATGCTTCTGCTTTTTTGCGTTATAGAGTTATAGAATAGAAAAGACTTATATTAATGTGTGAAAGGTATTCCTGTAAGCAAAGCACATTTATTGCTTTGTTAAAGTTTACTGAAAAGAAAAATAAAAAGGGGAAAGTATATGGTTCAAAAAAAGAAATATGGGAGTCTTGTGTATTTGGGAGGTTTGCAGCTGATAATACTTTATCTTATTCCATACTTTGTGTTGGGAAAACAGGCATCTTTTCGAATTACAGATTTTTTGGATGATGAAGTTATTCAGTACATGCTTTCCGGAAAATATTTCTTTACCGGTTTTAATACAAAAGTGGCCGAGTGGTTTAACGGAGCGGATAAATTTGCAATTCAGGCGCCTTGTTTTTTACTGATTTGGCCATTTTATTTCTTCCCATTTTATAATGCTATTATGATTTCTGTGATTTTGGGGGAATTTTTTGCATATACGGGAATGTTTTTGCTGCTTCAAAAAATTTTTAAGGGAGAATATCCGGCGATAACTATGGTAATATCCTTTTTGTTTAGCATATTGCCATTTTATCCAAGTTATGGCTTATCTTCAATAGGCATTCCTTTGGTAATATGGGCATTTTGGAAAGTGAGCGAAAACAAATGTAACATATTGGCGTATATGACGATATGCTTTTGGGGGCTGTATTCATCTTTAGTATGGAGTGGTTATTTTATAATTGGATTTGTTCTTATATTTGCTTTTTTCCTTTTCTTAAAAAAAAGAAAGAAAAGTGGATTGCGAGTGCTTTTTGGAAGTCTGGTATTAACGGCTACGTATGTATTTTCATTTAAAGATACTATTTACGGAATTTTCTTTAGTGGTGTTGAATCTCATAGGAATACGCCTGGGAGAGAATATATACCGGCTCGCTTCAAGGATACGTTTGTTTCACTTTTTAAATATGGACAGTATCATGCACCGAGTTATCATACATATATTATGGCGGGGTCGCTGTTGCTCATCATATTGGTATTGTTTTTGCTTTATGTTAGCCCACGCAGCCGCATTGTAAAAAACAAATGGTTTCTGGCAGCTACATTGTGGACAGGGGCAGTAATAATCGCCGTATTTTCTGCATTCTATCAAAGCGAAGCCGGTTATTGGCTGAGAGGACATTTGGGTGTCCTGCAGAGTGTGCAGCTTGACAGGGTATACTGGTTATATCCGACTATATGGTATACGGAAGCTGCCATATGTATGGCGATTTTCTATGATTTATGTAAAGTATATGTACGAAAACCGATTGCCTGCAAGGCGTTATATTGCATAGAAATAGTAGGAGTCTTAGTATTCATGGTGCCATATTTGATTGGCAAAAATACAGAATACAAATCAAATTTATTCCGCGTTATGGGAAAAGATAATGGGTTAGTTTCGTATAAAGAGTATTATGATGAAAAATTGTTTACAGAAATAAAAGATTATATACATCTTGAACCGGCTCAATATCGGGTGGCTTGTCTGGGGTTGACACCGGCGGTGGCTTCAGCCAATGGACTATACACGCTGGATGCATATTCAACCAATTACAGTTTGGACTATAAAATGAAATTCAGAAAAGTTATTGCGGCAGAACTTGATAAAAATGCCGATTTAGAGTGGTATTTTGATAGTTGGGGAAACCGTTGCTACCTGTTTAGTGCGGAATTGGGAAAAAATTGGGATGTAAACAAGAAAGAACCTGCTTATATTTCTGATTGGGGAATTGATACACAGGCTTTGAAAGAATTGACATCGCAAACTAATGTAAAAACATATATATTGTCTGCTGTTGAAATACGCAATGCTTCAGATATCGGTTTGGACTGCATACAAGAATTTGACCAACCGGATAGCTACCGCCATATATATCTATATAATATTTTATAAAAAATAATTTATAAAAAATAAATGTAAAAAATAAATAAAATAAATATTGACAAGTAGAACAAGCTGATTTATTATAAAAGTCCACCGTCTGGGAAACACAAAGCGGCCGGTGAAAAAAATCAAAAAAACTTCAAAAAGTTATTGACAAATGAAAGAACTCATGGTAATCTAAATGAGTTGTGACTCGAGAGAGTTGAAAGCACAGAACCTTGACAAATAAACAGCAATGCAACCCTGAAAATTCTTAAAGAGAAAATTCAGAACAAGCAAAACCAAAGTAAAAAAGGAACGGTTTAACATTAACCAGAGTTAATCTAAAACCGGATCAACAAACATTAACATGAGAGTTTGATCCTG
>DJEL01000043.1:0-751 GCA_002432425.1 Lachnospiraceae bacterium UBA5899
GCCTGCTGGACGGCGATGGTACTGGATTTTCTGCCCTACAAGCAGCCACGGCAGCCGCGAAAGGAAAAGCTGGGCGTTCTCCGCTATGTAATGTTTGCGCTGTCGCTGACACTTGTGTCCGGTCTGTTTTTGTTCAAGGTCGCAAATCTTGAAAAAATTATGTTTTGGCTGTTCCTTGCAGGAAACGCACTTTACTATGCTGCGGGTATTGCGCTGGCCTTCGCACTCAAGGATAACCGGGCATTCTGTAAATACCTGTGTCCCATCACAGTGTTCCTCAAGCCTATGAGCTATTTTTCACTTCTGCGCATCCACTGTGATGAGGATAAGTGCATTCACTGCGGCAAATGCCTGCGTGTCTGCCCAATGAATGTGGAGGTCAATAAAGGAACCCGCAAACGAAAAAACGGAACGGAATGCATCCTCTGCTACGAATGCACAAAGGCCTGCCCTAAAAAGGCGCTACATTAAAATGAAAGGGAGATGTGGCCATGAGTACGCAAAACCCACAATATTCACCGGCATATGATGAGCAGATGCAGGAGAACAATTGGGAACCTTTTTTTTTGATTGGTTTTGGGCACTTATTAAAAAAGATGCGGAATAATGAAATCGGAAGTTACAGAGGAATAATACATGAACACTTTAATAATATATGGAAGTCAGTATGGAACAGCAAAGCGATATGCGGAGAAATTTGCGGAAATGACGCATTTTCCGATTATCAACTATGAGGATGTAAAAACCTTAA
>DJEL01000043.1:830-1088 GCA_002432425.1 Lachnospiraceae bacterium UBA5899
TTGGCGCTTTATATGCAGGCGGCATGAAAGGGTTAAAGAATACTGTTAAAAAAATATCTCCGAATACAAAGCTGATCATCGTGACAGTGGGATTAGCGGATGTATGCGTTCAGGAAAATATAAGCAATATCAGAAATTCCATAAGAAAACAAGTGCCGGAGCATTTATTAAAGGCTGCGTCTGTTTTCCACTTAAGAGGCGGTATCGATTACGGCAAATTGAGTTTCAGGCACAAGACTATGATGAAAATGGTATATC
>DJEL01000043.1:1147-44834 GCA_002432425.1 Lachnospiraceae bacterium UBA5899
TCTCTGAAAAGCAAGCCGGTTGAAAGCCTTACGCAAGAAGATAAGGCGTTTATAGAAACCTATCACAAAAAAGTAGATTTTGTTGATTATGATTCTCTGAAACAAATTGCAGAGGCAACTCAATAAATTCCGGTATTAAGGGAGGGCGATTTTATGAATACGAACATGAGAAAAGAGCGTACCGCAATGAATAAAAAGTACATTGGAGGGCGGAAACCCTTCAAGGATCGATATTAAACCGAGTTTACTGTATACCACTGTAGAAAAGATATTGAGCAGGTTTTATCTTAAAAGCGGTCTTATCGCGGCATTCACTATGTTGGTCGCTGCCATTTTCGCGATTGCCGGTTGTTCCAACACCCACAGCCTTGGCTGGATCCCATAAAGAACACAAGAGAAAGGTGTAAGAAAAATGAATCTCTTTATCAATCAACTGCTTAGCAGCGCCGTTACAATTTTGGTGATGCTGTTCCTGCCTTTGATCTGGTGGCTTGTCACCGCCAGAAAAAAACAGAATTTTTTTTCGTGGATTGGGTTGAAGAGAATTCGGGCCGAGAAGAAAACAACGCTCCTGTTGTACTTTTGCGGAGCGGCTGCGGCATTTGGGCTGACAAGCCTTCTCTTGCCGTGGATAACAAAAGGAACCGAAGCCGCATTGTCAACCGCCCGGTTTTCCGGACTCGGCTGGAGCGCACTGCCTGCCGTTGCTGTATATGCGGTTTTGTCCACGGCGTTTTGGGAGGAATGCCTGTTCCGCGGTTTTTTGCTCAAGCGTCTTGCCCAACATTTTGGTTTCTCCACGGGAAATATAGTGCAGTCTGCCGTTTTCGGGCTGATGCATGGTGTGATGTTTTTTGCCTCCGTCGGCGTACTGCGTGCGGTTCTGATTACGCTCTTGACCGGATTAATAGGCTGGGGACTTGGGTATCTCAATGAAAAGCAGGCGGGCGGCTCCGTTTTTCCGAGTTGGACAATTCACGCGCTGAGCAACCTGATTGCCGGAATGAGTGCAGCATTGACGGTACTGTGAATGGGCAGTGAACTGAACGCCGTCATCTTTCAAACTGTTTTGTGCGGTATCCTGGAGCGGCTTTGCGGCAGCGCCGTGATCTGGGAGCTGGATTCGTGGAGCCTTGCCAAGCAAAGCGGCGTGTACTTTTTCGTTATAGGGCTCGTCCTGCTTCCGATTGCCTATGTGACGAGATTGTGTTCGTCGCGAAAGCAAGCAATAAAGACATGGGCAAGATCTACTCAGGGCGGGAAAAGCGGGTCATACGGTATCGTTTCGCTGTATTCCACCGATATTCTACCATCGGGGGATGTATTCGCAATGGAGTTTTACCGTATACTCAAAGCATCTTAAATATAGGAGGCGGTTCAAATGAATCAAACAGCTATCGGAAATTATATCACAAAGAAACGCAGAGAGAAAAATCTGACGCAGGAACAATTGGCAGAAAAAATCGGCGTATCCGGTAAGACTATTTCCAAATGGGAAAACGGCAAGTGTATGCCGGATTACAGTATCATCGAACAGCTTTGCAAGGAGCTTTCCGTTACCCTCTCTGAGCTGATGGATGGCGAGGATGCGGCAGAAGATAGTGTGCGGGTCTATGATAATGAGCAGATTCTCGATCTGCTGCGCCGCACGCAGGAGCTGGAACGGCAGAAAGGGATTCTCTACGGTGTCATTCTTGTTGTCATCGGCATCGCCAGCAACGCTATGTCGGGCATGACCACAGGATCAGAGTTCCGGGAATTTATATCCGGCCTACTGATGGGCCTGTCTGTCGCAGAAATTTTGGCAGGTATCGTCGTTGTCGGAAAAAGCGTACTGAGGCAATGAGACGAAAAGAAGACACATTGTCTGCTCGTAATTTGAGCAAAGCAGTGTGTCTTTCTTTTATTTCAAGATATCTACAATCCCCAGAAGACGTGTGGGTGTGGTTACGGTCATGCTTCGCAGATCTTCCGGCTTGACATCGTGGTCAGCCATAAATTGCAGATACTGCAGCATGGATTTCTCCCACGACGGTGTTGCAGGATTGCCGCAGTCAGTGGATAGGATCGTGTTTTTGACTCCGAGCTTTCGAATTGCATCGAGGTTACATTCTGCATTGCTGACCCACTGACCATTTTTCAGCGGTTGCATAAAGCAGCGTTCCAAAACGACATTGTAATCCGAAACCAGTTCCTCTTGATCTTCAAGGCTCAAATCTACGACCCAGTACTCCGGATGGGTGATTACAATCTTCTGCACGCCGACGTTGCGGGCACTGTCTGCCACGCAGCGGATTTCTTCCGGCGAAATATGACCGGTAGCAAGAACGGCATCATATTCCCTGATAAGCATGAAAATGCGGCGCAACTCCGGAGCGGGTACACCACGGTCATCTGTCATACGGATTCCGCCGGATTTCCCGTGCTTTCGGTAGTCGTTTTCAGCATCCACTGTCGGCAACCAAATGACTTTAGCACCCATCTCAAGTGCGGTATATACCGCTTTGGGATTTAGCCCGCCTGCTTCATGGTTCAAAACCAATCCGCCGTACATGACGAATGAATTGCTGTCAAATGTAACTCTGTTATAGGCGTTGCAAAGCGCTGCACGCGCCATGGTAGAGCAGTGATGTCCTTTGATGACGATCGCCCTTGCTCCGGCACGAACGGCTGCGGCGGTCAATTCCAAATCGTTATAAGTGCGAGGGCAAATATCCGGTGCTGTGTGAACATGCATATCAATGATATCATTGAGTGAAATCGTTTGCTTCATATTTATCGCCTCATGAAAAAAACTGCCGTCTGCACAGAGCAGGCGGCAGGCTTTGGTTGTTACACGTTATTCAATTGTAATAGCGGTGCTGACAGGAGACTTTTTAATGTCTTCCTTCGGAACCAGTACAGTCAGTACGCCGGATTCGTATTTTGCTTTAATATCTTCGGGCTTCACATCGCCGACATAGAAACTACGTGAGCAAGAACCGGCATAACGCTCCTGACGCAGAATGCGTCCTTTTTTGTCCTCATCGTCCTTGTCCAACCCTTTCTCAGCGCTGATAGTCAGATAACCATCCTTGAGGTCGAGACTGAGCTCGTCCTTCTTGAAGCCGGGCAAATCGACTGCCAGGCGATATGCCTTTGCATCGTCCGTCTCACGGATATCGGTTTTCATCAGGTTTCTGGCATTTTTGCCAAACAACGGATTGTGAACACCAAATAAGTCATCAAACATGTTTTCACCATAAATTACGGGTAGCATAATAATTCCTCCATTCGTTTTGATATAATATTGACACGTGTCATCTATATGAAAAGCTTTGCCTTGCAGCAGATACTGCAATCAAGCATTGCTTACCTGTTTCGCGGGATGCATGCATAAACGATGGCACTGACACCTTCCAACAGAAATACCAGCCCAATCGTCAAGCCGATTGCCGCAACACTTACCCAAGGATCCATCATACAGATAAATCCGGCAGCTATCAGAATAATGCCGATAGCTAAAACCCACCCCCAACCGCGAACACCAAAAGTCCGCAAATCAAACGCGCTTACAAAGCGCGAGATACCGGAAAACAGTAGCCACAATGTAAACAAGAACGGTAGCGACATCATTGTAAACCACTGATTGAATAGCAGAAACAAGGATAAAATCACAGTCAACACACCGTCGAGTAAAAGCCAGCCGGAGCCGAACATCACGCCGCTGGTGGCTGCAAAGATAATGATTTCAATTATACCGGAAAGCAACATAAAAATGCCGACCATCAAACCTGCGGTCATAGCCGCTATGTCCTGATTACACAAACAATAAATGCCAACTCCAATCAAAAGCACACCTGCTATAATATTTAAAAACTTTATAGATTTGGGAGACATCATAATCTACACTGTCCTTTCGTTTCTTTTTCTCAATTTCTGATTAAATTATAGCGTTCTACACTTGAAACAGCAATGGATCGTCGGTATAATAAAGGAAAAGCTTGTTGTGCTTTCTGCACAAACGAAAGGAATGAAACAATGGAAAATAAAAAAACGGAGCGTTACGGTACAGATGCGTTTTTGACAGAGTTTTTTGCGAAGGACGATTTGAAATCTCTGGCATCTGATGCCGGAGCACTGTTGGAATGCCCGCTTCTGGTACTGGACGATACCTTTCATGTCGTAGCACATCACCGACCGCTTGGATTTAACGATCCGCTCTTTCAGGATTCTGTTCGGCAAGGTGAGATTACTTATGAGGCCGGTGCGATTATCAGCCAAAGTGAAGCGTTGATATCCGGAAAAGCAGACTATGTGAAGTTGGACGGCAGCGAATACCACCGACGTTTTGCACCGCTCATCAGCTCCGGTGTACGGTTGGGATATCTGATTTGTGTGGATATGGACGGACATCTGCAAAACATTCCACCGGAAACATGGAATATGGTCGAACAGGTTTTGTCGAAGCAGGCATTTATTGAAACCAGCAGACACGATAAGCCGTTTGAAACAGCGGAGGATATTTTAATGCATCTTTTAGATGGGGGCTTTTCTTCCGCTCCGTATTTTCACTTACAGGCATCTGACACTTATCTTACGGATTTTCATCCCACCGGATTTGCATTGATTAATCTGATTGCTTATCATAATGAATATCTCGGCAAACGGCATTTGAAGGATGAACTCGGGGCAAGATTTCCTCAGTCTCATTCCTTTCTTTATCGGGGAGATGTATTTTTGTTCTTGCATGGCACGAAAGATGCTCATAGCTTTTCTGCGTTGGCGGAGGAGTTTCAATTAAAAGTGGTGATATCCGATGGACTTTGCGACCTCTTTGAGCTGCCAGCCCTTTACCGCACAGCACATGAAGCACTGGAACTGATGATGGATCATCGCTTTCACAGTGGAAACGTCTGCACGGTAGCACAGCTTCGAACACCGCTTTTGCTAAAAAATATAGAGGGGCGCAGTGATCTGATTGCAAAGGAGATTCGGGAGCTGGCTATGCATGATAAGGAAAAAGACACGCAGTATTGTGAAACGCTTTATTACTATCTAACCTGCTGCCGCTCACTGAAGAAAACCTGTGATGCCCTTTTCACCCATCGTAATACGGTGCTTTACCGGATTCGCAGGATACAGGATGATTTCCATATTCCATTGGATGATCCGGTTATACATGCCGATTTACTGCTTGGCGTATCACTGCTCCTGTTTGAAGAAAAGGGCCCTGATTTCTTTCTGCATACGATAAATAACCCCGAAACTGATGCCGGAGTCAAAAGATGAATAAGCTCCCGGGACTTAAACAGTCCCGGATTTTTTATTTTAAAACAGGTTGACAAAACTGTACACTAAGTGTATATATAAATATATACAGATAATACACAGATATACATAGATACTATATAGAAGTACAGAAATATTGCATGGTAATGTCCAGATGATATATAGATAATGTATAGTGGTGCACGGATAATAGGCAGAAATGTGCAGGAGGTGCGAAAATGATTGTGATGGAAGATGTGGAGAGACATCAGGGTTCTTTTCAAATGAAAAATATTTCGTTTTCCATTCCGGACGGCTATATTTGCGGGCTGGTGGGAAGAAACGGTGCCGGAAAAACGACTCTCATGCACCTTTTGCTGGGGCTGTACCGGATAGGGCAGGGAAAACTGGAGATAGACGGCATGCATTACCCGGAACAGGAAAAGGAAATTCATGATGAAATCGGCACGGTTCTGGTAGAAGAATTGTTTGATGGAGCATATTCCATTTGGGAGAACGGCATGCTGTACGGAGCCTATTACAGCAAATTTAAGGCGATAGATTACGAAGACCTGCTGCAGGAGTTTCAATTAGAAAAAAAGGAGAAATTCCGAAAGCTGTCGAAAGGACAGAAATTAAAATGCCAGTTTGCTTTTGCGCTGGCATGCCATCCGAAGTATTTGTTTCTGGATGAACCCACTGCCAATTTTGACCCGCAGTTTCGGGCAGCATTTTTGAAAAAGATACAGGAGTTTGTCATGGATGGGGAACATACGGTGCTTCTGGCGACACACATGACGGAGGACCTGGACAGATTGGCGGATTATCTGATTTATCTGCAGGAAGGACAGATTTTATATGCGGGAGATATGGAAAGCTTCCGGGAAAAATACCGTATTGTGGCGGGAGAAAATTATAAAATAAAGCTGCTGGGCGACAGTGTGCTTGGCATCGAGCAGAGGCAGATGGGAACAAGAGCGCTTGTGCGGCATCATAAATTCCGGGAATACGACAGGGAACTTACCGTAACCTATCCCTCCATTGAGGAATTTATGTATCTGTACGAAAGAAAAAAGTAGAAGGATATGGACCTGAAAAGACAGTACGCACTTGTACCCGTGGGTTTGGAAAGGAAGGGCATTATGAAAAGAAACATGTTTCGGGAATATATGGCAGATTGGAGCTTGAATAAAATAAAAGAAGGAACATCGGAAAACAAAGCGGTCTGGAGCTGCATGTATGCGGCATTTATTATGATGTTTTCCGCGTCCGGTTCCATAGCGGGAGAAAATTTTCAACTGACGGATGCTTTACTGTCAATCGGTACGTTTCTGCCGATATGTATTGTTATGATATCGGTGATGGAGCACCCCATCAGACTGCGCAAGATGCGTTATCTTTGTCCGCAGACGGAAGAAGAAAGAGCGCGGTCTGTCCGGAGGACATATTATTTCCGTGTGGGAATTCATATGATTATTTTTCTGATGGGATTACTGCTTCTGTTTTCTGTGGGATTTTTTCACTGGGAAAGTCTGGTATTTCTGCTGCTCAACGATTTTATGCTGAGTACGATAGTGCCGGTAAATGGGATAAACGGAAAGGCAGTTTTTCAACTGGTGGTTCTTCTGATTGCCATTATGCTGACGAATATGGCGCAGTTGGTTGTTATTTCGGGACCGGAGCCCCACCGGACAGTGCAGATTATTTTGTACGCCATACTCTTCCTGATAGAACTGCCGTTGTTTATCGGTTTTTCGAAATATATCAAAAAAGAACTGTGTGCAGCGAAGAACTTTGAGGAGGTCATGTAATATGAACCTGAAAATCATCATTTCCCCACAGGGGACGCTGGCTATTTATGAACAGATTGTTTCCCAACTGAAAAATGCGATAGTAACGGGCGCACTTTCCGCCGGGGAGGCATTGCCGTCCATCCGTGCGCTGGCAGCGGATTTGCAGGTCAGTGTGATTACCACGAAGCGTGTCTACGAGGAACTGGAAAAAGAAGGGCTGATCCGTTCAGTGGCGGGCAAGGGCTTTTATGTGTGTGAATACAATACGGATTACCTTTTGGAAAAGCAGCTTATGACACTGGAAAAGAGACTTTCGGAAATTATTTTTGAAGCCAAAGCAGCGGGGCTTAGCTGTGAGGATTTCCTCAGCATGGCAAAGACCCTGTATGAAGGAGAGTAAATTTTATGGATTTTGCATTAAAACTTGCAAATGTTTGCAGAAAACGGAAAAAATTTCAACTGACAGACATTAGTGCGGAGCTGGAAAGCGGCTATATTTATGCTATCGTGGGCGAAAACGGCGCCGGAAAGACCATGTTGTTTCAAACGATTTTGCAGGAAAATGCCCGTTATAAGGGGGATATTTTCGTGTACGGACAGCCGGTGCGGGGAAACCATGAAAAAATGATGCAGATTATCGGTTATGTGTCCGAGGACAATATCTTTTTCGAGGACAGAACCGGAAACCGGAATGCAGAGATTTTAGGTATTCTGTATGATGACTTTGATAAGGAACTGTTTAAGCGCGTCATGGAACAGATGCAGGCACCGGCGGACCGGACTTACCGCATGATGTCCCGGGGAGAAAAGATAAAATTTCAGTTGGGATTTGCCATTGCCCATCACAGCAAATTATTTCTGCTGGACGAAGCAACTGCCGGCATGGACCCGGTTTTCCGGCTGGAATTCTTTGACATCTTAAGGAAGCTGTTAGCCGAGGAAGACTGCTGCGTGCTTATGACCAGCCACAACATGACGGAAATCCATAAGCAGACGGATTATGTGGCGGTTATGGAGAAGGGACGCCTGGGGGCTTTTCAGGAAAGTCTGGATACCATTGCGGGCTATGAGGACGCGGCAGGGCAAGGCGCAGGAAAGGACAGGAGAGCTGGTGCATGAGAATGGAGAAGGAATGGGCAGGAGAGAGGGAGCAGGAAGGAAGAGCAGGAAGGAGCGGTCGTATGAAAGTGGATGTAAAGCAGCAGGAAATGCTGGAAAGATTTTTTGTGGCAGAAAAGACCTGGTTTGCCAACAATATTTTTTACAAGTACTGTGGATTTTTACTGATTGGCTGCTCTCTTATCATGGCGGTAGTTCCGCAGAAGGCAATGGAGGGAGATACGTTCTGGAGCTGCCTTGCCGTATACATGCTTTATATTTACGGCACCAGCATGTTGTGCTACCGCTATACGATTTACAGGGAACAGAACGGTCCGACAAAATCTGTCAGTGAGCTCTTAAAATACCTGCCGGTGTCCGAACTGCAGTATCGCATTTTTATGTTTAAGAAATTCATAAAACCCTGTTTTTTTCTTACCCTGTTTATCTTAGCGGTAAAAATAGGAATATCACTCCTCGCCTACCATAGCATTACCGTCTGGGATGTGCTGGTTCCGGTTATTTTTTATTTTCTGCTTCCCTTGATTTTGTTTTTTCCAGCACGGAAGAGAGTTCTTTAAGAAAAATTTCTTCGGCTTTTGTGAGGATTTGATATTTTTTCCAGGCAAAAACCGTGCGCATGGTGGTGACCGGAGAGAGCGGGATAAAGGCATAGGGGCTTTCCGGTGTGATATGCACCAGGTGTTCAATGGCAAGAGCGGCTCCCATGCCCTGCTCGACCATGAGTGTGGCATTATAAATTAAATTATAGGTGGCAGGTATGGTGAGTTTTTCCGCAACAGCCGGAGAAACGGCACCTAAGAGTGTATCCGGGCTGAACCGGGTTGACACAATGAGCGGCACTGAAAGAAGGTCCTCTTCCGTTACGGTTTCTTTAACGGCAAGGGGACTTTTTTGGGAAACAAGAAGTCCCACCGTATCGGTGCAGGGCATAGCAAGATACTGATAATGCTCTTTGTTTACCGGCTCAAACAAAAGACCGAAATCCAGTGTGCCATGCTCCAGACGCTCGGTGACATCCACCGCATTGGCGCTGTATACGGTAAAATGAATGTGGGGAAAACGGCTCTGGGTCTGCTTCATCGCCCGGGCTATCAGGGAAAAAGTCCGTGTTTCGCCGGCACCGATGGCAATCTGACCGGAAATGGTTTCATCGGGTGCCTTAAATTCCATCTCGGTTTTTTCTACCAGGGAAATGATTTCTTCCGCGCGCTGCCGAAGGCGCATGCCGTCTTCTGTCAGCATGGTTTTCCGATTGGTGCGGATAAAAAGTTTCCTGCCGAGTTCTGCCTCTAAATCCGTCATCTGCCGGGAAAGGGCGGACTGGGAAACGTGCAGAATGTTGGCGGCGTTTGTCATATTTTCCTCACGGGCGATGGTGAGAAAATACCGTAGGGTGCGATGTTCCATAACGATACCTGTGCCTTTCTGTGTCTGTAAAATCTAAAAATTTGCTTATGATTTTCTTTACGATAGTGTTTCCGGAATTCTATTTTAAAATAAAAGCAAACTCTTTGCAATGAGAAAAATACATGACAGAGTATGAATTATAGATATTTTACATTTTTGGCAAGGAGAGATACAATCATGTGGCAGGGCAGAGAAAGATTTCTTGATGCAAGGAAAATTTGAGATGCAAAAAAGGGCTTCCTGATGCAGGGAAAATTTGAAATGCAGAAAAGGACTTTCGGATGCCGGGAAAGGGGACTGTCATGAAACTGACGGAGGATATGATTGAAAACTTAAAATGCACGGGCTGTCCGGATACGGAAATCCGCAGAATAGGCGAAATGGAAAACGAGGACGTGCAGCTTCAGGCATTGAACTGTTACCGGAAATGTCTGCTGGAATGCGTGCATGCGGAGCAGAAAAAGTTGGAATATTTAGATTATCTGATTTATGAAATCAAAAAGAAGAAGGATAAATAAAGAAAGGTAAGGATTGGAATGGAAAATGCAAAAGAGGTGAGCAGGGCGTTCCTGACAGGGGAGAGAGCCTTGTTCCAGGCAGAAAATCTGCATATTACAGATACTATTTTTGACGACGGGGAGTCGCCCTTAAAGGAGAGCAGCCACATCGAGCTGGAGGGCAGTATGTTTAAGTGGAAATATCCGCTTTGGTACTGCAACCACGTTACCGTAAAGGATTGCCAGTGGTTTGAAATGGCAAGAGCGGGTGTCTGGTACACCAACGATATTTCCGTGGAAAATGCGTTAATTCAGGCGCCCAAGAACTTCAGACGGTGCAGGGGGCTCAAGCTTGACAATGTTTATTTTGCCAATGCGGCGGAAACCCTGTGGAGCTGCGAGCAGGTGGAACTGAAGGACGTAACCGCAAAAGGGGATTATTTTGCCATGAACTGTTCGGACATGAAGATTGACAACTTACGTTTGGACGGCAATTATTCCTTTGACGGGGCAAAAAACATGGAAATCCGCAATTCCACCCTTCTTTCCAAGGATGCATTCTGGAACAGTGAAAACGTAACGGTTTACGACTCCTTTATTTCCGGAGAATATCTGGGCTGGAATGCGAAGAACCTGACACTTGTCAACTGTACCATTGAAAGCCTGCAGGGACTTTGTTACATTGACAATCTGGTAATGAAAAACTGCAAGCTTATCAACACCACGCTGGCGTTCGAGTATTCCAGTGTGGATGCCGACATTACGGGAGAGGTTGACAGTGTGATGAACCCTTCCTCCGGCAGAATTTCCGCTGAGGCAATCAAAGAGCTGATTATGGAGAAGGACAAAATAGACCCGGAGAAGACACAGATTATCGTAAGAGGTAAATAAACGCAAAAAGAAATGACCAAAAGAAATGCGCAAGAAACGCAAAAAAAGTCCAAAAGAAATGTTAAAAAAAAAGCCCACAGCGAAAATGCATGCGGGCTTTTGGTGTGCTATTACCAATCTTGTTCCCGTGTGTACTGTGTCCGGTAACCGTGGTTTTCGGCGGGACGCATGTCGTTGGGATACATGGTATCGGAATAAATATCTTCCTGAAGCTGTTTTACCAGGCGGAATACATGCTCATAATCCGTGATATTGCAGATGTCGCCGCCGGCGCCGTGACCATGGCCGCAGGTACTGATGATGTCGCCGGTACCGCACATACGGTCAAATACTCCCTGGCGGATGGATACATGGGATAAATCGGTAAAAGGTTTCATATCCACACGTCTGGTAAAAATGCCGGACTGCACATAAATGCCTTTATCGGTAATCAGGTATTCGGTGTTCTTGGCCTTTAGGGCGGAAGTAATCACGCCTCCTAAATAAATCCAAACCGGCATCAGGTGTATCAGGAAAAAGACACCCAGAAAAGTGCTCATGAAACCGGGAACGGAAGAACCGGTGGCGCTCATGCCTAAAATCATGCCTCCGTCAAACAAAAGCCAGATTAACGCAAACGGCAGCATGGGGTTGAAAATAGACTCCAGCACCGATACCTTTACGGCCTTTTTGCCGCTCCACATAATATTTTCTCCGTATCCAATCTGTTCTTTTAAGCTCATAATAATCCTGCTCCTTTTGCCATCTTCCGGTTTGACCGGATGGCTTACCGTCTTTCCTAAGCTATTACTTTTATAGTAATATAACAGGTAGTGGAAAGCAAGTAAATTCTTGACTTGAAAGATACACCGTATTATCATTTGATTAGATGTTGCTAACCTGATAAGGGAAGCAGTCTGAACACGCGTTATATTGGGGTGGCGGATATCCGTCACGGGAAAAGAAAGAGGTAAACTATGGGTTATATTCAGAAATCAAAAAGAAAAGCATATCTGCTAATCGGATTTTTTGCTATGCTGCTTTGCGGCGTCAGTGACTGCCTGCTGTCCTACATGGGAGATGGGGAACCCCATGTGCTGGCGGGCATTATCAGTGCCGACATTGTAAACGTACCCCTGTGGTACTATCAGGCGTCTTTTGTCATCGGTATTATTGCCTGTGTGGGTTATCTATTGGCTTCCCGTGCAGCATGCTTTTACATACTCGACAGGCAGAACGGCGACAGAACGGGACTGTATAAGGCATTTTCTTTTGGCACGACCATGATGTCTGTGGGTATTTTCGGCATTCATTCCATTTGCTGCATGGCGCTGATGAACGTGAGGGCAGCCTTGCTGGCAGGCGCTTCGACAGACAGTATTGCCGCATATTTTACACAGTCGGTACTGGTGCCGTTTGCGGTGGGCACCACCTGGCAGACAGCCGCCGATATTATTTCCGGTGTGGCATTCATTATTATGGTGGCAAAGGGAAAAATTCCTGTTCCGAAGTTTTTTATTGTTATCGGTCCGCTGGTTCTGTATGTAATCTGTAAGGTGGCAGCGGCAGTATTAACGGGTGTGACCGGCAATTCCGTTTTCTCCCATGTACTGGGCGGCGGAGAGTCCTGGGGCATTGCCATGATGTTCCTTGCCTTTTATTTTGCGGTCAGGAAGGAAAAGTAAAGGAAAAGTAAAACCGGCAAGCGGCTTGAAGCAGAGCAGGGAATGTGTTACAATTTTCTTTAAGCATGGACTTTCGTGCAATAGTCGGAAAGGATATGGTGAGAGATGAAAAATGATTTTCTGGAAATGATGAAAACCCGCCGCAGTATCCGGGCTTATAAACCGGACGCCGTGCCGGAAGAACTTTTAAGCGCCGTACTGGAAGCCGGTACTTACGCGCCTACGGGACGCGGCAGGCAGTCTCCGGTTATAATTGCCATTACGGATAAGAAAGTCAGGGAGCGTATTTCCAAACTGAATGCAGCCGTTATGGGAACGGACAGCGACCCTTATTACGGAGCGCCGGTTATTGTACTGGTGCTTGGCGACAGTACTGCCAATACCTATGTGGAAGACTGCAGTTGTGTATTGGAAAACCTGATGCTGGCGGCTCATGCAGTGGGACTCGGCACCGTCTGGGTTCACAGGGAACGTGAAATTTTTGAGTCCGAAGAGGGAAAAGCGCTTTTGAAAGAATGGGGTCTTCCCGACACATTACGGGGAGTCGGCTCCGTGGCATTGGGATACGCCGAGGCGGAAGCACCGGCAGCAGCACCCAGAAAAGATAATTACATAGTACGTATTTGAGAAGGAGAAAAACATGAGCGAAGAATTTGAAACTTACGACAACACAAGACCGCAGGAGCCGCAGAACGGACAGCCTTCAGGCAACGCCTACAATATGTCCCAGGGTTATGGTTACGGCTACGGAAATCAGAATGCCGGAGCAAACAGCGGAGCCTACAGCAACGGGTACAATGCCGGAGCAAACGGTTATCAGGATGCAAATGCCGCCAATAACGGAACTTACAGCAACGGCTATAATGCCGGAGCGAACAGTTATCAGGATGGCAATACAGTAAATAACGGAGCCTACAGCAACGGTTACAATGCCGGAGCGAACGGTTATCAGGACGGAAATGCCGCAAACAGCGGAGCCTACAGCAATGGTTACAATAACGGAGCATACGGCAGCGGCAATGCTTACAACGCACCTTATAACAATCAGGCACCTTACAATTATCCCAACAACAATTATCCTTACAACAATCAGCCGCCTAAGCAGAACAACGGTTTATCCATTGCTTCTCTGGTTCTCGGCATTGTGGGAATTGTTGCCTGCTGCATTCCCATTATCGGTATTCCGGTGAATGTAACAGGTCTGATTTTAGGTATTGTCGGAATGAAAAAGGGCGGCAAGGGAATGGCGATTGCCGGTATTATCCTTTGCTCCATCTTTCTGGTACTGACGATTGCCAATTCCGCACTGGGAGTTTATATCAACACGAACTACAGGGATGTTTATGATTTCCTTGACAGTCTGGGAATTGATTACAATTACTAAGACATTAAAAAGACAGACGATGGTCTGGTTCATAATTGACTTACAAAAGAAGTGCCGGTATGCGGAGATGCGTACCGGCATTTTCTGTGTATGGGGAGTAGGCACGAAAAGAAAAACAGGTGGAAAAGTGCCTGCCAAGGTGAAAAGTTCTTTTTTATGGAAATGAGTTATCAATTCCAAGGCAAGAAGTTAATAAAGATTTAATTCTGCCGGAAAGGTATGGGATATGCCGGATATTACGTGTATAGTAGGGAAAGAAGTAACCGGATATTTTTTGTATAAGGGGAAAGAGTATGAAAAAGAGAAATATTTTATGGGCAATGGGGCTTGCTATTTTACTGGCAGCAGGCTGCGGAAAGGCGAAAAATACCGAATGGAAAGTGACGCAGTATGCGGATGAGTCGGGACTGCAGGCAAACTTTTATACCTTAAGCAGCAACCGGGGAGAGCTGATTATCATTGACGGCGGTTCCGAACAGAACGCCGGACAGGTGAAAGAGGTCATCCGGGAGAACGGCGGAGAGGTGGATGCCTGGATTTTGACGCATCCTCATCCGGACCATATCGGAGCTTTCGTAAAACTGTACGGGGATAAAGATATTGAAATAGATGCCGTATATGACAATGGCGTGGATTATGAAGAATATGACAGTGTGGACCAGGAATGGGATGACATTGCGGTTTTGCAGGAATATGAGGAATTGACGGAAAGCGCCTCCAATGTGGAAAGTGTGGAGGAAGGGGATATTCTGCAGTTTTCGGATTTGTCCTTGCATTTCCTGAACAGTTACCGGAAGGGAATGTCGCAGACCATCAAGGATATGCCCAATAACAGTTCACTGGTATTTACTGTGGAGTCGGAAGACAAGAGCATGCTCTTTATGGGAGACTGCTATGATGAAACACTGGGAAAGCAGATGATGCAAAACTATGACACGGAGCTGGAAGTGGACTATGTGCAGGTGTCCCACCACGGAAACCATACCATGTGCCGGGAATTCTACGAGAAAACTAAGGCAAAGGCGGCCTTTTTTGATGCACCGGAGTGGCTTATCCAGGGCGAACAGTTCGACACTCAGAAAAATATGGCAGAGATGGAAGAACTGGGGATGCAGATTTACGATTATACGTCCTGCCCCAATGAGGTGGATTTGTAAGAGAAGCAAATCCCAAGAAATATGCTATGTGCTTTAAGGATGATAGAAAAGAAAGAAGCAAATACTGAAAAATAGGACAAATGCTTTCAGTAAAAGACAAGATGTAAGAAGCAAAAAAACAAACAAGAACGATTTGCTTTAAATAAAAAGAGATAATGAGAAGCAGAAAGAAAAATATGAGGGATTTGCTTTAAAGAAGGTGAAAAAGGAAGCAGCAAATTGAAAGAAATAAGTTAAATGCTTTAAAGAAGACAGAAAAGAAAGAAGCAAATTGAAGGAAGTAAGCAGATTGCTTTAAAGAAGACAGAAAGGGAAGCAGCAAATCCAAAGAAATAAGCTAAATGCTTTAGGGAAAACAGAAAAAAAGCAGCAAATTCAAGAAAGCAACTTAAATGCTGCAAAAGAAAAGAAAACAGCCGGTATCCAACTTCAGTTGGATGTCGGCTGTGTGTATTCAGGGTTTTCCAGGAACCTTAAGTACAGGTCGGTTCCGCCTCTTATTTACCAATTACTTCTTTGATAGCGGCAAGCAGTTCATCGTAGGTTTCATAAGCCGGAATGTCGGGATATTCTGCCTTGATGGCATCGGTGGACTTGAATAAGAAGCCTGCCTTGCTGGCCTGAATCATGCCGAGGTCGTTGTGGCTGTCACCGCTGGAAATGGTATCGTAGCCGATGGACTGCAGAGCCTTTACCGTGGTGTATTTGGATTTCTCACAACGCATCTTGAAGTCGGTGATTTCGCCATTGTCTGCGACTACAAGGGAGTTGCAGAAGATGGTAGGATAGCCGAGCTTCTTCATAAGAGGGCCCGCAAACTGGGAGAAGGTGTCGCTGATAATGATAACCTGCGTCATTTCCCTCAGACTGTCTAAAAATTCCTTGGCGCCTTCTAAGGGCTCAATTTTGGCAATGGTGTCCTGGATTTCCTTTAAGCCGAGTCCGTGCTCCTTTAAGATGCCAATTCGGTATTTCATCAGCTTGTCATAATCCGGCTCGTCGCGGGTGGTTCTTTTCAGTTCGGGAATGCCTGTTTCCTCCGCAAAAGCAATCCAGATTTCGGGTACCAGTACACCTTCTAAGTCTAAACATACGATTTCCATAGTATTCTCCAATCCTTTTCCTAATTTTTGATAACATCATCAAATGACAAATTCCCTCAAATGATAACCCTTCATCAAACGAAAATTTTTATCAAGTGATAACCTTCATCAAATGACAATTTCCATCAAGTGACAATCTTCATCAAATGACAAATTCCCTCAAATGATAATCTTTATCAAACGACAATCTTCATCAAGTGACAACCTTCATCAAATGACAACGCATAACCAGATGATTGATTTTCAACCGTCATTTTTATTATAGTGGAAAAGCAAGGAAAACGCCATAAAAAAATCATCAAAATTGAATTTTTGCAAGACCGCAGCCAAAGCCGCCTTCCGGCAGCTGAATGGTCTGTCTCCCAGTCGTTGAATGGTCCGCATTACAGTTCCTTACCGGCTTTCCTCGCGGCCTCTTACGATGTCATAATAAGCATTGGATGTCATGCGGTAAATAACGGTGTAGAAAACTACAAACGCCGCAAAGCTTATTAAAGTGGTCAGAATAAACAGCTTGTTGTTTAAGAAGCCGAACAACAAGAGGATTTTTTCAATCAGCGGGAAGGCAAAGCACAGGTGCAGACCGGCAAATAAAAGCGGCAGGAAAAAGACCGTTAAAAGCTGGGAATTGATGCTGCGCCGGATTTCCCTGTTGGTAAGTCCCACCTCCTGCATGATGGCGAAGCGGGATTTGTCCTCGTAGCCTTCGGAAATCTGCTTGAAATAAATAATTAAAACGGCGGCTAAAATAAATGCCACACTAAGCAGAATACCTAAGAAGAACAGGCCGCCGTAGGCAGCTAAAAAGTCCGTTCTGTCACCCTCAACAGACTCCACAAGGAGCATGGCGCCTAAGGAATTCTCCGTAAATATCTCGGATAAATCCACTTCCATATCGTGTATCATGGCATTCTGCTCGTCTGCGGAAAGGGGTGTCCGAAAGCCGTAATACCAGAGGAAAGTAGAGTAATTCTCCGGCAGCAGGCTGCGCAGGGGTTCGATATCGGGCACAACGATAAAGTAGGTGCTGCCGATATAGGAATTGGTGTCTTCCACATCAAAAAAGCTCTTCAGGGTAGCCTTCAGGTGATAGGTTGTCTGTCCGGGCAGAGTCAGTTCCTGATAAGCGTAATTTCTGCCGCCCTTTTTGTATAAAAGCATCTCATAGGTGTTCAGTGTGTAGTCCGTATCCATCATCTTGTTGTAGTCGGCAAGGGAAAAGAAATACAACTGGCAGACACCGGAAAAATTGTTCTGCGTCTGCAGACTTTCTCCAAAATCGGAAGGCAGAGCACTGCCATCCAGGACACAGGTTACATTCAGGTAGGAATAGGTGAGTAAATCCGAAGCCTGCGCATTGTGAAGCAGCATAACATCTTCCGCCTTTTTAGTAAGGGATGCTGTGACTTCAGGGGCTACAGTGCCATAAGACAGACGCTCCTGCACCGTAATGCTGAAGTCTCTGGAATGGCTTTCCTTTAAGCTGTCCTCTTCGCCGAAAAACAGGCAGGAGGAAGAAGCAATCATAACCAGAACCATGGTTGCCAGAATGCAGATGGAAGCCAGCCCGGCGCCGTTTCGTTTCATACGGAAAGCCATGGAAGAAACGGAAATAAAATGGTTGGGTTTATAGTAGTAGCGTTTGTTTTTCTGAAGCAGCTTCAAAAAGACCACGGAACCGGAGATAAACAGAAGATAGGTTCCGATAATGACCATGCAGACGGCTACGAAAAACCAGACTGTAGCGGAAATTGGGTCTTCAATGCTGACGGCAAGGTAGTAGGCGCCGCCTAAAATAAGGACGCCCAAAAGTCCCATCAGGAAATTGGCGCGGGGCGGTTTCTCTCCGAAGGACTCGCTGTGAAGCAGTTCCACCGGTCTGGACACGGTAATCTGGAAAAGATTGCGCAGCAGGTTCAGCAAAAAAATAAGGAGAAACAGAATAACGGTAAAGCGTATGCTGGACCAGGATACGATTAGTGTGTATGTGACATCAGCATGCAGCATATTCACAAGAAGCAGTTCTGCAAGCTTTAAGAGGAGAATGCCTGCAAGCAGACCGAAAAGCAGGGACACAAAAGCCATTATCATGGTTTCAAAAAATAAAATAAGACCGATGTTCCGCTTATCCATGCCGAGGATGTTGTAAAGTCCGAATTCCCGGGTACGTTTTTTCCGAAGGAAGCTGTTGGTGTAGCTTAACAGCAGTACGGAAAAGATAATGATAACCCATACGCCCAACTTTAGCAGGGTTATCAGCAATTCGCCGCCGCGCATGGCTGCCAGTGTTGGGGACATGGACAGCGCCGATACGATGTAGCACATGGCGATGGTGCAGATACAGGTTAAAAGATAGGGAATGTAAAATTTCCCGTTCTTTTTCATGCCGTTGGCGGCAAGCTTCATATAAAATCCTATTCTCATGCCCGTTCACCGCCTGTCTGCTGAAGGAGAGTCAGCGTATCGGAAATTTTCTGGTACTGAGCGGAGAAGCTGTCCTGACCGCGGTAAATCTGGTGGAATACTTCGCCGTCCTTGATAAACAAAACTCTGCCCGCGTGGCTGGCAGCCTTTACGGAGTGGGTAACCATCAGAATGGTCTGACCGGTGGCGTTGACCTCGTTAAACAAAGACAGCAGTTCGTCGGTTGCCTTGGAGTCCAGCGCACCGGTGGGTTCGTCGGCTAAAATCAGCTTGGGACCGGTAATCAGGGCGCGGGCAACGGCAACACGTTGCTTCTGTCCGCCGGATATTTCATAGGGATATTTTTTTAAGAGGGACGTAATTCCCAGCTTTTCGGCGATGGGTGTCAGACGCACCTTCATTTCGTTGTAGCTTTTGCCGGCAAGCACCAGAGGAAGATAAATGTTGTCCTCCACGGGGAATGTGTCAAGAAGGTTGAAATCCTGAAAAACGAAGCCCAGTTCATCTCTGCGGAAAGCAGCCATGTCGGACTCTTTGATATCGGAAAGATTGCGGCCGTCCAGTAAAACGGAACCGCCGGTGGGACGGTCGAGGGCAGCCAGAATATTCAAAAGGGTGGTTTTACCGGAACCGGATTCGCCCATAATGGCGACGTACTCGCCCTTTTCTACCTGAAAATTGACATTTTTTAAGGCTTCGACTTTGTTATTGCCAAAGCGGGTTGTGTATACTTTTTTAACACCTTTCACTTCTAAGATACTCATGTGAGAGCTCCTCCTTTTGTTTGTTTACTTATTTGACTTGGTTTCAGTATAAGAAAAAAGAGGAACCCATACCATGGAATCGGCTTACAATCCGGCGGGCAAATCTTACATTTCTGTAAGTTTTACCGGAAAAGTAAGGGAAACCTCGGTGCCCATGTCGGGCGTGGAGGTGATGGAAAGGGTATGATTTAACTTATCGCAAATGGTTTTGCAAAGGTAAAGACCGAGCCCGCTTGCCTTTTTGTCGCGTCTGCCGTTGTAGCCGGTATAGCCGTTTTCAAAAATGCGGGGCAGGTCTTCCGGGGCAATGCCGATGCCGGTATCCTCTATGTGCAGAGTATGTTTTTCCACATCGTAACGGATGGTAATGCCGCCTTTGCGGGTGTATTTTAAGGCATTGGACAAAAGCTGCTCAATGACGAAGGAAAGCCATTTTTCGTCGGTCAGCACCGTTGCTTCCACGGGTTCGTAGTGGATGGTAAGTTTTCGCAAGATAAATTCGCCGGCAAATTTTTTGATGGTCTGGTTTAAGATGGGAGTAAGCTCGTATTCCCGGATGACATAATCAGTGGAAGAAGAGCCGAGACGCAGAAACATCATGACCATTTCCACGTACTGTTCGATGCGGAACAGGTCGCCGGAAATCTGGCGGGCAAGGTGGGAGTCCTCATATTGCAGCGTCAGCTTCATGGCGGCAATGGGCGTTTTAATCTGGTGCGCCCACAGGGTGTAATAGGCAATCATGTCCTGATAGCGGGTCTCCGATGCGGTTTCCGCATCCTGAAATTCCTTTTGCAGTATGCGAAGAAGTGTCTGGTAATCTTCTTCTAAAGGATCGTCCGCCTGCGGGAGCGCCTGTATTAAGGAAGCGGTGTGCTGTTCGAGATACGAAAGAAGGTCGTGTTTTTTCTTAAAGCCGATAAAGTCGATGACAAGCAGCACAAGTCCCACTGTGAGGCACAAAAGAAACGGGTAAAGCACCGCCATGACGGGCAGATGATACAGGGCAAAGGACACCGAAAACAAAATGCCGGTCAGAAGGAAAAACGCGATGGATTTTTTATGGGAAGAAAGATAACGCAGAAATAATTTCATAAATTTACCTCTTTTAAAATCAATAGAGCAGGAAAACTACACGGAAATCAGGTACCCTTCACCGAAACGGGTGGTAATAAAATCGGTTAGACCCGCTTCGTTTAATTTCTTGCGGAGGCGGTTCACATTGACGGTCAGGGTGTTTTCGTCCACGAAGCTGTCCGTTTCCCAGAGCCGCTCCATCAGCTTTTCGCGGCTGACGGTTTTGCCCTTGTTTTCCAAAAGAGCGGAAAGAATGCGGGCTTCGTTTTTCGTGAGGGAAATTTTCTGCCCTTCGTAGGTAAGGGAGCCGTCCTCTTTATTGAAAAGGGCGCCCCGGTGCTCCAGAAGCGGAACGGCGGCGGTGAAGTCGTAGGTACGCCGCAGCAGTGCCTGGATTTTTGCCATGAGCACGTTGCCGTCAAAGGGCTTGGCAATAAAATCGTCCGCGCCCATGTTCATTGCCATGACAATGTTCATGTTGTCGGAGGCGGAGGATAAAATAATGACGGGCACCTTGGAAACCTTGCGGATTTCGCTGCACCAGTGATAGCCGTTATAGAAAGGAAGCGCTAAATCCAGCAGCACCAGATGGGGCGCAAAATCGGCAAATTCCTTCATGACGTCGCGGAAGTTTTCCACGCATTTTACGGAAAAATCCCAACTTAATGCCTGCTTTTCCACTGCAGAGGCTATTCCTAAATCGTCTTCTATAATAAGCAGTCTGTACATGTTGCCCTCCTTCAATACCTTGTTTGCCCTCATAATAACACAAGAATGAAAAAATTGCTATGCGGGAATATCTTACGTAGAAAGGAAGTTCCGGGCAGGAATTCCTTGCGGAGACCGGGCGGGTGTGCTATAGTTTAGGTGACCGAAAGGGTCAATTTTGCTTGAACAGAATGGAATTTTACTTATGAACGAGAAATTTTTTGATTTGAAAAAAGAAAAACAGGACAGAATGATAAATGCTTCTCTGAAGGTATTCGCGGAGGGCGGCTATGCGCATGCCAGCACGGACGATATTGTAAGGGAGGCTTCCATTAGCAAGGGACTTTTGTTTCATTATTTCGGCAGCAAGCTGGGCGCCTATGCGTTTATGTACCAGTACAGCGTGCGATTTTTCCTGTTAGAACTGTCGGCGGCAAAGGTTGGCGGCAGCAAAAATGTTTGGGATATGGCAAAACAGGTGGAACAGGCAAGATGGCAGGTGCTTAAGGGCTATCCGTATCTGCTGGCGTTTTTGCAGAAAAGCCGCAGCGAAGATGTCAAGGAAGCGCTTCTGGAAACGGAGGACATGAAGGCTAAATTAGATGAGGCATATGAAAAAATACTGGCGGATGTGAACGCAGAGGGACTTCCGGCTGGCACGGATGCAAAAAAACTGCTGCAGATGCTTCTTTTCACCATGGACGGCCTGATGAACGAACAGTTTGGCAGGGGCTCGTTTCAGGCGGACATGCTGCATGAAGAAGTGCTTTCCTACTTAAACAATTTCCGAAATGCTCTTGTGCCGCCGGAAGAATAATTTTATTTGCTCATTTTGTAAACGGGGTCGGCAGGGTAGCCGCCCTTTAATTTCTGCATGCCGCGCTGTACGGCATCCTTGGAATTTTTCCAGTCAGCATCCTGGTTGCGGTAGTCGAATTTTTCGATAAGCCAGGACACATCCTCGTAAAGACGGTCTAAATTCTTCTTTTCCAAATCGCAGAGCATACGGTAAAAGCTTTCCTTTTCTTTGTCGGGAAGCTTGGAGTTCATGGCTTCGCACAAATCGCCGAAGTGGGGGATGCAGAATCCCTTTCCGTTTTCAATGCGCCTGCGGAAATCTTCATCCTTCTGATACATGATAAAGAAGGTATCCAGGTACCGGTCGTAATGTTCCTTGAAATAATTGCATATGTAACAGGAGGCTTCTTTTTCCTTTGTCCAGGCGGAAACCGGGTTTTCTGTGGTTTCTTTTTTGAACATGGATTTAAAAGAAGATTTTTCCGGGCTGTAGGACTGTACCTGCTTGGTAAATTCTTCAATCATGCGGCGGTAGTGGGTTTTTAAAATCCAGCCGTTGCCGAGCGTGTTGCCGTACTGGAACATTTTCCGGAAATGGGTGCGGCAGAAGCCGGCGCGGTCCGTCATGTCCCGCACATCGCTTTCCATATAGGAAGAACCGGAGCCTAAAACGAAGTCCATCAAATCCTGCTCAATCTGGCGCTCAATGTGGCAGAAGGGGCACTCGTCGTTTGCGTTTACCGCATCGTTTAAGGGAATCATATAGAGTTTTTCTTTCATATTTCGTAACCCAACCTTTCTGTTTTTATTGTAGGGGATAACCGAAAATATGGCAATGAAAAATATAGGAAATATTTTTGTGCGGATTACGTGTAATTATTTACATATTCTGTGCGAAAAAATTACAAAATTCTAAGAATTTGCCTATTGAGAAAAGCCGGTGGACACTATACAATTTAGGAAAAGGAATAAAACAAAATATTTTTTTCATAATAAAAAAATGACTTTTTAATACTTTATATAGATTGTGGTGTGATTGGTTTTGGCATTTAACAGCATTCATTTTTTACTTTATTTTTTACCTGCTTTTATGCTGGTGTATTATCTGACTCCGGCAAAAGCAAAGAATTTTGTGCTGCTTGCGGGCAGTCTTGTTTTTTATACATGCGGAGAACCCTGGTATATCCTGCTTCTTGTGATGTCTGTGCTGCTTAATTTCTTCTCGGCAAAGATGATTGACCGTGTGAAGGGGCAGGGGGACAGGCGGGCTGTCTTTTTCGTGACGCTTCTGATTGATGTGGGGATATTGCTGTTCTTTAAGCTTTCGCCGCTTATGCAGAAATGGCTGGGCGGAGAAATTGCGCTGCCCCTCGGCATCAGCTTCTACACATTCCAGATTTTATCCTATCTGATAGATGTGTACCGGAAGGAAATTCCGGCGGAAAAATCCCTGGTTTCGTTTGCCACGTATGCGGCTATGTTTCCCCAGATTTCTTCCGGACCGATTGTGTATTACAATGAGATTTCGGGGGCTCTTCACGGCAGAAAGGTCACCTTAAAGGATTTGGACAGCGGTCTGAAGACCTTTGTGTACGGTCTTTGCATGAAAATTTTAGTGGCGGACAGACTGGCAATTCTGTGGCACGAGCTGCAGACAACGGGCTTTGTGAGCATCAGTACGCCGCTTGCGTGGCTGGGAGCTTTTTCCTATTCCATGCAGCTTTATTTTGACTTCTGCGGCTATTCCCTGATGGCGGTCGGGCTGGGACACATGCTCGGCTTTAAGCTTCCGCAGAACTTCAACCTGCCTTATATGGCAAAAAGCATACGGGAGTTTTACCGCCGCTGGCATATGACTTTGGGAAGATGGTTCCGGAAATACATTTACATTCCGCTTGGCGGCAGCAGGAGAGGGCTTGCCGTGACGCTGCGGAACCTGCTGATTGTCTGGCTGCTCACCTCTTTCTGGCACGGTGCGGGCGCCCATTTCTTTTTCTGGGGACTGGGACTCTGCCTGTTTATCATGCTGGAGCGTATCATGGATATGGGCGGCGTTCTGTCAAGAAGCAAGGTTTTCGGGCATCTGTATGTACTCTTTGTGGTGCCGCTTACGTGGGTATGCTTTGCCATAGCGGACTTGGGCGATTTACGGACGTACTTCGGCAGGCTGTTCGGCTTTGTGAGCGGCGTCAATGTGAAAGCCGGGGATTTTGTGCAGGCGCTTCAGAATTACGGTCTGTATCTGGCAGTTGGCGTGCTGCTTTGCACTCCGCTTCCGAAAAAGCTTTTTGAACGCTTCAAAAACAATTTCTTCGGCATGGTTATTCTGGCAATTTTGTTCTGGATGTGCGTGGACAGGATTTATTCCGCAGGCAACAATCCGTTTATGTATCTGAGATTTTAGTAAGGATGTAAGAAAAGTGAAAGCGCTTAAGAACTTAAAATACATGGTTTTTATTTTCATATTGGTACTGACAGGGATTGCGTACTATGAACGGCAGGACATCAGGGATTTTATCGGCGGCTTCCTGCATCCGGAGACGGAAAATCCCGGCGGAAATTCCGGTACGGTTTCGGGCGGGGATGCGTCCGGCGGCGATGCTTCGGTATCCGGCGGGGACAGTGTGTCCGGAGGAAACAGCATTTCCGGCGGCGACGGTGTTCTGACGGGAAGTGTTTCCGGTGGCGACGGCACGGTGCGCTGGCGTTATCAGACGGTGGATGAGTCCTATTTTGATGATGCGGTATTTATCGGCGACTCCCGTACCGTGGGGCTGTACGATTACGCGGGGCTTTCCAACACCACCTTTTATGCCTCTACGGGTCTTACGGTTTACAAGGTCTTTTCAGCACCCATTGTTTCCGAGCCCGGACAGAAGAATAAAATTACGGTGGAAGAGGCGCTTAGTGAGCATCAGTTCAAGAAAATTTATTTTATGATTGGCATTAATGAAATGGGCACCGGTACGGTGGACACCTTCATGGAAAAATATAAGGAAGTGGTGGCGCATCTGCAGGAGCTGCAGCCGGATGCCATTATCTACCTGCAGGCTATCATGCGGGTGAGCACCGAGCGTTCCAATAAGGGCGACTATATCAACAATCCCGGCATTGATGCGAGAAATGCGGAAATCGCCAAGTTAGCGGACAACAAAAAGATATTCTATCTGGATGTAAATCCCCTTGTCTGCGACGATACGGGCGGACTGATAAAAGAAGATACCTTTGACGGCGTACACTTAAAAGCAGCCTATATTGATATCTGGAAGCAATTTTTGATGGACCACGCCATAGAATTTTATTAAGACACCAGGGTAATAAGCCGGGTACCCACGCTATGCTTGCATAAGCGGGGGCATCCGGCTTCATTACCCGCACGGAATGAGCATAAAAGGGGAGCGTAAGCGCCCCGATATGCGAATTTCGGGCAGGATTGCGGGAGGGCGGAGCCCGGAGCAATCCGTATGGTGTCTGTTGTCTAAAATATCATAACAAGGAGCGTACAAAATGCGGATAGCGGATATGCATTGCGATACCATATCGGAGTTACTTAGGCAGAGAAGAGAACAGGCATCTGCCGCAGAAAACACCACAGAAGCACCGGCAGGAGGACAGACTGAGGAAGGAAAAGCTGCAGCAGATACGCAGCCAAACATCAGGCAGAACACCTGTCATGTGGACCTTATGAAAATGCAGAAGAGCGGCTATGTGCTGCAGAATTTTGCCCTGTTTGTGAACCTGGGAAAAGTGAAGGATGCCTGGCAGGAAGTACAAAAGCTGCGGGCACTCTACGAAGAAGAACTTCAGAAAAATCAGGATATTATCGCACCGGTGTATTCCTATGCGGATATAGAGAAAAATCTGGCGGACGGAAAAATGTCCGCCATGCTTACCGTGGAGGAAGGCGGTGTATGCGGCGGACAGACAGAGCGCCTGCGGGAACTTTATAAGCAGGGCGTCCGCATGATGACGCTTTCGTGGAATTACAAAAATGAACTGGGACACCCCAATCTGTATGCCGAACTGCGAAACAGCATCCGGGCGGAGGAGCCGCACTTAACCCCGGAAGAACAGGATTATGCCCTGCAGAAATACTTAAATACGCCCGACACGGAGCATGGCCTGACGAAAAAAGGCAGGGAATTTGTGGAGTGCATGGAAGAAATGGGAATGATTGTGGATGTTTCCCATATGTCGGATGCGGGATTTTTCGATGTGCTGCAGATGACAAAGAAGCCCTTTGTGGCAAGCCACAGCAATGCGAGAGTACTCTGTCCCTGCACCAGAAATCTGACGGACGATATGATACGGGCACTGGCGGCAAAAGGCGGTGTGGCGGGCTTAAATTTCTGCGCGGACTTTCTTTCGCCCTGCAGAGCCGGTGTGAAAAATCCGGGAACCATTGCCGATATTGTGCGGCATGCTTCCCATATGGTTAAAATCGGCGGAGAAGATTTCGTGGGACTGGGCAGTGATTTTGACGGCATTGATACCCACGCAGAACTGCCGGGAGCAGACTGCATGGACAGATTGTTTGCCGCCTTAAAGAAGAACGGATTTACCGAAAGGCAGATTGATAAAATTTTCTGCAAAAATGTGATGCGCCTGTACCGGGAGGTACTGTAAAAAACGTTAAACGGCAGGCATTTTGTAAAGGCTGCTGCTAATTGACAGGCGTTTTGTAAAGAGCTGCTGCTGTTAATCGGCAAGCGCTTCGTAAAAGGCTCTGATGTTTTCAAAGGCATAGGTCGGTTTATAAGAGGATGAGGCCACTTCTTCGGGAGTGGCTTCTCCTGTATATACCACACAGGTGTCCACACCGGCGTTGATACCGCATAAAATATCCGTGTAAAGACGGTCGCCCACCACAATGGTTTCTTCCTTGGAGAAGCCGTAGGTTTTCTGACAGAGCTCCACCATTTCGGGAGCGGGCTTTCCCAAGTAAACCGGTTTTTTTCCGGTGGAAGAGGTGAGCATGTTGCAGATGGAGCCGCAGTCGGGAATAAAGCCGAAGTCAATGGGGCAGCATAAGTCAGGGTTTGTGGCGTAAAACGGCACATTGAGAGTGGTCAGTACCTCACAGGTTTTGATGAGCTTTTCATAGGTGAGCTCGCTGTCGTAAGCGACCAGTATGCAGGCAATGTCCGGCTCTGCCTGTTCCGTAACAAGAAGTCCTTTGCTTCGGAGCTCCTTAATATAGGAAGCGGTTCCCAGCACATAGATTTTTTTGCCGTTAAAATGCTCCTGCATAAAAAGGGTGGTGACGTAGCCTGCCGTGGCAAACTGCTTTTCCTCCGTGGCAAGTCCGAAGCAGTCTGCAAATTTTTTTACATAATCGTCATTGCTTTTGGTGGAGTTGTTGGTGATAAAGCAGGCGGCGCCGCCGATGGACTTAATGTAGGAAATCAGCTCGGCACTGCCGTCAAATAAGGTGTTTCCCACAGCAATGGTGCCGTCTATATCAAATAAAAACAATTTCTTTTTTTTCAGATTGTTCATGCCGCACATAAGGGTTCTCCTTGCCTTTTGTTTTCCTTAGTATGTCAGGAATGCCCTTATTATATAGCACGGAGAAAGGAAATGTAAATAGCTTGCCCCCGTTTTCCCCGCATGGTAAAATAAAAGGAAAAGTAAAAATAAGAAATTAGGGAAAGAATACAGAAAGAAAAGAGGAAGCAATATGAAACTGATTTCATGGAATGTAAACGGACTTCGTGCCTGTGTGGATAAAGGATTTATGGATTTTTTTAAGGAAGCGGATGCGGATGTTTTCTGTATTCAGGAGTCCAAGCTCCAGGCGGGACAGATTGACCTGCCGCTTGAGGGGTATCACCAGTACTGGAATTATGCGGAAAAGAAAGGGTATTCCGGTACGGCGCTTTTTACCAAACAGGAGCCTCTGAGTGTTACCTACGGCATAGGCATCCCGGAGCATGACAAAGAGGGACGTGTGATTACAGCGGAATTTGCAGATTTTTATGTGGTGACGGTCTACACGCCCAACTCCCAGAGGGAGCTTACGAGACTATCCTACCGTATGGAATGGGAAGCGGCATTTTTAGCCTATATCAACGGGCTGAACGAAAAGAAGCCGGTTATTTTCTGCGGTGACTTAAACGTTGCCCACAAGGAAATCGATTTGAAAAATCCTAAGACAAACCGCCACAATGCCGGATTTACGGATGAGGAGAGGGGCTGCTTTGACAAGGTGCTTGAGAGCGGCTACATCGACACCTTCCGCTATTTTTACCCGGATGCGGAGGGTATCTATTCCTGGTGGTCCTATATGTTCAAATCCAGAGAGAAGAACGCAGGCTGGCGTATTGACTATTTTGTGGTGTCCAAAGCGCTGGAGGACAGGCTGGAAGGAGCATCCATCCATACGACGGTCATGGGCTCCGACCATTGCCCCGTGGAACTGGATATCCGATAAAGGAGCGGAATGTAAAGATGCCGGAAAAGAACCGATTGCCGAGAGAATTTTTTATGACGGATGCCCTTGTTTTGTCACAGGCGCTGCTTGGAAAAATCATGGTGCACCGGACTCCTTACGGAACCGTAAGGGGCATCATTACCGAGACAGAAGCCTATATGGGCGTGGAGGACAAAGGCTCCCACACCTACATGGGACGCCGGACGGAGCGCACGGAGCCCATGTTTCACATAGGCGGAACTTCCTATGTGTATTTCATATACGGCATGTATAACTGTATGAATATTACGGCGGGAGAGGCGGAAATTCCGCAGGCAGCGCTTATCCGGGCGGTGGAACCGGCGGACGAAGCATCCCGGGAAATCATGGAGAGGCTTCGGGCGGAGAAGCTGTCACGCAGGAAAAAAACTCCGGAACACGCGGGCACGCAGCTTCCGGCTTCCGTGCGGAAGCATCTGGCGGACGGACCGGGCAAGCTTTGTATCGCCATGGACATTACCAAGAAGGACAACGATGTGGACATGGCGGAAAGCGAAGATTTTTTTCTGACAGAGGGCATAGAAGTAGAGGAAGCACAGATTGAGAAGGGAAAGCGGATTGGCATTGATTATGCGGAAGAAGCCGCCGATTACCTGTGGCGGTTTACCCTGAAAAAATAGGATTTGGGAAGGATGGCGGCATGAGCTTACGTTTTGTACTTGGTAGTTCCGGCTCGGGAAAGAGCATGCGGATTTACAGTGAAATCTTAAAAAGAGCAAAGAAAGAACCGGAACGGAATTTCTTAATTGTGGTGCCGGACCAGTTTACCATGCAGACCCAGAAGGAACTGATTGTGCACCCCGACAACGAAAGCCGGGGTATTTTAAATATCGATGTGTTGAGTTTCGGCAGACTTTCCCACAGGGTGTTTGAAGAGGTGGGCAGAAAAAATCTGCCGGTGCTGGACGATACGGGAAAGAGCCTGATTTTGCGGAAAGTGGCGGGGCAGTGCCAGGGAGAGCTTTCCTATCTCGGCACCTATTTACAGAAGCAGGGCTACATCCATGAAATCAAGAGCGCCATATCCGAATTCATGCAGTACGGCGTATCGGTAAAGGATGTTTCCCGGCTGATGGAGTATGCGAAGAAAAAGGGCGCCCTGTATTACAAACTGAAGGATTTGCAGGTACTGTACGACGGCTTTATGCAGTTTATCCGGGATAAATTCATCACCACGGAGGAAACGCTGGATGTGCTGTGCGAAGCCATTCACAAGTCCAAAATTGTGAAGGACAGTGTGGTGGTGTTCGATGGTTTTACCGGCTTTACACCCATCCAGTATAAGGTTATCCGGGAGCTTTTGCTCTGTACGGAAGAAGTCTGGCTCACCATGACACTGGATGTGCGGGAAGACCCGTTTACCCTGGACGGGGAGCAGAAGCTGTTTCATCTGAGCAAAAAGACCATAGCGGATGTCTGCCGTATTGCCAGGGACGCGGGCATTCCCCGGGGCGAAGACCTGTATATGGGAAAGGACGGCAGCTATCCCCGGTTTCAGGAAAATGCGTCCCTTGCGCATCTGGAAAAATCTCTGTTCCGGTATCCAACCGAAAAGTATGAGGGGAACCTTGTGGGAGAAGAAATCGTATTGTTTGCCGCTTCCACCATCCGGGAAGAAGTACGGCAGATGTCCATTCTCATTGAAAAGCTTATCCGGGAAAAAGGGTATGCGTACCGGGATATTGCGGTGGTAGCGGGCGATTTGGCAGGTTATGCGGAGCAGATAAAAACACAGTTTACGCTGCTTAACATTCCCTGCTTTATCGACCGGACGAGGGGCATTGTCCTAAACCCTCTGACCGAATACATAAAGAGTGCGCTGGAAATTCTCATCTATGATTTTTCCTATGAAAGTGTATTCCGGTATCTTCGGAGCGGACTGGCGGATTTTACTCGGGAAGAAGTGGACAAGTTAGAGAATTACTGTATTCAGACGGGCATCCGGGGGAAACGTGCGTGGACGAGGCAGTTTACCCACAGAACCGCCAAAATGAAGGAAAACGTGGACATCTTATGGGAAATGGACGCACTCCGGGAAAGACTGGCGGAAGAACTTTCGCCTCTTCTTATGCTGCATTCCGACAAGACGGAAGACTATGTGAAGGCATTGTATGACTTCCTCGTAAAGAACAAAGCGGCGGAAAAAACGGCGGCTTACGAAGAAAAATTTGCCCGGCAGAAGGATGCGGTCCGGGAGCGGGAATATGCGCAGGTGTACCGGCTTACCATGCAGCTTTTGGAGCAGATGATGGAGCTTTTGGAGGGTGAGAGCATGACCCTGCCCGAATTCAAGGAAATTTTAGAGGCAGGCTTCGGCGAAATTGAAGTGGGCAGCATTCCCCAGAACGTGGACAGGGTGCTGGTCGGCGACATGGAACGAACTCGCTTAAAAGAGGTAAAGGTGCTGTTTTTCGTAGGCATCAATGACGGAAATATCCCGGGCAACAACGGCAGCGGCGGCATTATTTCCGACATTGACCGGGAATTTTTACGGGAGTCGGAAATCGACCTGGCGCCCACACCCAGGCAGCAGATGTATATCCAGCGTCTGTATCTGTATCTGAATATGACAAAGCCGTCCGAACGGCTGTATCTTTCCTATTGTAAATTAAACGGAGAAGGAAAGACCCTGCGCCCATCCTATCTGGTGGATGTGGTGAAGGATTTGTTCCCCGCACTGAAGGTAAGGCTGCCGGAGCTGGCGCCTATGTATGAGCAGATTTATTCTCCGAGGGAAGGACTTCCTTATCTGGCGCAGTCCCTGCGGGATTATGCGGAGAGAGGTGACCTTGCGGTGGAGGACGGTATTTTTGCCGAAGGAGAAGGCACCGGACACAGGAGTCTGGCGGAACAGACGGATACCCTTTACGAGGCTTACCGGCAGAATGCGGACTATGCGTCGGTGGTGAAAAAGCTTATGGACGCCGCCTTTTACCACTACCGGGAGGACGGAATTTCCCGTGCGGTGGCAAAGGCTTTGTACGGCAGTATTCTGATGAACAGCGTCAGCCGGGTGGAAACCTATGCGGCATGCGCATACCGGCATTTCCTGCAATACGGGCTGAAACTGCAGGAGCGGCAGGAATTTGGTTTTGAAGCGGTGGATATGGGAAATGTATTCCACAGTGTGCTGGAGGGATTTTCCCATGCACTGGAGGGCAGCGATTATACCTGGTTTGACTTCCCGAAGGAATTTGCGGAAAAAACCATAAAAGAGGTCATGAGCCTGTGCGCGGCGGAGTACGGCGACACCATTCTGTATGCTACGGCGCGCAATGCCTATGCCGTGGAGCGCATGGAACGTATTCTCCTGCGGACGGTGGACACGCTGCAGTATCAGTTGCGAAAGGGCTCTTTTAAGCCGGAGAGCTATGAAATGTCCTTCTCGGCGGTATCGGATTTGGACAGTGTGAACATTTCCCTTTCCGAAGAGGAAAAAATGAAGCTGCTCGGCAGGATTGACCGTGTGGACACCGTGGAATCGGAAGGAAAAATTTTTGTTAAAATCGTGGATTACAAATCCGGCAACAAAAAGTTTGACATTGCGGCGCTTTACTACGGTCTGCAGCTTCAGCTTGTGCTGTATATGAATGCCGCCGTGGAGCAGGAAAAAAAGAAGCACCCCGGAAAAGAGGTGGTGCCCGCCGCCATGCTTTACTACCATGTGGCGGACGACTGTCTGGAAACGGAGACGGAGCTCACGGAAGAAGAAATCAATCAGAAAATCCGGGAAAATCTCAGGGCAAACGGCGTCATCAATAAGGACGAGGCGGTCATTGACAGGCTCATTGACGAAAAAAGCGGAAAGTCCGATGTCATTCCGGTGGAATTCAAGAAAGACGGAACGCTGTCTTCCTGCTCGGATGTGATGGATGAGGCGGAAATGGAAGAGATTTCCCGGTTCGTAACCGGCAAGGTCAAAAAGCTGGGCAGGGAAATCTTAGAGGGAAAGGTGTCCTGCAACCCTTACAAAAAGGACAAGGAAAGCGCCTGTACCTACTGCCCCTACAAGGGCGTGTGCGGCTTTGATACCGGTATGGACGGCTATTCCTACCGGGTGCTGCCGGACATGGACAAGGATACCGCCATGGAGCATATCCGGAAAGAGCTGGATGAAGAACAGGAAAAAGGCAGGGAGATAGAATGGCAGTAAAATTTACCCCGGAACAGCAGCAGGCAATCGATTTGCATGACTGCAACATATTGGTGTCGGCAGCAGCCGGAAGCGGCAAGACGGCGGTGCTTTCGGAGCGCATTGTGAAAATGGTATGCCGGGAAGAAAATCCGGTGGATATCGACAGACTGCTGGTGGTGACCTTTACCAAGGCGGCTGCAGCCGAGATGCGGGAGCGTATCAGTCAGGCAATCTTAAAGAGGCTCAATGAGGATGGCGGAAACGAGCATCTGCAGAGGCAGGCGGCGATTATCCACAATGCCCAGATTACCACGATTGACAGCTTCTGTCTGTTTGTGCTGCGCAACAATTTTGAGGACATCGGTCTGGACCCCGCCTTCCGAATTGCGGATGAAGGGGAAGTGGAGCTGCTGTCCCAGGACGTGATGAAGGAAATGCTGGAAGAGCATTTTGCAAAAGGGGAAGAACGTTTTTTCCATACTATCGAATATTTTTGCCCGAACGGCAGGGAAAGTATGCTGGAGTCGCACATTCTGCAGCTCTACCGGTATGCGTTAAGCTATCCGTTCCCCGGAAAATGGCTCCGGGAACGGAAAAAAGATTATGTTTACGAAACGGTGGAGGACATTGCCGCATCGGATGCCGGAGTGTTTCTGTTCGGACATTTACAGAAGCTGCTTGCCGGTGTCGCGGAGGAACTGAAACGGGCGGAGAGCATCTGTGAGGAACCGGACGGCCCCTACATGTACGGCGAGGTGCTGGAACAGGAGAGGGAGGCAATCGAAAAAATAGCCCGTGCCGAAAACCTGGTGCGTCTTTCCGAACTGCTTCCGGCTTTCACACCGGGAAAATTTCCGGGCAAAAAAGACGACTCCGTTTCCGCGGAAAAAAGAGAACAGGTAAAGAACCTGCATGACAAGATAAAGAACATGGTCAAAAAAATGCAGACCTCCTATTTTAATCTGCCCTTTGAAACCGTATTCCGGCAGGCAAAAACGACGGCGGAGGCAGTGGAGTCGCTGGTGGACTTAAGCCTGGAATTTATGGAGCGGCTGAAAGCCAAAAAGACGGACAAAAAGCTGCTGGATTTCTCGGACATGGAGCATTATGCCCTGCAGATACTGGTGGAAGAGGATGAAGAGGGCAATATGGTGCCCACCAAAACGGCTCTGGAATACCGGGATTATTTTGAAGAGGTGCTGATTGACGAATACCAGGACTCCAATCTGGTGCAGGAATATCTCCTGAAGGCGGTGGCAAGGGAGGAAGACGGCAAAAGGAACCGCTTTATGGTAGGCGACGTGAAGCAGAGCATTTACAAATTCCGACTGGCAAGACCGGAGCTTTTCTTAGAGAAATACGACACCTATTCCCTGACGGACGGGGAAAACCGGAAAATCGATTTGCACAAAAACTTCCGCAGCCGGAACGAAGTCATTGATACGGTAAACGATGTTTTTTCTAAAATCATGCAAAAAGAGCTGGGCGGCATTGTATACGATGAGGAAGCGGCGCTTTATGCCGGAGCCGTATATCCGGAAAATCCCGGCTGTGAGAGCGAACTGCTCCTGATAGAAAAGCCGGAAAAAGAAGCGGAACTGGATGCCAGGCAGACGGAGGCGCTTCTCATTGCAGCCAAAATCAAAGAACTGCTTACCGGTTTTCAGGTAACGGATAAAGAAACCGGAGCGCTGCGGCCTGTCCGGTACAAGGATATTGTCGTTCTGCTCCGTACCAACAGCGGCTGGGATGAACCCTTTAAGGATACGCTGGCTTCCCAGGGCATTCCCGCCTATATTGAAGGAAAAACGGGCTATTTTGCATCCAAAGAAATTCAGGATGTGCTGTTATTCTTAAAGGTATTGGACAACCCGCTGCAGGATATTCCCCTGTACGGCGTAATGAAATCCGTGTTCGGCGGCTTTGCGGAGGAAGAGGTGGCGGTTCTCCGCAGCGTGGAGGAAAAAGAAGAACCGCTGTACGAAAATTTGCGGCGCCATGCGGAAGAAAAGTATGCAGGATTTCTTGCAAAAATCGACAGATACCGGGAATATGCGACCTATATGACCATTCTGGAGCTTTTGCAGACCCTTTTCGAGGAGCACGATTACCTTTCCTATGTATCGGCGCTGCCCGCCGGGGAGAAGCGGCTTGCCAATGCGGAAATGCTGCTTACCAAAGCGGCGGCTTATGAAAAGAACAGCTATTACGGACTGTTCCACTTTATCCGTTATGTGGAGCAGCTGGAGAAATACGATGTGGACTACGGAGAAGCGGTCACTTTGGATGAAAATGCGGACGTGGTGCGGATTATGAGTATTCATAAGAGCAAAGGTCTGGAATTCCCGGTGGCGATAGTGGCAGGTCTGTCCAAGAAATTCAACATGCAGGATGCGGCAAGTCCCATCATTATGGACATGGATTTGGGCCTCGGCGTGGATTACGTGAACACGGAGAGCCGTGTCAAAAATAAGACCCTGCGGAAAAATATTCTGGCAACCAAAATGAAACTGGATAATCTGGCGGAGGAGCTGCGTGTATTGTACGTTGCCATGACCCGTGCCAAGGAGAAGCTGATTTTGACCGCCTGCACGGAAAAGACGGAAGAAAAGGTGCAGCTTTTAGAAGACAGCCGGGCAGAGGCAGCCTGCAAAGGCAACGACAGACTGCTATCCTACGCAGAACTGACATCGGCAACCAGCTTTTTACAGTTCCTGTTACCGGTATTTTCCAATATAAAGGTGGTAACCATGGAGGATTTGGGACTTGATGCCATCAAAGAGGAAGTGGACAGGGAGATCCGGAAACGCAGGCTGCTGACGGACAGGGCAGCGGACGCAGAGGCTCTCCAAAAACTGACGGAGCGGTTTTCGTTTATTTACCCTTATGAGAATTTACAAAATCTGTATACCAAGACAACGGTTTCCGAACTGAAAATGGCAGCCTTGGAGGAAAAGGAAGAAACCGCGGAGCTTTTCCCGGAAAAGGAAGTGGTTCCCTATGTGCCGGGCTTTATGCGGGAAAAAGAAAAAATCTCCGGAACCACAAGGGGAAGCGCCATGCACCGGCTTATGGAACTGGTGGATTTTACCAGAAGTTATGCGGACCGGCAGGATGTGGAGGCGGTTATGCAGGAATTCCTGCAGGAAGGAAGGCTGTCCGCCGAATACGAAGAAGCCGTAAGAGTGGATAAAATCCTGCACTTTTTGCAGTCGCCGTTAGCGGGCAGAATGCGGGAAGCCCAGAAAAAGGGAATGCTTTTCAGGGAGCAGCCTTTTGTATACGGCGTGGAAACCAAGGAAGGCGAAACAGTTCTCATTCAGGGTATTGTGGATGCGTATTTTGAAGAAGAGGACGGCATTGTACTTTTAGACTATAAAACAGATGTGGTGGAAACGGGCGAAGAACTGATAAAACGGTATCAGACACAGATAGATTACTATGAAAAAGCACTCCACAACCTAACGGGAAAGAGGCTGAAGGAGCGTATCCTCTATTCCTTTTATTTAGGTTGTGAAGTGCAACTATAGGGAATGACTTTTGCCTGTTTTAAGTTTGTCCCGCGCCTTTTAAGTGGGCAGGACGTTCAGCACCGGATCAGTCTTCGGTGGTAATCAGATAACGCTTGGTCTGCGGTACCTTCAAGAGGGCGATAGCGCCAATCAGGGTGAAGATTAACTCGGGGAGCATGTAGCTGCCGTTATACAAAAAGCTGTAAAGGAAGGTGTTGTCCGTGGAGAAACCGTTCCACAGTTCGCCGAAGCTCTTCCATACGACTACGCCGGATAAGAAATGGCATACAAAGCGGAGAACAACGGCAAGTGCGATACCGCCTATCCAGCCGGCAAAGCCTTTTTTACGGAAAATTCCGGCAAGACCGAGCACCGTGAATGCCATAATATAGTCAAGCAGAATGCAGGCAATGAGCATGCCGGGCGTAAGACCCCAGCCGAAGATACCGTCAACGACACCCTGGGTAAACTGCACTAAAGAGAATACGAAGGATACGGTAAGACCTGCACCCAGTCCTCTCCGGATGGAGAAAAGCACAATGGGAAGCATGGACAGCAGGGTAATGGAGCCGCCCCAGGGAAGACGGAAAATACGAATGTAGCTTAATACGGTAGCCAGTGCTACCATAACAGCGCCTTCCACAAGAATTTTTGTTTTGTTTTTAGACATAAAAAAACCTCCTTGGTAGACAAAGAGGGACACAAAGTAATGAGCATCAAAAAAGATGTCTCGTTGCTTCCTTACGCCGGTATTATCCGGTTCAAGTAGTGAGGGTTAGTATCCGAAGATACAATCTCAGCGAAATGCGCCCCTAGCAATGTTTCTGTTTTACGAAGAAAACTATAATGGTTTTGTAGAAATTTGTCAATGATTATTTAGAAAAGTAAGGTACCTGTAAGAAGAAAGGAACGGAATATGAAAAAATATGTATTGTTTGATTTGGACGGAACTTTGACGGACCCCATGGTGGGCATTACTACCTGCGTACAGTATGCACTTGCGGCAGCAGGCATAGAGGAGCCGGATTTGCAGAAACTGACGCCGTTTATCGGACCGCCCTTAAAGCAGAGTTTTATGAAATTTTACGGCTTTTCGGACGAAAAGGCAGAGCAGGCGGTGGAAAAATACCGGGAGCGTTTTAAGGATGTGGGCATTTTTGAAAACGAAGTTTACGAGGGGATTCCGGAGCTGCTTTCTTCCTTAAAAAAGGAGGGAATGCTTCTCTCCGTTGCCTCCAGCAAGCCGGAGGTCTTTGTGAAAAGAATTCTCACCCATTTTTCCATCGACAGCTATTTTGATGCCGTAGTGGGCAGCGAACTGGACGGCAGACGCACGGACAAAAAAGAAGTGGTGGCGGAGGCGCTGAAGAGGCTGTATGAAAAGGAAGCCAAGATGGCAGAGAAAACAGAAGGAAGTGCTTTACATGATGCGGCAAAAGGAAAGACTGAGCAGGATGCAAACGGAAAAGAGGAAGCAGTACAGGACGAGGAAAGAAGAAAGCGTACTTACATGGTCGGCGACCGGAAGTTTGACATCATAGGGGCAAAGGCGGAAGGCGTTATCAGTGTGGGCGTCACATACGGATACGGTTCCGAAGAAGAGCTTCTTGCCGAAAAGCCGGACTTTCTGGCACACAGTGTGGACGAATTAAGGAAATTTTTTTGTTCTTAACACCTTCTTAACAAATAATATTTCCTTTTTTTTGGCATATATGATATACTATATTTTATAATATATCTGTTTAACTGAACACTAAAATTACATAGATACGGTCAGATGTTACGAGACAAGAAGAAAGGGTGAGAAAATGAAGCGATGCAAAGTTAAAAAATGTATCATGGGAATTGTACTGATATGCATGATGCTGACATTGACTGCGCCCCTGTGCATTCAGGCGGCGGAGCCGATCATGCGGATCTATTCGGATTTGTCCCGCAAGGAGAGAAAGGCATTGCTGACCACAACAGGTAGTACGGCTGTAAACAATTATTCCTACACGTATTACGCTCTGAATCAGGAACCGGTAGATATTGGTCTTCCCAACAAGTATGAGGATGAAAAAGGAAACATGGTCTATTCCTATGCAAATCCGAAAAGAAAGGCAACCCGCTATTTCCGAAAACTAAGTAATCATAACATCCAGTATGGGGGAGGCTGGTATGTAGCGTACACAAAGGAAGATGAAGACGGAGTGTACGCCGTTGCGGGCTACGATGGCACGGCAAGAAACGTGACGGTTCCCAAACGTTTGGATGGATATCATGTAAGAGGAATTGATGTCTCCAATAACCGCATTTACAGGATAAATCTGCAAAACAAGGTAAAATACATATACGGTTGTCAGTCGGCTTTTCTGCGGTGGATGACGGGTTGTGACAAAGTGACGTATATTGGCGCCAGGGCATTTCAGAACTGTGTGTCACTTAAAAAGCTGCCCATGATGGAGAACCTGACCACTATAGCTACAGGTGCATTTGAAGGCTGTCTGTCCCTGACGGATATTCCGCTGGGCGACAATATAGAGAGCATTTCCCCGGACGCTTTCGGCTGGTATGATGTGGTAATCGGAAACTATGACTTCCCGGGTGTGAATAATGAGTTTTCCTATTATGACGGATTTCTGGATAATGACAGAATTTATGGGGTTACTCTTTATGCAAGGGAAAACTCTCCCACCCACTGGCTATTGTATAACATGTATGAACATTACTATGTGGAGGGGATGGAAGCGGAAGAGGTCGAATTCTTCACAGGTCATGTATCCTATGGAGATCTGAGCGATTTTACAGGTGTGGAGGAAGAACCATACAGAGAATCCGGCTGGACACGAATTCCCTATTATGACTGGACAAAAGAGGATACATCCTCAAATGACCACGACGGGGGAATGGATAGGGAAAATACAGGAAGAGACACGATAACGGAGAATGTTTCGGGTCTGGGTGATGAAGAAAAGAGCACACTGGATTACCTGCTGGATCTGTTCAAGAAAGGAATCATCACATTCAATACTCTTCTTTTTATTATGCTGGCTATACATGGAATATGGGTTCCCAAGTGGGTGAGAGACAGTCTGAATCAGGCGGAGATAAAGGGAGTGGAAGCAATTACCAGAAAATATGCGGGAATGTCCGAAGAGGAACGTCTGGACGCACTTAGTGCTGCCACCGGGTATCTGAGTACCACAGTAGGGCTGCTGGATGATTATCTTCCGAAAGGCGGAACGAAATACAGTCTTGCCTGCACTTCACTGGCCTCTCTGATACAGGCAATTTCCTCTGCAAAGAAAGGTGTACCGCTTGAGGATGCTGTTGCCAGATTTGCGACCAACTTCGGCGGAACGGTGGCAACGGATACGGCAGTAGGTATCGCAGCCGGCACAATTGCGGTTCCGGGTCTCAAAGTTTCACCGGTCAAAGGCCTGGCTACATGGGAGACGGTGGTTACCATAGCACTGGGCGGTTCCCAGGCTGGCGATGCGGCAGGCATCACCAGCAATGTGATTCACCTGACTGATTTCATGTATGATATCGTGAAGGCATCAAAGGCGCCCAATCCCCGTGCCGCTACAGATATTATTGTGGACAATGCACTGAATAAGGGGCTGTACGGCACCAACATACAGACGGCGGCTCAGCTGCTTGACATTACAAAGAACGATGACTGGGTTATGGTTACCGCAGGCATCAGGGAAATGGGAACCAGAAAGTTTCTGGAGGGTATCTGTGAGACGGCGAATGAGGTATGTATAGACAACAACTTTGTCGGCAAAGTACTGGTAAAGGGGTTCAATATTGCCATAGAAAAATTAGAGGAAGAGGGGCTGTTGGATAAATGATAAAATTTAATATACCTTATGTAGCCGTCAGCCTGATGGCAGAAAGAGCAGGAATCAAAATAGAAGTGCAGGCGCCCATGAACGATTTTCTGGCAAAGTGTACGGAACACAGGAAAAAGCTGGGGGAGCAGAATTGCGAAGCCATGCTTGAGGAGCTTGCACAGGAAGGCTATATTACGAAGAAGGGAAACAGGATCAGTCTGTCCTCCGATATGGAGGACGTGATGAAAGCACTGTGTACACCCAGAGCGTGCATCAGAGTACGTTTCAGACAGGAAGCGGGAAGTGAGTTATTCCATTACACACCGATTCGGGACAGCTGGATGAAGGTAACGGAAAGGCAGGGTATTCTCTACTGTGAGTGCCCGGTTCCGGAAAAAATTGTGGAACTGGAGATCCTGACCAGACTTTCCTCTGCGGCAGAGAGCGGAGAGAACCTTGTGGAAATCCAAACCTGCACCCGGTCAAAGATTCATGCGACTGTGGTGTCGTGCGGAGAAGAGAACTATCAGGTGCTCACGTACTTGCTGGGTGAGGAAGAACGCTTTGACCGCTTTGAATTTTCTAAGACACAGCAATCCTTAAAAGAGATTTATGAACTTGCCATGGGACGCGCAACGGGAAAAGAGCCGGACGATTACAAGAAGGTCAACTGGCTGCATGTGGGACGGGGCGCATTGATTGCCGCAGCCGTGTATATCTGCATGGCAATTTTCAATACCGTGCTTAGAAATCTGTTGATGTGACGGAGGTAGGGGCGTGAGCAGGATAACATTAAAAACACTAATCAAGAATTTCTTCTACGGCATTGCCAGAAGTTATGAAAAAAAACGTTTTTGGAAAAGCTTTTTGGGCAGCATTGCATCAGCACTTGTGTCGGCAATTCTGACGGCATATGTACTGCCGGCTTATTTCAGTGCAAACAGCGTCCGAAATCAGCTTTTTAGTGCATTGTTCTTCTATCTGACTATTACCGGCGTCTTTAAGGTAGCGGGCGATATTAAGAGGGGAGGATTTTTCCGCAGATTTGGAATCACCTGCAAAAAGGTGGTGCTTGGATTATGTCCGGGCGGCTTTTCCACAGGTTCCGTGATTGCACAGGCAGTTATGATGATGCTTGCGGCAGCAGGTGCATTTTTTCTGCCTCCACTGTTGGGGCTGGTATTGGGGCTGACATTGTTTCTTTCATCGGTTGCTGCTGAGAACAGCTTTCTTCTGATGGTGGCTGAAGTTTTTAAGAAAAAAAAGACAGCTCTGCCGGATGCGGCGGGTCCCGTTTCTAAAAGAGGGAAAAATCTGGCGGCAGTAGGAGCCGGCGTGTTGTTCGGTTGCCTGATTGCAACCTTCGTAGGAAGTTTTACCGGGTTCAGACCCTCAGGCCTTTTGACCGGAACGGTTACGCGGACAGAAGCAGAAGCGGACGGAGATACGGATAGTGACCGGGACGAAGAACAGGACGGAAAGAACCGGGACGGAGATACCCGGAAGGAAAATACGGCTACAGGGGTTACTATGGACGATATAGACTGTGCATCCGAAACCTATACCCCGGATTCTCCCTTTGTACAGAAATTCACGTTGGAGGATATGGAGCCGGATGCCGGGGATGCAGATTACTTTTTCCCGCAGGATGGCAGCGGGGATTATTTGATTACCAGCTTTGACGGCGGCGTAAGCTACACCATGTGGATCTATGATGAGGTCGGAGATCTCTGGGAGGTCCGCGGCAAGAAGCACTATGAGTCGGAGGAGGCGCTGCTTGGGGAACACCCGGATGCAGGAAAAAAATCCTTTAACGAGGAGGGATACCTGCAAGCCGGTACAGTTCTTTATTATCTGATGCCTGAGGAAGAATTTGCGATGACCACGCAGGGAAGAGACAAATATACCATGTTATATCTGGCTTCCCAGGGTTACTTTGATTCCTATTATTATTGGTTTTCCGTGCCGTACAATCCTCTTCCCGCAGAGGATGCAGAGGATGCAGAAAGCATTGGATATCCGGGCGGAGATAACAACGGTGACGACGGTTATGATGACGGCTATGATACGCAGTACAGTGATCTGGAAAACAGCGTGGTACATCTGTTTGAAAGTCTCTGCACCATGGCGGGAGGAGATTATGACGCCTATTGTGAATTGTTCCGTAATATGGATAACAGCACCATAGAGCAGTATTACAACATGGAGTACCGGGACATTAGTCAATTTGAACATGAAGTGCCGATCATCATCGTGCAGGACGGAAATTATGCATATGCGACACTTCTGTTTTACACTGTTCCGGCGGATTACCCGCAGACGGATCTGGACAGCTACATGATTTCCACCATTGTAAGCTGCGATGACAATGGAGAGTGGAGAATTGAGTACACAGACGAGACCCGGTCCTACCTGCAGGACGAATATCTGCAAGCCATTCATACGGAGGGCGGCTATGATGCCGTACAGAGCGGCCGTCCCTGCGCAAAGTTCTGGCTTTCTTTTAATCTTGACTATGTTGTGACTTTCCGGGGAGCTTTTGTGGGAAGAGTTGTGGAGATGTATCAGTACGATAACGGCGACACGGTTGTGACGCTCTATTTCTCAAACGGAACGGATGAAACGGTGACAGTGGAAGAAATCCAGAACCTCTGCATCGTGGACGGGGAAAATGTGTTCATGCAGGTGTCGGCTGATATCCACAGTACCATAGAACCCGGAGCAGGTCTGCTCTATGAATTGAACGTGCCCGCCGATCATGTGACGGATTATGGCTTCACCAAACCGAGTGTGGCAGATTTTACATATACGACAGATTAGCAGCTTCGGGATAGTGGAAGAGATCTTTCCCGGCTTGATGACGAAGAATAAAGAAGAAAGATAAAACCGCCTTCCATTCTTTCCGTAGAAAGAGTGAAGACGGTTTTATTATTCACAAAATTACAACAACTGCAGATTTGCTTTTTCAGCTTCTGCCATCATGTCATCCGGCCATAAAGAGCACTGTACTTCACCGATATGGGCTTTTCTTAAGAAGAACATACAGATACGGGACTGACCGATACCGCCGCCGATGGTGTAAGGCAGTTCTTCGTTAATAATGGCTCTCTGGAAAGGTAGCTCTGCGCGGTCCAAGCAGTTTGCTTTTTCAAGCTGGGAGAGAAGCGCATCCTTGTCAACGCGGATACCCATGGAGGAAAGCTCCAGAGCAATATCAAGCACCGGATAATAAACCACGATGTCCGCATTTAAGGACCAGTCATCATAGTCCGGCGCACGTCCGTCATGACGCTCACCTGATTCCAAAAGGTCACCAATCTGCATGATACAGACAGCACCCTTTGCTTTGGTGATATAGTATTCTCTTTCCTTCGGTGTGTTGTCCGGGAACATTTCTTCCAGTTCTTTCGTGGTGATAAAGAAAATATCATGAGGAAGAATTTCTTCTATGTAGTCATAATGAATGGACATGTATTTCTCGGTCTTGCGGAGAACCTTGTATACACTGCAGACGGTATCCTTCAGGGTATCCAGGTTACGGTCTTCCTTTTCGATAATTTTTTCCCAGTCCCACTGGTCTACGTAAATGGAATGGATATTGTCCACTTCTTCGTCGCGGCGGATGGCGCTCATATCGGTATAAAGACCTTCGCCCACATGGAAACCGTATTTTTTCAATGCATAACGCTTCCATTTTGCAAGTGAGTG
>DJEL01000043.1:44944-113548 GCA_002432425.1 Lachnospiraceae bacterium UBA5899
ACACCGTTTAAGTTGTCGTTCAGACCGGAAGAAGGGTCAACAAATAAAGGTGCGGATACACGTAAAAGATGAAGTCTTTCGGCAAGCAGTGCCTGAAAAAAATCTTTTACGGTCTTGATAGCAATCTGGGTATCATACAGATTCAACTCTGATTTATACCCCTTAGGTAAAATCATCTTGCTCATACGGATTTTCTGTTCCTTTCTATGTTAAACATAAAATAGTTCTCTAACTATTCTATTTAACTGCTTTTTTGTTCACTTTGCAAGAAGAACATTTGTTCTATTTTCCTGTTGCTTTTTCACAAAGGATGTGATATTCTAATTATAGAACATTTGTTCTGATTTTGCAAGAGCAGAAAGGCACGGTCACCGAAATGGAATATCTTGAAAACAGCGGGAAGAGCCTGATGGACAAGCTGGCGGTTTTAAGTGATGCAGCGAAATATGATGTCGCCTGTACATCCAGCGGTGTGGAGAGAAAGGGTGACGGAAAGCATATGGGAAACTGTGTGGCGGGAGGCATCTGCCACAGCTTCAGTTCGGACGGCAGATGCATTTCCCTTTTGAAAATCCTGCTTTCCAATGAATGTGTATATGATTGTAAATACTGTCTGAACCGCCGCTCAAACGACATCAGAAGGGCAAGCTTTACCCCGGAGGAGGTCTGTGAGCTGACCATTCAGTTTTACCGCAGAAATTATATAGAAGGCTTATTTTTAAGCTCCGGCATCCTGAATAACCCCGACTACACCATGGAGCAGCTTTACCAGACCCTTTATCTGCTGCGCAGAAAATATCATTTCGGCGGCTATATTCATGTAAAGGCAATCCCGGGAGCAGACCCGCGGCTCATCCGTATGACGGGCTTTTTAGCAGACCGTATGAGTGTAAATTTGGAGCTTCCAACGGCAGATGGGCTTAAAAACCTGGCTCCGTCCAAAAACCGAAAGAAAATCCTGACACCCATGCGGCTTATCCAGAACGGCATTGAGAGCAATAAAAATGAACTTACCTTATATAAAAAGGCGCCTGTTTTTGTCAGCGGCGGACAGTCCACACAGATGATTATCGGTGCCACGCCGGAAAGCGATTACCAGATTATGCGGGTGGCGGAGAGCCTCTACAATGGTTTCGGGTTAAAGAGAGTTTTTTACTCTGCCTTTGTAAAGGTAAATGAGGACAAAGCATTGCCGAGCCTTCCGGGCGGGCCGCCGCTTTTAAGAGAGCACAGGCTGTATCAGGCGGACTGGCTTCTTCGGTTTTACGGGTTTAAGGCGGAGGATCTGCTCAGCGAATCACGGCCGTTTTTCAACGTGATGCTGGACCCGAAGGAGGACTGGGCAATCCGGCATCTTGAGCTGTTTCCCATGGAAATCAACAAGGTTTCTTACGAAGAGCTCCTGCGTATTCCGGGCATAGGTGTGAAAAGCGCCCAGAGGATTGTCAAAGCCAGACGCACGGCGGTGCTGGATTTTGACTCCCTGAAAAAAATGGGAGTGGTGCTCAAAAGAGCTTTGTATTTTATTACCTGTAAGGGGCGTATGATGTACCCGGTAAAGGTGGAGGAGGATGCAATCGTGCGAAATCTTACACGGGACAGCAGGGACAAACTGCAGTTTTCACAGGACGGTATGACTTACCGGCAGTTATCCCTGTTTGATGACAACCGGTATACGGTAAATCCTACCGTGGCAGACAGCGGCAAGGTACTGTTGGGACAGATATAGAAAGGACGGAAAGATGACGGCAGAGGAAGTGGTTTTCGTATGTGAAGACAGCATGGCAGGGATTTTTACGGGCATTTATGAAGCATACGAAAAAAGACTGCCCCTTGACAGAGTGCGTCTTACTGTGGGGGAGGTAGCGCAGCCGTCGCTGTTTTCAGTTTATGAATATGTGAAGCCCAAAGAAGAGAAAGCAGAGAAGGTTATGCGTACCCTAAGAAAGAAATTTTCCGAAGAGGATTACCGGACAATCTGCTATGCGCTTTCTTCTTCGGATGAAAGAAAGGCGGACGCGGTTTTCCACACTATAGTGTGGGGACTGAAAGGACAGTACAGGCACAGTATTTTAGAGCATTTGTCTAACGATAATGTGCGTATCACCATGGAGCTTGCCAGAAATGCCGGCAATGAATATCTGCATTTGAGAGGATTTACCCGTTTTACGGAACTGCAGGGAGGGGTTCTGTATGGGGGGATTTCGCCTAAGAATGCTATTCTGCCGGAGCTTGCGGAGCATTTTGCCGACAGACTGCCCGGAGAAAATTTTGTTTTATGGGATGAGGGAAGAAATCTGTATGCCATCCATCCGGCATTCAAACCCTGGTTTCTGATGACTCCAACGGGGAGGACGGAAGTGACGGAAACCGAATGGTCGGAAACGGAAGCCTGTTATCAGGAACTGTTCCGGACTTTTTGTCATAATATAAGCATTGAAGACAGAAGAAATCTGAAATTACAAAGAAATATGCTTCCATTGCATTTCCGACTTTATATGACGGAGTTTCGTGACAGAACTTAGGAAGGGCAATGTACGAAAAAAAAGACATATTTTATGGAAAAAGGTCTTTACTTTTGGAAAATACTGTGTATAATACAAAAGAAATTAAGGAACATGAGGTTTTTGGAAAGGAAGGCTGTTATTATATGGAACGTAGAATCAAATTGACACCGGATGAAGTGAAGCACTTTGTAGCAGTTACGTCTAAATGTGACTTTGACATTGATATTTCTTATAATAGATATGTAGTAGATGCCAAATCATTTCTTGGCGTATACGGACTGGACTTTACAAAAGTCCTGACTGTTCATTATAACGGCTATGATGAGGAATTGGAAAAGCTTTTAACAGACCTGGCGATTGCCTGCTAAAAGAGTATAGAAGCTGCAAATAGAAAACAATAAAATTGACTCCCTGTTTTAGATGGTATACTATCTAAGCAGGGAGTTTTTGCTCCCGGGGAAAGGACTACTCTTATGGAGATACAGATATCCGTCAGAAATCTTGTGGAATTTCTGTTACGAAGCGGAGATATAGACAACAGAAAATCGGGTGGAGCGGATAATGCCATGCTGGAAGGTGCAAGACTGCACCGGCTTCTGCAGAGCAGAATGGGGGCCGGCTATCTGCCGGAGGTTTCCCTGCGCTTTCTTTATGATACGGAGAAATACCAGATTGTGGTAGAAGGCAGGGCGGACGGTATTTTCACGGATGAAAGCGGTGTTACCGTTATTGATGAAATCAAAACCACCTATAAGGATATAGCAAAATTAAAAGGTCCCAATGGGGTGCATCTGGCGCAGGCAAAGGTGTATGCCGCCATTTACGGTATGAAGGAAAAGCAGGAAGAAATGCGCGTGCGCATGACATACTGCAATGTGGAAACCGAAGAAATCCGTTATTTCTTTGAAGATTATACCATACAGGAGCTGCGGGACTGGTTTCTGGAGCTTTTGAAGGAGTACCGGATTTGGGCGGACTATGAATATGAATGGAAACAGATACGGCAGGACTCTCTGGAAAAGTTAGAATTTCCCTACACCTACCGGGAAGGACAGAAAGAACTGGCAGCCCAGGTGTACCGGACGATTTATCATAAGAAGAAGTTGTTTATTGAGGCACCTACCGGTGTCGGCAAAACGCTGTCCACAGTTTTTCCTGCCCTAAAGGCTATGGGAAAGGGAATGGGCGATAAAATTTTTTATCTGACGGCAAAGACCATTACCCGGACTGTGGCAGAAAATACCTACAGTCTTCTTAGGGACAGAGGTCTGGTATTTAAGAGTGTCATACTGACCGCCAAAGAAAAAATATGCTTTCAGGAAGAAACGGAATGCAATCCGGATGCCTGTCACTATGCAAAAGGACATTATGACAGGATAAATGCGGCGGTTTATGATTTGCTGACACATGAAACAAGCTTTACCAGAGAAGTGATAGAGCAGTATGCAAGGAAGCATAGGGTGTGTCCGTCTGAATTTTGTCTGGACATGAGCCTGTTTGCGGACGGGATTATCTGTGATTACAACTATGTGTTTGACCCCCATGTATATCTGCGGAGATTTTTTGCGGAAAATAATAGCGGGAATTATATTTTTCTGGTGGACGAGGCACATAACCTATTGGACAGAGGCAGGGAGATGTACAGTGCCGAACTCATCAAAGAAGATTTCCTGACACTGAAGAAAAAAATTGTTGCGGCAGAAGCGGGGATTCTGGTTCCGGTTTCTTCCATGCCGTCTAAGACATCCGGCAGAATAAAGGATTTTGCAAGGAAGTTAGAGAGGGATTTGGAGAGGTGCAACAAAGAGCTTCTTATTTTGAAGAAGGACTGTGAAAAATGTGAGGTGCTTTCCGGCATAGACCCCTTTATACAGGTACTGACACGCTTGTTTGACACTATGAACAAGTACCTGGAAGAGACGGATGACAACCCGGTCAGGGCAGATATTCTGGATTTTTATTTTCAGATATCCCATTTTCTCGGCATTTACGAGCTATTGGACGACAATTATGTCATATACTCCGAAATGATGGAAACACCGCCTTATGACGGGATGTTCAGATTGAAACTGTTCTGCGTCAACCCGGCTAAGGTACTGGGAGAATGTATGGAAAGGGCAAGAAGCACCATATTGTTCTCGGCTACCTTCCTGCCTATCCAGTATTATAAAAATCTGCTGGGCGGCACCAAAGAGGATTACGAGGTGTATGCCAAATCCATATTTGACCCGGAGAAGAGGGCTATTTATATCGGAAGAGATGTAACCAGTAAATACAGCCGCAGAAATGAAACGGAATACATGAATATCGCCCGTTATTTATACGAGATAATTAAAAACAGGCATGGAAACTATATGGTATTCTTTCCGTCCAGGGCTTTTATGATGAAAGTGTATGACTGTTTCGTAAAATATTTCCTTGAAGAAGAGGACAGCGAGATAGAATGCATCCTTCAGGAAGAATATATGAACGAAGAGGAACGGGAGCAGTTTTTACAACGGTTTTCCGCAAAAACAGAGGATTTTCAGCCCGTTGACTTCTCCGGTATCATGATGGATGTGGAAGTGGAAGAAAAGGAAAATCCGGGAAATGCGGCATTTCCGGCGGAACTGTCCGCTGAAACGGATAAAATCCTGCTGGGCTTTTGTGTCATGGGCGGTATTTTTTCCGAAGGAATAGACTTAAAGCACGACAGCCTGATTGGCGTCATTGTGGTAGGCACCGGCATTCCGCAGGTCTGCAATGAAAGAGAGCTGTTGAAGGCATATTTTGATGAGCGGGAAGGAAACGGATTTGATTATGCCTACCGTTTCCCGGGCATGAACAAAGTATTGCAGGCAGCGGGCAGGGTTATCCGCACGGAAGAGGATGTGGGTATTATTGTCCTTTTGGACGAACGGTTCCGTCAGGTTTCCTACCGGAGATTGTTCCCCAGAGAATGGACATCCTATGAAGAGGTAACGAAGGACTCCATATCGGAGCGCATTGAAAGATTTTGGGATGAATGGCTTTAAAAATGCAATCTGACGGACCTATCAAACAAAAACTGACACACGTGTATATGTGGATAACTATGTGGAAATGGGGGATTTCTTTTAAAAATCCACGAAAAATACGACAACATTTCCGTTTTTTTCATTGAGCACGGTGGATAACTGGCGAAAATAGTACTGAACCGGTCAATATCATAAAAACAGAGGAGAGGAACACCTTTTATGAAAACAAAACAAGAAAACAGACTTATTTTTTTCTATTTTGCCCTGTATCTGGCAGCGGCGCTTACCATTGCCCTGCACCAGCCGCACTTTGATACACCGCCTCTGTTCGGCAATCCGCCCGACGAGCATTCCCGCTATAAGGTGCCTCTTTACATAGAGGAGCACGGCAGTCTGCCTACCGGCTTTGAAGAAGAGCTTTTCAGCGGGGACTGCAGATGGACATACGGCTTTTATACCCTTCTTCCCTATATGATACAGGGGGCGGTCATGAAGGGAGTCAGCCTGTTTACCCATTCTCCGTTAGCGCTTTTGTATGCGGCGAGAATGGTAAACGTAGTCAGCGGACTGTTCATGGCATATCTGGTATTATTAATCGGACGGAAGGTATTTTCGGATAATAAAATCCGGTGGATGTTCTGCTTTCTGGTGACTTTTTTACCCCAGAGCCTGTTTATGCATACCTATGTGAACCCCGATTCTATCTGCATGTTATCCACCGCCCTGATGATTTACGGCCTCCTGTGCGGATATGAAGATGCCTTTTCGGTAAAAAGCTGTGTGCTGTTAGCTGCGGGCATGGTTCTGTGTATTCTGTCGTATTACAATGCGTATGGATTTTTAGTCAGCAGCTTCCTGCTGTTTACGGCTTATTTCCTGAAAAGAAAGGAAAAATGGACCTTTGACTGGAAAAATTTCCTGAAAAAAGGATGTCCGGTTGCCCTTGCCGTTATTCTACTTTCCGGTTGGTCATTTGTGAGAAATTACATACTGTATGACGGGGATTTTATCGGATTGCGGACAAAAGAGGCATTTATCCAGTCCTACGGGATTGCCCGGGATACCTTCCGGAGCAGCGGCTATTCTTTTGTGTACATGCTGACCCACACCAGCTTTGTCCCCAAGGTAATTATCAGCTTTCTGGGAAATTACGGTTCCGGAACCATTTACATGTATAAAATTATGTATGCGGGTTACCTTCTTCTTTTCGGTGCGGCTTTTGTGGGGCTCTTTATGCCGAAGACCAAGCCGGAAAAGGTATCTTCTCCGGAGGGAACATCCGCTGCGAAAAGAAAGGCAGGTACGGACAGATTTCACACGGCTTTCTTCCACATAAACATGGTTTTCTGTATTCTGATGCCTTTGATTTTACTGTTGAAATATGCATACACCGTGGATTATCAGGCGCAGGGACGGTATCTGATGCCGGCAGTCATTCCCATTATGTATTATCTCTGTTACGGATTTCAGAAGCTGCCGTTTTACCGGAAAGCAGGAGAACGCAGAAAGAATATCCTTCTTACGGGAATTATGGTGTTTGTGGTGCTGGCGCTTTTACTAATGATTTTCTGCAATGCCATGCCGGTGTACCGGATGACGGGAGTACTGGGATAAGAATTTAGATTTTGCGATAACGGGATATGTTCTCCCAGCTTTCGGGTAAACCCATTTCGGAATACAATGTGGACTGGGAAATATGAGGACATTGTTTCAGGACGGATGTAATAAGGCAATGCAATTCTTTACGGAATGTTCGGAATTCTTTGGCATCAATTAAATATCTTAGGGCAATGACTACAGCAAACAAATCAAATTTTCCGTATAGATACTGTTTGTTTTTTCGCGGGATTTTTAACTTTTGGTGAATGAGCATATCCGGAATGGCTTCTTTTACACGAAAAGAATATAGCCTTTCATTGTGGGCACATATATTTCGACAGGACGCCAGAATACGAATAAACTTATGAAGCTTTACCTCCGACAGATTTGCAAAGTCATGGCTTATGGCAGTTCTGATATCGGAAGAAGAATATTGATACATTTTGGATAGCTGACCAAAAGTCAAGGCGTTAACGGCAACCCAGAGGGGGACATTCTGATAGTTTGCAGCATAATGGGTAATGTAACGATAGTTGCTCGGCAGAGAAATGGCACCGGAAAGTGTTTGGATAAGACGGTGTATCTGACTTTGATTTTTAGGGGATATGTTATAATTGTGGAAGTCAAGATATGCAGATTGATTTTCAGAGTATTTTTCACAGAAGGAATAGGAAAGCATGGATTTGAGCTGACGTTCTACCTGTAGAACGTATTTGAGGAAGAGTGTACGCAGGCTTTCATCAAAATAATAAAACGATACGATTTCCTCAAAGGTAACACCGCGCAGATAATTGCCGGACGGTTTGTGCTTAAACAGGTCTTTGTACCCGCCTATCAGGGAAAAATAACTTATTTTTTGTAATGTCTTTTTGGCATCAACAGGATTGGAAACAATCAGTTTCTTCTCTTGTAATTTTGAAAGTTGTTCATCATAGGTAAGAAAAGATTTGGCAGACAGTTTAGGAACCTCCTAAGAAAGTAGATGGGACATCAGATAGATAAATAGATAGACTAATAAAAAAGTGGAGCCCACGCATGGATCTCCACCGGCCACGGGCATCTCAAGTTTCCGTAGCGCAACCACTGCATTTAATCTAACATCGTATCACTATTTTGTCAATCTTTATTTTAAAAATTAAATACAAAATTATATATCAAATATTTTCTTTCCACTATTGACTTTATATATTATATGACGTATAGTATTGCAAAAGATATATTATTACAAAATACATAATATCATAGAACTGACAGAAAGGACGGAGGCTGTATGGTTTTTAATACAGGAGCGGCACTGCTTGATGCTATCGTCCTGGCGGTCGTATCCAGGGAACCGGAGGGAACTTACGGATATAAAATAACGCAGGATGTAAGGCAGGTTTTGGAAGTGTCCGAGTCCACGCTTTACCCGGTGCTCAGGCGGCTGCAAAAGGATGAAATGCTGTTTGTGTACGACAGGGAATGCGCCGGCAGAAACAGAAGATATTACCAGATTATGCCCACCGGGCAGGAAATGCTTAGGGAATACGTGCGAGAGTGGAAAATCTATTCTGAAAAGATATCCGGTATTTTCGAAGGAGGAAGCAGGCAATGAACAAAGAGAGCTTTATGCAGGAGTTAGCGAGGCTGCTGGGGGACATTTCCCCACAGGAAAGGCAGGAAGCGCTGAACTTTTATGAAGAATATTTTCACGATGCAGGACCGGAAAAAGAACAGGAAGTGCTGAAAGAATTAGGAAGTCCCATGCAGGTGGCTGCCAAAATAAAAGAAGGGCTGGATGTTACGGAGGAACCGCCGAAAAAGCATTCTGTGTGGAAGACCATCGGACTCGTGTTTCTTATTATATGTGCATCCCCGCTTCTGCTTGCATTTGCCAGTGTGATTTTATCGCTGCTGATTGCCTGGTTTTCGGTGCTGATTTCCTTGATAGCGGCATTCGGTGCAGCCGCCCTGACCTGTATGCTTTGCGGCATTGCTTTCGTGGTGATGGGATTTACCTGCATGTTTTCGTTCCCGTATGTGTGCCTGATTATGGCGGGCAGCGGACTTATCTGTGCGGGGACAGGCATACTGTTTATGATGCTTACGGTGTGGATGTGTGCATACGCCCTGCCGGGATGCTGCAGGGGAATTGCCTGTTTATGGAAAAAAATCTTCGGAAAGAAGCAGGCATGAAAAACTGGATAAAAAGAAAGTTCTAAAAAGCAGAAAGCACACTAAAAAACGCAAGAGAAATGTTATTGATATGGATAAGAAAAGAGGGAAATTATGAGAAAATTTATGAAAGTAAGCGCCATTACGGCGGGCATTATGATATTTTTAGGAATCGGTCTTTTTACCGTGGGCGGCTGCGGAGGCGGCTTCAGCGAGAACGTACAGAAGATTGTGAACGGTGATTTTAATTTTACGGATGAAGATTTGAAGAACATCATCGGAAACTATGTTTCTTCAAACGACAGTCTGGAAATTACGGTAATTGAAGAAGATAAATATCTGCCGGACTTCCCGGTTGTTACGGATACGGAAAGCTATGAAAGAGATTTTGATACGGCAGAATTTAACAGCATGGTGCTGCAGCTTGGCGGATGTGAGGTGAAAATACTTCCTTCCGATGATGAAAATGTACATATCAAGGCACAAAAAGTAAAGAAAATCCAGACGGGAGTAAAGGACAATAACCTTTACCTTACCTGCACCGACCGAAATGGTTTTACTCCGGGAAAAGGGACTAAGATTACCATACAGATACCGGAGGGATTCAGCTATGACACGGTGGATATTGACTTAGGAGCGGGAGATTTTTCCATAGAGAGCCTGACGGTAAAAAATGTAACGATTGATATCGGAGCGGGAAGATTGCAGATAGAAAAGCTTGTCTGTACGGAAGATGCAAAATGCGACATCGGTGCCGGACAGATGTTGTTAAACGATGCGCAGATTGGAGGCAGCTTTGCCGGAGATATCGGAGCAGGGGAAATGCGGCTGACCGGAAACATACAGGGAAATGCAGAGGTTTCCTGTGCAATGGGAAATACGGAAATGACGTTTATCGGAAGCACGATGGAAGAGCACAACTATGAAGTGAGCTGTTCCGCGGGCAATATTGATATAGGAAACCGCTCCTTTGCCGGACTTGCCACGGAAAGTGACATTGACAACGGAGCGGCGAACACCTACAAGCTGGAATGTGCCATGGGCAACATTACCGTGAAATTCCAATAAACGAAAAATAAGAAGATTTTAGCTTATTCTAAAACCAATAAAAGAGCCATCTTGAAACGGCCGTTTGCAGTGACACTGTGAAGGCCGTTTTTTTCAAAACGGAAACATTCGCCGGCATGGAGTTCATAGTCCTTGCCTTCGTAACCGATGGTAGCATTTCCTTCCAGGGCAAAAACAATGGCATTGCCGGGAGCGCGGTGCGGGGTGAGACCGGTGCCCTCATCAAAAGCCATCAGCACATATTTCATGGTAGGGTTGCTTACCACATCCATGTTGGCAATGCTGCCTTCTTCATAGGAAATCAAATCCTTTAATGCAAATACTTCGTTTGTCTTTACGATATTGTTCATAACGTTCTCCTTTTCTAAAATAATTTCGGTGTAAACAAGACCTTCCTCCGTTTCCATACCGCAAAGTGTGCCGGCGGAAACCACAAGAGCCCGGTCAGGGGATAAGGTTACTTTTTCGGGGGTGTTTCCCAAAAGAAAAGTACCGCTGCCGGAAGCTCCCACATACATGGTCACTCTGTCATAGCTTTCCTGACTGATGGAGGTATGTTCCCCCAGTGAAAAATAAGTGACTTTTGTTTTTTCTCCCAATCCGGAGTCCCGGGAAACGGTCATGCCCTTTCGTATGGGGCGGAGACCTTCAATGGTAAACGGCTGTTGTAACATAATGTACCTTCCTTCTTTCTTTTTCCTACTATATAGGAGTATGGTCCAAAAAGCAAGCTTGCATTCTCACAAGAAAAATGATAGGATAAAAAACTGCGGATATAAGGAGAGAAAATAATGGAACAGACCTTTATGAAAGAGAAAAAAATATTACCTCTGGTATTATCCATGTCCATGCCAATGGTGCTTTCCATGCTGGTAAACGCCCTGTATAACATTGTGGACAGCTATTTTGTGGCAAAAATCAGTGATGAAGCCATGACGGCATTGTCCCTGGTCTATCCGCTGCAGCTTCTGGAAACAGCGGTGGCGGTAGGATTTGGTGTGGGTATCAATGCCATTGCTGCTTTTTATCTGGGAGCAAAGGACGACAGAAAAGCCAACGATTCCGTATCGGTAGGACTGGTCTTAAGCTTTGTGCACGGCATTTTGCTGATGGCATTCAATCTTCTGTTTGCACCCATGTTCCTGTGCATGTTCAGTAAGGATAACATGGTAATTGAATATGGGCTGACTTATTCTTACGTGGTATTTGCTTTTACGGTTCCTTTTACCATAGCCATTACCTATGAGAAAATTTTCCAGGCAGAAGGTCAGATGAAAGTTTCCATGTTCAGTATGATTTGCGGCTGTGTTGCCAACGTGATTTTGGACCCGCTTATGATTTTCGGCATCGGACCCTTCCCGAAAATGGGAATAGCCGGAGCAGCGCTGGCTACAGGTATCGGTCAGATTATTCCGCTTATCATATACCTGCTTCTGTATTTTAAATTAAAACTGCCGCTTAAGGTGCAGTTTCGTAAAGAAATGTTTGACAAAGACCTGTGTCTGCGCATTTATGGCGTCGGAGTACCGGCAACCTTGAATATGGCGCTTCCTTCCTTTATGATTACCGCCTTAAACGGTATTCTGTCCACATACGGCGATGTTTACGTGCTGGTGCTTGGCATTTACTACAAACTGCAGACATTTATTTACCTTACCGCAAACGGTATGGTGCAGGGCATCCGTCCCATTATCGGTTACAATTACGGAGCGGGCGAGTACGGCAGAGTGAAAAAAACATTCTTTACCTCCCTGCGGCTGATAGCCGGAATTATGCTGGCGGGCATGATTATCTGTCTGGTATTCTGCGGACAGCTTATGGGCATTTTTACCACCAGTGCGGAAACGATTGCCGCCGGAAAAACCGCCATTCGCATTATCAGTATGGGCTTTGTGGTTTCTTCGGTGTCCGTGACTGTAAGCGGTACGCTGGAAGGACTGGGAAAGGGCAGTATGTCCCTTGTCATTTCCCTGCTGCGGTATCTGGTTGCCATTATTCCGGCAGCTTACGTGTTCGGAAAGCTGCTTGGGGCGGACGGTATCTGGAACTGCTTCTGGTTTGCGGAAACAACCGCCGCTATTGTGGCATGGATTTTATATAAAAAAGAAGAAAAAAAGATGAAATGAATATCTAAAGAGTACTTCCGGAAGGATACGACAGGTCCTGCAACAGGGGAAGATACTGCTCCAGACACACACCTTCCACGATAGGAATATTTAAGACGGCTGAGCCCTCCGTACAGATGCGGACGAACTCGGCTGCTTTTTTTACGGAGTCGGTAAAAGGAATACCTTTCACAGCATCAGCGGAAAGGATGGCGGCAAAAATGTCGCCGGTGCCGGGACGGGACGGACCGCCGGCAGGAGAAAAAAGAAGCTTGCCGCTGTCGGAAACAGATACATAATTGCCGAAGAAGTTTCCTATTTTAATGCCGGTGATGACAACCTTGCCGATGCCCATGCTGTGCAGTTTCGCTGCCATGCCGGACAGCAACGATAAAAGAGGTTGCAGATTATTTTTAGTAAGCAGCTCCTCCGGGTATGCGGTGCCGGTCAGAAAGCAGGCTTCCGTCAGGTTGGGTGTGAGGATGTCTGCAAGGGAGCAAAGACCGGTGAGAGCCTTCTGATAGGAAGGCGTAACGGAAGAATAAGCCTTTCCGTGGTCGCCCATAACCGGGTCAAGCAGGATGCAGGTTCCGTAGGTTTCTTTCTGTTGTTTGAAAAAGCCGGAAAGCGCGGGGATAAGCGCTTCATTTCCCAAAAAGCCGCAGGAAATGCCGTCAAAAGAAAGGGAAAGCCGTTCCCAGACCGAAAGGTAAGAGGACATTTCCGGGGTAAAATCCGTATAATGCCATTCCGGAAAAGCCATATGATTGGAGAATATGCCGGTGGGCACGGGACATGCCTGCACGCCCATAACACTGATAATGGGAATAGCCACTGCAAGAGAGCAGTGGCCAAATCCGGTTAAATCATTGATTACAGCAAGTTTTGGAAGCTTCATGAAAACGTCATCCTTTCCCTAAACTGGAAACTTTTTTACTTTACATTCGCCAGAAGACCTGCTTTTTTCAGTGCGGGACGCAGAGCCAGATAGAAAATGGAAGAGCAGATAACGGCAACTACCGCGTTGACGGAAGTGGTAATCTGGGCAATTTTCAGTAAATTTTTGGTCAGGTCCTGAGGAACCCCTAAGAGGTAAGTCTTATACAGGTAACCAACCAGCGGGTCGGCAACGACGTTGAATGCCATACCGCAAATGGAAGCAAATACCGTAACACCAACGATTTTGCCCTTGCTGGTGCACTTGGAAAGATGGAAAATCTGATGGGCAACCAGACCGACAATAAGACCGATGCAGAACTTTAAGATAAAAGTCTTGGGAGCACTGGTTACATAAATGGTGGTAAGGTCGCCTATGGTCATGCCGACCGCACCGGCAAGTCCGCCCCAGAAGCCGCCTAATAAAAGAGCAGCCAGAACGCAGAATACATTTCCTAAATGAAATGCGGTGCTGGAGGTACCTACGGGAATATCAATCTTAAAGAAAGCGAAGCCGATGTAGCAGAGAGCGGCAAGCAGACCCGCCTGTGTTACACGGAGCAGCTTTTCCTTACGGGAAAGTTCTTCTTTTTTGCCAAAGAGCCGGTACAGTCCGGCAACGGTTAAAATCACGCCGATAAAGGCAAGCAGCAGAGAGTATACGTAATATCTGCCGGTGGTTGTATTTAAGAAGTCCTCCAGTTCAGGCTGGAAAAAGTGAACGGAGAGAACGATGTCCGCAATCAGAAGCAGGGCACCCACAATCAGTAAAACGGGATTTTTCTTTTTCATAATAATACATTCCTTTCTCTGTGAAAAATAATTTTTCACGTTTCTTCATAAGAATTTGTTTTTATTCATTATAGCCGTTCTTGGCATTTGAAAAAGTACCACTTTGTGTTTTTTTTATATAACCAGTTTCGGAACCGGCAGGGAGAACTCCGTTCTTGCAAAAATCGCAATATTTTGTAATTGACGAAACCGTGACAAAAGGGATATAATGTTTTTGTATCGCATGGATACTATTATGTACATAACTAAGGAGGGTTTTTAAACTATGGAAAAAGGAAAGTTAGGCATCAGATTATCCGTTTACGCAGTACTGGCATTTATTTTAGCTGCATTCGGTCTGCACCTCGGAATTATCGGTCTTCTTGCAGTAGTTCTGATTGCAGAAAAGGATGAATGGGCAAGCAGACAGGTTCTGCAGGCACTTATGCTCTGCTTACTGCCTTCTATGATAGGCGCTGTATTTGATGTTTTAGGTTTCATGAACTGGTTCGGATGGGGAAGCTACGGATCCGCTGTTTACACCATTTCTTCTATCTGGAGCAGATTTAATTCCGTAATCAACTGGCTGGTAAACATCGCCGTATATGTATTTGTACTGATTGGTATTCTCAATGTTTCCAAGGGCAAAGAAGCAGGTATTCCTGTATTCGCAAACTTCGCTAACTGGGCATACGGCAAGGTAGCAGTAAAGGTTCAGCCCGCATATCAGCAGCCTGTATACCAGCAGCCCGTAGCTCCTCAGGCACCTGTTCAGGCAGCAGCTCCTGCTCCCCAGGCACCCGCACAGGCAGCTAACGCAGATGTATGTGCAAACTGCGGCGCACCTCTTAACGGCGGTGCATTCTGCACAAAGTGTGGCACACCTGCAGCAAAATAAACCTGAATTATAACGATGTTTATAAAAATTTATAAAAAGAAAAAGGTATTGACAAAAAGGAGTACGCATTACCCCTTGGCAGAGAGGATGACCCGGGAAACCGGCTGAAAGGTCATCTGAAGGAAGGAATGCGGAAGGTAGTTTTGGAACCGGAAGACTGAACCGACCACCGTAGCGGAAAGGTGCAGCGGCCACAGTAAGTTTTCACGATTTGTCCCCGTTACCGGACAAGACTTTATGAGAAGTCACAGAGGTCTTATCCGCGAGGATACGGCAGACAAAGGTGGTACCGCGATATTCGCCCTTTGCTTACAGAAGTAGGCAGAGGGCGTTTTTTAATGCACAAAATAAAAATATAAAGTAGAAAGAAAGGCATGAAAACAGTATGAGCAAAGAATTGGCAAAGACCTATGACCCGAAGGGTATAGAAGACAGACTGTACCAGAAGTGGCTGGATAAAAAATACTTCCATGCAGAAGTAGACCACAGAAAAACCCCGTTTACCATTGTAATTCCGCCCCCAAATATCACGGGACAGCTTCACATGGGACATGCACTGGACAACACCATGCAGGATATTCTTATCCGTTTTAAGAGAATGCAGGGATACAATGCCCTCTGGCAGCCCGGCACGGACCATGCTTCCATCGCAACGGAAGTAAAGATTATCGAAAAGTTAAAAGAGCAGGGCATTGACAAGCATGACCTGGGCAGAGAAAAGTTCTTAGAGAGAGCCTGGGAATGGAAAAAAGAATACGGCGGCAGAATTATTTCCCAGCTTAAAAAATTAGGTTCATCCTGCGACTGGGACAGAGAACGTTTCACCATGGACGAAGGCTGCAACAAAGCCGTAACGGAAGTGTTCTGCAAGATGCATGAAAAAGGATGGATTTACAAGGGAGCCCGCATCATCAACTGGTGTCCCGTATGTAACACTTCCATTTCCGATGCGGAAGTAGAATACGAAGAGCAGGCAGGCCATTTCTGGCACATCAAATATCCGCTCATTGAGGAAGACGGCAGTGTAAGCACTAAGGAATTTCTGGAATTTGCGACCACCCGTCCCGAGACTATGTTAGGTGATACGGCGGTAGCGGTTAATCCTGACGACGACAGATACAAGTCCATCATCGGCAGAAAGGTGCTTCTTCCTATTGTAAACCGTGAAATTCCCATTATAGCAGACAGCTACGTTGACATGGAATTCGGAACCGGCGTAGTAAAGATTACCCCGGCGCACGACCCCAACGACTTTGAAGTAGGAAAGCGTCATAACCTGCCGGTTATCAACATTATGAATGACGATGCCACCATCAACAAGAACGGCGGTAAGTTTGAAGGCATGGACCGTTATGAGGCAAGAAAAGCCATCGTGGAAGAACTGGACAAGATGGGACTTTTGGTTCGTATCGAAGATTACTCCCACAACGTAGGTACCCACGACAGATGTAAGACCACCATTGAGCCGCTGGTAAAAGAGCAGTGGTTTGTCAAGATGGATGAGCTTATTAAGCCCGCAGTAGAAGCCGTAAAGAACGGCGACATCAAGCTTATTCCCAAGCGTATGGAAAAGACCTACTTTAACTGGACGGACAATATCCGCGACTGGTGTATCAGCCGTCAGCTCTGGTGGGGACACAGAATTCCCGCTTATTACTGCGACGAATGTGGTGAGGTAGTGGTAGCAAAGAAGATGCCCGAGGTCTGCCCGAAGTGCGGCTGCACCCATTTCACCCAGGACCCGGATACCTTGGATACCTGGTTCTCCTCCGCATTGTGGCCCTTCTCTACCTTAGGCTGGCCGGAACAGACAGAAGATTTGAAGTATTTCTATCCCACGGACGTACTGGTAACCGGATACGATATTATTTTCTTCTGGGTTATTCGTATGATTTTCTCCGGCTACGAGCAGATGGGTGAAAGACCGTTCAAGACCGTATTGTTCCACGGGCTTGTCAGAGACAGCCAGGGCAGAAAGATGTCCAAGTCCTTAGGAAACGGTATCGACCCGCTGGAAATCATCGACCAGTACGGCGCAGACGCTCTTCGTCTGACCTTGATTACCGGCAATGCGCCCGGCAACGATATGCGTTTCTACTATGAAAAAGTAGAAGCAAACCGCAACTTTGCAAACAAAGTATGGAACGCTTCCCGATTCATTATGATGAATATGGAAGGCAAGGAAATTACCGTACCGGCAGTTTCCGAATTAGAGCCCGTTGACAAGTGGATTTTGTCCAAGTGCAACACTCTGGTAAAAGATGTAACCGAAAATATGGAAAACTTTGACCTGGGTATTGCCGTTCAGAAGGTTTATGATTTCATCTGGGATGAATTCTGCGACTGGTACATTGAAATGGTAAAACCGAGACTGTATAATTCCGACGATGCCAAGAGCCAGAACGCAGCCCTTTACACCTTAAAGAGCGTGCTCATTGACGCACTGAAGCTTCTGCATCCGTATATGCCGTTCATTACCGAGGAAATTTTCTGCACCCTGCAATCCGAAGAAGAGTCCATCATGATTTCCAAGTGGCCGGAATACAGCGAAGACAAGAACTATCCGAAGGAAGAAAAGGATATCGAAATCATTAAGGAAGCAGTCAGAGGCATCCGTAACATCCGTACCGAAATGAATGTGGCTCCTTCCAAAAAAGCAACGGTATACGTTGTCAGCGAAGACGAGGGCATCCGCAGCACCTTTGAAGAAGGAAAGCTGTTCTTCGCCACCCTGTCCTATGCATCCGATGTACTGGTACAGAAGGACAAGACCGGCATTGCGGACGACGCGGTTTCCGTTATGATTGCGGGCGCGGCTCTTTACATTCCGTTTGCGGAACTGGTTGACATTCAGGCGGAAATCGAACGTCTGGAAAAAGAAGAGAAGCGTCTTGCCGGCGAAATTGCCCGTTGCGAAGGCATGTTAAAGAATGAAAAATTCATTTCCAAGGCGCCGGAAGCAAAGGTAGCCGAGGAAAAAGAAAAGCTTGCCAAGTATACGAACCTGGCAGAACAGGTAAAGGCAAGACTGGCACAGCTCAAGGCAATGTAGGAAAAAAGGCAGAAGGTATGCCGGAAACGGCAACGTCACTGACCGGAGGAGTATCCATGGAAAAGAAAAGCATAGAAACCTATGACGAAGCAGTGGAATATCTCTTGAATATACCGAAATTCAGCAAAAAGAACACCCTGGCAGATACCGGGGTGTTCTTGCGGTGTCTGGGAAACCCGGAAAAGGACAGGAACATCATCCATGTGGCGGGCACCAACGGCAAGGGCAGTGTCTGCGCCTATATGGACGCGGTGCTCACCGGAATGGGACACCGGGTCTGCCGGTTTATTTCCCCCCATCTGGTGGATATCCGGGAGCGGTTTCTCATAGAGGGGAAAATGGTGGAAAAAGAAGATTTCCTGCGTGCGTTTCTTAAAGTTTACGAAAAACTACCCGGAGACATGTACGCGGAAGCCGGGTATCATCCTTCCTTTTTTGAATACCTGTTCTTTATGGCGATGGTCCTGTTTTCCCGGACGGACTGCGATTACTGGATTTTAGAAACGGGACTGGGAGGCAGGCTGGATGCCACCAATGCCGTGACGGAAAAAAGCCTTACGGTCATTACCCATATGGGGCTGGACCACACGGAATATCTGGGAGATACCATAGAAAAAATTGCAGGGGAAAAGGCGGGCATTTTTAAGAAGGATGTACCCGCGGTGTGCTGGGAGACTTCCCCGTCTGTAAGGGAAGTTCTGACAAAGTGTGCGGAAAATGTGCAAAATCCGGCTTTTTTTGTGTCGAAATGCGACTATGAGTTCTTGAAGAAAGACAATAAAAGCATTGATTTTTCTTTTCATTCCCTTTATTATAATAGTGTTAGACTTTGTGTCCATACAGAAGCTGCATACCAGATGGAAAATGTCACGTTAGCGTTGCGGGCTCTGGAGGTTCTGCTCGGAAAAGAGCTTACACCGGAAGCCATGCAAAAAGGAGTGGCAAAAGCAGTCTGGGAAGGCCGCATGGAGGAAGTGCTCCCCGGTATTTTTGCGGACGGCGCACACAATCCCGACGGCATCCGGGCTTTCCTGGAGTCGGTTGCAAGGGACGGAGCGGCACAGAGATATTTGTTTTTCGGGGTAGTGAAGGACAAAGACTACACGGAAATGGTGAAAGAGCTTACGGACAGCCGCCTGTTTACGGAGATATCCGTCGTACAGATACAGAGTGGCAGAGCCCTTTCCGCACAGAGCATAGCAGAAACTTTTAAAACGTATACAGAGAGAAACATTGGGGAATACCATTCCGTAGAGGAAGCATTAGAGGCGGCAGAAAAACTGGCGGGAGAACAAACCAGGGTTTATTTTGCAGGTTCCCTTTACCTTGTGGGAGAGATAAAAGCGTTGTTGTAAGAAAGGCATGGTTTACTATGATTAACTTTGAAGAGGAACTGAAAAAGTTTCATCCCAGCCTTGAAGTAGAAGATGCAGAAGAGGCGATTTACAATCAGGACATCACCGACATGGCGGATATTCTGGTGAAAATGTTGCAGGAAACCAAGACAGAAGAAAAGTAAAAGAGGAAGGTAGCATGAGGTGTTATAACTGTGGCTGCCGTTTGTCCGAACAGGATTTCTGCACGAATTGCGGTGCGGATGTCACGCTGTACAAAAAGATTATGCGCGTTTCCAATATGTATTATAACGAAGGATTGGAAAAGGCCGGGGTCAGGGATTTGACCGGTGCGGTGACAAGCTTACGGCAGAGTTTAAAATTCAATAAAAATAACGTAGAAGCCCGGAACCTTCTGGGACTGGTCTATTTTGAAATGGGCGAAGTGGTGGCGGCATTAAGCGAATGGGTCATCAGCAAAAATCTCCGTCCCCAGAAAAATATCGCAGATACTTACATTGAGATGGTGCAGAGCAATGCATCCCGTCTGGAAACCATCAATCAGACCATAAAGAAATACAATCAGGCGCTTGCCTATTGTATGCAGGACAGCAAGGATTTAGCACGCATCCAGTTAAAAAAGGTGCTTTCCTTAAATCCCAAATTCGTAAGAGCGCATCAGCTTTTGGCACTGCTTTACATTGACATGGAGCAGTGGGACAAGGCTAAGAGGGAGCTGGAAAAATGCCTGAAAATCGACGCCGGCAGCACACAGACGCTTCGTTATTTAAAGGAAGTGGAAAGCATGCTGCAGCCGGACGAAAACGGCAAATCTCCCATGAAGCGCAAGAATGATGAGGCAGTGCGCTACCAGAGCGACAACGAAATCATCATTCAGCCCTTAAATGTAAGAGAGCAGAAAAGCACCGGCTGGCACACCTTTTTATATGTAGCCATCGGTCTGGTGCTGGGTGTGGCGACCATGTATTTCCTTATTCTGCCGTCTTCCGTGGCAGCGGAACGGGAAAAGGCACAGGAACAGGTGCGGAGCATCGGGGAGCAGCTTGATACCAAGACCTCCACGATTACCACCATGCAGCAGCAGATTGACAGCCTGACCGAGGAAAATACCAAGCTCCGTACGGACTTAGAGGAGTACGTGGGCACGGACGGTACCTTAAAGACCGTGGATGAACTGCTTTTAGGTGCGGTGGAATACCTGACAACACAGGATGCCATGGCAACCGCTTCCCATATCGAAAATGTGCAGGAAGGTGTCAACTTAGAGGATACCTCCGATGCCTTTAAGGCATTGTATCAGGCGCTGGTAGATAAAATCGGTCCGGAAGTAGCGCTGAATTACTACAATACGGGCAGTGATTTCTATGATAAGAAGGATTACAAACAGGCGATTGACAATCTGACCAAGGCGGTAGAATATGACCCCACCAACGGCGATGCCATGAATGTACTTGCAAATGCTTATAGATTTGATGGGCAGAATGAAAATGCCATTGCTTGCTACCGGAAAGTGATTGAACTTCTGCCCGGCACAGGAAGGGCAACAAGAGCACAAGGTTATATTGACGATTTGAGCGCGGAATAAGCAGAAGTTATTGTTACGCGAGCAGCACAAAACACAGAAGAATATGACACACGAAAGAGAACTTATAGGATACGCTATAGGTTCTCTTTTTGTATTTAAAATGAGGAAAGGAGCAAAGTTTTTATGGAGGATTTTAAGGTCATTGATGATTATCTGTGTGTGAAGCTGCCGGAAGAAATTGACCATCACAAATCGGCTTACATCAGCGAAAATGCGGACAGGCTTATTCTGGCGGAACAGGTCAGCAACGTGGTATTTGATTTTGAGGATACCCGTTTTATGGACTCATCGGGAATCGGCGTTATTATGGGGAGATACCGCAAAATTTCCTGCTTCGGCGGGAAGGTTTTTGCCATCCATGCCGACAGGCAGATTAAAAGAATACTTACCATGTCGGGACTGACACGCATCATAGAGATTATGGAGTAAAAGGAGAAGAAAGATGATTGAAATCAAACCGCAGGAAGTTTGCGAAAAGGCAGGAAAAGGGTTTATGAAAAATGAAATGTCCATGGAATTTGATGCCATATCCAACAATGAAAGCTTTGCCAGAGTGGCGGTGGCAGCCTTTGTCACCCACTTAAATCCCACCCTGGAAGAATTGTCCGATATCAAGACCGCAGTATCCGAGGCGGTAACCAATGCCATTATCCACGGCTACGAAAACGTATATGGCTACGGCAGACACGGCGAGGTGCGGCCGGTGTGCTGTAAAATCCGGGACGGAAAGGTGTATCTGCGCTGCCGGATTGAGAACGGTGTTTTATACATAGAAGTGGAGGACAAGGGTGTCGGCATGGAAAATGTGGACAAGGCCATGGAACCCATGTACACATCCAAACCGGAACTGGAACGCTCCGGCATGGGATTTTCTTTCATGGAAGCCTTCATGGACGAGCTGGAGGTGGAAAGCACTCCGCTTGTGGGCACCATTGTGCGCATGAAGAAAAAGCTAAAATGCGGGGACTGGGTCAAAATGCCCGAGGAAGAATGAGAGAAAGGAAACTGTGCAGAATGGGATGCAGAGCAAAATGGATTGTGGGGGAGCGGGAATGAAATCATGGAGGAACTGTCAGTATTAATAGAAAAATCACAGGCAGGGGATAAAGAGACAAGAAGTATACTGATAGAAAACAATTTGGGACTGGTGCATCACATCGTGAAACGATTTGCCGGAAGAGGGTATGAAACAGAGGATTTGTTCCAGATAGGCGTCATCGGACTCATGAAAGCCATTGATAAATTTGATTTGACCTACGATGTGAAATTTTCCACCTATGCCGTTCCCATGATATTAGGGGAAATCAAACGCTTCCTTCGGGATGACGGCATGATAAAGGTAAGCCGCACCATCAAGGAAAACGGACTGAAGGTGCGAGTTGTTTCGGAAAATCTGATAAAGAAATTGGGCAGGGAGCCGCGCATTTCGGAGATTGCGGAAGAATCGGGGCTTTCGGAGGAAGAAATTACCGTGGCGCTGGAAGCGGGAGCCGAGGTGGAGTCCATCTACAAATCCGTCTACCAGAATGACGGGAGCGAAGTCTATCTGGTGGATAAGGTAGCGGGCAAAAACGGACAGAGCGCCACGGCATTTGTGGGCGGCACCGGAAACATTGCGGACACCGAAAAGGAAGCGCTGCTTAACCACCTGATGCTGAAACAGGTGTTGGAAACGCTGGACGAAAAAGAAAAAAATCTCATTGAAATGCGCTATTTTCAGGACAAAACCCAGTCTGAGGTGGCGGCTTGCATGGGCATCAGCCAGGTGCAGGTGAGCCGTCTGGAGAAGAAAATTCTGTTTAAGATGCGGGGCTTTCTTAATTTTCTGTGAATCCGCATTCTTTCCACTTCACAAGAAAACGGAAGTGAGATATACTATAGAAAAACGAACCGTGGGAGGCTACATGAAACGAAAGAAAAAAGAATTGCTCTTTTATGTGATAACCATAGCGAGCTGCCTGATTGCCATGACAATCGTGGTCATCGCGGCACTGCTTATTTACGATAAAATTATAGAAGACAAAGCGGCGGAAAAAGAACAGGAGCTGACACAGCAGGTAGCGGCGGATCCGGAAGTGGTAAGCTACAGCCAGGAGGAAGTGGATATGATGCTGGCGGATGCCATTGCCACCACGGAAAACTCCACGAGGCAGCAGGTTTCTTCCGAAATCCTTGACAGCCTGCAGGCATCGCTTGAGAGCGGCACCACCATGGTGGAGTCCCTGCGTCCGATTTACAAAGATAAAATCGTAGTGGTCAGCAATAAAGAATTCCACTTTGTACCCATCGACAGAAGCTTAAAGCAGAGTACGCTTGTGCAGGAAAACCTGCAGGTGCTGGACAACGGAGAGCTGCAGTATGTGGAAAACGGGGAAGTGGTTTCCCACAAGGGAATTGATGTTTCCCGTTATCAGGGCACCATTGACTGGAAACAGGTGGCGGATTCCGGTGTGGAATTTGCTTTTGTAAGAGTCGGCGTCAGAGGTTACGGCACAGAGGGAAAGCTTACCCTCGATGAAAAGTACAAGGCGAATATCGAAGGCGCTTCCAAGGCGGGCATCAAGGTGGGCGTTTATTTTTTCTCCCAGGCCATAACGGAAGAAGAAGCCAAAGAAGAAGCGGACCTTGTGTTAGATGCCATTGCCGGACTGAATGTGACCTACCCCATCGTTTACGATGTGGAAAAAACCGGGGCAAAAGAAGGACGTATGAACCAGCTCACGGTGGAAGAACGCACCCAAATGGCGCATGTATTCATCGACCGCATTAGGGAAGCCGGCTATACGCCCATGATATACGCCAACATGGAAATGTGGAGCATCCTCATTAACATGTCGGAGTTTGAAGATGTGGATAAATGGTATGCTTATTATTCGCCCATTGTCTACTTCCCTTACGAATATGCCATCTGGCAGTATTCCGATACGGGCACCGTTCCCGGCATTACCGGCGAAGTAGATTTGAATATCAGTTTTAAAGAATGGTAAGGATTTAAAATCCTTCTTTACGGCGCAGGAGACGAAGTTCCCTGCGCTTTTTTGCGCTTTCCCATTCCATCTGCTCGGCAGGGTCATCCGGGTCTAAAATCAAAGGCGGCACTTCCGTGGGATGACCGTCCTCCCCCATGGAAACCATGACAAAATAAGCCCGGTTGATGGGATGCCGGCTGCCGTCCGGCTCTTCTTTATAAGTATCTACCCGCACTTCCATGGAGGTGTGTCCTACATAGGTAACCCGTCCAATCAGCACCAGCACATCATTTAAAAACGCACCTGCCTTGAACTGCAGGTTGTCAATGGCGGCAGTGGTCGCATTGTGTCCGCAGTGTCTGCGGGCAGTGGCGCCCGCCACTTCATCCACCCATTTCAAAAGCTGACCGCCGAACAGGCGCCCGAATCCGTTAATATCAGGGTATATTACAACACGAATCTGTTCGGTAACAGACTCCGCAACTTTCTTTCCCTCCATCTCATTCACCATACCTTTCTTTCAAAATCTGCCCATACTCCAATCATAGAATACACGCAAACACATAAAAATATTTTAGTACAGCGGGCGGAAATTTGCAAGGCAGGGAGGGAGCGGGAAACTAACAAAGAATTACCGGGCTTCGGAATCAAGCAGCCCCTGGGCGTAGGAAAGCAATTTGGCGCGGTTTTTGTCGCCCAATTTACGGTAATAGAGAAGCAAAAGATTTTTCTGTTCTTCATCGGCAAGGGAAGAACCGGAGAACACGGCAATTTGCGGAACGTCGGAAAGCCCCATAATATAATCCATACTGACACCGAAAAGCTGTGCCATTTTCATAAGGGCGGTGACACTGGGGAGATGTTTGTTATGCTCATAGGCGCTGATGGTTTCCCGTGTGACTTCCAACTCCATAGAGAGCTGTAACTGAGAAAAGTTTTTCTTCTGACGAAGCTCACGAATTCTGTTCTGAGGCATAAAAAACCTCCTTTCCGGACAAATTCAGAAAAAACAAAATACAAGTTATTCCAATATTATACCGAACATTTTGAATAAAAATACAAGATAAAGCACTGGTTACATAATATGAAACTGTAAATAATTAAGAAAATATAAAAATAAACGAAAAAACAAGTTGCGGGATAAAAGATTACAAGTTATACTGAAAAGGTGCTGAAAACATGCAAATATAAACATAGTTTTTGATGATGATATGCTTTATAAAGGCGAAACTTGTTGACAATTCTGCGGTATTGCATTTCATAGAAAAATAAGTTATATTTATCATGTTGTTTTTAAATGCAACAACACATATCGTTACAATTTAAATATGTATTTTTGAGAAACAAGGTTATAATTTTGCTATAAAATCAACTATTTTTGCTATTCCGAGGACTATTTTTGAAATATAAGGTTACATAGGAGGAAAAATCATGCAGGTTGCGATTTGCGACGATGAAAGGATTTTTTTAGAGCAGCTACATGAGATGATTTTGAAAACAGGCCGCATAGGGGAGTACGATTTGTTTGACAATCCGGACGATTTACGTGCAGCGCTTCGAAGGGGAGCTTGTTACGATGTTGTGTTTATGGATATTGACTGGAAGAGGGAGGGTGAAAACGGTATACAATATGCGGCAGAGATAAATAAAATGTATCCCGAAACAAATATTATTTTTACCACTTCCTACAACGAGCGTTTTTCCCAGAAAATATTCTGGGAAACGGTGAATTTATGCGGTTATCTGGTGAAACCGGTACAGGAAAGAAATCTGCAGATGCTTCTTGATAAACTGGACAGAATGCAGAAAAAACAGATAGAAGAAAAAGAGAAAAGTATTATTATCCGGTATAAGGCAGGTTCGGAGGTATATAAATACCGGGATATTCTGTATCTGGAAAGCAAGGCACATCAGGTTATTATCCATACAAAGGAAAAAGATATTACCGTTTATGAAAAATTAAATGCCTATGAGGAGCAGCTCAAAGACGGCTTTGTCAGAGTGCATCAGAGCTATCTGGTAAACATGCAGTACATAAAAAGAATTGACCGGAAGGAGCTTCTTCTGCAGAATGATGTTTTTCTTCCGATGAGTAAGTCCAAGTTCCTCTCTGCAAGAGACCGGTATTTTGCGTTTATCCGGTCACAGATGTAAATACATAAGAGGTGAGGAAATATGTTTTATTTTTGGGCGAACTATGTAATTTGGTTAATTATGGCGGTGGTGGACTGCGCAATCTGCGGACTGGCATTTGATCCCAAGAAAAAAGAAAAAGGCAGATGGCGTTACATATTTGGGATGGTAGCGGTTAATCTGCCTTTTCTGCATATAAAATTTTTATGCAATGACCAGGCTGCTATCCGGAGCCTTTGTATTTTTGCAATGGCCGGTACGACCCTGATTGTACTGACTCTGTTTTTTGATGGTACATTCTGGCAAAAACTTCTGTTCCGGATTTCAGTTCTGGTAGCATGCCTGTTTGCGGAACTGGTGCTGATGGTTATCATGCGGGATGAACTTGTGATACCCGGTCATACTCTTACCTTTTACGATCCGGTCATGCTGAAGGCGGATTTAATCGACTCATCAATCAGTATATTTATGTATGCCGTATGTCTGGTGATACATCGCAGAATATTCAAGAAAAAATCGTATGACATGAGGATTTATCTCGTATTCTGTGTGTTTCCCATCAGTCAGATGTTATTGATGCTGTCTACGAATTCCCAGATTTATGAGCATTTTAATGAGTCGGCTGTTGTGGCAATGGCAGGTGTATTTATCGGTGTAATGGCAGATATCCTGCTTTTGTACACCCTGATACGCCAGCAGAAAATGCAGTACATGTCCGAGCAGTTAAATGCGTTGACCAGGGCGTGGAAAACAGAGAGGAATCACTACCACGAGATGGAAGAAAGACGGGAGAATCTGGCAAAAATCAGACATGATATGAATGAACATCTGATTATCATAAAGGAACTCATGCAGAGAGGGGAATATACAAAAGTAAATGCCATGCTGGATGCTCTTACGGAATATGTGGCATCCACCAGAGAATTCATGTATTGCGGCGATCCGGTTGTCAATGCGGTCATGGCGGAGAATGAGAAAATCTGTAAGGAAAACGGCATTTCCCTGCAATATGAGTTCCGCATACCGAAACCGCTGCAAATGGATGCCATCAATATCTGCAGTATTTTTTCCAACCTGATGCGGAATGCGGTGGCAGCGGCTGTCAAAGCAAAAGGGGTGTGTCCCGAAGGAGATTATGTTTCCGTAAAAGCGGTTGTGCAGGGAGAATATCTCCATATCATAACGGAGAACAGCAGGACGGAAGAAAAGAAGGTACTGAGCGGTGGAAAAGGGTATGGAAAAGTTATCTTAAAAGAGCTGGCGGAAAGGTATAATGGTCAGATGGAAGTAAAGGAAACACCGGACAGTTATCGTGTGGAAATTACGGTGGAAAACTGTGAAATGGAAAAATAAACATACAACAAATGTACAAAAACTTTATAATATCTTGTAAAACGACTGCATGTATGTTATGCTAAATACAAGCAGTCGTTTCGTTGTATATAAATCTATTAAATTCTATTTATTCTAAAATTCAAACTTCACTGCTTACATCACAAATTTCAATTGAATAGGCAGGGAGGTTGAAAAAGGTTTCTGAGCCATGGCGTAATCTCCCTGAAAAGGAGGTACACATGACAAAGAAACAAGCTGGGCTGATGGGATTTTGGAATCAGCCGGAGATGCCCGCCAAGACGGAGTGGAAGGATGAAAGAATCCGCATTTTCAAAAATCGAATAGTTGACTTTGATAAAATCGGGATTACCAATGACAGAATGTTTGGTACGGTGTTCCGTAATGAGAAAGAGTGCAAGGAACTATTGCAGCGTATTCTGGGGATTCACATTGTTGAGATTGCCATAGTGGCGCAGATGTCCGTGGAAGGCAGCTTTTACGGCAAAGGAATCCGGCTTGACGTTTGATCTTTTTGAGGATAACCGCTGCATTTACACGTTTGAAAGCACTTGTCAGGAGAAACCGGAGATTAAACTGGATGACAAAAGAACTACGGTTTTTGTCAACGTGAACGGAGAGCGGACAGTACTTTCAGAAGAACTGGTAAGGCTGCCTGATTATTTTAAGACCGGTATTCCCACGGATGCCTACACAAGAGAACTTCAGGAGGAAGTGGAGGAAGCCCGGCAGGATGATGATTGGAGGGAAAACTACATGACTCTGGAAATGATGATGCAGGATAAATATGAAAAGGGCTGGGACGCTGGAAGAAACGAAGGAAAAATCGAAGGCAAAGCCGAAGGAGAGACATCCAAGCTGATTTATATCAAAAACTGGTGCTTGCAAAAGCACAGGAAAATGAATATCACGAATGAGAGGCAACTATGAACAACACGTATTCTTTATTCTTACGTCAGTCCTATCTGGATGCGTGGGAAGATTATAAACGAACTGTGAACCGTACGGACTTTCCCGTATGGGACTATGTGATTTTGACAGCATCCAATGAAGCACAGGCGGAAAGCTACCGCAGACAGATTGCACTCCGCGTGAACAAGGGGCTTTTAACGGACAGGAGCCATTATGCGGTATTGCCGGACCCGGACGGTCTTCGTGTGGGCAGCGGCGGTGCGACCTTAAATGTCCTGCGGTATATCAGGCAGCAGAGCGATACGTTTGAAGGAAAACGGATTTTATGTATTCATTCGGGCGGCGACAGCAAACGGGTGCCGCAGTACAGCGCATTGGGAAAATTGTTTTCGCCTGTGCCGAGGGAGCTTCCCAATGGCAAACGGTCTACACTCTTTGATGAATTTATGATTGGCATGAGCGGTGTGCCGGCAAGGATGAAGGACGGTATGCTGGTACTGTCCGGAGATGTGCTGCTTTTGTTCAATCCATTGCAGATTGATGCACCGGCTTCCGGAGCGGCGGCGATTTCTTTTAAGGAAGATGCGGAAACCGGAAAGGACCATGGAGTATTTCACATGGATGCAGAAGGGAATGTAGGTGAATTTCTGCACAAGCAGACAGTAGAAACCTTACAAAACCACGGGGCGGTAAATGGACGCGGAAAAGTGGATATTGATACCGGTGCGGTGCTTTTCAGTGCGGATATGCTGCAGGAATTGTATGGCCTGGTGGATACGGATGAGAAATTTTCTATGTATGTGAATGAGAAAGCAAGGCTTTCCTTTTACGGTGACTTTTTATACCCGCTGGCAAGTCAGGCTACGCTGGAGCAGTTTTACCGGGAAAAACCGGAGGGCAGTTTTACACAGGAACTTCATGACTGCAGAACAGTGCTCTGGCAGGTATTGCATAAATATCGTATGCGTCTGCTTAGGCTTTCTCCGGCGGCATTCATACATTTCGGTACTACGCAGGAGCTGCGGGAGCTTATGACAAAGGAAGTGGAGCAGTTTTTCTTTCTGGACTGGAAAAAATGTGTGTCCGGCAGGGAGGTTTCCGATTATGCCGTAAACAATGCGATGGTGGAAGAAACTTGCAGGATTGGCAGAAACTGCTATATCGAAGATAGTTATATCTGCGGAAAAACAGAAGTGGGCGAAGGAAGTGTGCTTTCCCATGTTACCGTTTCGGGACAGGTGATACCGGACAATGTGGTTCTGCATGGACTGAAACTGCAGGATGGCAGATTTGTGGTGCGGATTTACGGCGTGCAGGACAATCCCAAGGAACCGGTATTTTTAGGAAAAGATATCCGCATATTTGAAGAGGTCTTTACCAATGAAGAGCATTCTCTCTGGACGGCGGACATATATCCAATCTGCGATACGATGGAAGAAGCAGTGGCGGCAGCCCTGAATGTCTATGAAATAGCGAAGGGAAGAGGCAATAAGCAGGCATGGAGACAGGCAGAGAGGACAAGTCTTTGTACTTCTTTTAATCAGGCGGATATGGCAGCCATTTTAGACTGGGAAAGACATCTGCGCCAGACCGTTAAGGTGGAAAAATTAGTGGAAATTATTCAAAAGGGCGGCACGGTGGAAGAAGCGGAAGCGGTTTTTCGAAATGCGGTTCTCAGTGATTATCAGCTTAATCTGTTAGAGGAAAAGGCAGCGGGTTCCACGGATGCCGTAAGAACCAGACTTTACTTTTTCCTGGGAAAAATATGGCAGAAAAATAAGCAGGCACCGGTTTCCAAAGCGGAAAATTATATGCAGAGAGCTTTTACGGAAATTCAGAAAACGGTACTTTCCGGTGTCGCAACCTGGCGGCAGGGAGTGCATGCGTTTGCACTTCCCGTTCCGGCTGAGGAGGAAGTAACGGTGTACCTCCCGCTTCGTGTGAACTTCGGCGGAGGCTGGAGCGATACGCCGCCGTACTGCAACGAGCATGGAGGCACGGTCTTAAATGCGGCGGTTCTGTTAAACGGCGAGTATCCGGTAGAGGTTTGTGTGCGGCAGCTGCAGGAGCCGAAGGTAATACTGGAAAGTGCGGATATGGGGACTTACGGAGAATTTACGGATATAGCCGAACTGCAGGACTGCCATAATCCGTTTGATGCGTTTGCCCTGCATAAAGCAGCGCTGATTGCCTGCGGTGTTATTCCGGCAGAAGGAGGCAGCTTAAACAGCATTACGGACCGGATAGGTGGTTTGTATCTTTCCACCCAGATGCATAATGTACCCAAGGGAAGCGGGCTTGGCACCAGCAGTATATTAGCAGGTGCCTGTGTAAAGGCTTTGTTTACGTATTTTGGGATTCCCTACACGGAGTCGGATTTGTATAATCATGCCATGTGCATGGAGCAGATTATGTCCACCGGCGGCGGGTGGCAGGACCAGGTGGGAGGCATGACGGAAGGGATTAAATACATTACCTCCGCACCCGGAAACAGGCAGGTTTTATCCGTACGCCACATTTCGGTTCCGGAGCCTGCACAACGGGAATTGCAGGAAAGATTTGCTCTTATCTATACGGGACAGCGACGGCTTGCCAGAAATCTTCTGCGTGATGTTGTGGGCAGATATCTCGGGAACAATCCCGACAGTCTGTATGCACTGGAAGAAATTCAGCGCATGGCAGCCATGATGGTATTTGAACTGGAGAGGGGAAATATTGACGGTTTTGCAGAGCTTTTGAATAAGCATTGGGAGCTGTCCAAGATGATTGATGCCGGCAGTACCAATACCTGTATTGACCAGATTTTTGCAGCCATCGAGGATTTGCTGGATGGCAAAATGATATGCGGTGCCGGAGGCGGCGGTTTCCTGCAGGTCATTCTGAAAAAGAATGTAACAAAAGAGATGCTTAGGGAACGTCTGCATGAGACATTTGAAGATTGCGGCGTGGACGTATGGGATTGTACACTGGTTTAATTTTGCCAGAATGAAAAAGATATGGTATACTGAAACCAATAAAGTACAAGATGAACTGCGTAAAGGATACCGGTATTCATGGATAATTTATTTTCCCCTTCTGCATCCGTAAAATCAGAACGAATTCTTTATACACCCACCTCATTTGCGAAAGCTTCTCTCATGCATCTGCAGGAGGTGGGTACTTTGCATGCGGTAAAGCCGCATACATCATCCAGAAGCAATCTTGCCTCTTTCCTGTGCTTTGCGGTGCGGGAAGGGGAAGGAGAGCTTGTCTGTGAGGAAGAACATTTCCGATTGAAAGCCGGTGACTGTGTATTCTTAAACTGCGAAAAAGCTTACAGCCACAGCACGGGTGAACATCTCTGGGCGCTTTCCTGGTGCCATTTTTATTCCCAGCTTATGCCGGAAATATATGAAAAGTACAGGGAAAGGGGCGGCAGACCGGTATTCCGGCCGCAAAATCCCGAAAAATTTTTGAATGTTCTGCAGGAGCTTTATAATCTGGCGAAGTCAACAGATTACATCCGGGACATGCGCATCAATGAAGAACTGAACCGGCTGCTGACTCTCCTGATGGAAGAATCCTGGCACCCGGAAAACGGGGAAACATCCGGAAAAAAGAAAGAGATTATTGCCGTCCGGGAGTATCTGAACGAGCATTTTTCGGAAAAGATAAGTCTGGACGAACTGGAATCCCTTTTTTTTATCAATAAATTTTATCTGACGAAGATTTTTAAGGAAACGCAGGGCATTACCATCAGCGGTTATATCCTGGAAAAAAGAATTACCCGAGCCAAGCAACTGCTGCGTTTTTCGGACAGAACCATAGAAGAAATCGGCGGTATGGTGGGAATGCCTGAGCCGGACTATTTCAGCCGCACCTTCAAGAAGGTGGAAGGCATCAGCCCCAGGGAATATCGGAAACAATGGTAGAAACCAATATAATACAAGTTTATGGCAAAATAATGAATGTTACAGGAGACGTTCCTGGTGTAAGCTATAAGCATTGACAGACTGAGTTGGCAGAAAAGACAGACAAAACTTTGGAAAGGAATATAAATATATGAAAAAAGCGCTTATTACGGGCATTACGGGACAGGACGGTTCCTATCTGGCAGAGTTTTTACTGGAAAAAGGGTATGAGGTTCACGGTATTGTCCGCCGTGCGTCCATTTCCAATACCGCACGAATTGACCATTTAATAACAAAAAATGCCATTACCTTACATGACGGCGATTTATCCGACTCCTCCGGACTTATCCGTATTATCGGGGAACTGCAGCCGGATGAAATTTACAATCTGGCGGCACAGAGCCATGTGCAGGTTTCCTTTGATGCGCCGGAGTATTCCGGAGATGTGGATGCACTTGGCGTGCTCCGCGTTTTAGAGGCGGTCCGTGTCTGCGGTCTTGTGAAGAAAACGAAGGTATATCAGGCATCTACTTCCGAACTTTACGGAAAAGTAGAAGAAGTTCCCCAGAGGGAAACGACTCCGTTCCATCCGTACAGCCCCTATGCGGTTGCCAAGCAGTACGGTTTCTGGATGGTGAAGGAATACCGGGAGGCATACGGAATGTTTGCGGTAAACGGTATTTTATTTAATCATGAGTCCGAACGCCGCGGAGAAAATTTTGTTACCAGAAAAATCACGCTGGCTGCGGGAAGAATTGGCGAAGGTCTGCAGGATCATCTGGAACTGGGAAATATGGATTCTTTACGTGACTGGGGATATGCAAAGGACTATGTGGAATGCATGTGGCTGATTATGCAGCAGGATAAACCGGATGATTTCGTAATCGCAACGGGTGTACAGCATACAGTCCGTGATTTTACGGAAAAGGCTTTTGCGGCAAACGGCATTACCATCCGTTGGGAAGGCACCGGATTGGAAGAAAAGGGTTACGATGCCGTTACCGGTAAAATGCTCGTATGTGTAAATCCGGCATGGTTCCGGCCCACCGATGTGGATAACCTCTGGGGCGACCCGACCAAGGCAAAAACGGTTCTGGGCTGGAATCCCCAGAAGACCAGCTACGAGGAACTGGTAAAGATTATGGCGGAGCATGACAGAAAACTTGCAAAAAGAGAAAAAGTTCTGCGTGACAGTGAAAGGTGCGATTAGGGAAATGATGGATAAAAATGCAAAAATATATGTGGCGGGCCACAGAGGAATGGTTGGCTCCGCTATTGTAAGGGAACTGGAAAGACAGGGTTACACCAACATTGTGACTCGGACTCACAAGGAGTTAAACCTTTGCAGACAGGATGATGTGGAAAAATTTTTCGCGGAGGAAAAGCCGGAATATGTTTTCCTGGCAGCAGCCAAGGTGGGCGGTATTGTGGCAAACGAAGAAGCGCTTGCGGACTTCATGTATGACAACATGACACTGGAAATGAACGTCATTCATTCCGCATGGCAGAACGGCTGCAAGAAGTTGGAATTTTTGGGTTCTTCCTGCATTTACCCACGTATGGCGCCGCAGCCCATGAAGGAAGACTGCCTGCTTACCGGTGAACTGGAAAAAACAAATGAAGCGTATGCACTGGCGAAAATCAGCGGCCTGAAATACTGTGAATTTCTGAACCGACAGTATGGTACGGACTATATCAGTGTGATGCCGACCAACCTTTACGGCCCCAATGACAACTATCATCCGACACACAGTCATGTGCTGCCGGCGCTGATTCGCCGTTTCCACGAAGCAAAAGTAAACGGGTTAACGGAAGTGACCTGCTGGGGAGACGGTTCTCCGCTGCGCGAATTTTTGTATGTGGATGATTTGGCAAATCTGTGCGTATTTTTAATGAACCATTATTCCGGCAATGAAACCGTAAATGCGGGAACCGGCAAGGAGCTCACCATTAAAGAACTGACGGAAATGGTAGCGGAGGTTATCGGCTATACGGGCGAAATCAAGTGGGATACCACAAAACCCAACGGCACGCCCCGCAAGCTTCTGGATGTTTCCAAGGCAGCCAATTTAGGCTGGACTTATAAAACCGAGTTAAAGGACGGTATTCGCCTGGCATATGAGGATTTCTTAAACAATCCCATGCGTGCGGAAAGGTAAGGAAATATGAACATTATTTTATTGTCGGGCGGTTCCGGTCAGCGTCTCTGGCCGCTTTCCAATGATATCCGTTCCAAACAGTTCATTAAAATTTTCCACAACCCTTCGGGGGAAGCGGAGTCCATGGTGCAGAGGGTATACCGTCAGATAAAGGAAGTGGACAGTGAGGCAACGGTCACTATTGCAACTTCCAAGACGCAGGTTTCTTCCATTCATAACCAGTTGGGACCGGATGTGGGAATCAGTGTGGAGCCTTGCAGAAAGGACACCTTTCCGGCGATTGCCCTGGCGGCGGTGTATTTAAGAGATAAAAAGGGAGTGCCGGAAGAGGAAGCGGTGGTTATCTGCCCGGTTGATCCTTATGTGGAAAACGACTATTTTCTTGCCATAGAAAAACTGACTTCCCTTGCGGCGGACAGCAGCGCCAACCTGCTTTTAATGGGCATGGAACCGACCTATCCCAGTGAGAAATACGGTTATATTATCCCGGAGTCCAAGGATGCGGTGAGCAGGGTTTCCATGTTTAAGGAAAAACCGGACAAAGAAACGGCGGAAAAGTATATTTTGCAGGGAGCACTCTGGAACGGCGGCGTGTTTGCCTTCCGCCTGGGTTATGTTTTAAGGCGGGCACATGAACTGATTGATTTTACGGACTATCAGGATTTATATAATAAGTATGACACTCTGCAGAAAATCAGCTTTGACTATGCGGTGGTGGAGCATGAACCTGCCATCGAAGTGATGCGTTTTGCAGGTACCTGGAAGGATTTGGGTACCTGGAATACCCTGACGGAAGCCATGGACACACAGGCGGTCGGCGAAGCATTATTTAATGAAAACTGCAGCAATGTGCATGTGGTGAACGAACTGAATGTGCCCATTTTGTGCATGGGACTTAAAGATGTGGTGGTTTCGGCAAGTCCCGACGGCATTCTGGTATCCAATAAAGAACAGTCAAGCTACATCAAACCTTTTGTGGACAGTCTGGACCACAGGGTTATGTTTGCGGAGAAATCCTGGGGCAGTTTCCGGGTGCTGGATGTGGGGAAGGAAAGCCTGACCATTAAAGTGACCTTAAATCCGGGGCACAGCATGAATTACCACAGCCATGACCACCGGGATGAGGTGTGGACAGTCATTCAGGGTACCGGCCGTGCGATTATCGGTATCAAGGAGCAGGTGGTCGGTGTGGGCGATGTGATTACCATGCCCGCCGGCAGCAGGCATACCATCATTGCGGAAACGGAGCTGCAGCTTATCGAGGTGCAGATTGGTAAGGACATCAGCGTCCATGACAAGCACAAGCATGAGCTGAAAATGGATAAGGAAAATCAAAAGGATAATAAGTAAATTGATAGAAAATTGTATATTTTTTTCAGGACAGGGCATAACAAGCAGGTGTAGAACTTTCTTGTTATGCCCTGTTTGCTTGAAGGATAGTGGGCTTATTAGGAATACTTATGGAAAGAAGCTCTTGTTTTGCATTTTTAGGCAGAAATTTTTGAGCGTTTACACTTTATCGTGAAGAAAAGACAGGGACTTTGGAGGATGCATTATGGCGGGAACAGTCTGCTATCTTAAATTACACCGTAACATGGAGGTCATGGAGGACTCGGTATTCCTAAAGGATGTGGGGAGTGTTTACTGTGCGGACAAGACGGTCACGGCGAAAGTAAAAAGCATGAAACTGCATCATTTTGAAAAGGGACAGGGCAGCCGGTGCGTTATCAGCGTGCTGAAGATTACCGAAATGATTGAGGAACTTTGCCCCCAGGTGACGGTGCAGAGTGTGGGAGAAACCGATGTTGTGGCGGAATGGGTGCAGGTTTCCAGACACAAAAAAGCAAAGGAATTCTGGAAAATTCTGCTGGTTTCCGTCATTAGTTTTTTCGGCACCGCTTTTACCATTATGGCGTACCACAACGACATCGGCATTGTGAATGTGTTTTCGCAAATTCACCGTATTGTGATGGGAACGGAGCCGACAGGAATTTCGGTACTGGAGGTTTCTTATTCCGTGGGACTGTCCCTGGGAATCATTGTATTCTTTAACCATGTGGGAAAAAGGCGTATTACCACGGACCCGACACCCATTGAAGTGGAAATGCGCAAATACGAAGCCGATGTCAATACCACATTAGTGGACATGGCGGACAGGGAGGGCAAAACCATCGATGTGGGGTAGCTTATTTTTAATAGTATTCGGGACAAGCTTTGGACTGCTGGCGGCTGCGGGTGTTTTTACCGTTCTCGTTGCCGTGGGAATTGTCCCCCGGTTTGCCGGGAAAACACACACGGCAGAGCATGTGCTTCTCTATGAGGACATGGTAATCTGGGGAACCGTAGCGGGCTGTATTGTCAGTATTTTTGAACGGTACTTTCATATCGGCACCCGGCTGTTTCAAATGGGTGTGCCATTTTCCGTGGTGCAGGTGGGCGGTAATATTGTGACGGGTATGATTGGACTATTTTCCGGTATGTTTATCGGATGCCTGGCGCTTGCCATTGCGGAAATGTTGGACAGCATTCCCATTTTTGCAAGACGCATTGGCTTCCGGCATGGTCTCGGAGCAGCCATCTGCGCCATGGCAGCGGGAAAATTGATAGGTTCGCTGATGTATTTTTATTTGCGTGTACATGAAGTGGTGAAATAAGGAGGTATTTTATGGACGAACAGGTTACCGGACGAACGATTGAAGAGAAAAAACAGAATTACGAAGAATATGTAAAGGGCATGACGCCGACACACAATCTTTTTGCGCAGATGGGAAAGGCATTCCTCACCGGCGGCATTATATGCCTGATTGGACAGTGCATTTTGAATTACTGCACGAATATGATGGGCATGGAAAAAGAGGTGGCTGCCACAATCTGTACATTGCTTCTGATTTTGTGCAGTGTTATCCTGACCGGCTTTAACATCTATCCCTGCATTGTAAAGTGGGGCGGCGCCGGTGCGCTGGTGCCCATTACCGGTTTTGCCAATTCCGTGGCGGCGCCTGCCATTGAATTCAAAAAAGAAGGCTGGGTCTTTGGCGTAGGCTGCAAAATCTTCTCCATTGCCGGACCGGTTATCCTTTACGGCATCTTTACAAGCTGGGTGCTGGGGCTGGGATACTGGATTTTGAAAATAACTGGGGTGATTGGGTAAGCAGTGGGACCGGCAGAAAAAAGGATGCATTTTTTATGTAATTTGAAATTTGCTGTATGGTTTGTGAAATGGAAAGATGCAAATTTTGTATTTTCAAATATTTGCACTATAGTTAAAAAAATAAAAGAAGCAATTTTTGAAAAACTATGGAAATGCATCAAGCAGAATGGAGCATTTTTCAATGTAGAAAAGAAATGCTTTAAAAACACTGGGTATGGCGACAGCAAAATAGCAGAAAGTTTCAAAATGCTTTAAATGCGTCCAATAATAGAGCAGCAAACAGGAACGAAAATCATATATGCTTTAAAGTAAGTAAAAGAAAAGGAAGCAAACTATAAAAATAAGAGAGTTTGCTTCCTTTTGGGGAATATTTATAAGAAATAGAAATGAATCAGGTTATCAAGATAGTCCAAATCAAGTGGGTGGTCTTTAGTTTCGCAGGTTATGATGAGCTGTTGCGTTGGAATGATACCGTTTTTTATAAAACGCTGCAGTTTATTGGCATTATCTTTCAGATAAGATTCTTTTTCCAACAACCCCAAATGCTCCCAGTAGTAAATGAGACCTGTTTTTGGGTGCATGATAGTGAAATCGGAATAGTGAGAGATGCCGTCCAGGGTTAAAAGACATTCGTAACGAAAGGGAATTTGATATTGGACTAAGAGGGAGACAATAAGGGATTCCGATTTGGAACGTACATAGATACCTGCTGTGGTTTTGTAAATAAGATTTTCAGGAAAATAGGGATTACTGTCAAAAGGGGCTTGCATCCATTCCTTGGCTTCTTTTGAAACGGACAAAAGTTGTGGAGATAAAAGAGAATGAAGGGGAGAGTCGGGCAGTAACATTTTTGCGGCTGAGGAATGCGGCACTTGCATAAAATGGATATAAGGCCGCAAGGCTTTTTCTTCTGCTAAAAGTTCTTTTCGCAAAGCAGTTAAATATTTTTTCAGCGCTAACTGCTGAATCAGAAATTCATTTTTGGAAGAAAGATAGGTTCTCTTGTGATTTTGGGAAAGATAGTACTTGGATTGTCCGTTTACAGACCAACAGTTCAGTTGACCCGGCGGTAAATGGGATAACTGTTTCTCAATTTCGGTTAATTTTGCCGATATAAATTCATAATGGTTTTTGAGTCTTTGAAATATCATAGAAATTCCTCCTGAAAATAAGTGATAAAATAGATGTGAATGTAATAAGATAAGACTTGTTTATTATACTTGGAAATAGAAAAAACCGCAATCAAATTAAAAGAAAAATTATTGAAAAGCGGTCAAAAAATATACAAAATGCCAATCTCCCCAAATTGCCCTTAAATGCAAGATTGTATACATTTTTCGAGGGATTGCAGTTTTATTCCCACTGTTGTATGATGAATATGAGGAGTTTGAGAAAATGGACAAAAGAATAGAAATTGATGACAGATTAGCTTCTTTTTATGATAAATTGTATGCGGACAATTCCACAGTAGAAGCTTGCAGAGACAGGGCGGCAGTTGCCCTTGCGGAGATAGCCGATGACCTGCGCTTGGGCAGAATGGAGCTGACACTGGATGCACCGGTGTCAGTATTGAGACCTGCGGGCGCTTATAAAACGGGCACTCTTTATGACAGAAAAGAGGGTACCGTTTGCGAACAATGCTTTTTACGGGTATACCCGATTTCGGACGGCGGACAGGTGCGGTGTAAGTGGTATCCCTATGGAAAAGAGCCTTTTTCGGAAGGGGAACAGAAAGTACTGCATTTGATTTCCGAGGAAATATTCCAGCAGTTCAGCCGTGTTTCCATGCAGAATTTGCTGACGCATGTGATACAGACGGATATGGCGACCGGCGTAGCCAATCAGGCGGCGTTTATGGGACATGCGGCAAAGCTGTTTGCACAGAGAAAACTGGATGATTATGCCATTCTATTCTTTAATATTCATAATTTTAAATATGTAAATAAAGTATTTCCCTATGATGAAGGCGATAAGGTTCTGAAAAAATATGCCTGCGAAGTAAACAGTTATTGCCGGGAAGAGGAAATGCTGGCCCGGCTTGGCGGTGATAATTTTGTGGCACTGGTGAAAAAAGACCGCCTGCCGGAAATGCTTGAGAAGCTGCAGAATGTACGGCTGTTCCATGAAACACCCCGCAAATCCAAGAATTTTGTGTTCGGCGCAACCATCGGCTACAGTGAGTTAAACGGCATTGCCAGACCGCAGGATGTAATGGCAAGAGCCAGCATTGCCTATCAGGCAGCCAGGTTAAAGGGGACGGGGATTGCCGTAAAATTTTCCGACGACATCCAGAAGACCATGATGCAGAACCAGAGCATTATCGCAAACTTCATGGCGGCACTGGAAGAAAGAGAATTTCAGGTGTATTACCAGCCCAAGGTCAATATCAAGGACAAGACACTTTGCGGTGCGGAGGCTCTGGTCAGATGGCAGAGGGATGGAAAACTGATATCCCCCATGCAGTTTATTCCGCAGCTTGAAAGAGAAGGCAGTATTATCAAACTGGATTATTACATGCTGGAAGAGGTCTGTCATTTCTTAAGAAGGTGGATGGACGAAGGGCATGCTCCCATCTGTATTTCCGTCAACTTTTCCAGGAAGCATCTGGACGAGGACGATATGGTGGAGCATATTGTTTCCATTTTGGACGAGCATGACATTGCCCATCAGTACATAGAAATTGAACTGACGGAGAGCGAGGATTTCCAGAATTACGAAATCATGACGAACATCGTCAACGAGCTTTCCGAGGCGGGAATCGGTACTTCCATGGACGACTTCGGAACCGGATTCTCTTCCCTCAACATGATAAAGAAGCTGGATTTGAATGTGATTAAAATTGACAAATCCTTTATCCCGCTGGAAACGGATTATCCCGGCAAAGATAAGGATATGATTATGTTCTGCAACATTGTGACTCTTTTGCGTGAACTGGGTAAAAAGACCATTGCGGAGGGTGTGGAAACACAGCAGCAGCTGCGGTATCTGGAAAACGCAGGATGCGATATCGTACAGGGATATGTATTTGACAAGCCGCTCTGCGAAGCGGATTTCCGAAAGAGACTGGAAGACGGCTACGGGAGTCACTGAAAACAGAAATACAAAACAGAAACATAAAAACAGGGACTGTCTTTAGCGGTCCCTGTTTTTTAAAGAGGAATGAAGAAAATTAAAACAAAATCTATATAAAACGCAATTTATAAAAGCTCAGAGGGTTTTGTGATTGCGTGTTCGGACCAGGAATCGGTTTCGGCTGCGCCGGAAGGACCTGCGGAAGCTTCATAGGACTCGACAGTAATGGTGTAGCTGCCGGTTCCTTTTTCGTAAACGGTGCCGTCTGCGCCGACGATGGAAACGGTTTTGCCCTTTTCGTCTACGATGGTTCCCGCATTGTAAAGGGAAGTAACGGTGCTGTTTCCGGTTACCGTCCATGTAGAGTCCGCGCTGATGTATACGTTGCAGTAACCCGTACCGCCGTCACCGGCATAGGTTTCATCCTGTACAAAGGAGCCCTTCAGGGTGCTGCCGTTTGTCATGTAGAAATCCAGTTCGCTGATGCTGTCCCAGACAACTTTTCCCTGCATATCCTGACTGTCGGCGGTGAAACGGCACTGGGCGCCGTTGGAACCGGAAGTTCCCCATCCGCGTTCGTTATTGTTGCCGGTGCACATCAGGAAAAATTCACTGTCGGAAGGATAGGTGATATCCACGTTGGAAAGTAAAATATCGGATTCCGTATTGGTGGTGTAAATGAGCCCGCCGTTTTTCGCGGTAATGGAACCGCCGACTACCTGCAAGGAGCTGGAGCCGATTTCGGAGTCGCCGGACATGCTCTGGTAAACAATCATGTTCCAGGTGGTATCGTTCTGGCTTAAATCCTTCATGTTGCCGGTGATGTTGCAGTCAAACAGGCTTAAGGAGTTAAGACCCTCGATGCAGACGGCTTCGGAACCGTTGGCGGTAAGGATGGCATTATGAACGGCAATATCGGCTGTGCAGTAAACGGCAGGAGAGCCTTCGCCGTTGCTTACATAAGTGCCGCCGTCCACTACCATGGTGCCGCCGCCACGGTCGCTGCGGATGGCTGCGGAAGACTCACCGCTTGTTTCCACATCCAAATCCCAGGCATATAAGGTGCCGCCGCCGGCCGCATGGATACCTCCTGAGGTATTCTGCAGGGTTTTAATGGCGGAGTCCGCTATGTAAACGACACTGTTTCCGTAGGAGAAAACGCCGGCACCGCCGGAAGCATCGGTGGTAATGTCCGCATTTTTGATGTATGCCGTGCCCTCGGTGGCAAGTACGGCAGCACCTACGCCGTAAAAGCTGGAATTGTCACCGCCGGTACTGTCGGATGAGGTACGGGAAACGGTGCTGTCTGTAAGGACTGCCGTTGCCTGACCGGAAATGCGGACCGCATTTTCATCGGTTCCGGTGGAAGTATAGGTTTTGCCGGATTCGGAGGTGTCTTCCGAAATATCCTTTACGGCATCGTAATTGTCAATTCCGTCAAAATTGCTGCCGCCGGGACCGCCTGCACCGGGTCCCATGTCACCGCCGGGGCCGCCGTTTCCGGGACCTTTTCCGTCAGCGGGCGGTTCGCCGTCCGGCTTTTCGGGAGCATCCCCGGGTTCTCCATCCGGTTTTTCGGGAGCAGTCTGTTCGGTTGTATTGGTTGTATCTGTATCATCCGTACTGGTTTTGCCGCAGCCGCTTAAAGAAGAAGCCGCCAGCATAAGAGAGAGGGTCATGGCAAAAAGCTTGTAATTTTTGTTCTTCATAACGATTACCTCCTTCAAGAAAAGTCTGTTGTGTTTTGTTATTTTCTATTTTACAAATCTTTGTGATGAAAAAATGGAGAAAATGTGTGCAAAATGTGAAATCAGTGGAAAAAAATTTTGTTTCGTGGTAAGGTAAAAATCAGTAGAAACAGAACATATTTACTTTGAAATCATAAAATCATGGAAAGAATAAAATGAAGAACGAGAAAAAGAAATTACTAATCTATATAGCGGGCGGCTGCGGAGCGCTGGCGCTGGGACTGGGAATTGTGGCGTACCGGCATCCGCATGTGGCAGCAGCCAACGGAGCAGTGGTATCGGCAGCCGGAAATGACATGGAGCGGGCGGCAGCGGATATATCTGACTCGGACAACACGGCAACGGAGACAACGGTTTCCGGCAATGCAGCCGCGGCGTTTTCCACCCAGGCTTTGGAGGGGGGCATGACGCTGGCGGACCTCCCGGCGCTGACCATTGCGTCCGGCGTTTCCTTTGCCGAGGTGCAGGACCCGGAAGCCATCAGCTTTGCCGTAGCGCCGGATGAAGAAGAGTCGGAATACGCAAACCTGGCGATTGCCAAAGTTACCGATTATGTGAATGTGCGCAGCCTGCCCGGCACGGACGGCGAGATTGTGGGAAAGATTTATAACGGTTCCGTGGCGCAGGTGCTGGCAACGGCGGGGGACAATGACGACTGGTTCCAGATTATTTCCGGCGATGTGGAAGGCTTTATCAAAGCGGAATATTTCTTATACGGCGAAGAAGCGGAAGCGGTGATTGACCAGTATGTAACGTATTATGCGACGGTACTGGCGGACCGTCTGAATGTAAGAGAAGAGCAGTCCGCGGACAGCAAGCGGATTGGTTACATAGACAACGGCGAGAATGTCAAAGTGGTGGAAGATTGCGGAGACTGGCTGAAAGTGCAGTATACGGACAGCAAACAGGGTTATGTTTCGGCGGAATACGTTTCCGTGTATGAAGAATTTGTGTATGCCAAATCCATAGAGGAGGAACGCCGGGAAGAGGCGGAACGGCAGGCACTGGCGGCGAGAGCGCAGGAAGCGGAGCAGAGCACCCCGGAGGTGATTGGCAACATTACCTTCCCGACCAACCAGTACACTTCCAATGAGGAGCTGCGTACCGCCATTGTGGACTATGCGATGCAGTATCTGAGCAACAAATATGTGCACGGCGGCAGAAGCCTGGCAGGCGGAACGGACTGTTCCGGTTTTACCTGTTATATCTATAAAGACTTTGGCTATTCCATAAGCCGTACCCCCAGCGGACAGTATTCCACCAATGGCAGAAGCATTGGCTACGACGAAATCCAGCCGGGCGATATTATCTGCTACGGCAAAAGCAAATGTACGCATGTGGGACTGTATATCGGCGACGGACAGATTATCCATTCCGCCAATTCCAGAAAGGGTGTCATTATCAGTGCGGCGGACTACGACAACATATTGGCAATTAAGAATGTAATCGATTAAAAAAGAGCCTTTGGAAAATTTCCAAGGGCTCTTTTATCATTAGCATCCGAAACAGTTACGGATAAGGTTAAGCAGATTGCAGTTATTGAAAAATTTGAAACACATACTATTTACCTCCTTTTCAGATTTTGTGCCCGGCGGTTCTGCGTTGCAGAAGATGGTATCTATGGATTATTTTGTCCGGCGTCTGACGTGTTGCCTGTCAGTTTGTAGTACGCCTTGCCTGAGCACAAATGAATTGTAACAATTTTGTAACAATTACGCAATGGGAGATGAATGGTAAAACTGGAAGCTACTTCCAATCCCTTATTCCAAATCAAAAGCACCGGTGTACAACTGGTAATAGGTGCCCTTTTCGGCAATCAGTTTTTCATGGTTGCCGCGTTCGATGATACGTCCGTGGTCGAGTACCATAATCACATCGGAGTTCTGGACGGTGGAAAGTCTGTGGGCAATGACAAATACCGTACGTCCCTGCATCAGCTTATCCATACCGCTCTGTACGAGAGCTTCCGTTCGGGTATCGATAGAAGAGGTTGCTTCGTCCAAAATCATGACCGGCGGATTGGAAACAGCCGCTCTGGCAATGGAAATAAGCTGGCGCTGTCCCTGGGAAAGACCGCTGCCGTCACCCTTTAAGACAGTGTTGTAGCCGTCCGGCAGCATGCGGATAAAGCTGTCGGCATTGGCAAGCTTTGCGGCGGCAATGCATTCTTCATCCGTAGCATTGGGATTGGAGTAACGTAAGTTTTCCATAATTGTGCCGGTAAATAAGTTAACATCCTGCAGTACCATGCCGAGGGAACGGCGCAGGTCCGCTTTTTTGATTTTGTTGATGTTGATGCCGTCGTAACGGATTTTACCGTCGGCAATATCATAAAAACGGTTAATCAGGTTGGTAATGGTGGTTTTGCCCGCACCGGTGGAACCGACAAAGGCAACCTTTTCGCCGGGGTTCGCATACAGGGTAATGTCGTGCAGAATTTCCTTGTCGGGATTGTAACCGAAGTCCACATGATCCAGTACGATTTCACCCCGCAGGCGGGTATAGGTAACGGTACCGTCGTGGTGGGGATGTTTCCATGCCCAGACACCGGTGTAGCGGTCGGTTTCGGTAAGAGAACCATCTTCGTTTTCCACGGCATTTACCAGGGTAACATAACCTCCGTCGGTTTCGGGCGCTTCGTCCATGAAAGCGAAGATACGGGAAGCACCTGCAAGAGCTGTGACGATGGAGTTATACTGGTTGGAAATCTGGGAAATCGGCTGGGTAAAGTTTCTCGACAGCGTCAGGAATGAAGCAATCATACCGACGGTCATGGTGTGGAAGCCGGTCAGCCCTAAATTGGGAACTTTGGCAATGGCAAGGTAAGCGCCTAAAACGGCAACGATCACATACTGGATGTAACCGAGGGCGTTCATAAGAGGCATCATGGCGCCGCCGTGACCGTTTGCCTTGGCGGAATTTTCTTCCCACCGTTTATTGCGGCGGACCATTTCCTCACGGGCTTTTCCTTCGTGACAGAAGACCTTGATAACCTTCTGACCGTTAATCATTTCCTCAATGTAGCCGTCCAAATCGGCAAGGGTTTTCTGCTGCGCCATAAAGTAGCGGCCGCTTTTCTTCATAATAATTTTGGCAAACTGCATAACGAGGAAAAGCACCGCCAGCACCACGATTGTCAGCCAGACACTGATGTTCAGCATGCAGAAGAACACGGCGGTAATGGTAAATGCGGAAGAAATAAGCTGCGCCATGGACTGGGCAATCATCTGCCGCAGGGCATCCGTATCGTTGGTGTAAAGACTCATGATGTCGCCGTGGGTGTGGGAGTCAAAATAACGGATGGGCAGCTTCTGCATTTTTTCAAACATTTCATCACGGATGGTTTTTAAGGTGCCCTGGGCTGCGGTTACCATCTGTCTGTTATAAAGATAAGTGGATAACGCGCCTACCAGGTAAATCACCGCCATGACAGCAAGCGCCTTGATAAGCCCGGAATAATCAGGGGCTCCGGCGGAGGCTAAAAGCGGCGTGATGTAATCGTCAATCAGGGACTGCAGAAACATAGAGGAGGCAGCGCTCGCCAATGCGGAAAGAAGAATGCAGACGGTAACTAAAATCAGGGTGCCCCTGTATGCCTTCAGGTAGGAAAGCAGTCTTTTTAAGGTTTTCATATCCAGCTTCTGCCGGGGGCGTTTGCCGAAATCGGGTTCTTTGCCGGGCATGGCTTTTGTTTCGTTTTTTTCGTTAGGCATTTTCGCGCTCTCCTTTCTGCTGGGATGCAAATACTTCGCGGTAAATATCACAGGTCTTTAACAGTTCCTCATGGGTGCCCATGGCATTGATTTTTCCGTCGTCTAAGACAATGATCTTGTCCGCGTTCTGCACGGAACTGATTCGCTGTGCAATAATGATTTTGGTGGTTTCGGGTAAATATTCTTTAAGTCCTTTTTGAATGAGGGCATCAGTGCGGGTATCCACGGCGCTGGTGGAGTCGTCCAAAATCAGCACCTTGGGGTTCTTAAGCAGTGCACGGGCAATACAGAGACGCTGCTTCTGACCGCCGGAAACATTGGTGCCGCCCTGCTCAATATAGGTTTCGTAACCCTTCGGCATGGCATTGATAAATTCATCCGCACAGGCAAGACGGCAGGCTTCTTTTATTTCCTCATCGGTGGCATTTTCATCGCCCCAGCGCAGGTTTTCCGCAATGGTGCCGGAAAACAGTTCGTTTTTCTGAAGCACCATGGCAACGGCGTTGCGCAGGGTATCCAGGTCGTATTTCCGTACATCCACACCGCCCAGCGTCAGGCTGCCGGAGGTAACGTCGTAGAGTCTCGGAATGAGCTGCACCAGGGAAGACTTGGAAGAACCGGTACCGCCGATGATGCCGAAGGTTTCACCGGAAGCAATGTGCAGGTTGATGTTACTTAATACTTTTTTATCGGCTTTGGAAGCGTAAACAAATTCTACATTATTGTAGTTGATTTCGCCGTCAGCCACATGCATAACCGGATTTTCCGGATTGGCAATATCCGTTTTTTCCTGCAGGATTTCCGCGATTCGTCCGGCAGAAGAGCTGGCAATGGTAATCATGGCAAATACCATGGAAAGCATCATCAGGCTGGACAAAATCTGAATGGAATAGGTGATGAGCGCGGTCAAATCGCCGGTGGTTAAGCCAAGAGCGGCGTTGTTCCCGCTGGCAACAATGGCTTTTGCCCCAATCCAGGAGGTTAAAATCATACAGGTATACATGCAGATCTGCATCAGGGGAGAGTTTAAGGCAAGCATCTGCTCCGCCTTGGCAAAGCCCTTGTAAATATCCTGGGAAATTTTCTTGAATTTACTGATTTCCAGGTCTTCCCGGTTGCAGGACTTTACCACGCGGATGCCGCGGAGATCTTCCTGCACGACGTTGTTTAAGTCGTCATAGGTGTGAAAAACTTTTTCAAAAACAGGATGCACCTTGCGGACAATCAGAGCAAGCAGAACGCCCAGTACCGGTACAATCGCCAGGAAAATAAGGGAAATCTGACGGTTGATGCGGAAGGAAACAATCATGGATACAATTAACATAACGGGTCCGCGGACCGCTAATTTGATTAACATCTGGTAGGCATTCTGCACGTTGGTTACGTCCGTGGTCAGACGGGTAACGATGGATGCCGTGGAAAAACGGTCGATGTTGGAAAAAGCAAAGGTCTGCATGTTGTCGTACATATCCTGACGTAAGTTTGCGGAAAATCCGGTTGACGCTTTCGCTGCGGTGTAGGCGGAAAGCATACCGGTGGCAAGCTGCAGCAAGGCAAAAATAAGCAGCAGAATGCCAAACTTCCAGACCATGGTCATATTGCTTTTTTCAATACCGCTGTCGATTAAATTGGACATGCACAGAGGAATTACAATTTCAAAAATAACTTCTATGCCGGAAAAAAAGATGGCTGCCAAAGAGCTTTTTTTGTATTCTCTTAAGCTTCCTGCTAATGTTTTTAACATGGGGTATCCTCCTCTTCGGTATTTAAGTTTTCATAAATGGTTTGTAATAAAAAAGTAAGCTCTTTCACCTGTTCCTCGGATAAGGATGCAAACAGTTTTTTGTCCTGCCTGCGGATGACGTCCTTCATTTCCTTGTCAACCTGAACGGCTTTTTCCGTAAGCACCACTATTTTGTTGCGTTTGTCCGCGGAGTCCGGATGAAAGGTAATAAATCCGTTCTGCTCTAAGCGGGACACTATACCCACAACCGTAGGATGGGTTACGGAAAGAAATTCTTCGATTTCCTTCTGGGTGGCTTCTCCGTTGTGGTCGGACAAAAAGCAGAGAACCCGGGACTGCGTCATGGTAAGTCCGTGCGCCTTTAAGTCGGCATCGGCTTTGGTGCGGAGCTTATCGGTAATCAGCTTAAAATAAACGCCGGTTTCCAGTTGCTGCATGGGAAACTCCTTTCTTTGCATAAATAATTTCTTTATATAAAAAATTATTTACATAAAAAAATCTGTAGCACACTACATAAACATATGTAGCACGCTACAGATTATAGTAAAAGGAATTTAAATTGTCAATACGTTTACAAAATTTTTAGATTTTTTTAGAGCAGCAGTTTTTTCTGACAGAAAAGCACCTTACGGAAGTACCAGGGACTTTGGCAGTACGAAATCACCGAAGATTTCCGCGCTCCATTCCTTCAGCTTGTCCGCTTTTAAGCTGACGCCGCCGTATCCGCGGATACCGTGTGCAGCGGCAAGCTCCTGTGTATAGTCCTCCAGAAGGTAAATGTGGTCGAAGCGGACGGGACCGCTCTTGTACTGGCATACCAGAGGGATGACGCCGGATTTTTCCTCATCGATGGTAACACCGCCTGCGGTTGCCTCAAAGGTCACCCATGCCATACCTTCCAGCATACTGATGGCATCCTTCTGGGTGGAAACATAGTTGCCGAGGGAATAGTAGCAGAGAGCTTTGTTGCCGTTATCCGCCTCTACCCATTCAATGGGCTCCACCACATGGGGATGGGTTCCGATGATGATATCGGCGCCCGCCTCCGCCATCTGCCGGGCAAATTCCTTCTGATAAGAAGAGGGAGTGGTGACATATTCCGTACCCCAGTGAGGGAAGACCAGAACCACATCGGCAAGTGCGTCCGCTTTTTCAATATCGGCAATCACCTGCGGATTTAAGGTGGTAAAATCAATGACATTGGTCCGCTCATCGTAGGCACAGAGCATATTCAGGTGCCCTTCTATGGAAGAAGGCAAAATCTCCGCATTGGGTCCGTAGGTATAATTGAGGATGGCAAAGGTGACGCCGTCAATGGTAAGGAGCGGAATTTCTCCGGCTTCGGACGGGTCATCAAAAATGCCCACCATCAGCACTTCCGGGTGGGTTTTCCAGAAAGCAATGCAGGAGAGCAGACCGGCAATGCCCTGGTCAGCGGAATGGTTGGAGGCATGCAGCACCACGTTAAAGCCAGCAGCGGCAATGGCATCGCCCACCTCTGTCGGAGAGTTGAACCGGGGATAGCCGGAAAAGCCCCTCTCGTTGCCGCCTAAAATGGTTTCCTGATTGATGACTTTGATATCCGCAGCAGCCAGAAAATCCGCAATGTCCGTGTACAGCAGGGAATAATCGTAGCTGCCGTCCGCCTGTTTGCCGGAGGCTACAATGCCCATGTGCATCAGGTTATCGCCCACCGCCATAAGCGTGATTTCTTTGGAAATGGGCTTGTCCATTTCCGGCATAACCTCCGGAAGAATATCCTTCGCCAGAGGAGAAAAATCCTGCGTAAGGTAAAGCCTGAGATTTCCGGGCATCTCCGCTACGGCAGCCGTGTCAGCCACTTGCGTATCGTCCGCCGTGATGCTTGCGGTCAGAAATAATGTAATTGGTAGAATAATGCAAATAAGTATGTTTTTTAAGGTTTTCATGGCACGATTATAGCATAGATTGGAATGGATGTCTAAAGAAAACGGCTGCGGGAAGCAGCCGATACAAAAACTGTTTGCCCGGGAAAGCATCCTGTGCCATAATAAAAAAAGGGGGTAAGCGTATGCAGATAGAATACCTGAAAATTTGTCGTTTCAAATCCATAAACTGTCTGGAAATCGAGGACATTTCCCAGGCGCTTATTTTAGTGGGACAGAACAGCACCGGCAAAACCACAGTCCTGGATGCTATCCGGGCAGTGGGCGGCGATTACCGGATTGTGCCGGAGGATTTTGATGAGTCCGGCGCCAACATAGAGATTACAGTCAGGCTGTCCCTTTGTGAGGAAGACTTAAAAAGGCTGCAGAAGAGGGGAAAAGTCAGCAGTTACAGGAGATGGGAGTCTTTTCTTTCCGATGTGAAGAAAAAGCTGCCTTCTTTTGACGGAGAAGCGCTTACGTTTACTTATATTGTGAACCGGGACGGCAGACAGCGTTTTGACGACGGTTTTAAGAAAAACAATCCGTATATCCGGGATGTTTTTCCTACCATTTATTATATTGATGCGGAGCGCAACCCGGAGCAGTTCCAGAATGACATGCTGTATCTGCAGGAGGACGCGGAGTTAAAAAGCATCCGGGAAAACAGGTGCCTGTTTAATGATGCCAAAGCCTGCACGCACTGCTTTTCCTGTATCGGTCTTATCAATCAGAAGAAGCCGGAGGAGCTGACGGCACTGGAAACCTTCCGGCTTCTTAATTACAAACTGTATCAGCGGAACTTAAACACCTTTGCCGGAAAGGTCAACGAAGCCTATGCGGCAAACGGCGGACAGGACACCATTTTCTTTTCCATGAGCCACAACACGGATGCCATGCTTACCGTGACAACGGAATTCAGTACCGGACAGGAGGGAATAAGACGCCCCATTGAACGGCTGGGAAAGGGCATGCGCAGTATTTACATGCTGTCCGTTTTAGAGGCGTATGCGGAGGATGAAAATGCGGAGGACTGCATTATCATGATGGAAGACCCGGAAATTTTCCTGCATCCGTCCATGCAGAAGACCACCGGTGATATTCTGTACCGGCTGTCGAAAAAGCATCAGGTGATTTTTTCCACCCATTCCCCCAATCTGCTGCCGAATTTCAGCATCCGACAGATACGTCAGATGGTTCTGGACAAAGACGGCATGCCTGCCGTACGAAAAGACACCGACATCAGTGCCATTTTGAATGACCTCGGCTATACGGCAGGGGATTTGATGAACGTGGATTTCGTGTTTATCGTAGAAGGACGGCAGGATAAGACAAGGCTTCCTATCCTATTAAAGAAGTACTATTCGGAAATTTATGACAAGGACGGCAGGCTTTCCCGGACAGCTATCATCACCACCAACAGTTGTACCAACATCAAGACCTACGCCAATTTAAAATACATGAATCAGGTTTACATAAAGGACCATTTTCTTATGATAAGGGATGGCGATGGCAAAAATGCGGAAGACCTCCGCAGAGGATTATGTAAATATTATGAGGAGCAGAACGCACGGGATGTGGACAGACTGCCCCGTGTGAAGCCGGAAAATGTACTGGTGTTAAAATATTATTCGTTTGAAAATTATTTCCTGAACCCGGAAATCATGTGCCGGATAGGCATTTTGAAAAGTCCGGAGCAGTTTTATAAAATTTTTCTTTCCAAATGGAAGGAATATCTGTATAAATTAAAAAGCGGCAGGCATCTTACCGCCGTGCTGGGCATGGATTTTACCACAACGGAGGACGTGAAGGCTCACATGGAAGAAATCAAAATCTACATGAGAGGTCACAATCTGTTTGACATCTTTTACGGTCGTTACCGCAAGGAGGAAAACGAACTTCTGACCCACTATGTGGAGCTTGCCGACAGAGAAGAATTTGCGGACATCCTGCAGGCAATCGACCACTTTATGTACTTTGAGAGCCGGAAAAAAGAGTAAAGGGCGCATCTGTTTACAGAGGCCCGGGAGGAAAAGGAGAGCAGCATGTTACCAGAAAAATTTTTAGAGAGAATGCAGAATATGTTGGGAGAGGAATACCCGGCTTTTTTAGAGAGTCTTTCCGGCAAACGTTACCGGGCGCTGCGTATCAATCCGCTGAAAACAGAAATACAGGAAGGAAAAGAAAAACTTCCGTTTGTCTTAAGTCCGGTTCCCTGGACGAAAAACGGTTTTTATTACGAAGAGGAGGAGCAGCCGGGGAAGCACCCTTACCATGAGGCGGGCCTGTACTACATTCAGGAGCCGTCCGCCATGGCGCCGGTACCGTGCCTGATGGAGGAGGCAACGCCGGAACGTGTTCTGGATTTGTGTGCGGCGCCGGGCGGCAAATCCACCCAGATTGCCGAATATATGCGGGGACGCGGCATGCTCATTACCAATGAAATTCACCCCCAGAGGGCTAAAATTTTATCGGAAAATATAGAGCGCATGGGCATTTCCAATGCCATTGTCGTAAATGAAACACCGGAAAGCCTGAGCAAAAAGTTTATCGCATTTTTTGACCGCATTTTGGTGGATGCGCCCTGCTCCGGGGAAGGAATGTTCCGCAAAAACGACAATGCCGGTGAAGAGTGGAGTGAGGAAAATGTGGCGCTCTGCGCCGAAAGACAGGACGGCATTTTGAACTGTGCGGCAACGATGTTAAAACCCGGCGGCAAGTTGGTTTATTCCACCTGCACCTTTGCACCTGCGGAGGACGAAGGCTCCGTCAGCCGCTTTCTGGAAACACACCCTGATTTTTATCTGGAAAAAGAAGAAAGGCTGATGCCGCATAAAGTCAAAGGGGAAGGGCACTTTTTAGCTGTCCTGCACCGCGAGGGTGGGCAGCTTGGCAGCGCGGCAACCGCCGGAACGGAAAAGTTCCTTGCCCTGAAGGACTGTAGGGAGTTTCTGGATTTTGCAAAGGAAGCCCTGACGATACCGGCAGAAGAACTGACGGCAGGAAAAATTCTGCTGCGCTTCGGAGAACAGTTGTACCTGGCACCGGCAGAGACACCTTCCTTACGGGGACTTAAGGTACTGCGTCCGGGACTGCATCTGGGAACGGTGAAAAAGAACCGGTTTGAGCCGTCCCACGCGCTGGCATTGTTTTTGAAAAAAGAACAGGTTGTAAACGGTATCAACCTTTCCGGTGACGGAACTGCCGTCAGAAAATATTTAGAGGGACAGACACTGACAATCGGCGAAGGATGCGATGTGGAAATGGCGGACATCATGACCCGGGGAAGGACGGCGTCCGAACAGGCAGACACCATAACCCGGGAAGGACGGAGCGCAGGACAGGCAGACGTATCCCTGCCGAAGGGCTGGTGTCTTGTCTGTGTGGACGGTTACAGCTTAGGCTGGGGAAAAGCAGCAAGTGCTGTTTTGAAAAATCATTATCCGAAAGGACTGAGAAAATAAAAATAAATGTATAAATACGGAAAACGGGGTTCATACTGATTTAAAAACCGGAAAGAAAGGAATTGACAGTATGGATAGTTTTCAGACTCCTTTTTGGGAGCTTCCCATTGCTTTTGCCATGAACGAAGGCGCACGCAACAGAATCGGTGAAATGACGGACGAGGAAAGAGAAGTGCTGCGGCAGAAAAGCAGCTTAGCCGGCAGTGAAGAGGAACTGGAAGAACTGGTGCGCATGGTTGCCGAGGGCAAGTTTGAATAAAAGCGGCTCATGGAATGGGTAGTGGAAACAGCTTGCAGAACACAGGCTGATAAAGTTGATAAAAGAGGAAAGCAGGAAAGGAAATCATATGAGTGCACAACTTTGGCAGGGAAAACAAAGTATCCGGCTGGATGAGCCGGTTTATATTAACGGAAATGCCTCCGTGGTAGGCAAAAAAGAAGGCGAGGGCCCGCTCGGCCTTCTTTTTGATATGGTGGGAGAGGACGACATGTTCGGCTGCAATACCTGGGAAGAAGCGGAAAGCAGTCTTCAGAAGGATGCCGTGAGCCTGGCGCTGGGGAAGGCAGGGAAGAAGGCGGAGGAGATACGCTACGTCTTTGCGGGCGATTTGCTCGGACAGTCCGTTGCCACATCCTTCGGCATTATGAATTACCGTATTCCGCTGTTTGGGGTATACGGAGCATGCTCCACCTGCGGGGAGTCTCTTTCGTTAGGCACCATGGCGGTGGCGGGAGGCTTTGCCGAACAGGTGCTTTGCGTGACATCCAGTCATTTTGCCAGTGCGGAAAAAGAATTCCGTTTTCCTTTGGGGTACGGAAACCAGCGTCCGCTGTCCGCCACCTGGACAGTAACCGGCAGTGGCGCTTTTATATTGGGAAAAGAAAAAGAAGCTGCCTGCAAAGGGAAAATTACCGGCATGACAGTGGGAAAAATCGTGGATTTCGGACTGAAGGACTCCCTGAACATGGGGGCATGCATGGCGCCTGCGGCAGCAGACCTGATAGAAGCCCATTTGACGGATTTTCAGGCAAAACCCGAAGAGTACGATAAGATTATCACCGGGGACTTGGGAAGCGTGGGACAGCGCGTGCTTCTGGATTTGCTACGGGATAAAGGGTATGATATTTCCGACAGGCATATGGACTGCGGGCTGGAAATTTTCGATGCCCAAACCCAGGACACCCATGCGGGCGGCTCCGGTTGCGGGTGCAGCGCCGTCACCCTTTCGGCGTATATTTTAAAGCAGCTTGCGGAAAAGAATTGGAAAAAAGTGTTGTTTGTCCCGACAGGCGCACTTCTCAGCAAAGTGACATTCCACGAAGGTCAGAGTGTGCCCGGAATTGCCCACGGAATTGTGATTGAGAGCGTGTAACTTCTCCAAGAAAGACTTGCCATGCAGGGCTCCTTTATAGTAAAATAGACAGAAAAGAAATGGGGCGTTTTTATGAGAACCATGGAGTTTAAAATGGAACGGCCGGGGCTTCTTATTGTCGGACAGAAGATTACGGTGACAGAAGGAGTACTGCCCAGCAACTATTATTATACGATTGATCCGTCACTTGCCATGTCAGGCAATATACCTTTCCGCAACAGAATGCTTGCGAGGGAAGGTGTTGTGACAGACATCATAGAAAAAAAAAGAGGCTATTACGTGACGGCGGAATTTGATGCGCCGGAGCCGAAGGCCTGAACAAGGAGGACAAAATTATGTTGGAAACCATTCACACAGACAAAGCACCGGCAGCAATCGGCCCTTATTCCCAGGGTGTGATTGCAGGACATTTATTTTTTGCATCAGGACAGATACCCATCAATCCGGCAACCGGCGAAATTACCGGAGCGAATATTACCGAGCAGGCAGAACAGGTAATGAAGAACATCGGCGAAATCTTAAAGGCAGCAGGCGCTACCTATGAAAACGTGGCAAAAACCACCTGCTTTTTAGCAGATATGGGCGATTTTGCGGCATTCAATGAAGTATATGCCAGGTACTTTACCGGCAAGCCCGCAAGAAGCTGCGTAGCGGTAAAGACCCTGCCGAAAAATGTTCTTTGCGAAGTAGAAGTAATTGCAGACCTGACCCATGCAACCTTTGACTTATAAGGAGCAGCAGGAAATGGACAAAAGAAAGAATGTTGTCCTGATTGGAATGCCGGGCGCAGGAAAAAGCACCGTGGGCGTTGTGGCTGCCAAACGGCTGGGATTTCGTTTTTTGGACTCCGACCTTTTAATTCAGGATGAGTACGGAAAACTTTTGCATGAGCTGATTACCGAGCACGGAGTGGAAGGCTTCTGGGAGATTGAAAATAAGGTAAATGCTTCCATTGATGTGAAGCAGACCGTGATTGCAACCGGAGGAAGTGTCTGCTACGAAGAAGAAGCTATGAAGCATCTGTCTGAAATCGGCGTGGTAGTCTATCTGAAGCTTTCTTATGAAGCCTTAGAGGAACGTCTGGGCGATTTGAATGCAAGAGGCGTTACCTTAAAGGAAGGGCAGACCCTACGGGATTTGTACGAAGAACGCATTCCCATGTATGAAAAATATGCCCTTGTGACGATAAACTGCGAAGGCAAGGAGCTGCGCGAGGTGGCGGAAGAAGTGTCCGCCCGGGCAGCAGAATTTCTGGAGTAACCGAAGCAAAAAGGACATACATAGCATCCGGAAACGGATTGAGCCACGGAAGGTGCGAAATCAGTACCCGGCGTGTATAAAATCGAAAACAAAATACATAATAATCCATGATGAGAAAACCGTAGGAGGGATACATCATGGATTATTTTTATGCCTTTTTAGTGGGCGGCGTTATCTGCGCCTTAGTACAGATTTTAATGGAAAAAACAAAAATGCTGCCGGGACGGATTATGGTGCTGCTGGTCTGCCTGGGTGCGGTCATCAGTGTATTCGGCTGGTATGAACCCTTTGCGGAATGGGCGGGAGCCGGAGCCAGCGTTCCCCTGCTCGGCTTTGGCAACGTGCTGATGAAGGGCGTCAAAGAAGCCGTGGATGCGGAAGGCTTTCTGGGGCTTTTCAAAGGAGGCTTCAAGGCAGGCGCCGCAGGATGCAGCGGGGCTCTTATTTTCGGACTGCTGGCAGCCATTTGTTTCCAGCCCAAAATGAAGAAGTGACAAAATATGCCGCAAACAGAAAATCTAATAAAAAAATAAGAAATACAATCTCCCTTTTTTCGACAAAATATGCTAATATGTGGAAAAGAAAGGGAGAGAGAGTTATGATTTGGCTTATCATATTGTTTTTTTGCACATTTATATATATGGAAGCAGTGTACCATATTGCCTGCTTTGGGCTGGCGGCGGTCAATCCGCTGATTGCGGTTTTTATATGGCTGTTTCTGGCGGGCTTTGCATCCCTGCTTATGGGCTTTTTCCGAAGAAAGAAAAACCGGATTATCCTCTGGGTTCTGCTGGCAATAGATTACCTTTTGTTTGCATCCCAGCTTGTGTATATCAAGATATTCAAACAACCGCTTTTAATGGCAGCCATTAAAAACGGCGGAAAAGATGCCATGACCAACTACTGGAAAGAAGCACTGGTGGGCATCTGGAACGTGTCCGGCTGGCTGCTTCTGATGGCAGTGCCTTTTGTGGTGACGGGACTGCTCCTGCATATGTATACACTGAGCTTAAAGAGTCATACGAAAAAGGAAAGACTGCGGGAGCTGGCGGTAATGGCAACCGGCGCACTGGGCTTTATGGCAGTGCTGATGGTTGGTTCCCTTGCAGGGGCGGAATACGAAGATGCATATGCCGGATTTTATGACCCGCAGGGTGTCATTGAGGAATTCGGCGTCATGCCCTCCATCACAAGAGATGTCTTTGCCGGTGCGTTTAAGAAGGGCGACGGGCTGGATACCTGGGTGGACTTAAACAACGACTATGCGGAAACGCCGGAGGAAACGGGAGCAGGTGAAAACGATACGCCGGAAACCACACCGGAGGAAGCCGGAGATGTTTCCGGGGATGACAGCAGACAGGAAGAGGCGAAAAAGCCGGATACTTCCCCACATGTCCTGCCGGTGGATTTTACCGCTCTCTACGACAATGCCGATTCCGATACGGTGAAAAAATTAGCGGATTACATGCAGAGCATGACGCCCACCAAACGAAACGAATATACCGGTATGTTTGAGGGCTATAACCTGATTTTCCTGACGGCGGAAGGATTTTCCCCCTATGCGGTGGACGAAAATCTGACACCGACCTTGTATAAGCTCATTCATTCGGGCTTTGTATTTGACGATTATTACGTGCCTCTGTGGCAGACATCCACCAGTGACGGCGAGTATGTGAACCTGACGGGACTCATCCCCGACCAGCAGTTTTCCATGAAGCGCAGTGCGGAGGATGATATGTGCTTTTCGCTGGCTTCCTATTTTGCTTCCGAAGGGGTAAAAAGCTACGCTTACCACAACAATTCCCTGTCCTATTACGACAGATATCTTTCCCACCCGAACCTGGGCTACAATTTCAAGGCATGTAAACTGGGAGATTTGGATGCAAAAAAATACGGCGGTCAGGTGTTTGAAATGGAAAACTCCAATTACTGGCCGGCTTCGGACTTGGATATGATGAAAGCCACCGTTTCCGAATACATACAGGAAGACCGTTTCCATGTGTATTACATGACGGTTTCCGGTCACATGAATTATAATTTTACCGGCAACAAGATGTCTTCCCTGCACAAAGAGGATGTGGCAAATCTGCCCTATTCCGAGGAAGGAAGAGCTTACATTGCCTGCAACATGGAGCTGGATTTGGCGCTGCAGTATCTGATTGAACAACTGGATGAGGCAGGAAAGCTGGAAAATACGGTTATCTGCCTTTCCGCAGACCATTATCCTTACGGCATGGAAGTAAGCAATCTGGAAGAACTGGCGGGCAGACCGTTAGACGGTACACTGGATATTTACCACAACAATCTTATCCTCTGGAACAGCGAAATGGAAACCGTGGAAGTGACGAAGACGGCAAGCTCCCTGGACCTTCTGCCCACTTTGCTTAATCTGTTCGGATTTGATTACGATGCAAGACTGTATGCCGGAAACGATATCCTGTCGGATGCTTCTCCGCTGGTTATTTTTGCGGACAGAAGCTTTATCACGGATAAGGTTTCTTACAATAAAAAATCCAAGGAAGTTGTATGGGCGGACGGCGTGGAACCGGATGACGAATATCTGGATGCCGTGAAGAGCCAGGTCAAGGGTCTGTATAATTATTCTGCGGGAATTTTGAACCAGAATTTCTACAAGTATGTGGAAGAGGCGCTGCCGGAGGAATACCATTCCAAAGTAGACCCGGAATGGATTGCGCCGCATCCCAAGACGGAAACACCGAAAGAGAATACGGCGGGCAGTACAGAGACTGCCATTGGTACGGAAGAATAAAAAGATTGCCTGTGAACTATAGACGTTCGCAGGCAATTTCTTTTTTGAGCAAATATTTTTCGCAGGCGGCATCCCAGAGCTTTTCGGGCTCTTTGTCCGCCACAAAGGTGGTGTAAGCCGTGCCGGTGTAGAGCGTTGCAATTTCCCCGTTATAGCGCAGCGTCAGGACAAAAGCACGGATGAGCGACGGGTCAACGGCAGCATCGGCTGCCTTCAGAATGGACTCCACATGCTTTGGCATCAGATGAAACACAAACTGGAAATGAAGGGGAACCTTGGTTCCTTTGATTAACTGGAAGCAGATACCTTTGATATCGGCCCAGGGAATAAATTCATATTCACAGGGCGCAAAGTCCTTTTGGACATGTCCGTCGATATGGTAGGTGACCGCTGTGGTGACAGAAGCCTCCTCCAGCAGAAATGTATCAAAGACATTGCCGGTAAGCATGGCATTCATGAAATTTTTAAGTCCGGTAATCTGCAGTGCAATCATTTTTTGCCTTTCTGTAAACGAGGTGCGTGACTTGCTTGATAATCAGGATACATACACCGATGTGTTGTATTGTTAATAGTATAACTTTCTGCACATAATAAAGGCAAGAGTTAATTTGGAAAATTTGTGACGGTTGAGGCAAGGAAAATATAACCAAAGAAAAACAGACTCCATTGAAACTATGCAATAATAGAACGATTACAAAAATAATGCATTATTATATGTTGGTTTACATTTTCATACAATCTTTCTTTTTTACTATAGTGGAGGGAAAGAAAATGAAAATATCTAAATTAATATATGATATAAAAAAGGACAAAGAGAAGTTTGGGTTGCTTATTGAAAAATTTGACCCATTGATAAAAAAGTACGTTCGGCTGCTTTATAAGGATGACAAAGAAGATGTATATGCGGAATTGGTAGCAGCATTGTGGGAATCAGTATGTAATATGGAATATTATTATGATGATGGGCAGATTACCAATTATTTTATTAGGGCATTGCGGAATAAATTCTTAGAGCTTTACAGAATAAGTAAAAAGAAGCACGATAACACATCAGATATAGATGAATTTGATTTGATTTTTTATGAAGGTTAATAATTATAATGAGAAATAAACACAGAATAAAAACTGCATGTTAGCACTAAAACGTACTATTATGATTAAAATAAATTCCATTAGACCGTCTATCTGCGGAGCGAGACCAATTTTTCTTGTGTGTATTTTTTTATAAGATACTTCCGTCATAAATTCCTATTTTATAGCAAAAATAATTCATATTTCATTTTGCGAAAGGCGAATTATAATAGTTATTCTTATCTGCAGAATAGAGTAGGGCAGCTTATAAAGCTATTTTTCTGATTGTATTTATATAAATACTGTGAAATGAGAACAATTACATAAATATAATGTTATTATACAAAACAATATTGACAGAATGTGCTATAATAAGCAGTTGGTTTAGAAATAATTGCAATTATAGGGATTTGTAACATCATTCACAAGGTAAAAGACAGTAAGAATATTATAGTTTAGGGGATATGTATCTTCATTTTTGGTGTGCAGATGATTAGGATAGGAGAAGAGTTATGAAGTTAAGAAAAGAAATTATTGTAATTATATCTTTACTGGGGATTATATGTGCCGGATGTAGCGGAAAATCCGATGAGGAGGGAACACAATCGCAAACTGCCACTCGCACACAAATTTCTGATGGAGAAACCGTTACAGAAAACTCAGAGGAAATTACGGAAAAAATGCATGTGTTTTCACAGGAGGATATGGTTGTTACACCCGGCATAAGGGAATACGAATTTGCAGCTGCACAGGAGTTAGGCAGTGTTAAAACATTACAGGGAGTACTGCCGGGAACAGGAGAGGGAACATGGTACATCATAAAAATGGATGGTATGGAGTATTATTACGGAAAATACGATTATTCTGACGAAATTACACTTTGGGGGTATTCCATTATTGATGATAAACATTCGCTGGCAAATGGTATCAAGGTAGGGATGAAACAGAAAGAGATACTTGCGGAATATCCGGATATGGCAGTTATGGATTTTGAAGGCAATTATATGAATGGAGATGTGGCAGCATGCATGGGATGGAATAATGTCGCCTATCCGCGGAGTTACATAGATATGGATGATGAATGGGATTATAAGGGAGAAGATTATTATTGGGAAAACCAGTTCGATTATATCATGATTGCGGATATTAATCTCGGAAACTATGACACTTTACCGCTTTATGTGGGATTACTCATGAAGGATGATACGGTGTCGGCTATCACCTTCTACAACCCAACGGCAGGGTGACGAACGCTTTTATATTATTCACTATTAGAAAATTTTTTTGAGCGGGAGGAGATTACGCTATGAAGGAAGAACGTATTCTTATATTAGTGATAACTTTATCAACAATAGCATATATGGGCAACTGGTTTGGAATCAGGGATTTGCTGTTGGCGCCCGCACCGGTTGCTTTACCTCAAATAGGAGAAAAAATTACGGAGAACACACATTTTTCAGAAAACGAGTGCGATATGGAGATTAGAAAAGTATATGCGGCAACACTTAGAAATCTCTTATATAATGGTGCTTTGCCGGACGGAACAACAGCAGAATTGCCGGCTGATGAATGTACCCAATTTGCGGTGACGGATGTAGACACTGATGGTAAAGAAGAATTGGTAGTTGTTTATGACCCGGGGATAGTGGCAGATGCAAAAGGATATATCATAGATTGCGATAGAGATACGAAAGAAATTTATATTCAATTTGAAGAATTCCCCGCATTTATATTTCTGAGTAACGGAAATCTAAAAGTGTTATCGTCCCATAATCAAGGATATGGAGATATGTGGCCTTATTTATTTTATCAGTATTGTGCGGAAAGTGATACATATGAATTGATAGGGTATGTAGATTCGGTGGATAAGGATATCCTTGCATTGAATGGGATGGAAGAGCAGTACCCGAAAGATGTGGACGTATCCGGCTCAGGAACCGTTTATTATATAGGAAAGGATTCCTGGGGCACGGAGCCGGTGGACAAGAAGGATTATTTGAGCTGGCTGAATAGAAATTATGGGGATGCGTCGGAAAAGGAAATTTCTTTCTTGGCATTAACGGAAGAAAATATTGGGACAATCGAACCGTAAAGTAAAATAACTGTGAAACTTTCCATTCCCCTTTACAGTCCATGTAAAATGTGCTACCATGTTACATAGTAATGAAAACTATTTACAAAAGTTCTACAAAACACGACAAAAAGAGAAAAATACAAGTTCTGTAAAATGACCTAAAACAGGCACCAAAAGTGCAGATTAGGAAAGGGATGGAAGTCAGATATGAAATATAACTATAAAATCGTAGTGGACAGTTGCTGTGAATTGCCCGCTGAACTGTGGAAAGATGAAAGATTTGAAAGAGCACCGCTGGAAATAGAGGTCGGCGATTACCGTATTCTGGATGATGATCATTTTAACCAGCAGGAATTTCTGAAAAAGGTGGCAGAGTACCCCAAGTGTCCGAAGTCGTCCTGCCCGTCCCCGGAAAGCTATATGAATGCTTACCGTACAGAGGCAGAACGGGTTTACGTGGTAACGTTGTCTTCTAAGTTAAGCGGCAGCTACAACAGTGCGGTACTGGGCAAAAATCTGTACGAGGAGCAGTACGGAGACAAGGATATTCTGGTGGTGGACTCCCATTCCGCAAGCTGCGGGGAAACCCAGATTGCGCTAAAACTTATGGAACTGGAGGAGCAGGGACTTTCCTTTGCGGAAATTACTAAGAAAATCCGCCACTTCCGTAATGAAATGCACACCTATTTTGTACTGGATAATCTGGAAACACTGCGCAAGAACGGCAGACTTACCGGCTTAAAAGCGGTTGTGGCATCCACACTCAACATCAAACCGGTGATGGGCGCGGAAGAAGGAACCATTATTCAGAAAGGTCAGGGCATCGGCATGAAAAAGGCTTTGAACAAAATGGTGGATTTTCTGGCTGCGGAACTGAAGGATGCGGATAAAAAGAGAATTATCATCAGTCATTGCAATGCGCCGGACAGGGCACTTTTTGTGGAACAGATGGTGAAATTAAAGACCGGCTGTATGGATATTATGATTTTGGACACAGCAGGCATCAGCAGTATGTATGCAAATGACGGCGGCGTCATTGTTGCCGTGTAAGATGCAGACCATGACAGAGATTTTGCCGGACACATTCCCGGTGCAGTCATTGCGTATATTCAGTGCAGTTATCGCGCATATTCGGCAAGGCATTTTTTGGCATAACCGATACCGGCGCCGATGGCTGAAAAAGTGTGACCGTCGCACATGGTAATATGGGTAAGCTGTACGGATTTGATATACCGGCCGTTTAAGATGGTTTTACGGTTGGGTGCAAAGAAAACAGAATAAGCTTCAAGCTGTGCAAACAGACTTTCCAAGGAGGCATTATGTGGAAGAATTTCCCCGGATTTCAGGGTCACATAAATATGTCCTCCTTTTTTTTCGGCATAAAGGATGTCGCTTTCGTATACATAATGGGTGCCTGCCTCGGCACGGATTTCGATAGGGATTTCCCGCTTGCCGGAAAGAACCAGAAGATTGTCTAACAGAGAGGATAATTCTTCTTTTCGCACCGGCTTTTCCAGCAGAAGAATTTCCATGGGTGCATCTTTGCCGAGTGCCTTTTTTTTCTCTTTTTCTTCCGGGGAAGCATACAGCAGGATAACGGGCGCGGAACAACCTGCCTTAATCAGACATTGTAAAACAGAACTGTCCGAAATATCCGGGGTCAGCTCCATATCAATAAAGAACGCATCAAACTGCATGGGATTTTTAAGCAGACTGTCGGGATGGCCATAGGAGTCCACATAAAGGTTTCCGGAGGTGGAAAGGCGCTTGTCGGATTCCCTTGCCAAAAGTCTCTCAAGCTGTTTTCTGTCAGCGACGTTATCGTTGCAAATGGCAATATGCATGGTTCGTTTCCTCTGTATCAGATGGTTAAAAGTTCAATCGGCGCCCGGTACAGTAAAAACAGCAGAATAAGCTGGATAATTAAAATAGCGGGCATGCCGTAGACAAATTTTAAGTGTCTTGTTTTGTGGCGGAAGGTATACATGCCTAAAATGGAGCCGATACTGCCGCCGATAATGGCAACCATAAAGAGGGTGGCTTCCGGAATTCGGAAGGCACCCTTTATGGCTTTGCGCTTGTCAATGCCCATGAGGGCAAAGCCAAGCAGATTTACGATGACAAAATACGATACGATAATTAAAATAACTTCCATACTCAGTACTTTCTATCAAGGAAATAAAGACTATTTGTTGTTCTTCTCAACCTCTAATTTCTTCATGGCGCGTACCTTTAAGGACAGACCGAACAGATTGATGAAGCCTTCTGCATCGTGGTGGTCGTAAAGGTCACCGGTCTTGAAGGATGCTAAGGATTCATTGTAGAGGGAGTAAGGAGAAGTAGTGCCGGCTTTGATAATGTTGCCCTTGTAAAGCTTGAACTTCACTTCACCGGTTACATATTCCTGGGTTACTTCGATGAAAGCCTGCATAGCTTCGCGAAGAGGAGTGAACCACTTGCCTTCGTAAACAAGGCTTGCAAATTTAGCGCCGATTTCGATCTTCATGGCATAGGTGTCGCGGTCTAAGATTAACTCTTCAAGCTGCTGGTGAGCTTCCATTAAAATGGTGCCGCCCGGTGTCTCGTATACACCACGGGACTTCATGCCGACAACACGGTTTTCCACGATGTCGATGATACCGATACCGTGCTTGCCGCCCAGTCTGTTTAATTCTCTTACGATGTCGGAGTATTTCATCTTCTTGCCGTTTACGGAAGTGGGAATACCCTTTTCAAAAGTCATGGTAACATATTCTGCCTGGTCGGGAGCCTTCTCCGGAGTAGTACCGAGCACTAACAGATGGTCGTAGTTGGGCTCGTTAGCCGGGTCTTCCAGTTCCAGACCTTCATGGCTGATGTGCCAGATGTTACGGTCACGGCTGTAGGAAGAGTCGGTGGAGAAAGGAAGATTGATGCCGTGAGCCTGGCAGTAAGCGATTTCGGATTCACGGGAGTCCATTTTCCACTTGTCGTTTCTCCAGGGAGCAATAATCTTGATATCGGGAGCCAGAGCCTTGATACCCAGTTCAAAACGAATCTGGTCGTTGCCCTTTCCGGTTGCGCCGTGGCAGATGGCAACAGCGTTTTCTTTTCTTGCAATTTCCACTAACTTCTTGGCAATCAGAGGTCTTGCCATGGAAGTACCTAATAAATATTTATTTTCGTAAACAGCATGTGCCTGTACGCAGGGAGCAATGTAATCGTCGCAGAACTCGTCGATAACATCCAAAATGTATAATTTTGCAGCACCGCAGGATTTTGCACGTTCCTCAAGACCGTTTAATTCTTCTTCCTGACCGCAGTCGATGCAGACACAGACTACATCATAATCATAAGTTTCTTTTAACCAAGGAATGATGGCAGTGGTATCCAGACCGCCGGAATATGCCAAAACAACTTTTTCCTTCATATTTTTATGCCTCCTATGTGGAATCTTTTTTGAACTTGCCCTTACTATACAACAACTTTATCTTGATTGCAAGCAGAAAAATGCATATAATATAGAAAAAGATTGCATAAAATACAGAACAAAATGCATAAAAATTAAAAACAAAGGAAATGCTTGCATAAAAATTCATAAGTGCTATAATGTACCCATGCAAGAGCAAAACAAGCGACCCCATAGGGGGCATTTGTTTTTCTTGCATGGGTAGCTCCCGAATACCCTGCGAAGCAGGGAAGGAGCGCAGAAGGCGCGAATTCGGGAGCGTGCAGTTCTTATTTAAGGAAAGGAGCCGGACATGATTACAATACGTGCCATGGAATCAGAAGATTTTGAAGGAGTACATAAGCTTTGGATGAGCATCAAAGGCTTTGCCATAAGAAGCATCGATGATGCGAAGGAAGGCGTGGAACGCTTCTTGAAACGAAATCCCGGCATCAGTGTGGTGGCAGAGGAAGACGGCGAAATCGTGGGAGCCATCCTTTGCGGACACGACGGCAGAAGAGGCTGTCTGTACCATGTCTGTGTGAGAGAAGATAAACGAATGAAGGGCATCGGCAAATCCATGGTTGTGTACTGCATGGAGAAGCTGAAGGAAGAGAAAATCAGCAAGGTGTCCCTGATAGCCTTTACCGAAAACGATATCGGCAATGCGTTCTGGAAATGCATCGGCTGGACAAAGAGAAACGATTTGAACTATTATGATTTCGTATTAAACACCGAAAATATTATTGCTTTTAATAAGTAGAAGATTTACTCTGATAGGGAAGTTTTGATGCAGAAAGCGAGGAAAAGTCATGAAATTTACAGAAGGCGGCGTAACCGCAGCAAAAGGATTTGAAGCAGCAGGTGCGGAAGCACAGATTAAATATAAAAACAGAATGGATATGGCGCTTGTATACAGCAAGGTTCCCTGCGTGAGTGCCGGTACTTTTACCAGCAACGTGGTGAAAGCAGCCCCCGTTCTCTGGGACAAGAATATCGTGAATACCAAAGAAACCGCACAGGCGGTGGTAGTCAACTCCGGTATAGCCAATGCGTGCACCGGCAGGCAGGGCATGGACATCTGTAAAAAGGAAGCGGAATGTGCGGGCAAGCTGCTGGGCATCCCCGCAGATGCGGTATTGGTAGCGTCCACCGGTGTTATCGGCATGCAGATTCCCGAAGACAGAATTTGTGCCGGTATTGAGAAACTGGCAGCGGCAAAAACAGATACCCTGAAAGCCGGAAACGATGCCGCAAGAGCCATTATGACCACCGATACGGTATTCAAGGAAGTGGCGGTGGAAATCGAACTATCCGGCAAAAAAGTGATCCTCGGCGGTATGTGCAAGGGCTCCGGCATGATTCATCCCAATATGTGCACCATGTTAGGTTTTGTTACCACGGATGCCGCAATCAGCAAGGAACTTCTGGTAAAGGCGGTAAAAAAAGATGTGATAGACTCCTTTAACATGATTTCCGTGGACGGCGATACCTCCACCAATGACACCCTTCTGGTGCTGGCAAACGGTATGGCGGAAAACCCTTTGATTACAGAAGAAAATGAGGATTATAAAGTATTCTGCGAAGCCCTTCATGCGGTAACTACCACTCTGGCAAAGAAGATGGCGGGTGACGGCGAAGGTGCCACCGCATTGTTTGAAACGAAGGTCATTCATGCGGATACCAAGCAGAATGCCCGTATTTTAGCAAAATCCGTTATCTGCTCCTCCCTGACTAAGGCAGCGATTTTCGGACATGATGCCAACTGGGGCAGAATTCTCTGTGCCCTTGGCTATTCCGGTGTCAGCTTTGACCCGGAAAATGTGGATTTGTACTTTGAAGCGGAAGGCAAAAAGATGGCGATTTTCAGTAAGGGTGTTGCCTGCGATTACAGCGAGGAAGAAGCCAGCGCCATTTTGTCCTGCAAGGAAGTTACCGCTCTGGTGGACATGCACATGGGCGAAGAAAGCGCTACGGCATGGGGCTGCGATTTGAGCTATGATTATGTAAAGATTAACGCCGATTACCGGTCATAAACCTTAAGAAAGGATTGGTTTGGAAAATGGAAGAAAAGGATATGAAAGAAGTTTTGCAGAAAGCGGAAGTGCTGATTGAAGCCCTTCCTTACATACAGAAATTCAACCGTAAAATTATCGTTGTGAAATACGGCGGAAGCGCCATGAGCAACGAAGAACTGCAGAAAAATGTCATCAAGGACGTAACCCTGTTAAAGCTGGTTGGTTTCAAACCCATTATCGTACACGGCGGCGGTAAGGAAATCAGCCGCTGGGTCGGCAAGGTCGGCAAGGAAGCCCAGTTTATCAACGGACTGCGAGTGACCGATGAAGAAACCATGGAAATTGCGGAAATGGTACTGAATAAGGTAAACAAAAGCCTGGTTACCATGGTGGAAGAGCTTGGCGTCAAGGCAGTCGGCTTAAGCGGCAAGGACGGCGGACTCTTAAAGGTGGATAAAAAGTACGCAGACGGAAAAGACATCGGTTATGTGGGAGACATCAAGCAGGTTGACCCCACTGTCCTGTATGACCTTCTGGAAAAAGACTTTCTTCCCATCGTGGCGCCCATCGGTCTGGATGACAATTTCAAAACCTACAACATCAATGCGGACGATGCGGCTTGCGCCATTGCCAAGGCAGTCGGTGCGGAAAAGCTGGCGTTCCTGACGGATATCGAAGGTCTGTACCGTGACATTAACGATAAGTCTTCCTTTATTTCCAGACTGAGTGCGACTCAGGCAGAAGAACTGATTAACAGCGGACTTATCGGCGGAGGCATGCTGCCGAAGCTCGGAAACTGTACTTCCGCTATCCGCAACGGCGTCAACCGTGTGCATATTCTGGACGGACGTATTCCCCACTGCCTGCTTCTGGAAATCTTTACCCAGGGCGGTATCGGAACGGCGATTGTCAAAGACGGGGATATGGCGGAAAACGGCTGGAAAATGCAGTAGGACAGGAATGAAGATTACGACTGGAAAATGCAATGAGAAAGGAACGAAGATTATGGCAGAAAATCTGACGATGCAGGAATATATCGACGAGGCGGAAAGCGAACTGCTTCACACCTACAACCGTTACCAGATTGTACTGGACAAGGGCGACGGTGTTTATCTGTATGACTATAACGGCAAGAAATATCTGGATTTTGTTTCCGGTATTGCGGTGTTTGCTTTGGGATATCATAACAAAAGCTACAACAATGCCCTGAAGGAGCAGATTGACAAGCTCATTCACACATCTAACTATTATTATAATGTGCCCGCTATCGAAGCGGCTAAAAAATTAAAAGCCGTCAGCGGCATGGACAGGGTATTTTTTACCAACTCCGGTGCGGAGGCCATTGAAGGCGCCATCAAGGCAGCCAGAAAATA
>DJEL01000043.1:113676-114296 GCA_002432425.1 Lachnospiraceae bacterium UBA5899
ATTACAGAGAGGCATTTGAGCCGGGCATCGGCAACATCCGTTTTGCCACCATGAACGACATTGACAGTGTAAAAGCGCTGATTAACGAAAAAACCTGCGCCATTATTATGGAAACGGTACAGGGCGAAGGCGGCATTCATCCGGCAGACGAGGCTTTCTTACGAGAAATCAGAAGCATTTGCGACGAAAAGGATATTCTGCTTATTTTAGACGAAATCCAGTGCGGCATGGGCAGAACCGGTTACATGTTTGCCTGGCAGAAATACGGTGTAAAGCCGGATATCATGACAACTGCCAAAGCGCTGGGCTGCGGCGTGCCGGTGGGAGCCTTCCTTTTAAATGAAAAAGTGGGAGCACATTCCCTTGCATCCGGTGACCACGGAACCACCTACGGCGGCAATCCGCTTGTGTGCGCAGCGGTAAACAAAGTGCTTGATTTATTTGAAACGAACCATATAATAGAAAATGTGAGAGAAGTAGCGCCTTATCTGGAGAAACGTCTGGATGAACTGAAGGAAAAATACGACTTTATTATTGACAGACGCGGCGCGGGACTGATGCAGGGACTGGAATTTGACAGACCGGTGGCTCCTTATATTAACAGCGCCCTGGACAAGGGA
>DJEL01000043.1:114331-122833 GCA_002432425.1 Lachnospiraceae bacterium UBA5899
CCTGGACAAGGGACTTATGTTAATCAATGCGGGTCAGAGCATCATCCGTCTGGTACCTCCTCTCATTATAACAAAACAGAACGTGGATGATATGATTGCTGTTCTCGATACCTGTCTTTCCGAGGAGCCGGCATAACGTCCTGTTCGGAAGGCTTGGTGATACATGAGAAAGAGACTGCTGGCAGTACTTTTAATTGTCTGCGTGATGGCAGGTATGTTATATTTGGGCAACGAAAACGAATACGTGGGAAAAGAAGAGGAAATTTCCACACTTTTCAGGGATAAAGAGACGATTTATTTCTGGTACTCCGATGAAGCGCTGACGGATTTTATTGCCAGTGCGGCGGTAGCGTTCGGCGAAGAAAAGGACGTGCGTGTGATACCCGTACTGACTTCGGACAGTGAGTACTTAGAGGCGTTAAATCAGGCATCCCTGCATTCCACACAAATTCCCGATGCCTTTATTTTAAGTAATGACTCACTGGAAAAGGCTTATCTTTCCGGTCTGGCATCCCGCATTACGGATGAAGCGGGCATCTGCAACGAGGAGCATTTTCCGGGGACGGCGCTTTCCGCAGTGACCTACAAGGACAAGCTGGTTGCGTACCCGTATTATTATGAAACAAGCGCGCTTCTCTACAATAAAACCTATCTGGAAGCCTGGACGGCAGAGCAGTTGCAGAAAGTAGCGGAAGGCGACGGGGAAGAGGGAATGGACGATGCCGGTGAGGATGCGGCAGATGCTTCCGCAGCGGATAATGCGGATGCTTCCGCAACGGATGATACGGATGCTTCCGGGGAAATGGAAGCCACGGAGGACACCCTGACTGTGACACCGGAGCAGATAGCGGCAGGTATTCCCGCCAACATGGATGAAATGCTTGCTTTTGCGGACAACTACGATGCCCCCGAAAATGTAGAAGCGGTGCTCCGCTGGGATGTTTCCGATATTTTTTACAACTACTTTTTTGTAGGCAATTACATGGTGGTCGGCGGCGAATGCGGAGATGACGAAACGGCTGTTGACATCAGCAATGAGGCGGTAAAGCAGTGCCTGCAGGTTTATCAGAACTTAAACCAGTTCTTTTATATTGAGTCGGACTCCGTTTCCTATGACTCCGTGGTGCAGGATTTTATTGACGGTAAAATCGTGTTTACCATTGCCACAACGGATGTGCTGACAAAGTTAAAACAGGCAAAAGAGGAAGGCACATTCCCGTATGAATACGGAATTGCCATGCTGCCGGGTCCCAGTGCGGAGCTGCAGGCAAAATCCCTTTCCGTTACCAACTGCGTGGTGGTAAACGGCTACTCCGAGCACAGGGCGCTTGCCAATGAATTCGCAGCCTTTTTAACGAACGAATACTACGACAACCTGTATGAGCGTACAGGCAAGGTTTCCGCCAATTTAGCGGCAAATGCGGGCAACGAAGATTTGCAGGTATTTATGGAAGAGTACAAACATGCGGGTTCCCTGCCCAAGATGATTGAAACCAGCAACTTCTGGATTCAGCTTGAAATTCTTTTCTCCAAGGTATGGGAAGGGGAAGACGCAGCCGGACTCCTGCAGGAGCTCTCCGACAGGATAACAACGCAGTTGCAGTAAAAAAGACCTGCAAAATCAGTGAAAAAAGCAGAAAAAGACGTAAAAAGATACAAATAAGATACACAGACATGTAAGAATAAAATCCAGTCATGTGCGCATAATGAATACAACAGACATTCATGGGAGGCGCATATGATTGGATTTCTTATTGCCGTGATTTCCGGCTTGCTGATGAGCGTACAGGGTGTTTTCAATACGCAGGTGACAAAGACCACGGGCATGTGGGTTGCCAATGCTTTTGTGCAGTTTACGGCATTTTTAGTCTGCATCGCCATCTGGGCGATTTCCGACCGGACATCCTTCGGAACCCTTTTGAAAGTGGAGCCGCGGTACATGTTAATCGGCGGCATCTTAGGTGCGGGCATTACGTATACGGTCATCAAGGCAATGGACATGATGGGACCGGCAAAAGCCGTCATGATGATTGTGACGGCACAGATTTTAGTGGCGTATCTCATAGAGCTTTTCGGACTTTTCGGTGTGGAAAAACAACCCTTTTCCTGGAGAAAGGTAATTGGCATTCTGCTGGCGGCAGGCGGTATTATTTTGTTCAAATGGGAGTAAATTACCCTTGTAAAAATGAGGCAACTCCATTACAATGATAGCAGTGGTCAAGAGGCATTCCCGGAAAGGGAAGACCATGAAACATTTTATAAGATATTATCTGGCAGCAGGTCTGCTTGGCATGACAATTATGTTTGCGGCGGGCTGCGCCGGACAGAACAACACGACTTATTCCTTAAAAGGAGAGCTGCACTCGCAGGAGGAAAAAACATCCGGCACAACGGGCAGTACTGCACGGAATACGGACGGCACTGCGGCTGAAAGCGGAACTCCGACAGGTGAAACTGCCAACGCCGACGCGGAAATCCGGAATGCCGGCAACGATACCGTTCTGGTACATATTTGCGGAGAAGTGCAGACTCCGGGCGTTTATGAACTGACTGCGGACAGCCGGATTTGTGATGTGCTGCTTTTGGCGGGCGGTTTTACGGCAAATGCCGATACGGAAGCGGTCAACATGGCAGCAGGTATAGAGGACGGCATGCAGATTGTAATTCCTGCCGAAACGGACAGGGTATCGGAAACGATGGGAAACAGTTTTTACCGGACGGAAGAAACGGCAGCCGGGAAAACGGAGAGTCAGCTTGTCAATATCAATACGGCGGATAAGGAGACTCTTATGAGTCTGCCGGGTATCGGAGCAGGCAAAGCGGAAGCGGTGATTGCCTACCGGGAAGCGGGCGGCGTATTTAAGGATAGCAAAGACATCATGCTGGTGGACGGCATCAAAGAAGGCGTGTATGCCAAAATCAAAGATAAAATATGTGTGAAGTAAAAATATAATAAAGGCGGGAAGAAAAATGGGAAAAAAGGCTTTGGTGGTTGATGATGAAAAACTGATTGTGAAAGGAATCCGGTTCAGTCTGGAGCAGGACAATATGGAAGTGGACTGCGCCTACGACGGAGAAGAAGCGCTGGAACTGGCGCATAAAAATCAGTATGACATTATTTTGCTGGACGTAATGCTGCCGAAATTGAACGGCTTTGAGGTATGTCAGCAGATTCGTGAATTTTCCAGTGTTCCCATTATCATGCTTACGGCAAAGGGCGATGATATGGACAAAATTCTGGGACTGGAATACGGCGCCGATGATTACATTACCAAGCCTTTCAATATTCTGGAAGTAAAAGCGCGCATCAAAGCCATTATTCGCCGCACCGAAGTGAAAAAACCGAACAAGGAAGACAGCACACTGGAAATCGGTTCCTTAAAAATTGACTGCGACGGCAGGAGAGCTTATGTGAACCGCAAGGAAGTGGGACTTACCGCCAAGGAATTTGAAGTGCTGGAGCTTCTCATGCGCAACCCCAACAAGGTTTACAGCCGTGAAAAGCTTCTGCAGATGGTATGGGGCAGCGACTACCCGGGTGACGTGCGCACCGTGGATGTCCATATCCGGAGACTGCGTGAAAAAATAGAGGAATGTCCCGGTGAGCCGAAGTTTGTGCACACAAAATGGGGCGTGGGCTACTATTTCATGAACATGGAATAACACGGCAGGTAACCGCTTTTTAAATGGAGTAAAGAATGTTAAAGAAAATAGAGCAATGGGGCAGTAAATTTATAGAAGGCTGCAAACGAATAAAAGGACTCAGGAGCCTCAGAGCCAGAATATTCGTGATTATTCTGGTCGTGGGATGTCTTCCGGGAGTCCTTCTTCGTTATGGAATTATGCAAAACTATGAGCAGCATGCCATAGAACTGCGGACAAACACTGTGCAGACGCAGTTGAAAATCTTAGCCAACCACCTGATACACTACAATTATCTGCAGGATAATTCATCCGAAGTTATCGGTGCGGAGCTGGACATGCTTTCCAATTTATATGACGGCCGTGTGCTTATCATCGGAGGGAACTTCAAGGTGGTGAAGGATACCTACGGCATCAGCGAGGGGAAGACCATTATTTCCGAAGAGGTTATCCGCTCTTTTGACAACCAGAGCATTTCCAATTACGACAGAAAACACGGCTACATAGAAATGACGACTCCTATTACAGAAACGGTAACAGATGCGACCGACATGGGAGAAAAAGAGGAAATCATGGTCAGAGGCGTTATGCTGACCAGTATTTCCACGGACAATATTATGGCAACCATGGATGTGCTGAACCGGAAGGCGTTGATTTTGGAAGCCATTATGCTTCTGATTATTCTGGCGGTGGCCATAGTACTTTCCGATGTGCTGACCCGCCCGTTTTCTCACATTACGCAGGCCATCAACGATGTGAAGGCGGGGTATACGGATGAAAAAATTTCGGTTCCCGACTATTCCGAAACCATCCATATTGTGGATGCCTTCAACCAGCTTTTAAGCCGGATGAAGGTGCTCGATGATTCCCGGCAGGAATTTGTTTCCAATGTGTCCCACGAACTGAAAACGCCGCTGACTTCCATGAAAGTTCTGGCGGATTCCCTGCTGGCCCAGCCGGATGCACCGGCGGAAATGTACCGGGAATTTTTACAGGATATTACTGCGGAAATAGACCGCGAAAACCAGATCATCACAGACCTTTTATCTCTGGTGAAAATGGATAAAACGGCAGTGGATTTGAATGTTTCCGCCGTAAACATCAATGAATTGACCGAGCTTATATGCAAACGCCTTCGTCCCATTGCCCGGAAGAAGGATGTGGAAGTGGAATTTACCAGTCTGCGCCCTGTGGTAGCGGAAGTGGACGAAGTGAAAATGACCCTGATTATTTCCAATCTGGTGGAAAACGCCATTAAGTACAATAAGGAGCACGGCTCCGTAAAAATTGTGCTGGATGCGGACCATCAGGTATTTACCCTTGAGGTCAAGGACACCGGTATCGGTATCCCACAGGACTCTCTGGATAAAATTTACGAACGTTTTTACCGTGTGGACAAATCCCATTCCCGGGAAATCGGCGGTACGGGCTTAGGACTTGCCATTACCAAAAATGCGGTACTGATGCACCGCGGTTCCATTACAGTGTCCAGCCTGGAGGGCGAAGGAACCACTTTTTTGGTAAAGATACCGCTGACCCACATCAACTCATAGAAAGGCGAAACGATGAACGGAAAAAATTCTGTTTCTGTGAATAGACCGGCACACCGGAAAAGCTTTCTTTTCAGAGTAACGGCTTTTTTGTGCAGCTTCGTTCTTCTGCTGCCGGGCTGTACCCGTCCGGAGGAAAGAAAGGACGGCAGTGCCAAGGAAATTTATTATATCAATACATCGGTAACGGGACTGGAGCCTCATGAAAAGGAAATTTCGGCAAGAAAGCCGGAGGAACAGCTTGCGGAACTGATGGAGTTTCTGGCGCAGACACCGGACAAGATGGACTACAAAGCGCCCCTGCAGATGGGCTTTGAGGTGCTTTCCTGCAAAATCGATGAAGGAAGAGTGCTGATAGATGTCAGCGACTCTTATACTGCCATGCCCGCCACCACGGAAATCCTGGTGCGTGCGGCGCTGGTGCGGACGGTTACGCAGATTGACGGCATCAAGTACGTAATCATCACGGTGAACGGCAAGCAGTTATATGACAATCTGGGCAACGTGGTGGGTCTTCTTTCGGCAGACCAGTTTATCGACAATGCCGGTGACGAAATCAACGCTTACGAAAAAGTCCGCCTGAAGCTTTATTTTGCCAATGCGGACGGCACGGGACTGATTGCCACCAGCCGTACGATTGCCTACAATACCAACATTTCCATAGAAAAACTGGTGGTGGAGCAGTTGCTTGCCGGTCCCAATGAGGATGTGGCGGATGTGGCATTTCCGACCATCAACCCCAATACCAAGCTGGTCAGCATTTCCGTCAAGGATGGCATCTGCTATGTAAACTTTGATGAAAATTTTCTGACGCAGGTTTACAATGTTTCCACGGATGTGGCAATTTATTCCGTGGTCAATTCTCTGGCAGAACTCAACAATGTCAACAAGGTGCAGATTACCATAAACGGCGAAACCAACATCATGTTCCGCGAGAGTGTAAGCTTAAGTACCGTGTTTGAACGCAACCTTAATATCGTAACGACAGCGGAGTAGGTGATTTTATCGTATTCAGAATTCATGCAGCGCCGCCCACAATCCGGCGGCCGCTGTGTCTTTTTCAAATCTTTCTCATTCTGTTATTAACTCTGTATTCTTTTATTTTCTCATCCCAATTTCCAACCGAATATGAAAATGCGGCAGACGGGCAGGTGGAGCTTACGGGACTTGTTGCCGGCAAAGTCTTAAAACAAAGCACAACCGGCATCCGGACCTGTCTGCTGGTAAAAACAGAACAGTGGCAAATCGGCGGCGGGCAGGCGGAAGCACTTCCGGCAAAAGGGTATGTGTTATGTGCCGTGGAAGGCAGAATAGGGAAAACGGAGGCAGGACAAACGGAGCGCAACGTGGCGGGAGAACAAGGAACTACATCTCAAGATGGCTTGCCATCCATAGGAAGCAGGGTGCGGATTTCCGGCAGCTTTTCCCTATACACGGAGGCAACCAACATAGGGCAGTTCGATGCCAGAAACTATTATGCTGCCCGGAAAATATATGGGCAGGTGAAGAAAGCTGCCCTTGTATACACAGAACCCCCGAATATAATCGGCAAGGGGAAGGAACGTCTATGGCAGCTTCGCAGGCATCTGACGGAAACTTTTCTGGAAGTTTACGGAGAAGAAAACGGAGCCCTGCTTGCCGCTATGCTTCTGGGAGAGCGGACGTTCCTTTCGGAAGAAACCCAGAGTCTTTATAAAGCAGCGGGTGCCCTTCATGTCATTGCCATATCCGGTCTCCACATCAGCCTGTTAGGGCTGGGACTGCATCGTCTGTTGTGCAGGATATTTGATGCGCAGGCACCGGCAGCCGTTAGCAGCGTCCTTTGCATGGCGGTGTATGTTTTTCTGGTAGGCAGTCCTCCCTCCGCAGTGCGGGCATTTATTATGTTTGCCATGGGACTGCTTGCCAGACATTGGAAACGGACCCTTGACACACCAACGGCTCTTTCTCTCAGCGCCGCAGTTATCTTACTGGGAAATCCCTTCTATATAGGGCAATCCTCATTTCTTTTATCTTTTTTAGCTATTCTCGCCATATCGGTCTTTCAACCGGCACTTAAAGAATGTCTGGCACTCATAAATCCGTACCATTTCCCAATTTCCCGTCTTTTGGACTCGCATGAGGTTCCAAAGTTCTGTCATGAACTCCTGAAAAAAGCAGGCAATGGTCTGCAGAGTTCTTTTTCTGTATGGCTTGCGACCCTTCCGGTACAGCTCTTTTTCTTTTCTGAAGTCTCTCTTTTCGGTATTTTCTTTAATCTTCTGATAATTCCTCTTATGGGTGTCATTCTGTTATGGGGAATAGCAGGACTTTTTCAGAAAGAAATTTTTCGCCTTTTTACCTTTTTACCGGGCAGCATTTTAACGAATTTGGAAAGAACGGTTACAAACGTCTGCAGATACGCGGAGGGGATTTTTCTTGCCATTATTAAAGCAGGAGGCAGTCTGGCTGACAGACTTCCGTTTTCAATGTGGATGCCGGGAAAGCCGGCATATGGAAAAATGCTGCTTGCTTTTGGTTTGCTGCTTTTATTCTGTCTGCTTGGAAACTTATCAGAAAACGGGCGGACTTTTCCCAAAAAGTTTTGGAGATACCGGTTAGGACTTTTACTGGGCGTAATTCTTTTGCTTGCCAGGTATCCGGCTCACAATCTGCAGGTTACCTTTCTGGATGTGGGGCAGGGAGATGGCATCTGCATGGAGCTGCCGGACGGCAGGATATACCTGATGGACGGCGGAAGCAGTGATGTGTCCAAAGTAGGAAATTACCGGCTTGTTCCGTTTCTGAAGGCGAAGGGAATACGAAAAATAGATACTATTTTCTTAAGCCATGGGGATGCGGACCACATAAACGGCATTGCAGAGCTTTTGAAAGAAAAGCAGATAGCCATAACCTGTCTTTGCCTGCCGGCAGGAACGGAGCAGGAGGAATTTGAGGAAATAACGGACCTTGCCCAAGCACGGAGTATTTCCGTAAGGACAATACAGGCAGGAGATTTCTGGGAGAACAACGGGGCAAGGTTTTGGTGCTTAAATCCGACTGATACGAAGGAAAACGGCAATGCGGCATCCATAGTCCTTTACATGGAATATCAGGATTTTTCCATGCTTCTTACAGGGGACCTGGAAGGCGAGGGAGAAAAGAATGTGGCAGCTTTATTGCGGGCAAACGCCATTACCGATGTTTCCGTTCTGAAAGTGGCGCATCATGGTTCTAAAAATTCCACCAAAGAGGAATTTTTGCAGCAGTGCAGTCCCACGGTTGCGGTAATCTCCTGCGGAGAACGCAACAAAACTCCTTCGAGATTGAT
>DJEL01000023.1:0-5811 GCA_002432425.1 Lachnospiraceae bacterium UBA5899
AGTTTTAGTTTTTCATTCAAGGTTACCTACCGGGTACCGGAGGAAGGACAGGAACGCGCGGATTTCCTGCAGACCATAAATTTAGAACTGAGTAACGGAAAGGGACCGGATATGCTTTCCAGCGGACTTATCCTGTCACCGGAAGATTATGTGGAAAAAGGCTATCTGGCAAGCGTGGAGGCTCTTATTACAGACCCGGAACAGTTTGGAAGCGGCGTGCTGGAAGACCAGAAAATAGGGGATACCTTATATGGGATTCCCTATCAGTGCGACTTCTTTCTTGCTGCTTACAGCACCGGGGAAACAGGGGACAGGACAGCCATAACTCTCCCGGAATTTATGGAACTGGTAGAAAATTCGGATGCTGACGTCATAGAGGAGAACATGGGCGGTGTGGATATCCTGGTATATTATGTACTGTATGATAATGACGATGCTACTTATATTGACTGGAAAGAAGGAAAAAGCTATTTAGACGGGGAAGAATTCAGAAAGGCACTGGAGTTTGCTAAAAAATATGCGGACAGTGACAATACGGACAAGAAAGCATTTGCCCAAAGCACCAGTATTTTCGAATTATTTTTCATAAAAGACATGTACAGTTATTTTCAGGGTTCGGCTTCCCTGATAGGGTTTCCCTGTAAAGACGGAAACGGTATTTATGTGAGAACCGATGCCTTATATAAAAATGCTGCTACCGGGAATGGAGAAGGAGTGGATGCTTTTTTACGTTTTCTTATATCCGAGAGGGAGCAGGAGCGGTATGCGATGTATGACACTACGGAAATGATACAGGAGGGCTATACAAGTGGAACGACGGGAGCATTCCCGGTTCTGAAAGATGCATACCGGAAGAAAGTAACCAAGGAAGTGCGAGAGGACTATAAGAACAGTTTTTACATTTCTAATATATCTTACACGGATGAAATGGTAGACTGGGTTTACTTTATGCGGGACCATGCCAAGCCGGATGACGCCAATGTATATGCTGTTTACCGGATTATTATGGAGGAACTGAATCCTTATTTTAACGGTAGTATTTCGGCACAGGAGGCAGCGGAACGGCTCCAGAACCGTGTGCAGCTTTATTTGAATGAGAGGTAGTAAAACTTAAAAAGGGAACAATATAATTGACCATAAAACTCGGACGTGATAACATTATACATTATGGATATGTAAAATGATATTGTGGAGATGGGTTGCAGTGCTACAAAAGAATACACAGAGAGAAATCGGCTGTAAAATGAAACAACTCCGACAGGAAAAGAAGATGACTCAGGCAGAACTGGCAGAAATGATGAATGTATCAACTTCAGCAGTATCTAAGTGGGAAAGAGGATTGAATGGGGTGGATATTCATACTGCTTGTGAACTGGCGAAAATCTTTGAAATTCCAGTATCAGAATTAATGAATGGATATTGGATAGATAAAGGAGAACCAGAAGAACAGGAAGGTCAGAAGGACACAGAGATACAGCAGGGAATACATAAATTCCGGAGAGTATGGATTGGTGCTGGGGGATGTATTTTAGTGGTTATCATATTTCTGTGCCTGTTTTTCTACCATAGGCAAAATGATAAGTTTACGGCAAAAGTTGTAGATGAGTTCTTTGTGAATAAGTCTGAGCAGTTGGATAATAAGGCGGTTTATTATATTATAATTGAATACCAGGGAAAGTATCCTGAGGCAGGACCAATCATACATTTGGATGATATAGAAATAGAGAATTTGCAATACTTTGAAAATGCTGCATTAGTCCATATATCTTATTGGGAACATTATCTTGGAAGAGAACATATAGGAGAAGCAGAGAATTACTGTATTTTTAATTTAGAAAAACCAGAAGATACAAATGGAATGTAATAAATTTGCATTGTATGTATAAATTCATGGGAGAGAGAATATGGTCTTACCTACAAGTACACCTGAAGAAATAGGTAATAGAATAAAACAGTTTCGTATAGAACAGAAAATGACTCAGGCAGAATTAGTTGAAAAAATGAATGTATCTGCTTCAGCCGTATCCAAATGGGAAAAAGGGATAAATGTTCCGGAGGTCCAGACCCTATATCGCTTATCTGATATTTTTAAAATTCCAATTTCAAATTTAATAGAAAATAAAATAGCCGAGGAAGGAAATACAGAAGATAAAAAATGTTTAGAAACCCAGAACGAAGATAGTGATTCGCACAAGCATAAAATGTTATGGAAAATTGTTTTAGGGGTTATAATTGTCTTAATTGTATTTTGCGGTTTCTTGCTTTATAAAGAAAAAAGCAGATTTCAGACTCAGATTGTAGATGAGTTTTTTGACGAAACCTCCGGTGAAAGAGGATATTTTACTGCATATTATCTGGCAGTGGAATATAGGGGGACTATAACACCTGAAGAAATGGATACATATATGGAGAAAATCAGGGAGGAAAGGTACCCTTATTTTAAGGAAGCAGAGGTAATATTCATTTCTTTTTGGAAAAAATATGAAGGAAGAGAACATATAGAAGAAACAGATTATTTCGGCATACTATATCCATAGGAAATAGATAAGAGGAGAGAACGATATATGAAAAGATATATTTTGGGAATTATTATGATTATAGTATTTTTTTGTCTACCAATGCCTGTTTGTGCAGCAGAGCGTGCAGAAGAGCAAACAAATATGAGAGATATTTCTTTGAACAATTACATGGAGAAAGAAATTTCCTATCGAATATTGGGAGAAAAAATATTACTTGCTTCTGCTGATACTGTCACAGTGGAAAAAATTTTTGAATACAGTGGCAATGTGACTCTAAGCAAAACTTTGAAGTGGACGGAAAAGGTTAATAATAATATTTATTCTGGGATACTTTATCTAAAGGGGGTACGTTACTTTAATGGAATGACATATGCGACATATCAGGGTGTTTTGTATAAACAGTAGGTTAAAAAGGGGATTAAAACAGTAGGAACTCATCAGTACATAACAAAAGTTGTAAATGGAAAGGAAATCATGGCAACTTGTACGGTATCCTATCGTGCTTTTTTGGATATTTACAGATGTGGATGCGGAGCGCGGAAAACATCGCCCCATGGATTTAACATCAAATCAATCAATAAGGAGACCGGCAAACATGAAGTTTAGAAAGATTGTTACAACCCTGGTACTTGCTTCTTTGCTCCTCGGCGGATGTACCGGATTGAAAAGTACAAACGACAGAATGACGGAACAGTCCGTGGGAACAACGGAGGGACAGACGGCAGAAGCGGGAAGTACGGAAGACGCAGGACATGCAGCTGAACAGGATGGGAAGACGGACGAACCGGAAGTACTTTATTCGGTGCAGGAGGTGGCATTTCCGGACCCTATTTCCCAGATTGACCTCAGGGAAGGGGAAAAGTGCTGGTATTATGATGTCTTTCAGGCAGGAGATATAGTGGCGTGCAGCGACCGGGGGTACAGTGGCAATTATGAGAACTGGTACTTTTATACGCAGGTTTACGACAGTACCGCAGGTGAGTGGGTTACCTTTGACGCTACAAACAACAATTATAAGGCAGAGGTTGACGGGGTAACTTATTACGGCATGCAGAATGTGTACCGCTCTCTTGATGATAAGCTGTATACCAATGCGTATATTCCGGATATGGAGGGCTATCTGTGCGAAACAGACAAAAACGGTTTCCAGCATATTTTGTGTGCCATTCCGAAAATAGAGCAGGAAATAGATGGGGATTATGAATGGTTTATTGATAAGGAGAAAAGGCTGTACCTGTATTCGGCAGAGGAGAAAACAGTACGGTGTTATGATTCGGAAGGAACACTTTCCCGGACAGTGGAGGTGCCCGGAACAGTTTATGGCATTATGCAGGGAAACGCCGGAGAAGATGTTTACTGGTGTGGTACCAATCTGAAACTCAGACCCGTAATCGGCAGCTTGAGCACAGGAGAAATAACGGCAGAGGACAACCTGGAAGAACTGGCTTCGGATTATAAAGCAGTTATGGCAGGGGACGGAACCGTTTATCTTGCAGACACACAGAACCTGTTTCGTCTGACGGACGGCATTCTCAGGAAGGTATTTGGTTTTGTGAAAAATGGGTACATTATGAGCTTCATGTATGACATGAGACAGACGGAAGAGGGGAGCCTTTCCATACCGGTGGAAATGGATAACTGTATTACCAGACTTTCTATGACGGAGGTAGATTTTCTTCCCGAAAAGCAGGAAATTATCTATGCGGACCTTGTGGGAAATGCTGCTCTTGCAAAATCCATAGCACGGTTCAACAGGCGGAGCGAAAAATACCATATTACCCTGCAGCTGCCGGAAAGTATTGACGACAGAGCATCTTTCTGCCAGGAGGTACAGATTGCCCTGGGAACCGGGAAAGGACCGGATTTAATAGGAGCCGAACTTCTTACGGATATTGCTGGATATGTGGAAAAGGGTTACCTGGCGGAAGTGGGGGACATAGTGGGAGAGTCTTCTCTTTATGTGAACGGGGCGCTGGATACCTGTACGGTGAATGGAATTCTGTACGGCATTCCTTACGACTGCTCCTTTGACCTGGTGGCTTACAGTAAAGATACTGTGGGGGACAGACAGACTCTTTCCTTACAGGATTTTGTAGGTCTTGTGGAAAGGTTCGGTGCAGAAATCGTACAGGAGAATGTAAGCGGCACCGGTATTATCTTAAACTATGTGCTGGCTGATGAAAAAAATACCGATTACATAGACTGGAAGAACGGGAAGTGTTATCTGTCCTCTCCGGAATTTCTGAAAATTCTGGAGTTTGCAAAGAAATATGCAGATACCGGAAGGGAAGAAAAAGATGCATTTGCCTATATGCCCTTTATGGGATTTGATGAATTGCGGCGGGTTAAGGAAATTTTCAGCTACTTTGACGGCAGTGCATCCCTTATTGGTTATCCAAAGGAAAATGGCAATGGTATTTATGTGTCCACAGACAGTATTTATCTTAGGGCAGGTTCGGAAGCAGCAGAGGGGGCGAAAGAATTTTTACGGTTTCTCATTTCGGAAGAAGAACAGGAAAAATATGCGTCCTACAATTTTGCCCAGTCACAGGATGACGGTATGTCCACAGCCATGCTGGCAAAGGAAGGTGCCTTTCCCGTGGTAAAGAGTGCTTACGAAGGAATGATACGTGCGGCAGAGGAACGGGATGCGGATAATGTCAGATATCTGGGAGAACTGCCTTATACGGAGGACATGGTAGAGCAGATTTATTATATTATTAACCATGCAGAGCCGAAAAATGCCTATATAAATCAGCTTGAAGGTATGGTGGCAGAAGAACTGCAACCGTATTTTGCAGGTGATATTTCGGCAGAAGAGGCGGCTGAAAAACTTCAGAACCGTGTGCAGCTTTATCTGAATGAGAGGTAGTCGTTTCCTGATAAATGCGTTAAATGGATAGAGAAAGATGCAAGTGAGTATGATATAAAAAGAAGATGAAGGAGCCGGAGGCGATGCCGGAAAGCAAGAAGTATTTTACCAAGTGCTTTCCGTGTCAAAGTTTCCGGTTTTTTTATTCTGCAAAAATAAACCTTGCATAGTCTATAACTTTACGATATACTACGTCCATAAGCAGATACTTCTTTTTTCTAACTTTCTTTGTCAGCACTCGCTGGCGTCTAAAAATTCAAGAATTCCTGCTTAGAATCCAAGAACAACCAGATAATCTAAGGAGGAAAATGTGATTAGAGAACTGAAGAATGCAGTGGAGGCTTCCGACAGGGAAGCGCAGTATGATGAGTGTGCCAAAAGATTTCTGGGGCAAAAGTTTACCATAGCCAGTATCTTGTC
>DJEL01000023.1:5857-44518 GCA_002432425.1 Lachnospiraceae bacterium UBA5899
TGTCGAAATCGGTGGAAGCCTTTCTGGGAATGGCACCGAAAGACATCATTCCCTATATAGAAGGGGAGCCCTATATCAGCAAGGTACCGGTGGAGCCGGGACTTACCAATGCCGCCCAGGAGAATAAAGGACAGCGTGTGGTCGGATTAAACACGGAAAATCAGGAAATCCACGAAGGGCTTGTACGGTTTGATGTTATCTGCTATGTGCGGCTGCCGTCATCGGGGGAGGGGGAAGGACATTTGTCCCAGATTATCATCAATCTGGAGATGCAGAAGGACCAGCCCAGGGAATATCAGATTTTAAATCGGGCTGTTTTTTACGTGAGTCGGCAGATTTCCGCCCAGAAGGAGAGGGATTTTACCAACTCCCATTACGACGATATCAAGAGCGTGTATTCCATCTGGATTTGCATGAATATGGAAGAAAACTATGAACTGCACCGGTTTTTGGGCACGATATTTTCCCAGAAGCTTGCAGTGGAAGAAAAATTACATATAATGAAAACAGAGTATGATATAACATCGGAAGAGGATTTCAGAGAGGATGTGAACGAGATGTGCTGTGATTATTGCAGTTTACTTTCTGAAACATTCCCAAAAGAGAAAAGTTCTTTTGTGGAAATGCCTGTTTGTTCTTTATCTTTTTCTTATTGTTAAGGTGATAGTGTTTCCCATTACATTCGGCAAACTTCCCTGGATGGAAAATATTTCCTATATGGTAATACAAGGAAAACCATTTTACAGTATAATATCTTTTGTAAAACAAAAAAATTATATTCAGATAGTAGGAAATATCATTCTGTTAATGCCTTTGCCGCTGCTGCTTCAGGGAATGACAGAAAAAATATTTTCCAGGGGTAAATGCTTTTTCTGTGTTTGTATGGCAAGCTTATCTATTGAAGCTGTTCAAATGGGTATTAACTGGGTGACCGGAGTGAGAAATCACGTAGTGGATATAGATGATTTTATACTCAATGTAACGGGAGGATTATTACTTCTAATATTTTATAAGCCCATAAATTATCTCCTCAAGACGCAGACTTCCGGCAAGTGAACGTGCGATAGGGGAAGTGTTTTTAGTTTGCCAAATTCCCCATATGGTGGTATGATTTCGGTAGCGTAGAGAGGCTGGTGCAGAAGGCGGCGCCGGCAAGGAAAGGGTATGATAAGTCAGATGAGAATGCAGGAGAATTACATAAATGCGCTTGACATCAGGTGGTCATACAACCATGCCAAGAAGATGGAAAAAATCTGTTCCAATCCCAAGTTAGGATACCGGACGGCAGGCTCCGAGGCGGAGCTGAAAACCGGCGACATGCTGGCGGAAACAATGCGGAAGATTGGTTTTCCCAAGGTATATAAGGATGCCATAAAAGTGGATGCATGGGAGTTCAACAAAGCGGAGCTTACCTTTGAAGACAGACACGGAAAGACAAGAAAGGTGCAGCTTGGAGCTTACCAGACCCATTTTGTGACAGAGGGCGAGCAGAATTTCACCCTAGCCTATGTGGGAAAGGGAACCCGGCAGGACTATGAAGGCATAGACGTAAAAGGAAAATTGGTGCTGGTGGACATTAACCAGCGCGATGAATGGTGGATAAACTTCCCGGTTTATCAGGCGCACCTGAAAGGGGCGGCAGCCGTCATTGCTGTGCAGACGGGCGGTTACGGAGAAGTCGATGATGCGGCGCTCAATGCGCAGGATATTGCGGGACCCGCCGATGCCCCCGCTTTTTCCATATCCCGGAAAGATGCGGAGCACATCAAGCATGCACTGGGAGAAAACAAAGAAATAACGGTTACCCTGGATGCGGTATCCAAGGTGGAAAAGGACCGGACAACCTATAATATTGTGGGGGAAATTCCCGGAAAACACCCGGAGCGGCGGATTATGCTTTCCGCCCATTATGACTCCTATTTTGACGGATTTCAGGATGACAACACAGCTATAGCCATGATGCTCTGCATCGGAAAAACATTACTGGAGATTGGCTATCAGCCGGAAAATACACTGACCTTCTGTGCCATGGCAGCGGAGGAATGGGGCGTTTCCGACTCCCAATTTGACTGGTCGACGGGAGCCTATGAGCAGGTATTTACCGTGCATCCCGAGTGGCGTGGCAGCGTGATTGCAGACTTAAACTTTGAATTGCCGGCGCTGGCGCACGGAACGAGAGCGCGGATACGCAGCACGTATGAATACGTTCCGTTTTTAGAGGAGTTTCTGAAGGATTTGCCTACTCTGACCCAGGCATACCCGGAGGAAACAAGAGTAACGGCGCCGATAGAAACCTGGTCGGATGATTTTTCCATTGCGATTTCCGGTATTCCCTCCATGGTGGATGATTTTACGGGCGGCAGCTTTATGCAGACCAATTATCATTCCCAGTTTGACAACGACGGTTACTATGATGAAGATGTGTACCGGATGCATCACGAACTGTTCGGACTGCTTCTGATGGCGATTGACAAAACGGCGGTGGTTCCGCTTTCCTTTGCGGGCGTTATGAAAAAAGCGGAGGAATGCTTGAGCAATGAGTGGTGCGAAAAATGCGGAGCGGACAAGGAAGGCTTTGTGAAAGCGCTGCGGAAGGCGGCAAAAGCAGGAGATAAGGCTTATGAGAAAGTCTTAGAGGCAAACAGGGAATATGCACAATATAGTGCAGCCGCACAGAACGATGCCGGGGACAAAGAGGAAAATCCGGCTGTCAAAGCAGAGGCGCTTTACGAAAACAACCGCAGTCTGGAAAAGGCGTTGCTCCGGGCATTCCAGAAGGTGCAGGATACCTTTGTGCGGATTGACTGGCACGGCATGGTGCTGTTCCCGCAGGAAATTCTGCAGGAGCATCTGACTTTACTGGACGGCGCCATCGGAAACCTGAAGGAGGGCAAAATTTCCGCAGCCCTTCGGAAACTCTATGAGATGGATAATAATTCTTATGCTTTTGCATTTGACAAAGAAGTGTACGAATATTTCACAAGAAACAGCTTAAATCAGCCGAAGGACAGACTGAAATGGGGCTACAGCAGAATTATCGGCCATGAAGATTTGTTTGATGTGGTGGAAGCGCTGATTGGAAAAACAGATGCCGACTGCAGCAAAGAAATTGCATTTCTGCAGGAAGCCTATGAGCGCCAGGTGGAATTGTTCCGAAACGAAATAACCGAAATGAAAAATAAAACAGAGGAGATAGCAGGAATTTTAAAAGAATTCTGACAGACTATGGAAAGTAATAATTTATATAAGGTAAAATTTGAGGACCTTCCCAAACTGGAGGTTCTCCTTAACAAATGTTTCTCAAAAGACCCCCTCTATGAAACCCTGATACCGGACGAAGAGGTGCGAAAGCGGCTGACACCGGAGCTTTTTAAGTGCGATATGACGGAATTTTACGAGACTTGTGAAATCTTTGCGGACAGCGAAGACTTAAACGGCGTGCTGGTGGTGTCCGATGAGGCGGAGCCTTACAATGTGCTGAAATATTATTTCAGCGAGGCAATGGCTTCCCTCAGGACAGAAGGCTATCTTTTGAAGGAAGACCATTCTCTGAAAACACTGTTCAATTTTATTTTGGGACGGGATTATCTGAATTCCGGTTGGACGGAGCAGCTTCACGTAAAAAACAGGATACATATCATTTACCTGGCGGTGGAACCCGAAATGCAGCACCATGGCATTGCGGCAAAGCTGATTGAGGAAACCATCCACTATGCGGAAGAGCATAAAATGATGCTTTCCTTAGAAACCCATAACCCGGAAAACGTGGCGTTTTACCAGCAGTTTGGGTTCAAAACCTACGGCGTGCTCAACAAGCACTTTGACTTGAAGCAGTACTGCCTTATCCGCGAAGCGGGAGCTCCCGTTCCCTAATCCTCCTCTTCCTCTATTTTGGAGCAGGGCAGGGAAAAGATAAATTCCGTGCCCACGCCTTCCGTGCTGATGACATTGATATGTTCTCCATGGGAGGCGATGATCTCTTTTACGATGGAAAGCCCCAGACCGGTTCCTTTTTTGTCTTTGCCGCGGGAGGAGTCCGATTTGTAAAAACGCTCCCAGATGAGTTTTAAGTCATCCTTGGGAATACCGATGCCGCTGTCCTTTACGGACACAAGCAGCTTATTTTTCTTTTCGGAGGTTTCGATGCGGATGACGGAATCGGAATGGCTGAACTTGATGGCGTTGTCCAGAAGGTTATACAGAACCTGCTGGATTTTACCTATATCAGCATTTACATACATGGTATTGCCGGTGAGAATAAGCTCAATGGCAATTTTCTTTTTACGGCAGGTGCCCTCAAAGGAGGCAGCCGTATTCCGGATGACTTTGTTGATATCAAAGTCGGTCTTGTCCAAAAGCATTCCCTTGGTATTTAAGTTATTCAGAGTAAGCAGGCTGTTTGTGAGCTTTGTCAGACGGTCTGTTTCATTCAACACAATCTGCAGATATTTTTCGTGCAGCTCCGGCGGAATGGTGCCGTCAATCATGGCTTCCAGATAGCCCTTGATGGAAGTAAGCGGGGATCGGAAGTCGTGGGAAACATTGGCAACAAACTTTTTCTGGTCGTCCTCGGAACGGGCAATTTCGCTTGCCATGTAGTTCAGACAGGCAGCCAGATAGCCCATTTCGTCTTCGCTTTCTACCTGAAATTCATAATGCATATTGCCGGAAGCGTACTGCTCGGTAGCATAGGTAATCTTTCGCAGCGGCTTGTATACAATCTCCGTAAAGAAAATCAGGATAATCATGGACAGGAAAAACAGAATGCACATGGTGATGTAAAAAATCGTCAGCAGGCTGTTGGAGGACTCATAAATGGATGCCATGGAAGCATGGATGACCACATAGCCGTTTACCTTGTAATTGGTGGTAATGGGTGCAATGACATTGAGCATGGCTTCGTCATAATAATGGAAAAAATTGCTGACATTGTAGTAGGAATTCGCAGTGAGCGTCGGATCGAAATTTTCGATAATCACCACTTCATCCACATTGAGAGGATACTCCGTGGCGAGTACCATACGGCCGGACGGGTTGATAATCCAGATGTCGGAGTCTAAATAAACGGACAGGGCATCCAGCTGGTTTTTTACAGACTCCAGGGAAGTATCACTGGTATACAGACCGGAGCCGTACCGGTCTGCAATCAGTGTTGCCTCGGAATAGAGTGTATTCGCTTTTTCTCTGGTAAGCTGTTCTACCGTCAGGTTCGGCACAAAAATGGAAATGATGATAAACCCGAAGATGCCGAAGATGACATAGGCAAGCAGGAATTTTAAATACAGCGTTTTTTTCATTGCCTAATTTCCTTTTACCTCGAATTTGTACCCGATGCCCCATATGGTGGAAATTTTCCAGGAGTCGTGGTCCTTGATTTTTTCCCGCAGCCTTTTGATATGTACATCAACGGTACGGGTGTCGCCGATATATTCATAGCCCCAAATCTGGTCCAGGAGCTGCTCTCGGGTGAAAACATGGTTGGGAGAGGACGCCAAGAAGTACAGAAGCTCCAGCTCCTTGGGGGGCATGTCCACTGTGTGGCCCATATAAATAACGGAATAATTGGTCTGGTTGATGATTAAATCCGGGTATTCCACGCATTTTTCGCTGACAGCGGGTTTGGCGGGAGCAGCCGGTTTGTAACGGCGCAGAACCGCCTTTACGCGGGCAACCAGTTCCTTGGAGTCAAAGGGTTTTTCCATGAAATCATCCGCACCCATCTCCAGTCCCAGTACCTTATCAAAGACTTCGCCCTTGGCAGAGAGGATAATAATGGGAACCTGGTTCTTGGCGCGTACTTCACGGCAGACCTGATAGCCGTCAATACCGGGAAGCATGAGGTCTAATAAAATCAGGTTGGGCTCAAAGGTATTTACGGCAGAAAGGGCGGATTCACCGTCCCCCACAATCATGGTTTCAAAGCATTCTTTTGTGAGATACAGGGAAATCAGCTCTGCAATATTTTCATCGTCATCCACGATTAAAATTTTCTGTTTGCTTACCATAGAAGCCTCCTTTTCAAATTCTGTTTACAAGTTACTTGAAGGTTACGATTGTGACACCTGCGTCACCTTCACCGTATTCGCCTAAGCGGTATTCTTTTACATACTTTAACCGCTTCAAGTGGTTCTGGACGGCGCTTCTGAGGGCGCCGGTGCCTTTGCCATGCACCACGCGGACAGTGCTTAAGCGGGACAGGTAGGCGTCGTCTAAATATTTATCCAGTGCCGCAACCGCTTCGTCGCAGGTCATGCCGAGCAGGTTGATTTCGGGAGAAATTGTCATGGACTTGGAAAGACCGGACCTGCCGCTTCCCTTGCCAAAGCTCAAGGGCTTTAAGGATTTGGAGGACTGGGTTGCCGCATCGTCATCCGCAAGCAGCATCAGGTCATTGACGTTCACGGAGGAACGCATAATGCCGCACTGCACGAAAAGATTGCCTTTGGCGTCGGGCAGGGTGCTTACGGTTCCCTTTAAGCCTAAGGAAATGACCTTGACGGAGTCGCCCTTTTTGATTTTTTTCGGATCTAACTTCGGAGCATTCTGCTTCGGCGGCGTCTTTAAGGAAAGACGGTCGTTCTTTTCGTCAATTTTTTTACGCAGGTTCTGACGCTTGGTTTCCAACTGTTTGATATCGGTGCCGGCATTGGCTTTGTTGAAGCTGGAAATGGTTTCGTCTGCCACGTCCTTGGCTTCCTGCAGGATATTGCGGGCTTTTTCGTTGGCTTCCCGTAAAATGCGGTCCTTTGCCTGGTCGATTTTCTCGTTTTTCGCTTTCAACTGCTGCTCCAAGGTCTTGATGCGCTCCTTGTAGGCAGTGATTTCTTCTTTTTCTTTTTCAATGTTCTTCCGGCTGTTTTCCAGATTGGCAATGACATCCTCGAAGCTTTCGTCCTCTTTGCTGATTTGCTCCTTTGCGGCATTGATAATGTCGTCGGAAAGTCCCAGCTTGGAAGAAATGGCAAAGGCGTTGCTCTTGCCGGGAATGCCGATTAACAGCTTGTAGGTGGGACGCAGGGACTCCACGTCAAACTCACAGCAGGCATTTTCCACAAAAGGAGTGGAAAGCGCGTAGAGCTTCAGCTCGCTGTAGTGGGTGGTCGCCATGGTCCGGATGCCTCTGTCGTGCAGATGATTTAAGATGGCGATGGCAAGAGCCGCACCCTCCGTAGGGTCCGTGCCGGCGCCCAGTTCATCAAACAGGCACAGGGAATTTTCATCCGCATGCGCTAAGATGTCCACGATGGTCACCATGTGGGAAGAAAAGGTGGAAAGGCTCTGCTCGATACTCTGCTCATCGCCGATATCCGCGTAAACCTCCCGGAAAACGGAAAGCACGGAGCGGTCGGCAGCGGGAATATGAAGTCCCGCCTGACCCATGAGGGTAAAAAGTCCCACGGTTTTTAAGGAAACCGTTTTACCGCCGGTATTGGGACCGGTGATAATCAGTAAATCAAAATCCTTTCCAAGAGTAATGTCAATGGGAACGACTTTCTTTTTGTCAAGCAGCGGGTGTCTGCCCTTCCGTATCCGGATGACATGGTCTTCTTCAAACAGCGGCATGGTGCCGTTGTAATCCAGAGCGAGTTTGCCCTTGGCGAAAATAAAGTCCAGAGTGGTCATAACTTTCTGGCCTGCCGCCATTTCGGCGGTATGTTCGCCTGCCATAGCGGAAAGCTCCGCTAAAATTTTCTCGATTTCCTTCTGTTCTTCGATGCCGAGCTGGCGCAGCTTGTTGTTTAATTCCACAACGGCGGCTGGCTCGATAAAGAAGGTGGAGCCGGTGGAGGACTGGTCGTGGACCATACCGGAAACCTGCCCCTTGTACTCTGCCTTGACCGGCAGACAGTAACGGTTGTCGCGCATGGTGATGACAGCGTCCTGCAGATAGGTGCGCAGGGAGCCGTTTACCATGGAATTTAACTGGGAATGGATTTTCTCGCCGGTAAGGGCAATCTCCCTGCGGATACGCTTGAGCGCAGGGCTGGCGTCATCCGCCACCTCTTCCTCGGATAACAGGCACCGGCGGATTTCTTCGGAAACCGGTGTGAGGGGGGAGAGAGCATCAAAATAAGAAGACAGGGAATCTCTTTTCTCAGTGTCCTTGTCCTCTCTGCCGTATGCCTTGATACGGGCGGTATTTTCCAGAAAATCGGCAATTTTAATCAGCTCGGGAGCCGTTAAGGAGCTGCCGATGCCGAGGGATTTTAAGGAATATCCCAAATCCCTGTTGCCGCCGAAGGAAGTACTTCCGAAACGGAGCAATCTTGAAAGTGCATCCGCCGTTTCCTGCTGGGCGGTGCGAATGGCATGTATATCCGTGTCGGGAACAAGGCTGCGGCAGCATGCCTTTCCCGGTTCGGAGTCGGCTTTTTCGATAAGCCGGTGAATCATCTTGTCAAATTCAAGAGTGTGTAATGCTTTATTGTTCATCTTTTTCCTTTACCATATCGTTAATCAGGTCCATGATGGTGGAAATGGCGCTGAGCTGGTGGCTCTGCTTCATGGCGCTGATATAGCTCTGTCTGTTGCAATACAGCTCCTGCACTTTTTCCACTAAAAGAGTATCCGTGAGGTCGTCTTCGTCAATTACCATGGAAAATCCCTGTGCTTCAAAGGAACGTGCATTGAGTAACTGGTCGCCCCTGCTCTTGGAAGAGGGCAGAGGAATTAAAATATTGGGTTTGCCGAGAGCCAGAAGCTCGCAGATGGCATTGGCGCCTGCGCGGGAAATCACCAGGTCCGCCATGGCGAAAACATCCTTTAACTCCGCTTTCAGGTACTCAAACTGCTTGTAGCCGGGTGTATTCAATAAAAGATTGTCCATTTTGTCCTTGCCGCAAAGGTGAACGACCTGAAAATCCTTCAAAAGAGCGGGCAGGGCGTCCCGGACGGCTTTGTTGACGCTGGCTGCGCCCTGACTGCCGCCGATCACCATAATGACCGGTTTGTTGGCGGTAAAACCGCACATGTCGAGCGCTCTGACTTTATCACCGGTGAAAAGCTCCTCGCGCACGGGGGAACCGGTAAGAACGGCTTTTTTCTCCGGCAGAAGCTTAACGGTTTCCGGGAAGTTGCAGCAGATTTTGGTGGCGGCGCCTAAGCAGAGTTTGTTGGCAAGTCCCGGCGTCATGTCGGACTCATGCAGGATACAGGGAATATGCAGGGTATGGGCAGCACGCACCACGGGTACGCTGACAAAGCCTCCCTTGGAAAATACCACGTCCGGCTTGAGCTCCTTCAGAATTTTATGTGCCTGGGCAAAGCCTTTCATGACACGGAAGGGGTCGGTAAAATTCTTGGGGTCCATGTAACGGCGGAACTTTCCGGTGGAAATGCCGTAATACGGAATGCCGAAGTCGGCAATGAGTTTTTTCTCGATTCCGTCATAGGAGCCCATATAATATACTTCAAAACCCGCTGCCTGCAGATGTGGCAGAAGAGCTAAATTCGGTGTAACGTGTCCGGCGGTGCCCCCGCCTGTCAGTACTATCTTTTTCATATAATCACCATTCCCTTCCCGAATGACAGGTTACGCTTAAACTTCATACGAAACGCTGTCCTGTTTTGAACCTTTTACTGCTGCTGCATGGATTCCAGCGCTCTTGCAAGCTGGTCGGGGCAGGACGTGGACTTGTATCCGCAGCGAATACCCTTTAATTTTTTAATGGCGTCTTCGGGCTTCATGCCCTCCACCAGACGGGAAATGCCCTGCAGATTGCCGTTGCAGCCTCCCGTAAAGCTTACGGAATCGATAATTCCGTCTTTGATTTCTATATCAATGGAAGAAGAACAGGTGCCGCTTGTCTTATATTTCATAATCATGACCTCCTAAATGGAACAAATTTTAATCTAAAGTAAAATTATAGCAGAAATATGTATAAAAATCAAAATATTTGTGGAACCTGCAGGAATATTGTCAACGAATTTCCGTATACAACATATTGTTACTTCCCTATAAAAGAGATAAAATGTAGGAAATGTGTTTAAGGAGGGAATTATGTTAGCTACATTTCAAAAAGAATTGCTGTTAAGCAGTCTGATGTTTGTTTTTTTAGTATGCAGCATATTGGGTAAAATTATGTTGGGAGTCCTCTATCAGAATATGATTAAAGAGACGGAAAATATGCGTGCCACGAAGAATAAAAGGCTGAAACAGTGCAAATTAAAATTTATGAACTGTTACCGCTTAAACCACGGCGTGGCAAACGTGCCGGTCTTTGTGGACAAGTACTTAAACCAGTTGAAAATAGGGCCGGTTTCCGTGAACACCTTTTACCATCTGTGCGGACAGACCATGCTTCTGTCGGTGCTCTGCGCCGGAATTGCGGTCTGCCGCAGCATTACAAAAAGCGCCGGTCTGTTTGCCGTTCTTCCTTATTATATAGTCAGTTTTCTGGGGCTGTATCTGCATTTTGCGGTATCGGCGGTCATGGACATCCGGGGCAGGCGCCGGGTGCTGAAAATCAATCTGGTGGATTTCTTGGAAAACCATATGTCCATGCAGCTTGCGGAAGCGGAGCTTACGGAGGAGACGGAAGAGGCGCAGGATATCCGCAAGGCACAGAAAGCGGAGGGAAGGACGAAACTTCGCACACCGGCGGCAAGGGAGGAAGAACCGGAGCCGCAGGAGGCATTTTCTTCCATGAATGAAAAGGAGCTGGAGGAGCTTTTAAAGGAGTTTCTCACGCTGTAGAAAGCATAATAGGACAAAAGTACGTGTTTGCACCATAATCAGATACCAATTTCTTGCATTTCTACTCTTATTTTGCGCAATTTCCCCCCATATTTGCGCAACTTTACCTTGAATTTTGCATATAATTCTGCTACACTTGGGTTTGGTTAATTTAGGAATGTCTTTTGAACAAGGGAAAGGAAGTAATGATATGAGTACAAAAGTTACATTTGACTATGGTAAGACAAGTCCTTTCATTTCTGCAGGAGAGATTGAAAAGATAAAGAAGCAGACTCTGGATGCAAAGGAAGTTCTGCTTTCCAAGAGCGGTGCAGGCAGCGACTTTTTAGGCTGGATTGACCTGCCCGTTAATTATGATAAGGAAGAGTTCGCAAGAATCAAAGAAGCAGCAAAGAAAATCCAGGCTGACTCCGATGTCCTTCTGGTAATCGGTATCGGCGGTTCCTACTTAGGAGCGCGTGCAGCCATCGAATCTTTAAGACACAGCTTCTACAACATGGTAGACAAGAGCATCCGCAAGACACCGGAAATTTATTATGTAGGAAACTCCATCAGCTCTACCTATATTAAGCACCTTATGGATGTAGTGGGAGACAGAGATTTCTCCATCAACATGATTTCCAAGTCCGGTACTACCACAGAGCCCGCTATCGCGTTCCGTGTATTCAAGGAAATCCTGGAAAAGAAATACGGCAAGGAAGAGGCTGCAAAGCGTATTTACGCAACCACCGACAAGGCAAAGGGAGCCCTGAAGCATGTAGCGGATGAAGAAGGTTACGAAACCTTTGTTGTTCCCGATGACGTAGGCGGACGTTTCTCCGTTCTGACCGCAGTAGGTCTTCTTCCCATCGCAGTCAGCGGCGCCGATATCGACAAGCTGATGGAAGGTGCTGCAAGCGGCAGAAAACTTGCTCTGGAAAATGATTTTGAAGAAAATGACTCACTGAAATATGCGGCACTCCGCAACATCTTATTAAGAAAAGGCAAGAAGGTTGAAATTCTGGCAAACTATGAGCCCTGCCTGCACTATGTTTCCGAATGGTGGAAGCAGTTGTTCGGCGAAAGCGAAGGCAAGGATCAGAAGGGTATCTTCCCCGCAAGTGTGGATCTTACCACAGACCTGCACTCCATGGGACAGTTCATCCAGGACGGTTCCCGTATTATGTTTGAAACCGTTATGAATGTAGAAACCCCGAAGGAAGAACTCGTTATCAACGAAGAACCGGTTGATTTGGACGGTCTGAACTACTTAGCGGGAAAGACCGTAGACTTCGTAAACAAGAGCGCCATGAACGGTACTATTTTGGCACATACCGACGGTCAGGTTCCCAACTTCATCGTAAACATCCCTGAAATCAACGAATTCTACTTAGGACAGTTGTTCTACTTCTTCGAGTTCGCATGCGGTGTCAGCGGATACTTAAACGGTGTAAATCCTTTCGACCAGCCCGGTGTGGAAAGCTACAAGAAGAACATGTTCGCACTGCTCGGAAAGCCCGGCTACGAAGAACGCAGAGCAGAACTTCTTCCCAGATTATAAGCTATACAATTTGAAAAAAATGCATTATAATAAAACGCAGGTGTCTCGGCATCTGCGTTTTATCGCGTTATAGGAAATTTCGTCGAATTAGCCGAAACATCTGTTTTGACAAGAGAATGAAGAAAGGAATAAACCTTATGGATAAAGTAAAGATTGTCATACTGGAACGCAACAGCGTCGGTGTGGACACGCCGGTGGACTGCTTTGAAGAGCTGGGCGAAGTGACCTGCTATCCCAACACCACCACGGCAGAGGAAGTAAGAGAGCGCACGAAGGGCGCGGATATTATTGTGGCAAATAAGGCGCGCTTAAATGAGGAGTCCTTAAAGGAGTCCCCCAATGTAAAGCTTATCTGCGAATTTGCCACCGGCTTTGACAACTGCGACCTGGAATATTGCAACAGCCGCGGTATCAAGGTTGCCAATGTGGCGGACTACTGCACGGATATGGTAGCACAGCACACGTTCACCCTGATGCTTACCCTTTTGCAGAAGCTTCCCCATTATGATGAATATGTAAAATCCGGCGCCTATGCGGCGCAGGACCGTTTTTCCAATTTTGATGAGCCCTTCACGGAACTGGCCGGCAAGACCTGGGGCATTGTGGGAATGGGTCACATCGGCAAAAAAGTGGCGCATATTGCCACTGCCTTCGGCTGCCGTGTGATTTTCCACTCCGTAACCGGCAAAAGCACCGTCACGGAATACGAACAGGTGGACAAGGATACCCTGTTAAGAGAAAGCGATTTCCTTTCCCTGCACTGTCCGCTGAGCGATTTAACCCGGGATTTTATTGACAAAGAAGCGCTCCGGAAAATGAAAAAGACCGCAGTGCTTGTGAACGTGGCAAGGGGGCCCGTGGTAAATAATGCCGATTTGTACGAGGCGCTGATGAATGGGGAAATCATGGCAGCAGGCCTGGATGTACTGGAAAAGGAGCCGCTGCAGCTTTCCAATCCCTTAAGTAAAATCAAGGACAGCAACAAGCTAATCATTACCCCGCATCTGGCATGGGCGAGTGTGGAAGCCCGATTCCGCTGCGTTAACGAGGCATACTTAAATGCCAAAGCGTTCCTGAACGGAGAGTTCCGTAACATAGTGAATCCGTAGATACAGACAGAAAAGAAAGAGGATGGATATGATAAATAAATGCAAAGAATTGATGATAAAATACCGGGAAATTCTGGTTTACCTCATTGTGGGCGTACTCACCACCATTGTTTCCTGGGTGGTATGCTTCTTACTGAAGTTCCCGTTTGACCCCACTGTAACATGGCAGAATTTCGTAATCAATACCGGCGGCTGGCTGGCCGGCGTACTGTTTTCCTATCCGCTGAACCGGAAATTGGTGTTCAAGAGCACCAATCCCCATGTGATAAAGGAATTTTTACAGTTTGCCGGTTCCACCGTGTCCACCTGGCTGCTTGACATCATCATCATGGAAGTAACGGTCAACGTGCTTCACATGGATTACTGGATTGCCAAGATTTTCATTTCTGCAGTTTTAGTTACCATTATCAACTATGTGCTGCGTAAAGTCCTGATTTTCAACAAGAAGAAATAGATTTTACTTTCCGAATCCGAATAAGCCTTTCTTTTCGTAGGGTTCTGCCTCTACGGAAAGAAGCTTGTAGCCGGTAGGTTCTATCACTTCCTGCAGCTTTGCCTCATCTAAAGGCTCTTCGCTGATAATGACACATTCGCCCTTGGAATGGGAAGCATTTACCTTCTTTACCTTGAAAGCCTGGCGAATGGCATCGTTTACATGGGATTCACACATCCCGCACATCATACCGTCAATTTTTAAGGTTGTCTTTGTCATAGTTTTTTTCTCCTTTTTATTTTGCTATATGGTTATTGATATAACTTACAGAAATTTAACCGCAGGGCATTGGATACCACGCAGAAGCTGGAAAGGCTCATGGCTGCGGCGCCGAACATGGGATTTAAGGTAAGTCCCAGACTTACAAATACGCCGGCTGCCAGAGGAATGCCGATGATATTGTAAATAAATGCCCAGAACAGGTTCTCATGGATGTTGCGGAGAGCGGAGCGGCTTAACTTGATGGCTGCGGGCACATCCGCAAGGGTGCTCTTCATCAGCACTACATCCGCTGCGTCAATGGCTACATCCGTACCGGCGCCGATGGCAATGCCGATATCGGCAGAGGTAAGAGCGGGCGCATCGTTGATGCCGTCCCCCACCATGGCAACCTTGCCTTTTTTCTTGAGGTCGCGGATAACGGCTTCCTTGCCGTCCGGCAGAACACCGGCAATGACTTCGTCCACACCGGCTTCGGCGCCGATGGCTTTCGCACTTCTTTCGTTGTCGCCGGTCAGCATAACCACATGGATGCCCATGCTCTGCAGTCTTTTAATAGCGGCGGGGCTGTCTTCACGGATGGCGTCCGCAACGGCGATAAAGCCTAAGAAGCGGCTGCCTTTTAAGAAGGCAAGGGGTGTTTTGCCCGCTGCGGCAAGCTCGTCCGCTTTCTTTTTGTCGGCTTCGGATATAGAAGTTTGGTTTTCCATAAATTTCACACTGCCGCCGCAGAGGGTTTCGCCCTGCAGGGAAGCGGTCAGACCGTTGCCGGGAAGAGCGGTGAAATCGGAAACATCATCGGCCTTGAGGGCATGTTCTGTTCCATAATCGCAGACGGCTTTTGCCAGAGGATGCTCACTTTTCTGTTCCAGAGAGAAGGCGGTCTGTAAAAGCTCCTCTTCGGAAACACCGTCAGCCGGACAGATATCGGTGACCTTCGGCTCTCCCTTGGTGATGGTGCCGGTTTTATCCAGGGCAATGATTTTGACCTTGCCGGCTTCTTCCAGGGAAACGGCGGTCTTAAAGAGAATACCGTTTTTGGCGCCCAGGCCGTTGCCCACCATAATGGCGACGGGAGTGGCAAGTCCCAGTGCACAGGGACAACTGATAACTAAAACGGAAATGGCACGGGCAAGCGCATAGGGGAAGGTCTGCCCGATAAGCATCCATACAATCAGGGTAATCAGGGAAATCGTCATAACCACCGGTACAAAAACACCGGAAACCTTATCCGCAATTTTCGTAATTGGAGCCTTGGTGGCGGAAGCATCCTTTACCATTTTGATAATCTGGGAAAGGGTGGTGTCCTCACCGACACGGGAGGCTTCACAGGTTAAAAATCCGGACTGGTTTATCGTGGCGGCGGAAACCATGTCGCCTTTTACCTTGTCCACGGGAACGCTTTCCCCGGTGAGAGCCGCTTCGTTTACGGCACCGCTGCCATCCGTTACAATACCGTCCACGGGAATGCTTTCGCCGGGACGCACCACAAAAATGTCACCTTTCTTTACCTGCTCAATGGGAACCGTCACTTTCTTGCCGTCCCGAAGGAGTACGGCGGTCCTGGGAGCCAGCTTCATAAGGCTCTTTAAGGCGGAAGTGGTCTTGCCCTTGGAATGGGCTTCCAGCATTTTGCCCAGAGTAATCAGGGTTAAAATCATGGCGGCGGACTCAAAATAAAATTCGTCCATCAGCATCATAATGCGATCCATGTCCATATTTACATAGGCATCCGACATCATAAACAGGACGGTTACGCTCCAGATAAAGGAAGCGGAGGAGCCCAGGGCAACCAGCGTGTCCATGTTGGGAGCACGGTGCCAGAGTCCCTGAAAGCCGCTGATGAAAAAACGCTGGTTAATCACCATGATAATACCGGCAAGCAGAAGCTCAATGAGTCCCATTGCCATGTGGTTGTCTGCGAGGAAGGAGGGCAGCGGCCATCCCCACATCATATGTCCCATGGAAAAATACATGAGAATTAACAGAAAAATCAGGGAGGCGATAAAACGCTTCCGGAGAGCAGGCGTTTCCGTATCCTTTAATTCATCGGCTTCCTCGGAAACGGAAGCATTCTTTTTATCTAAGGAAGCCTTGTATCCGGCTGCCTTTACGGCTGCCATGATATCTTTGGGAGAGGCAGTTCCTTCCACTCCCATGGAATTGGTCAGCAGATTGACGGCACAGGTGGTAACACCCGGCACCTTGGAAACTGCTTTTTCCACGCGGGCACTGCAGGCTGCACAGTGCATGCCGCTTACATGATATTGTTCCATATTGTATCCTTTCTGACTCCCCGGCTACCGCATCAGCTTCTGCAGCGTCGTAACCAGTTCGTCAATCACTTCATCTTTGCCGTCACGGATATCCCTGGCAACGCAGGTGTGGATGTGACTGGCAAGGAGTTCTTTATTAAAAGCGTTGACGGCGGCACTGACGGCAGCGGACTGGGTTAAAATATCGTTGCAGTACGCATCATCCTCAATCATGGATTGGATGCCGCGGATTTGTCCCTCAATTCTTTTCAGACGGTTTAAAAGCTTTTTTTTCTGCTCCTCCGTTCGCATGGTATTTTTATTGCTGCAACAACAGTGTTTGCTATTTTCGCTCATAATAACCTCCGTATATTTTCACATTATACCCCGTGGGGGTATCTTGAATGTATACCCCCATAGGGTATTTGTCAAGACAAAAATTTAAAAAATATATTTATTTTTGCTCATTTTTAAGGTGATTTTACAAAAGCTATTGGAAGATGTTTTGGGGTGTGATATACTTTTTAAGTTAATTGAAATGGGAGGATTGGTTCTATGTTTGCGTATTTTTTCCCGGACAGGCTTCCGGTCATTGCGTTTGCGGGTATTCTGTTTACATTTGCGGCTACCTGTATTTTAATCAGTAAATGTGCAGGCTTTCTGCCGAAGGATCAGGGCAGGGATTTTGCAGTGGACGGCCAAAAATCCGCAGGCAAACCGAGAGGGGCGGGCATTATCTTCGTACTGGTATTTGCGGTGTGCACGCTTTTGTTTTCCGATATCAGCCTGGAGCTCTGCATTTACCTGATACTGACCGTTATCGAAATGCTGACCGGCTTTTTTGACGATACGGCGGAAAAGCCTTGGGGAGAATGGAAAAAAGGCATTTTGGACTTATTGGTGGCAGTGGCGATTTCCGCTACCTACATTCATTACAACGGCTGCGGAATTACCTTTTTCGGCATGAATTTTATCCTTCATCCGGCGGTATTTATGATTTGTGCCATTGTTCTGGTATGGGTGTCCATCAATGTGACGAACTGTGCGGACGGCGTGGACGGGCTCTCCGGTACGCTTACCATTGTGACTCTCACGACGATTTATCTGATTGGAAAATTATTAAATACGGGAAATGATTTGCATTTTTCCATACTTTTATTCATAGCATGTATTTTGGGATATCTGTGGTACAATGCCACCCCCAGCCGGCTTTTGATGGGGGATGCCGGTTCCAGAGCCATGGGTGTTTTTATCAGTATTGCCATCTTAAAGACGGGAAGTCCGTTCCTTTATATTCCGGCTGCATTCATCCTGATTGCGGACGGCGGTCTCGGACTGCTTAAGGTTTCGCTTATCCGCGTCTTCAAAATTCATATTTTGAAAAACACACTGACACCGCTTCATGACCATGTAAGAAAAAAGAAAGGCTGGTCCAATACACAGACTGTATTCCGGTTTGCAATTTTGCAGATTGTAATTTCCGCAGCGACTATATACGGTTTACAGCTCATTTTACACTAAAACGGCTTGTATGGGATAAAGGGAATGTATATGAATACGGGGAAATATTCAGAGGGAAAAGATTATAAGGTAATGGCTTTTATAGAGGCATTTTTCCACAATGACGAACGCCTCGACATGATACGGGCGGCGGCTAAGGAATGCGGAAAACACAACTGCAAGATTGTATTTTATTCCACACTGTCCGATTTTTACAACCATGACCTGACGGACATGGGCGAAAAAAAGATTTTTGATGCCGTATCCGTGGAGAAATACGATGCCATTGTACTGATGACGGAGTCCTTTAAACAGGATGAGGATTATCTGCACATGGTAAAAAGGGCGCAGGCAGCGGGAGTGCCTGTTATCAGTGTGGACAAGGAGCTGGCAGGCTGCATCAATATCCACTTTGACTATAAGAGCGTATTCCAAAAGATTGTGGAGCATATGATAGAGTACCACGGCTATCGTAAGGTAAATTTTATTGCCGGTTTTCCTGACAACACTTTTTCCGATGAACGCCTTGCGGTTTATAAAGAAGTGCTGGAGCGCAACGGCATTCCCTATGAGCCGGACCGCGTTTATTACGGCGGCTTCTGGAGTGACCCGACTCTGCTCGCCATGGAAGAAATGGAGAAAAAGGGACTTGATGATGTGGATGCCATAATCTGCGCCAACGATGTTATGGCGATTGCGGCGGGCAATTATCTGACGGAGCGAGGCTACCACATCCCCCACGATATTGCGGTCAGCGGTTTTGACGGTATTCACATGGAGAAGTACTGTGTTCCCAGGCTGACGACCGGCATTTACAATCTGGAAGGCTTTATTGATACCATTTTCCATATTATTGACGATGAAATACAGAAAGAGGACTATCCGAAGGATTGGACCATTCACAATAAAATGCAGATTGGCAGGTCGTGCGGATGCGACGGCGTGCTACCGGAGTATGCTGCGTTTGAAATGGTGCAGTTAAAGCAGGACATTGACTCGGAGATTAAATTCCAGGGCACCATGGGTCAGATGGTTACCAACTTTGCCAACACGGAGAGTGACACCAGAGTTTTCCTGGACATGCCTCCCTATATCAAGGACATGCAGTACAGGGATTTCTGGTACTGCATGAATGTTCCCGCTTTCAAAGCGGAAAACGCCAATTATGCCGCAAAGATGCGGGTTATGCACTACCACTATTCGGAAACGGACGGCACCAGCGGTGAAAAGAACATCGACATGGATTTCGGTGAACTGATACCGGATTTGGATGATTATCTGCAGACCACGGACTACATGCTGGTTATGACCATGCATATGGAAGGAGAGACCACCGGTTACACGGTGGTAAGCTTTGACATCGATAAATTCTGGGCAACCGCCTATTCCACTTTTCTGGTGAACTTCCGGCATCTGCAGGAAATGCGCAATACTTACCGGATGATGGTGGATACCTACCGGAAGGACCCGCTGACAGGACTTTTAAACAGAACCGGTTTTTACCATGTGGTGCAGACACTGATGGAGAATTCCTCCGATTTGGAAATGAGCGTTATCATGATGGATATGGACCATCTGAAAATGGTAAACGATACCTTCGGTCATATGGAAGGGGACTTTGCACTGCGGACACTGGGAAACATTGTGAAGAACAGTGTCGGACAGGAGCTGGCTGCCCGTATCGGCGGGGATGAATTTTTAATTGTTCTGACCGGGGAGCACACCTCTAAGCGTGCGAAAACCATTGTGGAAGCCATGAGAGAAGGCATCCGGCAGCACAATCTGCAGAACCCAGACAAGGGGTACGAGTTGCAGGCGAGCATCGGTACCTATACAAACCACGTTGGCAATCATATGCTGGACTACTTTATGAAAAAAGCGGACGACATTATGTACGCCATCAAATACCGTCACCACAGGGAACTGCCTGTGACACAGGAACCGTAAAAACACTGCCGGGCATTTTGCCCGGTATTTTTTTGCCCTGAAACCTCATACATATGTATAGACAGTGTGTTTACAAGGTATGGCATGTTAAATTATATTTGGGCTTTTATGATTTTGGTGGGAATCGTCTATGCAGCCTTTACCGGCAATATGGCAGCCGTGACGGATGCGGCGCTTTCCTCCGCCGGAGAAGCGGTTTCCCTGTGCATTACCATGGCAGGGGTTATGGCGCTGTGGATGGGACTGATGAAAATTGCGGAAAAATCGGGGCTGATTGCCCGGCTTACCAGAGGAATACAGCCCTTTTTGTCCTTTCTTTTTCCAGACATTCCGAAAAACCATGAGGCAAGGCAGTACATTGCCACCAATTTCATTGCCAATATATTGGGACTCGGCTGGGCATGCACCCCGGCGGGACTGAAAGCCATGGAGGCGCTGGCAAAGCTGGAAGAAGAGCGGGGCACGCCCGGCTACGGAAACCGGAGCAGCAGTGCCGGATATGCGGGAGAAAGGAGCGCCGCCGGGGTAAAAACGGGATGTGGCGGGGAGCGCGTGGCGAGCAGGGAAATGTGCATATTTCTTATTTTGAATACTTCGTCCCTGCAGCTCATTCCGGTAAACATGATTGTGTACCGCACCCAGTACGGCAGCGCCAATCCCGCCGCCGTTATTGCACCGGCTATTCTGGCGACCCTTGTCAGCACCGCAGCGGCGATTGTGTTCTGCCTGTGTTCCGGCAGAAGGCAGAAAAGGAGATAACCATGGCAAATGTCCTTGCAAATTTTTCTAATATCATTATACCGGTTGTTATTTTTTACATAGTTGTACAGGGAATTTTCTCAAAAATCAAAGTATATGAAGAATTTATAGAAGGTGCGAAGGACGGACTGAAAACAGTGGTTCAGATTTTACCCACTCTGGTGGGATTGATGGTAGGCGTGGGCGTGCTGCGTGCCTCCGGTTTTATGGGGGCGCTTGGCAAATTACTTGGCGGTGCAACGGAGCGCATCGGCATTCCGGCGGACATCGTGCCCCTTGTGCTGGTAAAGATGTTTTCCTCTTCGGCGGCAACCGGATTGGTGCTGGATATTTTCAAAACCCACGGCACGGACTCTTACATCGGCATGCTCACTTCCATTCTGATGAGCTGCACGGAAACGATTTTTTACACCATGTCCGTGTATTTTCTGGCGGCAAAGGTAACAAAAACGAGGTATACGCTTGCCGGAGCCCTGTTTTCGTCCTTCGTAGGGCTCATAGCCAGCGTCATCCTCACGGGCTGGATATGCTGAAAGCCGAAGATACTGAAAAACCGGGGCAGATGCCCCGCTTTAGATGAGTCCGTAGGTTCTTAAAAGGAACAGCCAGACGGTGATGGAAAAGGAACTTAAGAAGGTGGTGGAAACCACCACACTGGAGGTTAACGTACCGTCGTGTCCCATATTTTTTGCCATAATGTAACAGCTTACGGTGGTAGGCGCCCCCAGCATAATGAGGACGGCTACCATTTTTTCGTCCCGGAAACCGAGCGCCGCCGCTACGGGAAGCAGAAGGGCGGGCTGGATAATCAGCTTTATTAAGGAAGAAACAATGGTGGGACGGATTTGCTTTATGGCTTTTCTGCCTTCAAAACCGGCACCCAGACCGATAAGGGCGAGCGGGGTAGCGAGGACGGAAACATTGCTTAAGGTTTTGCCGAGCATATAGGGAATGGGAAGCCGTATCAGGGATGCCAGCATGCCCAGGGCGATACCGATGATAATGGGATTGGTGAGAATGCCCCTGACGGACTTCTGCAAAGATTTTTTGTTAAGTCCGCCGGAGGACGGGCCGGTAAACGAAAGGACAAGCACCGCCGCAATGTTGTAGAGCGGCACGGTGCCGACAATCATGAGGGGCGCCATTCCGGCGTCACCGTAGATGTTCTGGATATAGGCAACTCCCAGCACGGCAGCACTGCCGCGGTAGGATGCCTGGATAAATTCCCCCATGGTGTCTTTATTTTTACAGAAAAAGTGGGAAACAACCCAGATTACCACGATGCAGGAGAGGGTGGCAAAGAAACAGTAGAGCACGTATGTGGTGTCCCAGACCTTGTAGAAATCCGACTCTGCAATGTCACGGAATAAAAGGACGGGAAGGGTTATCTTATAGTTGAAGCTGTTCAGGGTTTTTACGAAGGGCTCATCCACTACCTTAAGCCGGCGCAGCACATAGCCCAAAACCATCATTAAAAAAACAGGTACCGTTGCATTCAGACTGAAAATCAGATTTTCCATAGCTCTCTCCTCCATGGAGAGTATAGAGGGAAATCCGAGGTTTGTCAACGAAACAGCAGCTCCCGCAGGGTGGCAAAGTCGGCGGGACCGTTTTCCAAAAAGAATTTGTGGAAACGCAAATCGGAATATTCTTCCTGCCAAAGTTCCCGGGCGGAGTCCTGCAGGCGCAGGATTTCCAGATAGCCGATGTAGTACTTCATGTAGTTGGCAGGCTCCTCCGCAATGTATTCATACACGTTCCGGGCAGTAACGGCATCTGAAATGCCGAGGGAAGAAAGCACATGCGCCACCTGCTCTAAGGAAGCGCCCTCATAGTGAATGGAAAAATCTAACAGGGCGGAAAGGCAGAGCTGCATCTCCCGGTTGGCTTTTTCTATCCGGCAGCCGTAGGCAAGGTCCTCTGCCCCGTTTTCGGCATACAGTTCTGCCGCATAATCGTAGCCCTTCATTTCCACATAGACCGCCCAGCCCTCCTGATAACCGCCGTACCACAAAAGCTGGCGCACCGGAGCGGTGTCCGACGGCTGCTGGTAACGGGTGCTGTAGACGGACTGGTAGAGGTGTCCCGGGTAGCCTTCGTGGGCAAGGGTGGTGTAAAGCTCCAGCCCCTTCGGCGTACTTTTTTCATTGATGTAAATCACATTGTTTTCCGTATCATCCAGAGGCGGCGTCAGGTAAAAGGCAGGCGCACAGTAATCCTCAAGTGCCGGAGAAACGGTTTTGACCGCTGCGCCGGGCAGGGCGGCGGAGCCCCCGAAAAGGGAAGATACTTTTGTAGAGGGAAAAGCCGGAAAATCGTCCTGCATCCTGCTTTGCAAATCGGCAAGCATGGCATCCGCATCTTTTAAGGGAAAAGCACTTTCCTTGCGGGCGGACAGCCAGAGGACGGCTGCGTTGTCCCGCTCTTTAAGCAGGGTCTGCATTTCCCGGTAAGAGGTTTCAAAGCGGGTATACAGAAGGGCTTTCACCTCCGCCATGCTGAGGGAGGAGCCGGTGTTTTTTTCAAAAAGCCAGGTATAATAATCGGTGCCCTGCGGCAGATAATACAAACCGGTGGGAATGGTTTCCCGTTCGGTGATAAGTCCGGCAAGACTTGTGGATAAATTGCGGTAGGCTGGCAGCATGACGGTGGATAACAGTTCGTTGTTTTCCTTTATATAACGCACGGCTTCCTCATCCGACAGGATGCCGGCGGATGCTAAGGCTGCCACCCGTTCTTCAAAGGTGGTCTGCAGAAAATGACTGCCGTCCGCAAGTGCTTCTTCCGATAAAATGGTATGGCACTGTTCCGCCACTTTTAAAAGGGAAGCATCCGCCTGGGGAATACCGGCTTCTTTTTTCTCCGTTTCATAGGTGAGCAGGGAAGAAAAATAAGCGCCGGTCTGGGAAAGCAGGGATAGGTAATCCTCTACGTCCCGTTTGTCACGGAAGGTGTATTCCGCTAACAGAATGGGCAGCTCCGACTGCATGCCGGAGGAAGGGGAAAGAGGCTCCGCATAGTACGGAAAGTCACAGCCCTTCCGGGACAGGGACAGCGACCGGGAAAGCAGAAGATAAGCGTAGGCGGAGTCTTCGTCCAGTTTTTCCGGGGAAACGGAGGAAAGCGTGACAAGATACCGGTCCAAATCCATGCGGGCTTCTTCCTCCGCTTCCTGCGAATAACAGGACAGGACGGGCGCGTATTCCGAAATGCCGTAGTTTTCCGGCACGGCAACCGTATAGTGCATATTTAAGGTGTTCGCCGTCATTTCTTTTTCAAACATTTCTTTGGAAAAGGCATCGAAGCGCTTCTGGTCCTTTCCGGATGAAAAGAGGAAAAAGGCGGACAGGAGCAGGGCGGGGATGAGAAGAAGGGGAAAAATTTTTTTGAGGGACAATCTATGTAACATATGATTTCCTGTATGCAAAAACAGTGTCTATTCAATATATGAAAAAGAATATGCCATATGCTTCTTATTATTGAAGAAAGAAAAAAAGTATGGTAAAGTATAAGCGATTATTAAAGTAAATCCACAGAAAGGCATGGGTAAAAACATGAATAATTTAGAACTGCAAAAAATGGCAAATGAAGTCCGTAAAGGTATTATTACCGCAGTTCATGCTGCAAAAGCAGGACATCCGGGCGGATCATTGTCAGCCGCAGACATGTTCACCTATCTTTATTTTGAAGAAATGAACATTGATCCTGCAAATCCCGATATGGAAAACAGAGACAGATTTGTACTGTCCAAGGGACACACCGCTCCCGGTCTTTACGCGACACTGGCAGAGAGAGGATTTTTCCCGGTGGAAGACCTCCCCACACTGCGTCATTTAGGTTCTTATTTACAGGGACATCCCTGCATCCACATTCCCGGCGTGGACATGTCCTCCGGTTCCCTCGGACAGGGCATTTCCGCAGCAGTCGGTATGGCGCTCGGCGCAAAGCTGGACAATAAGGATTTCCGTGTATACACGCTTTTGGGCGACGGAGAAATTCAGGAAGGACAGGTATGGGAAGCAGCTATGTTTGCCGGACACAGAAAGCTTGACAACCTCTGCGTCATCGTTGACAACAACAACCTGCAGATTGACGGACCCATTGATGAGGTCTGCTCTCCTTATCCCATTGACAAGAAATTTGAAGCCTTCAATTTCTATGTCATCAACATTGATGCCCATGATTTTAACCAGATAAGAAGCGCCATGAAGGAAGCAAGAGAAATGAAGGGCAAGCCGACCTGCATTATTATGCACAGTGTAAAGGGCAAGGGCGTATCCTTCATGGAAAACAATGCAGACTGGCACGGCAAGGCTCCGAATGACGAAGAGTATGCGGTAGCTATGGCAGATTTAGAGAAGATTGGCGAAGAACTTGAGAAAGCAGGTGAACAGTAATGGCAGATGTAAAGAAGATTGCAACCAGAGAAAGTTATGGCAACGCCTTAAAAGAACTTGCAGAAGAATTTCCCAACTTAGTAGTTCTGGATGCCGACCTGGCAGCCGCTACCAAGACCGGTATTTTCAAGAAAGCATATCCTGACAGACACATTGACTGCGGTATTGCGGAAAGCAACATGATGGGTATTGCGGCAGGACTTGCCACCGTAGGCAAAATTCCTTTCGCCAGCTCCTTTGCCATGTTCGCGGCAGGACGTGCTTTTGAACAGGTGCGCAACTCCATCGGTTATCCGCATCTGAATGTAAAAATCGGCGCAACACATGCCGGTATTTCCGTCGGCGAAGACGGTGCAACCCACCAGTGTAACGAAGACCTGGCGCTGATGCGTACTATTCCCGGAATGGTTGTTATGTGTCCTTCCGATGATGTGGAAGCCAAGGCAGCCGTTCGTGCGGCACTGGAATACGAAGGTCCCGTATATATCCGTTTCGGCCGTGCAGCCGTTCCCGTAATCAATGACAGACCCGAATATCATTTTGAAATCGGCAAGGGCGACGTTGTAAAGGAAGGTAAGGACGTTACCATCGTGGCAACCGGTATCTGCGTAGACTCCGCACTGGGCGCCGCAGAGCTCTTAAAGGCAGAAGGCATTGATGCGGAAGTGGTAAATATCTGCACCATCAAGCCTCTGGATGAAGAGCTTATTGTAAAGAGTGCAAAGAAGACCGGCAAGGTTGTTACCGTAGAAGAGCATTCCGTAATCGGCGGCTTAGGCAGTGCCGTATGCGATGCCCTCTGCAAGTCCTATCCGGTTCCCGTATGCAAGGTCGGTATGCAGGATGTATTCGGCGAGTCCGGTCCCGCAGCCGCTCTGATTGAGAAGTACGGTCTGGATGCCAAGGGTGTCTGCAAGTCCGTAAAAGAATTCTTAGGCAAATAAATTTTCCATAAAAAACCTTCCTCGTTGCGTATCTATGGTAAAGAATGATAGAATATGTGCAAGGGAGGTTTTTTTATGAAGAAAAGAATGTTGACGAGTTTGCTGTGTATCGGTATGGCGGCTGCTCTGGCAGCCTGCGGAGCAGAACCGCAGCCCATAGAGGGAAATAATGCCGGGAATGACCCGGAACGCAACGTGCTCCCGGTGGCGCCGATTGGCACGGATATAGAGGAAGAGGAAATGAACGGAGAAAAAGAGATAACGGCAGAGGAAATGACGCAGCTTAAGAACGGCATGAACGGCTTTGCATTCCGCCTGTACGATGCCCTGCCCGGGGACGGCAACTGCTTCTATTCGCCTTACAGTCTCTGCAGTGCGCTTGCCATGCTGAATGTGGGAGCGGACGGAGAAACCAAAAAGGAAATAGAAGAGACGCTGGGCATTACGGACTTCGAGGAATGGAATAAGGAAATGCAGGCATATTTATCCAAAAACTGGACAGATGACACATTTGTCACAACGGCAAATTCCCTGTGGATGACCAAGGACGGCATCTGGGCGGAAAATATGGAGCAGGATTTTGCGGCGCCTGTTAAGAAGTATTACAAAGGTGAAGTTTACGAAGCGGATTTTGCTTCCCAGCCGGAGGCGGTGGTAAAAGAAATCAATCAGTGGACCAGTGAGAAAACAGAGGGCATGATTGAAAAAATAGTATCGGAGGTTCCGGGAAACACGGTTCTGGTGCTTTTAAATGCCGTTTATTTTGAAGGAAAATGGGAGACGCCCTTCGATGAGAACGATACCTACGAAGGTACTTTCCACGGCAAAGATGCGGACAGCACTGCGGATATGATGCGCATGTATGACGAAAGATTCCGGTATATGGACAACGGCAGCATCAAAGGAATCAGTGTGCCCTATGAAGGCGGCAGCGTGCGGATGAAAATTTTCCTGCCGTCGGACGAAAATGCCTACATCGGGGATTTGCTGAAAAACCTGTCTGCGGAGGAAAAGCAGGAGCTTTTAGACTCCCTGGACACCAGCCCTTATGAGGACATTGCCCGGCTGGAGATGCCGAAGTTTACCGATGAAGAAGAGCTGCAGGGGCTGGACAGTATTTTACAGGATATGGGTATCCGGTTCGCTTATACGGACGGAGCGGATTTCTCCAAAATCGCGGACAATGTCGCGCTTTCCACCGTTATCCACAAGGCAAAGGTGATTGTGGACGAACAGGGCACAAAGGCGGCCGCCGTAACCGGAGCCATGGTGGATACGACGGCCATGAGGGAACCGAAACCGGAAATTACCTTTATTGCCGACAGATCTTTCCTTTACGTCATAGAGGATGCGGATACAGGCATGATACTCTTTATGGGACAGATGAATAACATGGAATAACGGCAGGCAAGGCAGAATTTCCTGTTCGGACTGCCTGCGCAGCTTCATTATGAGGAGAAGGAAATGAATAAAAGAAAAGGAAATGCAGCATCGGCGGACTTTATTATCGGACTGGTGTTTTCCATCATCGGAAGCGTTTTTGTCATTATAGCGGTATGTTTTGCCATATTTCAGGCACAGTTTGAAAGAGGAGCAGAGGAAACAAGTGCAACAGCGACGAGCTGGCTTTTCCCCCTGATTTTCGGGCTGATTGGTTTGGTTTTTGCCGTCATCGGTATTATTATGTCGGTGCTGCATGCACGGAAAAAGAAAAAAGAGAAATGGCTCAGGGACAACGGCAGAAAGATACAGGCGGAAGTGACCGGCGGTCGTATCTGCTACAATTATACCGTCAACAACAGGCATCCGTTTCAGTTGGAATGCCGCTATGAGGATACCGGATACGGTCAGGTGTATCTGTTTTCTTCCGGCCTGACATGGCTGAATCCCAATGATTACATAGGCAGTTATGTGGACGTTTATGTGGACTCTTCCGACATGAGCCGGTATTTTGTGGACACGGACAGCCTGAAGTACCGGGAAAACAATGCCGTTATCCATGATTATCGCTGATTATTTTGTGAAAATTGCGTGAAAAGACTACCTTTTCTGAAAAAGATAGATTATAATGTAGGGTATGCGGAAAAGGAAGGAGATATCCCCATGTCACAGAAAGACGTAAAAAAAGAGCAGTCATCCGAAAAGGTGATGACCCGGTATGATAAAAAGGTACAGAAAAGAAAAGAAGAAGCCGAAAGAGCCAAAAAGCAGGCTAGGACAGAAAAAATAATAGGTATTGTGATTGCGGCAGTTATCGTGATTGCCCTTGCCATGATTCCCATTAAATCTTATACGGCAGTACATTCCACTTATCTTACGGTAGGCGGACACAACATTACCAGAGTTGAATTTGACTACTACTACAACCTGGCAAAGAACGATTATCTGAACACTTACAGCAGCTATCTTTCCTACCTGGGCCTGGATACCACCAAGGATTTTGCGAAGCAGAATTACAGTGATACCATGACCTGGAAGGATTATTTCAGCTCCCTGGCACTGGAAACCATCAAGCAGAACAAAGCGCTGATTGACGCAGCGGAAGCAGAAGGCTTTACTTATGATACAGCCAAGGATGTGGCAGCCTTTGAAAGTTCTGCAAAGGAAGCCGCTTCCAACAGTGATGTCAGCATGGCGCGGTACTACAAGGCAACGTTCGGTTCCTATGCAACTTTTGCACGTATCAAGCCCTTCGTAGAAGACGGCTACTATGCAAACGCTTATTATAAGAAGCAGTCCGAGGAAAAAGCACCTGCGGAAGACGAAATCCGGACTTATTATGAAGCAAATAAAGATACTTATGACAGTGTAGACTATCATATGACGGAGATTGCAGCGGACATCCCGTCTTCCACTGATGCAGACGGCAATACCGTAGCAGCTACCGATGAAGAAATCGCTGCCGCTATGGCAGAGGCAAAGACCAAAGCGGATGCAGCACTGGAAACCATTGGTACGGACGGCGAATCCTATACCGGAAAGCTGAAATCTTCCATTTTAGCCAAACTCAGTGACTGGCTGTTTGATACAGACAGAGCAGAAGGTGACACAACCGTTATCGAAGATACCGACAACAACAAGTACTATGTACTGCAGTTTGACTGCAGATATCTGGCAGATACCACCACGGCAAACATTCGTGTTATCATGAGCACCACAGTAGCCGGTGAAGATATCCTGAAGGAATACGAAGAAGCCGGTGCAACCGAGGATGCTTTTATTGCCCTGGTTGACAAGTACAGCGAAGATACCTACAGCAACAACGACGGCGGTCTTTACAAAGAGCTGAAGAGCTCCTCTCTGGACAGCAATCTTTCCGAATGGATTTTTGCGGGTCATAAGGCAGGAGACACCACTGCACTGACCGACAACGGAAACAACTACGTGCTTTACTATGTAGGCGACGGCCGTCCCGAATGGCAGGTTAAGATTTCCGATACCCTGACCACCGAGGCAATGACAACCTACCTGACCGAGTTAAAGTCCGGTTATGAAGTGTCCGACCCGAAGGGACATCTGGCTTACTTAAAGAAGCAGGCAGCAGCCGACAGTGAAACCACTCCGGCAACGATCGGGGACAGCGAGACAACTCCCGCAACCGATGCGGATGGCGAAACAACTCCCGTTTCCACAGAGGAAAGCGCTGCAGAATAAAGAAAACCCGGCAACGGACAGAATTGTAAATGCAAATATTAAAAATGCAGGATGAAAGTCCTGCATTTTTGAGTAAAAGGTGTGAAACAGCACCCGCTCGGAAAGGCATGGTTGGCATATGGCAGAACCGGAAAAAAATCCCCAGTCCGATTTTATGATGGAAAAAATAAAAGAACGCCCGGTCAATAAGAAGAAGTTATTGCGCAGGACGGTGACCACCGTCGCCATGGCGGTTATTTTCGGCATGATTGCCTGCGTTACCTTTTTGATACTGGAGCCGGTCATCAGCAACCTGCTCTACCCGGAAGAAAAGCCGGATGCGGTTATTTTCCCGGAAGAACAGGAAGAAATCAGCCCGGAGGATATGCTGGTGGAGGATGACCCCACGCCTTCCATTCAGGAAGCGGTAGAATCGGTTATTTTAGAGGATGAACAAATCCGGAAGATTTTGGATGAAGTCGTTCTGGACAAAAATAATTATGCCCAGCTTTACAATGCCCTTTATGAGTACTCCGCGACCTTAAGCGAATACATGGTGGAGGTGACGGCGGTTTCGTCCAACGAGGACTGGCTCAGCGATACCTACGAAAAAGAGGGTAAAACCTATGGTGTAGTCATCGCCAACAACGGTAAAGAATATCTTGTTTTAACAGACAGAAATACCGTGAAGCAGGCAGGTGTCATCCGGGTTACGTTCCATGACGGCGTACAGGTCAAGGCAGAGCGCAAGCAGTCGGATGTCCAGACCAATCTGACAATACTGTCAGTATCCATGGACGACATTCCCGATGAGAAAAAGGACGATATTAAAATGGCAACCTTAGGCTCATCCAATTTCCGGCAGGCAGCCGGTACACCGGTAGTTGCCATGGGAAGCCCCCTTGGGGTATCGGGCTCCATGGGATACGGCATGATTGCTTCCTCCGGCATTACATTAAGCAAGGTGGATGCCAATTACAAAATATTTGCCACGGACATTACCGGCAGTGCAAGCGGCATCGGCGTGCTTTTCAATCTGCAGGGACAGATTGTGGGCATCATCACCACGGACCGTTACAGCTCGGACAGCAAAAACATGATTTCCGCCATCGGCATTTCGGAGCTCCGCAAGCTCATCGAAAACATGTCAAACGGCAAGGATGCCGTTTACGTGGGCATCAGCGGAATGGATGTCACTACGGAAGCCCATGAGGAAATGGAGGTTCCTTTCGGCGCCTATGTGCGGGAAACCGCCATGGAGTCTCCCGCCATGCTGGCAGGCGTCCAGAAGGGCGACGTTATCGTGGAAATCAACGGCGAGGCAGTGACAAAGTTTTCCGATTATACGGCGATTTTACTGCGCAGCACGCCCGGCGACACCCTGAAGGTGAAGTTCATGCGTTCGGCGCAGGGCGAATACAAGGAAATGGAAACGGAAATCACCGTCAGCACAGCGAAAAAATAATTAAATTTTACGGAAAGGTTTGGACAATTTTATGAAGTATATTAAGGATTACAAAGAGGGCGACAGAGTTTTTGACATTTATTTATGTAAGCATAAGCAGTCTGCCGTAACAAAGAACGGAAAGCCGTACGAAACCGTGATTTTACAGGATAAAACCGGCACCATTGACGCAAAGGTTTGGGAGCCGAACAGCGCCGGCATCGAAGATTACGATACCCTCGATTACATAGAAGTTTACGGGGATGTGAATAATTTTCAGGGTGCCCTGCAGGTAAATGTGAAGCGCATCCGTGTCTGCAAGGATGGCGAATTTGACCCGGCAGATTATCTTCCGGTCAGCAAGAAGGACAACAACAAAATGTATCAGGAGCTTTTAGGACTGGTGGACAGTGTGGAAAATACTTACCTGAAGCAGCTTTTACAGGCATTTTTCGTGGAAGATGAAAAGTTTATCAAGAAATTCCGCCGTTCCTCCGCAGCCAAGACCATGCACCACGGTTTTGTGGGCGGTCTTTTGGAACATTCCTTAAGCGTGGCAAAGATGTGCGATTATCTGTGCGGCTGCTATCCCCTTCTGAAAAGGGATTTGTTAATTACCGCCGCACTGTTCCATGACATCGGCAAGGTAAAGGAAATTTCCCTGTTCCCGGAAAACGATTACACCGATGACGGACAGCTTTTGGGCCACATTGTGATGGGGTGCGAAATGCTGACGGAAAAAATCAGGGAAATTCCCGATTTCCCGCCCGTGCTGGCTTCTGAACTGAAGCACTGCATTCTGGCGCACCATGGTGAGTACGAGTACGGTTCTCCCAAGAAGCCCGCTCTCTTTGAGGCAGTTGCCTTAAATATGGCGGACAACACGGACGCCAAGATGGAAATGATGACCGAAATTTTCGGAAACGTTTCCGATACTAACTGGCTGGGATTTAACAGAGTCTTTGAAAGCAACCTGCGCGGCACAAGGATGGAATAGGAAAGGGCAAAATTACGATGGCATATGAAAAGAACGATATGGTGACGGTGACCATTGAAGATGTGGGCATGGAGGGAGAAGGAATCGGTAAAATCGATGGATTTCCCCTTTTTATCAAGGACGCCGTTGTGGGTGATACCGTAGAAGCCAAAATTATCAAAAGCAAAAAGAATTATGCATATGCGAGAGTCGAGAAGGTGGTAACACCTTCTCCTTTTCGTGTAGAGCCGTCCTGCAAAAGCCACAGACAGTGCGGCGGCTGCCAGATTCAGGCGCTTTCTTATGACAGACAGCTTGCTTTCAAACAGGACAAGGTAAGAAACAATCTGCTGCGCATCGGCGGCTTTTCCGAGGCGGAAGTGGACCGGGTGATGGAGCCCGTGGTCGGCATGGAAAATTCGTTGCGTTACCGCAACAAGGCACAGTACCCCTTCGACACGGACAGGCAGGGCAACCCCATTACCGGTTTTTATGCCGGACGCACCCATTCCATTATTCCCAATACGGAATGTTATCTGGGCAGGGAAGAAAACAGGGAAATCCTGCAGACCATTCTGGACTATATGAAGGAATATCATGTGAACGCCTACGACGAGGAAACCGGAAAAGGACTTATTCGCCACGCGCTTATCCGCACCGGCTTTTATACCGGAGAAATCATGGTATGCCTTGTGATTAACTATAAGGGGAAAAAGGAAAGCTACCTGCCCAGACAGGATAAGCTTCTGGAAAAGCTGGCGCTTATCAAGGGTATGACAAGCGTGTCAGTGAGCATCAATACGGAAAGAACCAATGTCATTATGGGCAAAGAAATCCACACCATCTGGGGCAGCGATACCATTACGGATAAAATCAGGGTGCGCGATACCGGAAAAGAGGATATGCCCTATACCGGAGAGGAGCTGACGTTCTCCATTTCTCCCTTATCCTTTTATCAGGTAAATCCCATGCAGACGGAGAAGCTTTACAGTCTGGCGTTAGAGTATGCCGGTCTTACCGGCAGAGAAAGTGTCTGGGATTTGTACTGCGGCATAGGCACCATTTCCTTATTTATGGCGCTGCGTGCCAAAGAGGTGTACGGCGTGGAAATCATTCCGCAGGCCATTGACGATGCCCGGCAGAATGCTGTCCGCAACCACATTGCCAATGCGGAATTTTTCGTGGGAAAAGCTGAGGAAGTACTTCCTGCCGCCTACGAAAAAGAGGAGAGTCATCCGGATGTCATCGTGGTGGACCCGCCCCGCAAGGGCTGCGATGAAAAGTGCCTGGACACCATGTTAAAAATGGCACCCTCCCGCATCGTCTACGTGAGCTGCGACTCCGCCACCCTCGCCCGCGACTTAAAGCTGCTCTGCGCCGGCGGCTACCGCCTCGAGCGCGTGCGCCCGGTCGACCAGTTCGCTCATACCGTGCATGTTGAGACGGTGTGCTTGTTGTCGCGTAAAGCCCCAGTTTAAGCGGGTTTAAGGCGATTATAGTAGCTTAATGTGTCTGCGAATCGTTGCACCTTGTGTCTTATTCCTTTAGGGCGTTATTATATGGCTATCATAGGACTTTGCCTGTTCGGATTCCTGTTTTGGATAGAGCTTTCACTGTATATATAGGAATGCCGGTACGGAAGTGGTTGAAGGGTGATATTGATTATGAGGAGCTTGAATTGTCATATTTAAAAAGTCAGATGCTTTTCTATAAAACAAATGCATTAGCATTTGGAACCACACATTTACATGGATTCACAGAGAAAAAAATATATGCAATAGATTATCGATTGGCCGAGGGAATATCAAGAAAAATAGTACGCCTTAAGAAGTACGAGGAGGGAATTTATAATACGGAGGAGTATCAGCATTTTGCAGTTATTCATGTCAGACTGCCAAGAAGCGGAAACATTTATGATATTGAGATCGAATTAAATGAGTTTCAGGTTCAAATGGCAATCGATAAGTTACCTACTTGCAAAATTGGTGAAGATTTGATAGGAAATCTTTCTGTAAATGAGCACAAGGAAAATGAGGCCGTAATATAGCCAATAAAACGAATAATTAGGGAAAACGTCAGCATGAAAAAAGTGCAGAGGAAAAGGAAAAATCTTTGCAAGACAGTATCAGAAAGAACTGGTATTGGTAAAAATGAATGGGGGAAATTTGATGAATAAAGATCCTTTTAAAGAGTATATAAAACAAACCGAACCAGGCAAAAGAGACAAGGGCTATGTCTGGCACACAGCTATAGGGCTTCAGGCAGTAGATGGATTAAAGCCTTCCAAGTATTTGATTGATACTGCAATAAAAAATATCGAAGGTGACATTTCAATCGATGAAGCACAGGAGCTTCTTAATACGTATTACGAAGAAAATCCCAAAGTAGATACTGGAGACCGTACAGAAGAAGCAGATAAGGTTGCTGTTAGGATTGCAAAGATTTTATCGGAGAAGGCATTTAGTTTTACGCCAAATGAGTATATCTCTATTCACAAAAAGCTGTTTACAGGAATTTATGGACATGCTGGAAAACTGAGAGATTATAATATTACAAAGAGAGAATGGGTGCTGAATGGTGCAACGGTTCTTTATGGCAGTGCGTCAGAACTTCGTGCGACACTCGATTATGATTTTTCAGAAGAAAAGAAGTTTAGTTATAAGAATCTGAGCATGGAAGAAATTATCCATCACTTGGCAATCTTTGTATCAAGATTATGGCAGATACATGTATTTGGAGAGGGAAATACACGAACTACGGCAGTATTTTTTATAAAATATTTAAGAATGCTTGGTTTTGATGCAACGAATGATATTTTTGCTGAAAATGCTTGGTATTTTAGGAATGCACTTGTTAGGGCCAATTATAACGATTTGAGAAATGGTGTTCATGAGACCACAGAGTATTTGGAAATTTTTTTAAGAAATTTATTGCTGGATGAAAAAAATGAACTTCATAATCGTTCTATGCATATTAGTGGAATGTTTGAAGAAGCGGACATTGAAAGTGCAAAAGCGGACATTGAGAGCGCAGAAGCGGATATTGAAAATCAAAAAGCGGACATTCGAGATAGATTACTTTCTTTTTCTGATATGATTTCAGAAAAGACAATAGATCATGCGTTAGAACTATTTTCAAAGTGTGGAAAAAAAGAGTATTTTGGCAGAACGATAGTAGAAGATATTATCGGATTAAAATCAACAAGAGCATCTGAGCTGATAAAATTATTGGTCGATAGTGAGATAATCGTGCCAGTAACCGGACATGGAAAAGGAAAGTACCGATTTCAATAATAGGGAACTTTTTGGCGTGATTTATAGCGCAAAAGTTCCCTAAAAGAAATCTGCGGACCGATATATTACCAAATCTGACAGCAGTATTGATTAAACATGGCAAAATAACAAAGGGTGTAAAAAGCCAGTGTTTATGCGGGTTCGCGGGATGTTGAGGCCTGAAATAATGATACCGCATGTGGAGACAGTTCAGATAGTGATAGCTGCGTTGGATCCTATTGCAGAATACGAAGTGTATTCAAAATTTAATGAGATAGTACAGGATAAGACAGCTATTTACATCAGTCATAGACTTTCATCATGTAGATTCTGTGATGTCATAGCAGTATTTGATGACGGACAGATTGTGCAGAGGGGAGTCCATGATAAATTATTGCAGGATACGCATGGAAAATACTATGAGTTGTGGAAAGCACAGGCACAGTATTACACATAGTTTTATTTGATGCGTTTAAGAGAATGTGCTGAAACTGTCAAACAAGGATTTAAATTATGGTTAAGAATAAAGTGGTCTTAAAAGAAAGAGATGTATGGAGCAATTTAGCAAATTTTATCGGAGAGATGGTAGCAAAGTATGCGGAAGCAATGGACTTGGATAATTTGCCTGATCCGGATTTTTATCTTCGTAGGGAAAGAATAAGACAGTTGTACACGGAGCTATATAAAGAGAAGAATATAACAAAGTTCAGAAATACAAAAATCTCTATTGAAAGAAAAGTTGCAGCATGATACTATAACCGTATAGGCGGATGGACAAATTTATAAATACGGATATTCACGGAATGTTGATGGAGGGAAAATCATGATTATCAGTGAAAGAATTTTTTATGTGATGGAGCAGAAGAACATAACGCAGTTGGAACTTTCAAAAAGGACCGGGATTGCAACAAGTAACATCAGTGACTGGAAGAAGAAAAAGACGAATCCCAAAGCGGACTGTCTGTTGTCTATATGTGATGCATTGGAGATTACTCCCGAACAGCTTTTGACTGGAAAAGGAATTGATCCGGAATATAAAGATGCAGATATGGATTATGAAGTTACTAGGTCGGATATTAAGATTTTAAAACAGTTACATAGTCTGGGTGATGAGCAGTATAAACGACTGATGGCGTATATAAAGGCCTTGCAGAAGTTGGAACAGATGGAGAGTATTGTGGAGGATTGATTAATCTCAAGTTGCGTTAACGTTCAAGGTGAATTAACTGCACCTTGAATCAAAAATCCATGAAGTCACAATTTGTGACTTCATGAAATGGAATTGAAAAATCAATCTGACGGAACTAATAACCGGTTTGGTAGGAGGAAAAATGGAAGATACAAAGGAATTGATTACTACAGATGATATTCGTAGTAAAGTGTATATAATTCGCGGACAGCAGGTAATGCTGGATAAAGATTTAGCAGAAATCTATGGATATGAAGTTAAACGATTAAATGAGCAGGTGAAGCGGAACATTAGTAGATTTCCAGAGGATTTCATGTTTCAACTAAATAGAGAAGAAATACCGGAGGGATTTTCAAAGTCGCAATTTGCGACTTTGAACGAAAAGAGTAATAGACAGGGATCCAATATTAAAAAGATGCCTTTTGCGTTTACAGAGCAATTCCTATGAATATTGACAATCTGGATTATCAAATGAGCTACATACGTTCCGATGAAGCCGGAAAATTTATTGCATTTTTAGTGGATAAGGATTTTGCAGGGGCGGTGAATGGAGCATCCGAAGGAACGATTTCCTTAAAAGAGATGATAGAATATGTGGAAAACAAAACAGGGTGTAAGGCATTAATTGATGTGACAGGAGAGAACGCTCCATATAATGGTACACCGGAATACAGTATTTGTACGGAGAAAGCAAAGAAATTGGGATATGAATTTACAAATCTAAAGGACTGGATATATGATCTGTTGGACTATTATATTCAGTTGGTTGATATATGAGGAAGAATTAGAAGGGCAGGAAGCGGATTAAGAAAATAAGGTAGATATACAAGGATTCATATTATAGGTGAGTCACAATGTTGCGCATCTTTTTCGAAAAGTGAGTCAAAAAGTGGAGTACTTTTGCAAAAGGTGCTCCAAAAAGTGACGCACCTATATAAATATCAGGGGTATTAGGGGCGCTGGATGTCCAGTGGACATCCGCTTAGCGCGGAACGGAGACATTCCCCTGACTAGATGCATGAAAGTGGCTTGTGGCCACAAAATGCGTATAAAGCAAAAGCCACCCGAAGAACTTTTTAAGCAATGAAAAATAGACCAACTTCATTGTGATTAGAGCTGAAAATTATAGGTGTGTCAAGATTTCCCACATAAAATGAGAAAGCATGTCAATTATTCCAAATGATTTTCTCAAAGTATGTGGACATTTCCGACATACCTTAAAATAGCTATTTTTGCATACAAGAACATGAAAATTAAGTTGACATATATTTCCGACGCAGCATAAGAAACTCTGTCAATATTTTCGGTTGGCAAATATGACAGAAACAGAGTATCAGAGGTTAATGATTTCTCAGAAGCCAAATGATTATCTGGAGATAAGGATACTTCTGAAAGAACTTATTAACGAAGTGAATCATATAGGAACTAATATTAATCAGATTGTATATAATTATAATTTCGGTTTCTATTCAGAGGATGATAAAGAACGATTGGTAGCATATATGAGAAAACTGAATATAGAAGTAAATAAGGTTTACGAAACTATAAATAAAGGAAAATTCGATAACTGACAGTCGGAAGTTTTTTCTCTTTTGAAACCTTGTTATTTTATCCGTGAAGATGTATATTAGGGATAGGAAATACCACCCAGTGCGGATGTATTTGATACAGTTGGTGGTATTGCAACATGTGAGGGGAAGGAGGAAAGCTTTGAATAAGGAATTTGAACGCTGCTGCACATTCCTGGCTGAGATGATGGAGAAGTACGGAGTACAGGTTATGAGAGATATAGCTGTAGAAATCCAGTTTGATCCAGAGACTTGGGAATTTGATGCAGAAGGAAAACGACTACGGTGCGAAGCTTATGCAAGACGATTTATGAAGCGGTATTTAAGGGCAGCATAAGAAACATCGGCATCCTGCGAGAGTGGGATGTGATACATAGAAAGAGCGTTCAAAAAGTATAAATGATGGTTGATTTTTAAAATATCGGGCATATTATAATAGCAGATATATTTCTAAAATGTTTATAAAGGCGAGTCGCGGCTATTGACTTTTTAGGGATGTTTTATAATCTGTGTGTAGAAAGTTTACCACTGACCGATAGGTGGTATATAAATGGTCGGGTTGAAAGTTTACCGCTGACCAATAAGCGGTATATAAATGGTTGGGTCGAAAGTTTATCCTCCACCAGTGATGGTGGAGGATTTTTGAACTAAAGGAAGGATATGTATGAAGAAAACCGGTTTTTATATATGAATGAACCGTACCAGGTAAATAACCCGCAC
>DJEL01000029.1:0-43301 GCA_002432425.1 Lachnospiraceae bacterium UBA5899
TATGGTGATAAAGTTTTTCAGCCAGTGGATGATTACAAGTTAATCACTCCGGCAACTCCTTTTGATAAGGATAAGGCTGCAAAGTAGTTGTTAAGCTAATAGCTTTACATATTTCCCAACACTTCCGGGCGGTGATGTTAATATTCCGCCCGGTCTCCCTCGGACATCCCCCTTGCAGGGTGTTAATAAAATAGATGGTAGTTATACATCAGAAAGGAGTTCGTTATGTTGCATCTTTTAACTGTTGTCGGTGCAGATACTCCGGTAATCAATACAAATATTGTTACCGAATTAGTATCTCTGGTAAAGAATGTTATGGGTCTGTTTTCTGAGTTCCCGTTAAACGTTCTTCTTATTGCTTCCCTCTGCTTTGTGGCGTTTGGTCTGTTCAAACGTGCGAAGGCAGCAGCAATGTAGTACCGGGTAGCTTTTGGTAGAAAAGTAAAGGCTTAAGTTCTTAATTGAATATTGAGAAATTAAGCCTTTATTTTTTGGAAAGGAAAAGAAATGAAAAGTAGAAATTTATTAAATATATTTTTGTTGTGTTGTGCCTTTGGTCTGTTTCTGGTATTCGGAGCAGTTGCCAATGCAGCAGAAGGAACGGAAGAAGAAAAGGAAACATATACGTATAACGCAACGTATAAGCTTCCCTTTGTTGGCGGTTATACCGAAGTTGTTGTAGATGGTACTTATGAGAACCGATTATGTTTTTATAAAACAGAAGAAGGTGTTGCGTTGTGCGTAAATATCGTTATTGAAACTAATACACCCATTAGCCCTTCTATTCAAAAATTTACTACAAGATATCAAAACGGTAATGTACAGTATACGCAGTTAAGTACATCTTTTGAAAATGGCGATTTGTACGATATAAAAGGCAATATTCCAATATTTGACGGAACTACAGAAGCCGGAAAGGCTGCAGCATTGGAGTATTTGAAAACGGGTAAACAAGTTAAGGAAGGCTATAATATTTATCTTAATGATTTGAAAGTTTCTGATGCTTCAAAAGATGTAGTTAATGTATCTTGGACAGGTTACACTTTAGACCCAGCACTTAGAAATAATGCAAATATTGTAGATTATAAGGTAGAGCGCCGGGTTTATCCCTATGTGGAATTATCAGAGGGTGAAATTGATGTTGGCTGGAATCCTTGGGAAGTTTATTCTAATTCTGTTCCCGGTAAACTTCTTACTGCAGATTTTATTTTTTCTCCTTCTTCTAAGTGTCCTTATAAAAATGGCTTTTCGCAACTTTGGCTTGATTTATGGCCTGTATGTATTGATGCAGACGGTACGGAGTATGTAGGAAAAAAATATCATTATTATTTTGATGTGGATGGTAACTTGACACATACTGATAATCCAATTGGAAGTCTTACACCTATTTATGACCCGGATTGTAATTTTGTAGATTTTAATGTCTATGCTGATAGTAATTATGATAAGTATGGGCAGCCGTTGGATAAAGGTAAAACCAGTGTTCAGGAATGTGATATGTGTTATTATTTTATTTCTGCAACCGATTTTACACATTCTTATGATGTAGTAAGTAAAGATATTAAAGTTTTTGCTTATTATCCAACTGGTTTATCTTCCGGTTATGAAATTCCTTTTGATGCGTATGGTTCTTGGATACGTTCCGATTTAGTAAAGTCTGGATTTTCGTTTGATATTACTTTGGGGCAATTAAGGAAACGGTATGGCTTCAGTGCTATTCCAATTAAAAGGGATAATATGGATTTTACTTTGCGTTTTATTCCTTATTATTATTCAGGTGATAATCTGTATTATGGTAATGCGTCGATAGTTGATATTACTGGAAATTCTGCAGGAGAATTCCAAGAGGTAGGAGACCCAAGTAATCCAAATAACCCTAAAAAGAATATCAATCCTGATGTTGATATATCTTCAGGTGATGCTGGTGTTGGTTCAGGTGGAAATACACCTACTGAAGCAGATAAGAATACTATACTTTCTTTTGTTAAAGGTTTTTTTGAACTTATGGCAGCTTTGTTCCAGGAATCCGTTAAGTTTTTGAAACAGATTCCTGATTTTTTGAAATCGCTGTGGTCTTTAATAGATTTAGTTGGTCAATTTCCGTCCATGGTTTCAAAAGTTTTTTCTTTTTTGCCGTCAGCATATACTACCATGCTTGTGGGTGGATTGGCTTTGGCTATTCTTCTACGTATTTTCGGAAGGTGATTTTTATGGATAATGTAAAATATGTAATTGATGTTTGTTATTCAATTTTAAAAATGCAACTTTCACTTTGTGGTTATACTGTTACGTTGTGGAATGTATTGATATTCGGGTTTTGTGTATTTGTACTTTTTGTTTTTATATTTAAATCATTTCGTTAAGTATATCTATTCCGTATTTTATACCAATGATGCCGAGTATTATTTTTACTGTTGTTATTATGATTTTTATTAAGAAATAGAAACCTATGCAACCTATCCAGAAGCTCATTTGATTTATTAGATCTCTTATATCATCTAATCTTTTTATGATTGCGTCTGTGCGCTGGTTTTGGGTTGTTTCCTCTTCTTTTTTTATTCTTTCATAGGTTTCATTGCTTAGTATATTGTTTTCTTCCATGGTAATATCCCCTCTTTCTTTTTCTATGGGGATAATTATAAAGATTAAAAAGGAGTGTGTCAAATGTATGAAAAAGAAAATATTCAGGTCACTGTCGTATCTGTTCCGTTGTCTGACGGATTACATAGTCATGTTAGTATTTCTTCTGGGAATGCTGGTGCTGATGTGTCCGGCGGAGACAATGGAGAAACTGAACAATCCCCAGTTGATACAGTATCTTCCGGGGACGGCTCTTATATTCCTGGTACTCCTACTGTGTCGGGTGGTGATGGAACTTTTCAGACTACTGCCCCGGCTGATTACACGGATAGCCTTGTGGAAATTAATGAAGAACTTACCGCATTAAGCAGCTTGGTATTTTTATTGTTTATATTCCTGCTCTGCACATGGACGGAACGAAATATAAACGGTGTTGTGGGTAAGTTTACCCAGTGGAAAAAAGGACGGTGATTTTTATGCAATCGTTAATTGATATTATTTTGGCAGGTTCTGCAGAGTTTACCCCGGAAACCTTAGTCAGGTACATGTGCTTTGTGCTGGTGCTCTCCTGTATTGGTTCCGTGGTGAATTCTGTGTTTGATAACCTTGTAAGTCGGAGGTAGGCAGCATGCTATATATTATTCTTATCGGAATAGGCTTGCTCTGCCTGTTCTCCGTTGTGTTTCGTGTGCTTCTGCTTCATCCATTTAAGACAGTCTACAACGCTGTTGCGGATTGCCTTAAGTGGATGAAGTATAAAAAATGGCGTGAAATAAAAATGGGTCAGCTTATCTGCTTCGTTGGTCTGTTTGGTAAAGGAAAAACTCTGTCTGCCGTGCATTATGTTGTAGGCAAATATAAAAAATATAATGGAAAGAAAATCTATGACCCGAACCGCAAGAAGTGGGTGACGCAGGTAGTGCATATTATTAGTAATGTTGACTTGCCGTATATCCCCGGTGTAGAACGGTTCGAGGGTTTGGTCCAGATAGTGCAGGCAGCAGACCGTTTTAAGCAACTGGATGAAGAAAACGATACATTGACTTGTGTATTGGTGTTGGGCGATGAGTTTTCGGTGCAGCTTAACAGCCGTAAGTTCAAGGATAACATAGACCCTTTATTTTTGAACACCCTGCTTACTTGTCGGCATCATCATATTTCCCTTATTTATACATCACAGAGGTTTAACCATGTAGATGCCTTACTGCGTCAGGTGACACAGTACGTTGTTTCTTGCGATAAAATATGGCGTGTGATGGTACATGGGCAGTATGATGCTTTTACTCTGGAAAACGCAACAGACCCTACTCTTGTACGGCCTTTGCACCGCTTCGGCTGGTTTATAACCAATAAGGATTTTGCTCAGTATGACACTTTGGCATGTGTTGGAAATCTTACGAAGTCATGTCAGGAAGGGGATTTCCTTACCGAGGAAGAAATATTGTCTTTGCAACGTAACGAAGCCGTAAACATGGATGCCGTGGACAGACCCAGCCGGAAATATATCCGCAGTATGAAGAAAAGGAGAAAATAAAAATGGATGTTTTTGAAAGTGCTTTTTTTTGTGCTTATGTTGATACTCTTGAGGATTTAATATCTTTGCGTATGTTGGTTCGCGATATTTTCAAGCATTGTCCTCCATATCGGGAGGAGCTTTTGCGTCTTTTGGACGAACAAGAGGAAAGATTACATCGTTCTCGTTCGTTGCATTGTGGCAACTCGTAGAGCTTGCCCTTTACGGTAGGGAGTGCCGGGGTAGCCTAAGCCAAGGGGGCGGTCTGCCCCAGCCTTTAGGCGGGCACCGCCCCTGCAGGCAGGCATCCCGGAACTGGGTTCCTACCGTCAAGGGTTGCCTAAAGGTTAGTATTACCCTTTAGGCAACTTCTGTATTTTGTATTTTGGGTATTGGAAACCCTTGTTTTTACTGGGTTTCATATAAAAATTAACTTTTGTATTTTTTGTATTTTTTATTTTACTTTTGTATTTTGGGAGGTTTTGGCATGTCTATTGTTTCTAAAAGTTGGTTGTTAACATTTCCTGTTGATGCAGGTTTTACCCATGAACGTATCCGGGATATTTTAGCAGGTATTAAATCAATAAAATATTGGTGTATGTGTGATGAAATTTCATCACAAGGCATTTTACACACTCATGTTTTTATTTTTTCTTCCTCTTGTATTGATTTTGATGCTTTAAGACCTTTTTTTCCTTTTGCTCATTTTGAGCGCTTGAATGGTTGGTGTGCTTTGGGTCGTAAATATGTTGCTAAACAAGGACTTTTTAAAAATTTCATTGATAAAGAGGTTCATTTATCTGATACGTTTGAGGAGTTCGGAGAAATAGCCGAATAAAAAAGTTTTACTTTTGGGGGAAAATGTATGGCTGGAGCTAACAATAATTCACAATCAAGGAAATGGCTATTGACTATAAACAATCCGCAGGATGCAGGTTTTACCCATGAACGTATCCGGGATATTTTAGCAGGTATTAAATCAATAAAATATTGGTGTATGTGTGATGAAATTGGTGGAAAAACTCATACATATCACACACATGTATTTATATTCCGTAACAGTCCTTTGAAATTTAGTCAGGTAAAAGATTTGTTTCCTACCGCTCATATAGATAAATGTAAAGGAACTTGCCAAGAAAATAAAGACTATGTAACAAAGTCCGGGAAATATGCAGATACGGAAAAAGTAGAAACCAATTTACCAGATACCTTTGAAGAGTTTGGAGAATGCCCCCAGGAACGTCAGGGAGAAAGAAATGACCTTGCAACCTTGTATGAACTAATCAAAGAAGGAAAATCCGACTTTGAAATAATTGAAGAAAATCCTAACTTCATGAAGCGCCTTAATACCGTAAATCAGGTACGGGAAACGTTGAAGTATGAACAATTCAAAAATAAAGTTCGTGACACCATGCATGTAGAATATTGGCAAGGTGACTCCGGTACTGGTAAAACATCGGGTATATATAATCTTTATGGTTTTGAAAATGTGTACCGTGTTACAGATTATAGAAATCCTTGGGATGGTTATTCTGGGCAAGACGTTGTAGTTTTTGAAGAGTTCCGTGGTGATGTAGATATATCAAAGATGCTTATATGGCTGGATATATACCCTTTGCAACTCCCCTGCCGTTACAATAATAAAACTGCCTGCTACACAAAAGTTTTTTTTACCAGTAACAAGCCATTGAAAAATCAATATATACAATGGCAGAAAGATGAACCTGAAACCTTTAAGGCATTTACACGTAGAATACATACAGTAAAAATATTTACACAGGACGCAGCTCCTCAGGAGATACCCACCCAACAATATATAGATGGTGATGTATTTGTTAATGTTTCTGCAGCAGAAGAAAAATATATTCAAGAAACTTTTGGACTATAAAAGGCAACCTTTACGGCTGCCTTTTTTGTTATAAGATATCTGCCAAGGCTATTACTTGGGCTTCACTAAGATTGTCTAATAGAAGTTCATTTTTACTTTTTAGGGTTTCGCCCCAAAGTTCGTATCTGTCTGTTTCTGTTCCTGTCCATCCGTCGAATTGATTACATACGTGGAAGTTTTTTTCTTCCAGTTTCTTTATTGCTTCTTCCATGTCTTTTCCCCTTTCTTATTCTTCATATAATGTTTTTAATAAATAAGCTTGAATAACATCTTTTTCTCTTTTTGAGATGTATCCAGCGCCATACAGTCCGTATATAGCGCCGCTCAATTTTGCATATTCTAAATCGTTGTGATATTTTATTAAGTCTCTGAACCATAGATGTAGAAGCGTATCTACTCCCGTTATGTTTTCGTCTTTGTTGAGCTTCTCAATCAGTTTCTTAAATTCTTCCATGTTTTTCCTTTCTTCCGGTTTAACCTGCCTACCGGGAAGGCTTTTTTAATTGCGTCTTGAAGATTTAGAGCGGTGTCCCGATTTTTGATATTATGAAGTATTTTGCATATGCTTTTGCTCCTTTCTGTTTTTTAACTGCATCTCGTTAGTTCTTCGCGTATGTCCTGCACTGTTTTTTTAATGAACTGCATAGCATTGTCAAAAAATCGCAGATTAGTATAAAAAATTTTTCAGTGCTTTTTACGTTTTGAAAAAATTTTTATACGGTTTTGACATAAGCGGAGCAGGAATTAAAGTGCATACGGACATACACGACTAACGATTGCAGGAAGAACAGAAAGCAAAAGCATAATGAAAAATACGGATTGCAGAGCGCAGCGAAACATAAAAACAAGCGTCATTTTTATTGCTTCTGATAAGAATGGCAAGCAGCAGATACTAAAAGACCTTTAACATTTGTTTTGGTGTTGCTACTTCTTCACCGCCTAAGAAAAAGGATTTTGTCAAACATGCGCAGCAAGTAAAAAATTTCATCTTTACGAAAATTTTTACGGTGTTTTACAAGAGCCTTTTTACTTAGGCAAAATCTAATTGAAATAGCAAAAGTTTTTGTATGTTGGAGCGGAGCGTTCCGCTTTAGTGCAAATATACAAAAAGCATACTATCAATTTAGATTTATGAGGGGTAAACATGCGACACTTAACAGAGAAAGACCGTTATTACATAGAAATAGAACGGAAAAGAAAAACACCAGTAAAAGATATAGCTGCAGCTTTAGGCTTTAGCCGGGTGGCTATCTATGCAGAAATCAAGAGAGGAACAGTTACCCAGATAGGACAAAATTTGAAACCGTATCAGGTTTACTTATCAGATGCCGGGCAACGTGTGCATGATGATGCTATGGCTGGAACTGGCAGACCCTGCAAGCTGGTATTTGATGATGAGTATATAATAAATTTACGGGAACTGATACAGAAAAAGAAATATTCACCCTATGCAGCCATGCAGGTAATAGGTAAAAATAAGGTATGCCAGCGGACTATCTACAATTATGCCTATGATAAAAAGTATGGTCTTAGTGTGCAGGATTTACCATATGCAAAACCAAGGAAAAAGAAGAAATTCCAGAAGGGCAAAAAGATATATACAGACAAAAAGAAAAGTATTGAGGACAGACCTAAAGAAGCATCCAATAGGCAGCATTTTGGACACTGGGAAATGGACACTGTATATAGTTCTAAGGATGATTTAACTTGTCTGCTGGTTCTTACTGAACGGATGCTTAGAAAGGAAAAAATAATGAAGATACCAAACCGCACTTCTTCCAGTGTCGTAAAAGCCTTGAACCGATTAGAAAGAAAAATGGGTGCTCCAGCTTTCCGGGAAACATTCAAAACTATCACCTGTGACAATGGCATGGAGTTTACGGATGTATCAGGTATTGAAAAATCAAAACTGAATAAGGGGAAAAGAACAGAATTATACTTTGCACATCCCTACTGCTCCGGAGAGAGGGGAAGTAATGAGAACCAAAACAAATTGATACGGCGCTGGATACCCAAAGGGGATGATATAGGATTGTATAGTGATGCCGAGATACAACAGATAGAGGACTGGATAAACAACCTGCCAAGGAAAATGTTTGGTGGTTTGTCCTCGGTGGAATATGAAAAACTCATACGGCAGTAAAATGGTAGTATGTGGAAAATGCACAAAAACAGAAATACAATCTTATATATAAATCGTCTGTTTATTGTGCGTTTTCCACAAAGATTTAGAACTTGTTAAGATAGTTCTTGCAATTTACACATTTTTTTGCTATTTTTTATAAAAATAGACACAATAAGCAAAATTGCCCATTGTGCCTGTTTGAAATCCTTATGCAATTATAGGACAGATACCCTATTGCAGCTCTGTTACCGCGGTCTTATCCCCCGCCGTTACGGAAAGCTTCAGTGCTTCTATACTGTCCGCTTTCTCCTCCGGAATTTCCGCTATCATAACAAGCTGTACTGCAGCGCCTGCTTCTATGGTGCCGCGGTAGGTGGTAATATCGTCGTTTAACAACGTGGTCTGGATAAAGTATTTGTTCGTATCGTTTATCCTTAAAACACAGTACGGTTTCTTGCCGTTGATATCCACATCCGTACTTTCCGCCCCGTTATTGGTAACGGTAAAAGACAGTACCAGAAGCTTTTTATTCTGAGACGCATCAATCACAAACGCCATTTCCTCCGTCTGCGGATAAGAGTCCGTTACTTCATAGCCTGTATATTCCATGGAAAAGCCTTCCGGCAACAGAACCTGTGCCAGATTATAGGATGCCGGTTCTTCGCTCTTGTCGATGACCGGTGTTTCCGCAGTGGGGTCCATGGCACTTGCGGGCTCTTTCGTCTCCTGCGGCTTCTCTTCTTTTTCTTCATATAAGGATAAATCCGCCAGCCGGTTATTGTAGGTGTCCACATGCCGCATAACCGCATCCGCCGCATATTTTACAATCTGGTCCTCCTGCTCCTCGGTCAGTGCGGGCATCGCCATGGCGCCGCAGCCGGAAAACAGTACGGCTCCCGCCAGAAGGGACACTGCGCACGCTGTGCTTACAAGAAATTTATTCTGTCGCTTCATTTCTTTCCTCTTTCCCCCGTCTATTCCGACAGGCTTTTCTCCAATGCGATATATATAGCGGAAATAGCAAGTACAATGACACCTGCCACCATGAACAAAATCATCTTTTCGGTCGTTGCCGCTCCCGGAAAATCGTACAGTGCCAGTTTGGCACAGACGGAAAGTGTCAGTATCAGTCCGCCGATGCGCAGCTTCTTTTCCTTAAACAGGAAGCCCATTACTATGGTTCCGATGGCAATGACCATTAAAATAATACTTTTTATCACCGATTGATGGGAGAACGGCATCTTCCATACAAGCGTCATATAGCATAAAAATCCTACGGTAATCAGGTGCTTTATCCGGAAGTTCATGCCGAAATTCTCCTGGAAGCAGACCACCAGATAAGCAATGCCGATGACCAGCATCAGAATGCAGTTCAAGCTTGAAAAACTGAACAGCAGGGAGAAATACAACAGGGCAATCAGTCCTAAATTGATATAGTTGATGACCTTGGTATACCGGCTCTTAAACAACGGAATGCAGTTAAACGCCAGTGTTCCCATAAAGAAAAGCGCCATAACTACTGCCGGCTGCAATTCGTTGTGGAATTCTCCGATTATATACAATATAAACAGAAGCAGAACCGTTTCTTCGTAAAACTGTTTGAAATAATATACCGCTAAGAGGGACAGCAGAAATGCTCCCAGGAAACAATAACTGTATATATGCTCTTCCAACAGGAAGAAATGAATTGCCTGCACTACCGTAAACAGGGTGATTATGATTTCACTGACCTGCAGATATTTTACTCTGGAAAGGCACTTGGACAACAAAAACACGCCGAGTACCGCCACGGTTCCCGCCACCATAAAGTAAGTGTCCTCTTTCTGGTTGACCTGCTGGTCAAAATAGGAAAACGTAATCAGAACCGTTCCGACAAACATAAGGTAAAAAATCCACTTTTCCTTCCCTTTCCGGAAAAGCAGAAAGCCAAGCAGGCAGACTGCAAAGAAAATGCCCGCAGTCACAAAAGCTTCCCCTGTTTTGTCGTGGAACAGTATAATTTCCAATATTATGTAGAGTAAAAGGAGCCACGCCTGTGTGCAGAAATAAATAACAAGCGCACCGTTCCTGTGCTGTTCATCCTTGGACATGCGGTAGAGAATAAGAAGGTGTACCGCCATTTCTGCCAACAAATAATACAGTGCTGCCCGGGGACCTATCAGAATTGCCGCACCGGTTGCCATAATCAGCGTAAAAATCATATGGGTAACGCAGTGTATGTTGTCCACCGCATAACGGCTCCGTTTTACGGGAAGGAAAACCGTCATCAGATTGACTAATACCATAATCGCCGCCACAATGGCAAAAACCGGCATGTCAAACAGATTGCGGATGGGAAACGCACACACATAGCAGCCGATAAAGCTGATAACCTTCATGACGCCGGAGTCTCTTTTCCGGCTGATAACGAGAGCCAGTATGCTGACTGCCACCGCTATTCCCATTGCCCAGTAGCCGTTGAAATTCTGTAAATACGAACAGTTTATCATCGTGGATGCGTACATGCCGCATATACCGAGTGCCGTAATGCCCACGGCAAACTTCGGCATCTTCTTTCTGAGCAGAAGTTCGGAAACCAGCAAAATGACAGCCGACATGCCATACAGGCACATTCCTTTTACAAAGCCGTCCATGTAGGTAATGCCCAGCATTACAAAAGCGACTAAGACGAATACCACGCCGACTACGCTTAAAAGACCGGCGCCGATGGTAAATTCCATGCTGCTCTTCTTCTGCGGCGGCGCGGGCTGCCTATTCTGCGGGCGGATTTCTCCCCTAAGCATCCGCTGCTGGTATACGTTCCAGGTGCGGTTTACTTCCTGCTGTGCGTACTCTGCGGAAACCGCGCGGTTCCGGTACTGTACCAAAAGAGTGTTTAAGTATTCCGTGTACTGCCTGTCGGCAGATATTGACATGATATATAAAATCTGGTTTTCCAGTCTGTCCTGTGCCATTTCTTACAATCCCCTTTTCTTTCCGTCCCGCGTCCTCCGCAGAACCGTCTGCCGGCAACATACACCGGTCTTATTTATTCGCACATATACATCCTAAATTTACTATGTTCTTTCTCACTGCATTTTACCACAAGTCGGACTCCGTTTTCAACGTAATCCTGTGAAAGCACTTCTGCATTTTCACGAAGCTCGGATACAATGCCGCCCTTATCATACGGAATTAAAAATGCGGTTTCTTTCCTGTGGGCGTACAAAGTGTCCGTAATCAGGGTAAGGAGCCTTCTAATACAGGTTTCATCCTGTGCCGACATATAAATCCGGTTGTCCGTACATCTGGGGATTTCCGGCATGCAGAGGTCCGCCTTATTATATACATAAATGACGGGAATGTGCCCCGCATCCAGTTCTTTTAAGGTTTCCTCCGTTACTTCCATGTGCTTTTTGTAATTGACATCGGAAAAGTCAATCACCTGCAAAATCAAATCCGCTTCTTTTATTTCTTCCAGTGTGGAGCGGAATGCCTTGACCAGGCCATGGGGCAAATTGTTGATAAATCCGACCGTATCCGCCAGATAAAAAGGCTTCCGGCTGCCGTCGTCGATTTTGCGCACCGCCGTTTCGAGGGTGGCAAACAGCATGTCCTTTTCCAGGACCTTTTTCTCCTCGGGAAGTCCGTAGGTGTCCACAAATTTATTTAACAGGGTGGATTTGCCGGCATTGGTATAACCCGCTAAGGAAACCTGCGGGATACCGGAATTCCGTCTCCGTTTTCTCTGTGTCTGACGTTCCGTGGACACAGTTTCCAGTTCCTTGGAAAGCTCCGTAATGCGATGTTCAATCTTTCGTCTGTCCAGTTCCAGTTTCTTTTCACCGGCACCCTTATTACTCATGCTGCCGCTGGCGCCGCCCTGCCTGCTTAAGGCATCGTGCAGTCCCACCAGTCTCGGCAGAAGGTATTTAAGTCTTGCCACCTCCACCTGCAGCTTGGCTTCCCTTGTCTTGGCGCGGCTTGCAAAAATATCCAGTATCAGATTGGTTCTGTCCATTACGGGCAGTTTGCATTCATCTTTTAAATTGCGGAGCTGTGACGGCGTCAGGCTGTCTTCAAAAACAATCAGCTCCGCATCCGTCATTTTTGCCAGTTCCCGCAGTTCTTCCACTTTGCCGGTGCCGATATAAAGCGCCTTGTTGGCAGCCTCCATTTTCTGGGTCAGAATGCCCACCACCTGCATGTGGCATGCCTCTGCCAGACTTTTCAGTTCCTGCATGCAGACATCATAATCATCCGCCACGCCGGTGTCCACACCCACCAGGATGACTTTTTCTCTTATATCTTCCAAAATCAGCTTCCTTCCTTTTCCACCATTTCCAGTTCAAAATAAAAAGCCACGCCGTTTTCGTAATTTTCCACACCGTATTCCTGGTTCATGGACTCCATAATCGTTTTTACAATGGAAAGTCCCACACCGCTTCCGCCGTATTCCCGGGTTCTTGCCTTATCCACCTTGTAAAATTTATCCCAGAGATAAGGAAGGGACTCCTCCGGTATTTTATTGCCGGTGTTGAAAATGCTGATGCGAACCTTGCCATTTTCCTTACGGAAACGGATTTCCACAATCTTTTCCCCGCTGCAGTAATGCAGGGCATTGGTAAAGTAATTGGTAAATACTTCCTCCGTCATGTATTCGTCCGCCCAGACATAAATGGGGTCGCTGGGCTCCATGCGTATCTGAATATCCTGACCGTTTGCCAGAATACCGGCGGACTGGATATGGTTGCGGATAAGAGAAACCACATCGAAGCGCTCGAAGTTCACCGTTTCCTTACCGAATTCCAGTTCGTTCAGGGTCATGAGCTTCTTCACCATCTGGTTCATTTTATTCGCTTCATCCACAATAACACTGCAATAAAATTCCCGGCTTTCCGCATCGTCGTTGATGCCCTCCTGCAGACCTTCCGCATAGCCCTGGATAAGCGCAATGGGGGTCTTTAACTCGTGGGAAACATTGGACAGGAATTCCTTTCGCATGGAATCGATTTTCTCTTTGTTCTCAATGTCCTTGTGGAGTTCGATATTGGCGTTTTTAAGCTCCTGTATAGTGCTCTCGAGGGTCTCGGACAGCGTGTTCATATGCTCGCCCAGAAGACCGATTTCACTCTTCTGCTCACCCTCGTACTTGGCGTCGAAATCCAGCTTCGTCATTCTCTCGGAAATCTCCGCCAGCTTTAAGATGGGCTGCGTAATTCTTCCGGTCACATAGAAAATGATAACGCTGCTTATGACAATACAGATAAGACCCACATAAAACAGAAACCGGTTGGCGATTTTTACACTTTCCCGGATGTTTTCCAGTGGCGTACGGATATAAAATGCCTGTCCTTCCGACAGCCATCCCACCATTTCCATGTATTCCGTCTTGGTCTTGGAGTCCTCGACCTTCTGGACGGTGTAATGGTCCGTTTCCTCTAAAATATAAGGGTCTTTAATCGGCGTATAAATCCGGTCCCACAAAAGACCTTTGAGCATGTCCATGTCATTGCCGAAGGTTGCGATAATGCGAGCTTCCGTATCCTGCACTACGCCCATGATATTATACTTGCCCGATATTTTTTCCATTTCGATTTCAAACGAATCCTCACTGAAGGAATCGCTCTGCATATTGGTGTCCAGAATTTCATAGGTGTGGATGAGTGCTTTCTTGCGCTCCTCTTCGTAATATTTCTGCAGAAAGGTATTGTTGATAATCCAGCAGATGGACAGCGTTGCCGCCATCAGTCCTATAAAAATCAGTGCCACTCTTCTTTTAATGGAATGCTTCATTTATTCCTCACGTCCTGCTTCAAATTTGTAGCCCATACCCCAGATGGTCTTGATTAAGTCGCCCTTGCTTCCCAGTTTGCTGCGGAGCTTTTTCACATGGGTGTCAATAGTTCTGGCATCTCCGAAATAATCGTAGTTCCAGACATGGTTTAAGATTTTTTCACGGGAAAGGGCAATTCCCTGATTTTCCATGAAATACGTCAGAAGTTCAAACTCCTTGTAGCTTAAATCCACGCTTTCTCCGTCAATCTTTACCATATGGGCGGATTTGTTTAATTCAATGCCGCCTGCGGAAAGGATTTCCTCTTCGTTGTGCTGCACGGTTCTTCTTAAAATGGCTTCAATGCGCGCCACCAGTATCTTGGGACTGAAGGGCTTGCTGATATACTCGTCAATCCCCAGTTCAAAGCCCAGCAGTTCGTCGCTTTCGGCGCTTTTTGCCGTCAGCATGATAATGGGCACCTTGGAATATCTGCGGATTTCCTTGCAGACCTCCCAGCCGTCCATTTTGGGCATCATCACATCCAGTACAATCAGGGCTATGTCCTTCTGCTCAAAGAAAATGCCCACGGCTTCCTCTCCGTCCCCTGCTTCCAGGACTTCAAAATTATCCTTTACCAGGAAGTCGCGTATGAGCTTGCGCATCCTGCTTTCGTCATCTACCACCAGTATTTTCAGTCTGTCCATATCTGTATCCTGCCTTTTCTTACCTGTCTTTGTGTTTCTGTTCCGGTTGTTCTGTTCAGCCGGTCGCCCGCCTGTTTCCGTTCCAGCCGTTCTGTCTTATCCGGCTTCTGTCATTGTATGTTCAGTTCCCGCTCTTTTTCCCTGACTGCGTTTTCCCGTTCCGTAAGCTCCTGCTCCCAGGAGGCATAGCGGTTGGTGATTGCTTTTTCATAGTTCAGGATATTCGGGCTCTTGCCGTTTGTGGCTATGGCAAACATGGCTGCCACCGCCAGGGCAAGCAGTACATTCAGTATCACGGAATACACCATAAACTTCGGCTGCCCGGATGTTTTCTGCTGTTTCTTCTTTTTTGGCACCGGCGCATAATTGTTTTTCCGAAGCTGGTAGGAGGTCTGCAGGGGAATGGGCTCCAGCTCCTCCTCCGGGATGCCGTTTTCCAAAAGGAAATTCCGTAGTTCCCATAAAAAGCCGTAGCCCACCGGGGTTTTGAAGGTGCGCTCCATCACGGCTTTTTCGTATATCTGCTTTACCTGTTCCGGGTTGTCATAGGACAAATGCATCCGGAGGTATTCTGTCTTTTTCAGCTCCTGGGAAGCCAGTGCGGCATCCTCCTTTGTCTGGAACAGAAAGCCTCCCGCCGTCCGTTCTTCTCTTGTATCGGTATAGGTATCCATGGGTATCTCCTTTCTATTCTCTGCAAAAGGAAAAGGCCGGCCTAAAATAGACCGACCCTTCACCGTTAAGAAGTGGACCAGACGGGAGTCGAACCCGTGTCCAAAAGCCTATTCCCTGTCCTTCTACTATCATAGTCAATTATCTCGGACGAATGTCCCATTCCCTCATACAACAGGAAATTGACAGCCTGCCGTACTCAGTAGCTTCATGATACGCCCACGGCTGCAAAGCTTAGACCGTGTCGTTTCTCACATAGTCGATGCCCGGATTCTAAAGTGTGAGTGCCTTAGAGCGGACAGCTGCCATTAGGCAGCGTATGCTAAATTATCTTCAGCGTTTATATTTATTTTTGCGATTTGACGCATCGCCTGCGGATAGCTTCTCCAGCTGCAAGACTCCTGTCGAAACCTTGACTAGCCCTTATTGTTACCTATATTATATGCACTCTTCTTTCTTCCGTCAAGAAACGTATAAAAAATTAATACAAATTTAATATAGGTTTTTTACCTTAAATTCTTTTTCCGCTTCCCTGCGCTGGTCTTTCTTGGCAATGTCCTGACGCTTGTCGTACAGCTTCTTACCTCTGGCAAGACCGATTTCAATTTTGGCTCTGCCGTCCTTAAAATAGACCTGCAGCGGCACAATGGTAAATCCTTTTTCGGAAATCTTGCCTGTCAGCTTCCGGATTTCATCCTTGTGCATCAGAAGCTTTTTGGGGCGGAGCGGATCCCTGTTAAAAATATTTCCCTTTTCATAGGGGCTGATATGCATGCCGTAAATCCACACTTCGGAATTTTCAATGCGCACAAAAGCTTCCTTTACGCTGCATTTTCCCAGACGCAGGCTCTTTACCTCCGTGCCGTGCAGCACCAGTCCCGCTTCGTATTTTTCATCTATAAAATAATCATGGTACGCCTTTTTGTTGTTGGCAACCAGTTTCATGGCTTCCTGTTTCATAGCTTTCCCGCCTTTCTGTTCTCCAAGGGGTTTTGCGGCGTTATTCCTCCGCATCGTCCTCTCCGGTATCTTCCACTATATCAAAATCAATGGCTTTTGTCATGCTGTCCGTGCCGATTACTTTAATTTTTACCGGCTCTCCCAAACAATAGCTTCTGCCGGTGTGTTCACCTATCATTTCACACAGATTTTCATCGTAAAAATAATAGTCCCCGGGCAGTCTGGATACATGCACTATGCCCTCCACGGTATTGGGAAGCTCCACATAGACGCCCCATGCCGTGATGCCGGAAATAATGCCCTCGTATTCCTCTCCGAGTCTTTCCGCCATGTATTCCATTTTCTTTAACTTATCCGTCTCTCTCTCGGCTTCCTCCGCCCGTCTTTCCGTTTCGGAGGAATGCTTTGCCACCTCCGGCAGAATGCTTTCGTAGTGCAGCACTTTTTCCTCACTCATGCGGTTGCGGAGCTGGTCCTTTATAATGCGGTGAATCTGTAAATCCGGGTACCTGCGGATGGGCGACGTAAAATGGCAGTAATAATCGCAGGCAAGTCCGAAGTGCCCCTCACAGACCGTACTGTATCTTGCCTGTTTCATGCTGCGCAGTGTCAGTCGGCTCACCAGTGCCTCTTCCGGCGTACCCGCAATTTTCTTTAAGAGCTTCTGGATTTCCTTGGGATGAATTTCCTCTTTCGCCACTCTGCGGTGTGCCTTCCCCACGGACTTCATGTAATAGCCCAGATTGTTGATAAAGATGTTTAATTTCTGCATCTTATCCCCGTCCGGCTTTTCATGGATACGGTATACAAACGGAAGCTCCTGCCAGTAAAAATGCTGCGCCACCGTTTCGTTTGCCGCCAGCATAAAATCCTCAATCAGCATATTGGCAAGATTTCTCTCATAGGGCTTTATCTCAATCGGTCTGCCTTCGGCGTCCAGTGTGATTTTGCTCTCCGGGAAATCGAAGTCAATGGCACCTCTCTGCATTCTCTTTTCCCGAAGCAGCGCGGAAAGCTCCTTCATGGAAAGAAGCATGGACACCAGTTCCTCATACTTTTTGCAGGTTTCTTCGTCGTTATCCACGATGATTTTGGCAACATCCGTGTAGGTCATGCGCTTGTTTACCCTGATAACGGACTCGGTTATTTTATAATCCGCGATATTGCCCTCTTTATCAATCTCCATAAGACAGCTTAAGGTCAGTCTGTCCTCTCCTTCGTTTAAGGAGCAGATGCCGTTTGACAGTGCATGTGGCAGCATGGGAATAACCCGATCCACCAGATAGACACTGGTGCCCCTTTTCAGAGCCTCCCTGTCCAGTGCGGAATTTTCCTGCACATAATTGGACACATCCGCAATGTGCACGCCCAGATGGTACCTGCCCGTTTCTTCGTCCACGGTAAGGCTGACCGCATCATCAAGGTCCTTGGCATCCTCGCCGTCTATGGTCACCATAAGAAGATTGCGCAAGTCCAGTCTGCCCTCCCTGTCGGCTTCCTCCACCTCTTTCACGGCGCGCTCCGCCTGATTTAAGACCTTTTCCGGGAATGCAACCGGCAAATCAAAGCCCTTTACAATGGAAAGAATATCCACGCCGGGGTCATTGATATGCCCGATAATCTCCGTGATTTTTCCTTCAGGACTGCGTCTGCCCCTGCCGTAATCGGTAATTTCCGCCACAACCTTGTGTCCTGTCACGGCGCCCTTGGAACGTTCCATGGGAATAAAAATATCCTTCGCTATTTTTGCGGAGTCCGGCACCACAAAGCCGAAGTTTTTGGAACGTTCAAAGGTGCCGACCACTTTGGTAATACCACATTCCAGTATGTTTGTGATTTTAACCTCCGGGCGCCTTCCTTCGGAGTCCGGTAAAGGAACCGCCTCCACCTTATCCATGTGGAATGCTCCGTTTGTCATGTCCTCCGGCACAAAATAATCTGCTTTCTTACTGCCGTCCTCTGCATCCTCCCGCAAAAAGCCGTAGCCCTTGGCATGTCCTATGAAAGTACCTGTAATTATTTTTTCTGTGTTTCTTTTCTTTTTCATATCAATCCTCATGCCTTTCCGCAACAGAGCTGCTCCGCCTAAACTACCATGTAAAAAAAGCACTCTTCTTACAAAGAGTGCTTTCGTTCACCATGCATTAAAAAACGTTCAGGTTTAAGACAATCGCCATAAGGAAGAACAGAACCGCTAAAACTCTGGTAATCTTTACCAGATTTCCTTCCATGGAACGTCCTTTATTTTTGCCCCAGTAGGTTTCTGCCGCACCACTGATGGCTCCCAGTCCTTCATCTTTGCCTTCCTGCATCAAAACAAGCACTGTCAGTGCAAGACATATAATAATAAAAATAATGGTTAAAGTTATTCTCAAAGCTCCCATATCACACCTCCGTGGGATAGATTATATTCAATCAAACAAAAGTGATTGTACCATAGAGTAAACAGTTTTTCAACCTCTTTTTCCAAAACAAGCCTATTTTTTCCATGTCTGTGGAGAAAACAGCACTAAAATCGGAATGAGTTCCAGTCTTCCTGCCAGCATGTCAAAAATCATAACCACCTTGGATACATCCGAAAAAGCGGAAAAATTGCCGGTTGGTCCGACCATATCTAAGCCGGGACCGATGTTGTTCAGAGTCGCCATAATCGCGGAGACGTTGGTTTCAAAGCTGAAATTATCCAGACTGACTATCAGTATGGACACAAAGGACAACAGTACATAAATGCCGGTGTACACCAGAATGGATCGGATTAAATCCTCCGGGAACACTCTTCCGTCCATATGCATTTTTTTAATGCTGCGGGGATGGATTACTTTCTGGATTTCGTTCTTTGCACTCTTCATGAGAACCACCAGTCGGGACACCTTGAAACCTCCGCCCGTACTGCCCGCACTGGCACCAACAATCATCAGAAGAAACAGGATCGTCTTGCTGAAGGACGGCCAGAGATTAAAGTCGCAGCTTGACAGACCTGTGGTGGTAATGATGGAAACTACATGGAAGGCGGACTGGAACAGAGCTTCCCCGAAGTTTGAAAAATAGCCTCTCACGTTCACCGCAATCAGAAGCGCCGCGCCCACTACAATTCCCACATATGCCTTTAACTCCGTATTTTTCAGCACATCCCCCGGCTTTTTTGCAATCAGGAGATAGTACATGCTGAAGTTGATACCGCATAGGAACATAAAAATCAAAATAATTGCCTGCACTGCCCTGCTGTAGGTTGCTGTACCGGTATTTAAGATAGCATAGCCGCCGGTACCCACCGTGGAAAATGTCATGGTAACGGAGTCAAACAAAGGCATGCCCGTAAACAACAGGCAGATGATTTCTGCCACCGTAATGGCAATGTAGATAATATATAAAATCCGGGCTGTGTTTTTTACCCGCGGAACCAGCTTTCCGACCGACGGTCCCGGGCTTTCCGCCCTGACTAAATGCATGTTGTAGCTGCCGGACAAAGGAACAATGGACAGAATAAATACCAGTACGCCCATGCCGCCTACCCAGTGCGTGGAAAGCCGGAAGAACTGCGTACAGTGTGCCAGTGCTTCCACATCCGTAAGGATGGTTGCACCCGTAGTGGTAAAGCCGGATGCCGTTTCAAAAACCGCATCCACATAGGAAGGGATCTCCCCGGTCAGAACAAAGGGAACAGCCCCTATAAGACTTAGTACAATCCAGCTTAAGGAAACGGCTACAAAGCCTTCCCTCGCATAAAACACCTTGCTTTTTGGCTTAAACAGTCTGCCTACAAAACCTGTCAACAGGCATGCCGCTGCAATCAGAAGAAACGCATATCTTTCTTTTTCTCCGTAAAGCAGCCCTACAAAATACGGAAGAAGCAGGAAAAATCCCGCAAACTGCAATACACTGACCAGTGTATATCGGATAATGGAATGATTCATACTAATAAACCGGCCTTTCCCAAAACACTTTCTTCTTCACGATTACCGTAAAATATCCTTGATATCGTGAAATCCGGTAGCGGAAGTTACCACTACCACCGTATCTCCCACCTGGATGATACTGTGGCCACGTGGCGTCATAATGGTTCCCTTGTGGTTGATGCTGCAAATCAGGATATTTTTCTTGAGCTTCAAATCCTGTAGGGGAATACCTACTAACGGGCAGTCTTCCCTGATGAAGAATTCCAGAGCTTCTACCCGGTTGTCATTTAATTTATACAGAGTTTCAATGTTGCTTCCCATGGAATTGTGCATAGCGCGTACAAATTCGATAATGGTTTCCGCCGTGATATACTTGGGGTAAATAATGCTTCCCAAATCCATGCTTTCAATGATTTCATCGTAGGAAAGCCGGTGTACACGGGTAATGATTTTTGCCTTGGTCTGGCTCTTGGCAAACAGGGAAAGCATAATGTTTTCTTCGTCGAAGTTGGTCATGGAAACAAAGGCTTCCGTCTGTAAAAGTCCTTCTTCCATCAAAAGCTCCCTGTCGGTGCCGTCGCCGCAGATAATCATTGCCTGAGGCAGTATTTCACCCAGTTCCTCGCAGCGTTCCTTGGATTTATCTATTATCTTGATGTGAATACCCATATCCGACAAAATCTGTGTCAGGTAATAGGATGTTTCTCCACCTCCGATAATTATGGCATCCTTCGCCCGGGTGGTGGGCACCTTTAGCTTCCGGAAAAAGGCGGCAATCTTGGCAGAAGCTGCTACCAGTGTAATTTCATCTCCCGCTTTCAGGACAAAGTCACCGTCGGGAATGTAAATCTCCTCGCCTCGCTCTACCACGCAGACCAGCACATCGCTCTTAAACTCCGTGCTGACATCTTTTAAGGATAAATTGCATAAAACGGACTGCTCGCCGATGCGGTATTTTACAAGTTCCACTCTGCCCTTGGAAAAAGTATCAATCTTCAGAGCGGAAGGGAATTTTAGTAATCTTGCGATTTCAGATGCCACCGCATATTCCGGGTTGATAACCAGAGAAAGTCCCAATTCCTCTTTGATATAGGCGATTTCCTTGTAGTAGACCGGATTGGATACTCTGGCAATGGTGTGGCAGCCACCGGTTTTTCTGGCAATAAGACAACAAAGCAGGTTCAATTCATCTTTTCCGGTAACGGCAATTACCAGATCTGCTTCATCAACTCCTGCTTCCATCTGCACACTGTATACTGCGCCGTTTCCCACGATGCCCATAACATCATAGGTATTGGCTATGTTATTAACTATATTTTCCTTTTCGTCAATTATCGTAATATTATGTCCCTCGCTGCTTAACTGCTCGGCAAGGGCGGTACCTACGTTTCCGCAGCCGACTATTACAATTTTCATGATTACTACACCTTTCTATTCTATTTCAGCCATACATAGGAACAAAACAGAATAAATAAAAAAAATACAAGAAGGAACAGTGCTGCAATTAACAATGCAGCACCTAAAATCCCTCTCATCATGGCACGTTTTTCCTTAAAGGTCAAGTCCGTGAAGTCATTTTTCCCCTTGTTTTCCGGTTTGTTTTTTGCTTCGGAATACCAGGGCATGCCTTCCACATTCATATTGGCAATGGTTCTGCCGTCATCTACAAAAGAAGGTTTCTTCTTATTTTTTGCCATCTTCTTCCTTCTTTGCCTCATTCATTTCTTTTTCAAATTCCTTGTTCATTTCCGGTGTGTTGTACAAATGGCAGGCAACAAAGTGATCGTCTTCCACTTCTCTGTACCGGGGTTCGATGCACTTACACATTTCCATGCAGTCCTTACATCTTGTATGGAATTTACATCCTGCGGGCGGATTGGCGGGAGAAGGAATGCTTCCTTCCAGCACAATTCGTTCCATCTTGGCATCCGGGTCGGGGATGGGAATGGCGGAAAACAGTGCTTTGGTATAAGGATGCAGAGGATGACTGAAAATCTTTTCCGTATCGGAATACTCTACCATATTTCCCAGGTACATAACACCTACCGTATCGGAGATATACTCTACAACAGAAAGGTCATGGGAAATGAAAAGATAGGTCAGATCAAATTCCTTCTGCAGATTACGAAGCAGGTTGATAATCTGCGCCTGAATGGACACATCCAGTGCAGATACCGGTTCGTCGCAGACAATGAAGTCCGGGTTTAAGGCAAGCGCACGGGCAATGCAGATACGCTGTCTCTGTCCGCCGGAGAATTCATGTGGATAACGGTCTTTGTGATATTCCTGCAATCCGCAGGCTTCCATAATCCTGGTAATATAGTCATCAAATTCTTCGGGTGGAACAATGCCATGCTCCCTGACACCTTCGCCGATAATTTCACCTACCGGCAGTCTTGGAGAAAGGCTGGAAAACGGATCCTGGAATACAATCTGGATTGTAGGTCGGATTTTCCGCAGTTCCTCCTTGCTTAAGGAGAAAATCTCCTGTCCGTTGATATATACTTCACCGGAGGTCTTTTCCTGCAGACGAAGCAGGGTTCTGCCGGTGGTGGACTTGCCACAGCCGGACTCCCCTACAAGACCCATGGTGGTACCTCTTTTAATGGTAAAGGAAACACCATCCACAGCCTTTACATAGGAAGTCTTGCCGGAAACGATGCTTTTCTTTATCGGGAAATATTTCTTCAAATCTTTTACAATCAGAAGATTATCCTTATTTTCCAATTCTTCTCTGGATACTAACGGTTCCTGTATATGCTTTTTCTTTCTATCCATACCATGCACACCTTTCTACAGCTTCTTCACATCCACAGACTGCGGATATCCCATTACTTCTCCTTCATCAAAGTAACGATAGCAGCTCACGGAATGGGTATCGCTGATTTTGATTTCGGGTGGGTATTTGCCGTTGCACTTTTCTACGCACAATTCACATCTGTCTTTGAAGTAACAGTAATCCGGCATGTTAATGGGGTTCGGTACGCTGCCTGGAATATTGTAAAGTTCTTCTACTTTACGTCCTACCACGGGCTTACTCTTCATAAGACCGATGGTGTAGGGATGGCAGGGATTGCTGAAAATATCCCATGTGGTACCTCTTTCGATAACACGTCCGGCATACATAACCACCACGTAGTCCGCCATGTTGGCAACCACGCCTAAGTCGTGGGTAATCAGCATAATGGAACTGCTCATCTTGTCCTTCAGTTCCTTTAACAGATCCAGAATCTGTGCCTGGATGGTAACGTCCAGTGCGGTGGTCGGCTCGTCCGCAATGATTAACTCGGGATTGCATGACAGCGCAATGGCAATCATGATACGCTGGCGCATGCCGCCGGAAAGCTCATGAGGATACATCTCGTAAACACCTTCCTTATTGGCGATACCAACTAATTCCAGCATCTCCAGAGTACGCTTTTTTACATCTTCCTTGCTCATTTCCGGGTTGTGAAGTTTGATAACTTCATCTACCTGGAAGCCAATACGGAATACAGGGTTTAAGCTGGTCATGGGCTCCTGGAAAATCATAGCCATGCGGTTGCCGCGCATATGCTGCACCACTTCGTTGGGAGCCTTTGCAATGTCAATGGCATCTCCGCTGTCCCCTTCGCCTACGTTGAAACGGATTTCTCCGCCTACGGTCTGGCCGTGGGGTCTCTGCAGAAGCTGCATTAAGGAAAGGCTGGTAACGGATTTGCCGCAGCCGGACTCTCCCACGATGCCGACGGTGGAGCATTTCGGCACCACAAAGCTGGCGCCGTCTACCGCCTTAACCGTACCGATGTCGGTAAAGAAATAGGAGCAGACATTGTCAAATTCCACTACGTTGCCGGAATCCTTCATTTTGGTCATGTAGGTATCCGGGTTTACTTTCTTTCGGTTTCTCTGCTTTTCCAGACGCTTGGTAAGTTTGCGGTTAAATCTGGAAATCTTGGCAGATTCTTTACTGGATATATAATTTGATTTCTTACTCTTATGCTCTGACATAATCTAAATCCCTCCGCACTGTTATCTCTTCATTTTCGGGTCGAATGCATCACGCAGACCGTCACCTACAAAGTTGAAAGCGATAACGGTAAGACAGATTAACATTCCCACGGGAACCCAGATATAAGTATAACTCTTCATCGCCTCTGCGGTGGATACGGAGTTAATCATGGTACCCCAGGTTGCCAGAGGATGCTTTACACCGAGACCTAAGAAGGAAAGGGTGGATTCTGTTAAAATAACGCTGCCGAGACCGGATGTTGCCGTAACGATAAGCTGGGGCATAACGTTCGGCACCAGATGCTTGAATATACGTCTTCTGGTCTTTAAGCCGATAGCTTCTGCCGCTACCATGAATTCCTGCTCTCTCAGGGAAAGAATCTGGCCTCTTACGAGACGAGCCACACCTGCCCAGCCGAGTACACCGAGCACTGCCATCAGCCATACGACACGCACATAAGGCTTCATCTTCATGGCGTCGAACATGGCGCCCATGATAATCAGAATGGGCATGGAAGGAATACAGTAGAAAATATCTACCAGTCTCATGATAATGTTATCAATCCAGCCGCCGAAGTAACCGGCAATACCACCCATGATAACACCCAAAATTGTTTCAATGATAATAACCACGAAAGCAACCAGCAGGGATACACGGCCGCCGTACATCATACGTGCCAGCACGTCCATACCGTCACCGTCCGTACCGAATACATGTGCCTTACTCGGTTTTGCAAAAATATCAATCAGGTAAACCACCTGTTCACAGGTCATAATATAGGAACCGTTCTTGTCGGTTACGGTAATGGTTCTGGTCTCTGTGATATAGTTGCCGTTTTCATCCAGGGTGTAGTTACCGTTTTCGTCTACCTGGGCAATATTCCATTCAAAGGTTGCCGTTTTTAAATTCTGCGCTGTCATGTCTTCAATGACTTCATGCACCTTTTCCTTGAAAGCGAAGCCCATTACATCTTCGCCGCTGTAGGAACGGATAACCAGATTGGAAAAGGCAGCTATGGGAGTTTCGGAGCTTTTTGCCAGGTCATAAATTTCAATTTCATCGGAATCGGGAGATGCCGCGATGGTATAGGTCACACCGTCTGCCTCAAAGTCCTTATTCTCCACATAAGCCACAACGGCATTCTTCTTGAATTCATCACTGATTTTGAAGGAGTCGTCATAGCTGTCGAATACATAATCGGTCAGGTAACCGAGGGCTGTGCTGTCGCCTAAACGGTACACATGTACGCCGTCGGAAGCCTTGTTTACCACATATTCCGCATCCCCGAAGGTAAAGCAACTGTTGTCCATATTATCCTGCAGGGCTGCTTCAAAATCCGCACCCAGCTTACTGCCGGTGTAAGTGATGCCGCCGCCGCTTTTCTTTACGGTATAGGTTTTCTTCTTGCCTGCGGTTACGGTAAAGTTTTCGCCGCCTGCCTTGAATTCAGACTTTCCGGACGCAATGGCTTTTTCCAGGGCGCTCTGTACCCCTTCTGTTTCTTCCACGCCGGAAGCGAGTTTAATTTCTTTCTTAATAGAGTCATAGGTGCCGTATGCGGTTTCTTCCCCGATAAAGCAAACCTCTTCTCTCTCATCCTTCAGAAGGGAATATACATGATCTGACATCTTTTCTACCAGATAGCTGTTGCCGTTCGTATCGGTCAGGGCGCTTTCCTGTTCACCTGCCGCATTCATCTTGTTGATGGTGGAAGTCAGATTGTTTTTAACGGAATAATGAAGGTCCGTACTTTCATCCAGCAAAAACAGGGAAAACTCCGTTCTCTTGGATGCCATGGCATAATCAATCACGGAATTGTCATATTTATAGAAAATCTGTGTCTGGCTGTACGGATAAAAAACCGGTACCAGAAAAGAAAATACAAACATGAATATCAGAACTACGGAACCCACAATAGCCAGACGGTTGTTAATAAACCGCTTGAATACCAGCTGTCCCGGGCTTAACACCTTGATACGTTCCGTGCTGTCCAGTGTCATTTTATCTTCCTTATGCAGTTCGTTCTTTGCTTCTCTTTCTTTTAAGACTTCGTTGAAATTCTTTTTACTCATTTCGCACTGACCTCCTAATTTACACGTACACGGGGGTCAACCACCGCATAAAGAATATCTGCAATCAGGTTACCGAGCAGAGTCAGGATGGATACAAATGCCAGATAGAACATGGTGAAAGGAATGTCGCCGCCTATCATGGCATAATAGGAATAATAACCGATACCGCGGATACCGAATAAGGTTTCGGTAATCAGCGCACCGGAGAAAAGTCCCGGTAAGGAACCGCCGAGCATAGTTACCAGAGGAATGAGGGTATTGCGGAACGCATGTCTGCTGATGACTTTGTTTTCCGGCAGACCCTTTGCTCTTGCGGTACGGATGTAATCGGAATTCAGAACCTCCAGCATATTGGTTCTGGTGTAACGCATCAGGCTTCCGACACTGACAACGGTAAGGGTGGCAATGGGCAGCACCAGATGCGCTGCCAAATCCATGGTCTTACCGAAGCTTGAAAGGGATGCATAGTTTCTGCCCTGCATACCTACCAGTTCAAACCATCCGAGCTTGACGGAGAAAATTAACTTAAATACGGTTGCCACAAAGAATGTGGGCATGGAGATACCAATGAGACCGAATACCGTAACGGCATAGTCGGTCAGACTATATTGTTTACGCGCAGCCACTACACCGAGCGGTACGGCGATTATAATCTCAAGAATAAAGGAGATAGCTCCCATTACGAAACTGTACCAGATACACTTGTTAAATAACTGAAGAACAGGCATAGTCTGGCTCCAACTGTCACCAAATTTACCCTGTACGGCATTGCCAAGCCAGATAAAGTATCCCTGTACGATACCCTTGTCCATTCCGTACTGAGCATTCAAATCATCAATCCATTCCTGCGCACTTTTGGTTGCACCGGGACGGGTGGCAAGCTCTCTTGCCGTCTGCTCCACATAGCTGGTAGGCAGATTACACTCCAATGCATAAATAATAAATGTTACAAAGAAAAAAATAACCGCACTAAATGCCAGTCTTTTTGCAATAAACTTTCCCATAAAACACCGCCTATAAATTTATATCAGTTACAGGAGCCTGCAAAAGCAGGCCCCCGCTCTGATATTGATTTGGTTTGCACCAATTAGTTCATCTCTAATTTTTCGATGTCGTTCGTCCATCCCCAGAAGGTGGTGATATCGGGAGTCATGGTAGAAACATTGACACGTTCGGTACTGATTACTACTGCATTCTGTCTCTGGTAGGTAGGAATTTCTACGCCCCAGTCAAGAATTGTTTCCAGACATTCTTTGTAAGTTGCCTTACGGTAGGACTGGTCTGCACTGTTACGTGCTGCAATAATCATTTCGTCTAAGTTTGCATCTTCAATGCTGTAGTGGTTGGAGTTGGTTCCGTTACCGTTGGCGTTATCGGAATGATATACCTGATACATATCCGGGTCAACGGTTGCGCCCCATGCACCTGCCCACATTTCAGCAGTGTTAGCTTCCAGTGCGTTGTTCCATACGCTGGAATCGGAAGGGTCGTTGATTTCCAGGGTAATACCGATGGTAGCTAAAGCTTCCTTTGCTGCAGTCAGAATACCGAATGCAGGATGGTCGCCGGTACCGCCGCCGGGGATAATTACTTCGTAGGTCATTTCTGCGCCTTTGGGAGCTGCGGTAAACTTACCGGTTGCTTCGTCAAAGGTGTAACCTGCTGCTTTGAAGAAACTGATACTTGCCTGAAGAGCTGCTTCATACTTCTGTTCATCAGTCATATCCGCTGTGTAAATGGAGTTGCCGTCAGCATCTACAGAGTAAGCAATTCTGTAACCTTCGTCTGCAGGCTTGGGAGCAGCCCAGGAAGTATTGGATATAGGATACTGGATTACAGTAGCCATTTCGCCGTAGTAGGAATTGATAACGGTATCTCTGTAAGCTGCAAAAATGGTTGCAAATGCTTTTCTTAAATCCTTGGAAGCATCGCTTGCCTTGTCATCGCCAACCTTAACCATGTTAGCGTTGATACCGATGTAACCGTAACCTAAGTTATCAACCAGGTCAGTGGTCAGAACGTCACCGGTAACTTCTCCGTTGGAGTTGTAGTTCTTGATATTCTTTAATACATCCACGCTCATGGAAGGATCGGAAATATCAAAGGTTCCGGATGCTACACCGGTCAGCTTGTCACTGTCGGGTGTTTCCTTGAACAGAAGAGTCTTAATCTTGGGTTCACCCTTGTAGTAATTTTCGTTTGCGGTGAAGGTAACTACACCGTTATCATAGCTGTCAAACTTGTAAGGGCCGGCACCTAAAGGCTGGGTGGTCTTGTCTTTTACGATGCTTAAATCACCCTTGGTAAAGCCAAACATGTTGTTGTCATAATCATACTTGGAAGTATCGCCATAGTAGTGAAGAGGCGCTACGGGTACGCCTAACTGGTAAATAGCAACCGCATCAAACTTATCCATGGTGACACGCAGGCTGTAATCACCGGTCTTTTCGATACCGGAAATGCTTGCAGCAGAATCACCGGTGGTAACACCCTGTGAAAATTCAGGATAGTCTTCATTTAACATGGTAAACAGGTCATCGCCTGCTGCTTCTGTCTCAGACATGGTAACTAAATCATTGTCATATTTAGCCTGTAATTCCGTCCAGTAATCAGCAATGGTTAAGTCTGCAATGTTGTATTCGGTACCGGTACCTGCACCTGTCAGAACGGTGCCGTCATCGTTTACATCACCGAAGCCCCATGCAAACATACCGAGAGCTACTTCACTGTTGCCAACGGATTCCAGATAATCCGGATAGTTAGCTACACAGTAATCTACGATATCCTGTGCGAACTTTTCGCCTTCTTCATCAAGAGCTGTCCAGTATGCGTTCATCTGTTCCTCTGTGAAATTGGTGAAATCGGTATTGTCACGGCCTGCTGCAAGGATTACGTTGCCAAGGCTGTCCATACCGCTTCTGTACTCTTCCATACCCTTGATAGGCAGGGTGTAGAAAGTCTGTGCGCCGTCATAAGTCGGGTCAGACAGTACGTACATGGAGAAAATAACGTCATCTACGGTAAGAGGCTCACCGTCAGAGAACTTGATGTCATCTCTTAAAGTAAAATCATAAACTACGCTACCGTCATCGTTCTGTGTCACGTCACAGTCAGCAATACCGGTATAGGTATAATCGGTACCATTGTAAGCAATGGTTTCTCCTTCAATACCTTTTAATACGACATTGCCTTCACGATCGGAACCAAGTAAACCGACGGTAACCAGATCGGATACGTCCTGGTCATACTGAAGGGTTGCAAAGAAAGGGCTGAACTTGGAACCGAAGGTGTCTTTACCGACAACTAAGGTATCAGCGCCTGTGGATGTGGATACTTCTGTAGATTCAGAAGCGCCTGTTTCTGTGTTAGCGCCGCCGGTAGAAGTATTGTCTTTACCGCAGGCACTGAGGGAAGCTACAGTCATAACAGCCGCTAAGCCGAGAGAGAGCTTCTTCAAGAAACTTTTTTTCATAACTTTATCCTCCTTATGTGATAATAGTGGAATCCCTCACGGGTATTCCCTGTTTATATCAAACAGCCTGTGCTGCCGATATCGTGATTAAACAGTCTCCTCTTTTCTGTCCGCTTCCGGATTTTTGATTTTCGTCACCTGTATGCCTCTTATAAAGAAAAAACCTGCAGCAAAAAGCAAAATCTGCAGCCCCATGGAAACGAGATAAAAGAAATCCCAGAAAGAAAAGCAGAAGGATACTTTTATACCATAGACAAGCGCCGCCAGAAAGCCGAGCGCCGATACGATGATGCCGGCAATGCTGCTTCCTTTTGCCCTGTCAAAGCTTTTTTCCTTCTCTTCTCTTTTAAAAGAAGACTGTGCGGTGAGTTTCAAAAGACTCATTGCCGATGAAAAGAACAGATATACCACCGCAAATAATCCGAGCATGGGCACCGTCACATAAATCTGTCTGGTAACGGCGCTGTAATTCCAAAGACTGAAAAGCAAAAGCACCATGCTTATAAGCGCCAGGACACTCTCCCGCAGGGCAAGAACTCTTAACTGCTGTACATCGATAAAGCAATAAAGAGGACCGATATAAACCGCTTTCTCTTTCAGCTTTCCCTTTGCTCCGTCATATGCCTCTATCCGGTAGTCCTTCGCGTATTTGTTTCTGAGCATCTGCCACTGCCTTTCGGAATTTGTCTTTTCACAAAAAAAGCAGGTAACCTTTATTACCCACTCCATTATGGTTTATCCGTAATAGATTTTCATCTAACATGTAGTAGAATAGCATTTTCACTGGGAAAAATCAAGTATCTTTTCGTTTCCATATAAATCCTGTATGCGGATTTCAGTTTTTCAAATGTATATTTTTCTTGGTTTTTCTGCAATATATTCACATATGTTGTTATCCGTTTTATATTATCATATATTTAGGTATAATTATTCTTTTTTATTTATTTGACAAAAATTTAGCAGACTGCCTGTCCGCAGTCTGCCAAAGCCGTTCTTTCCGGCATTTTACGTATATTTATTTTGCCAGCACACCGTAGACCGCCGATGCGCCCACTTCCTCTTCTATCTGCAGAAGCCGGTTGTACTTCGCCACACGGTCGGAGCGGCACGGGGCGCCCGTTTTAATCTGTCCGGCATTTAAGGCAACGGCAATATCCGCAATGATGCTATCCTCCGTTTCGCCGGAACGGTGGGAAATCACGGCGCGGTAGCCGTTTCGCATCGCCATATCCACCGCATCAAATGCTTCCGAAAGTGTGCCAATCTGGTTTACCTTTACCAAAATCGCATTGGCTGCGTTCAGCTTGATGCCGGCATCCAGGCGTTTTACGTTGGTAACAAACAAATCGTCGCCCACAAGCTGCACCCGTCTGCCGATGCGCTCCGTCATGGTACGGAAGCCTTCCCAGTCGTCCTCCGCCAGACCGTCCTCTATGGAGAAAATGGGATATTTATCCAGAAGTCTTTCATAATACACAATCATCTCTGCGGCATCCCGGATGATTTCCGCCCCCTTCTGTTTACTCTCGCCGGGGAAATGGTACATGCCGGTCTTTTCCTGATAAAGCTCGCTGCTTGCCACGTCTATGGCAATCTGCACATCCGCGCCCGGTTCATAACCGGAGGCCTTGATGGCTTCCACCAAAAGGTCTAACGCCGCTTCTGCATCGGGCAGGTCGGGTGCAAAGCCGCCTTCATCCCCGATACCCGCGGAAAGTCCTTTTCCGGTAATGATGCCTTTTAAATTATGGTAAATTTCCGCACACATGCGCAAGGCTTCTTTAAGGCTTTGTGCGCTCACCGGCGCAATCATAAACTCCTGAAAGTCCACCGTGTTGGCAGCATGCTTTCCGCCATTTAAGATATTCATCATGGGGGTGGGCATTAAAATGGTACGGCTGCCGCCGAGATACCGGTACAGAGGAAGTTTCAGGGAAGCAGCTGCCGCCCTGGCGCATGCCATGGATACGCCCAATGTGGCATTGGCTCCTAAGTTTGCCTTGTTATCCGTGCCGTCCGCCGCAATGAGCAGGCGGTCTATCTCACTCTGATCCAGTACGTTCTTACCGATTAAAAGCGGCTTTATTTTCTCATTGATGTTCTGCACTGCATGCTCCACACCAAGACCGAAATACCGCTCTTCGCCGTCCCTTAATTCCACTGCCTCAAACCGTCCGGTACTTGCGCCCGACGGTACGGATGCGTGTCCCATATAACGGCATCCTGTTTCCACATCTTCTACCACTACTTCTGTTTCCACGGTGGGGTTTCCTCTGGAGTCTAAGATTTCCCTTCCGTGCACTTCGATTATCTTTTTAAACGAAATCATGGCATACCTCCTTTTTTAGTCAGTATGCCACGTTTTCTGTGATTTATTACCCGTCTGTCACGCAGAACGGTTGTAATTTCTTATTTTATTTTTTAATAAGAAGAGATTTTCCGGTCATTTCCTTCGGCTGTTCCATACCCATAACCTCAATCAGGGTGGGAACAATGTCTGCCAGACAGCCGCCCTCTCTCAGGGTATAGGACTTGTCATAGTTATACAGAATAAAAGGAACCGGATTGGTGGTATGAGCGGTGTAAGGTTCACCGGTTTCATAGTCAATCATCTGCTCTGCATTTCCGTGGTCTGCGCAGATAAAGAGCACGCCGTCCATATCGTCTATTGCGGCAACTGCCTTTCCAACACATTCATCCACTACTTCAATTGCCTTTACGGCTGCGGGAATGACGCCGGTATGACCTACCATATCGGGATTTGCAAAGTTAATGATAATGACATCATATCTGCCGCTTCTGATGGCGCCTGTCAGCTTGTCGCATACTTCGTAAGCGCTCATTTCCGGCTTTAAATCATAGGTTGCAACCTTGGGAGAATGTACTAAAATTCTGTCCTCGCCTTCGTTGGGCTGCTCTACACCGCCGTTAAAGAAGAAGGTTACGTGTGCATATTTTTCAGTTTCGGCAATACGTGCCTGAGTCATCTTGTGCGCGGCAAGGTATTCGCCGAAGGTATTGGTAATGGCTACCTTGTGGAATGCCACTTCCTTATTGGGGATAGTTGGATCGTAATCGGTAAAGGCTACGAATACGATATCCTTTCTGTCTCCTCTTTCAAACTTGTCAAAGGTATCTTCACAGAACGCTCTGGAAATTTCTCTTGCTCTGTCAGGACGGAAGTTGAAGAATACAACGGAGTCGTGGTCCTTTACGGTGCCGATTGCCTTGCCGTCTTTTGCCACAACAGCAGGTATTACGAACTCATCGGTTACATCCTTATCATAAGAATCCTTGATGGCGCAGAACGGGCACTCTGCCTGTACGCCCTCGCCCTTTACCATGGCGTCATACGCAAGCTTTACTCTGTCGTAATTGTTGTCTCTGTCCATTGCGTAGTAACGGCCCATGATGGAAGCGATTTTGCCGACGCCCTTGTTATCCAGTTCCTTCTGCAGCGCCTCTAAGAACTCCTTGCCGCTTGTGGGAGGGGTATCTCTGCCGTCTAAGAAGCAGTGTACATACACTTCTTCGATGCCATTTTTCTTTGCCATATCCAGAAGTCCGTATAAATGGGTAATGTGGCTGTGCACACCGCCGTCGGAAAGAAGTCCCATGCAGTGCAGGGCGGAATGGTTCTTCTTACAGTTCTCCATAGCCTTTAAGAGCGCCGGATTTTCAAAGAAATCGCCGTCCTGGATTTCCTTGGTGATACGGGTCAGTTCCTGATATACGATACGTCCCGCACCCATATTCATATGGCCGACTTCGGAGTTGCCCATCTGTCCTTCGGGAAGGCCTACCGCCATACCGCTTGCCAGTCCCTTTACAAAAGGATTTTCCGCCATCAGCTTGTCCATTACAGGGGTATTTGCCATGGCAATGGCATTGCCGTTCTTATTATCATTCAGGCCATAGCCGTCTAAAATCATTAATACAACCGTTTTTTTACTCATGATATGCTTACTCCTCTTTTCTGATTGTTATTTATTTGATATTTACATCGCAAAAATTATACCTTTTCTTTGCAAAACATGCAAGAAAAGAATTGTTTTTTTTAGGCCATTGACATAAAATAGATGAAATATACTTTTACAAAAAGGGGATTTTCTCATGATAACTCTGCTGTCTAAAATTTTTATCAAAAACCGGGAGGACACTTCCTCTCCCGAAGTCAGACAGCGCTACGGTATTTTAAGCGGCGCGGTCGGCATTTTCTTTAACCTGCTTTTATTTGCCGGGAAGTTCCTTGCCGGTTCCGTAAGCCACTCCATTGCCATTACGGCGGATGCCTTCAACAACTTATCCGATGCGGCTTCCTCCGTCATTACACTGATTGGATTCAAGTTAGCCGGACAGAAGCCCGACCCCGACCACCCTTACGGACACGGCAGAATCGAATACCTGTCCGGTCTTGCGGTTGCCGCCGCCATTTTGATCATGGCATTTGAGCTCTTAAAAGGCTCTGTGGAAAAACTGCTCCACCCGGTGGAAACTGCTTTTCATCCTCTGATCATCCTCTGTCTGCTGCTTTCCATTCTGGTGAAGGGCTATATGTACTTATATAACAGAAGCATCAGCAGAAAAATACACAGTGAAGCCATGATGGCAACTGCAAAGGACAGCCTAAGTGATATGGTGGCAACCTCCGCCGTGCTTTTTACCACCCTGCTTTCCCGCTACGCCCACATCGATCTGGACGGCTGGTGCGGCATTTTGGTGGGCATCTTTATTTTCACGACAGGTCTTTCCGCCGCAAGGGATACCATCAATCCGCTGCTTGGCGAAGCTCCCGACCCGGAATTTGTCAAAAGGATTGGCGAAATCGTCTATTCCTCCGAGGACATTTTAGGGTTCCATGATTTAATGGTACATAATTACGGTCCCGGCCGCGTCATCATTTCCCTGCACGCAGAAGTACCCGCCGATGGGGATATCCTTGCCCTGCACGACACCATCGACAACATCGAACGAAAACTGAAAAAAGAACTGCACTGCGAGGCGGTCATTCATATGGACCCCATCTGTATCCATGACCCGGAGGTCAATGCCCTGAAAGAAAAGGTCTGCGGTATTTTGAGAAATATCGACCCGGTTCTGACCCTGCACGATTTCCGCACGGTAAAGGGGCCCACCCACACCAATATCATTTTCGATGTGGTAAAGCCCTACCGTTTTCCCCTCTCCGACGAGGAGTTAAAACAGCTTTTAAGCGAAAAAATACAGTCCATGGGCAAAAATTTTTACCCGATTATTCAGATAGATGAAAAGTACACTTGACAGCTTCTTAAAAAAGGCGTATAGTCAAACAAGTTAATGTCAAAATATAAAAAGAAGGAGGTAACCGAAATGATTAATTTCGTAAACAACATGACAGATAACAAAATCTTAACAACGACTATTTTCGCAGTTACCTCAGAAAGACTTATGAATTGCTGATATCTGACAGCAAGTGCTTTTGCAAGCTTATACTTTTGAATTAAGCTTTCGGCACTCCGGTTTGTAAATTTGCCTGCGGTTTCTTCCGCAGGCTTTTTTTGTGTCTGTGGATACACCGCCGCAGCCGTCTTTCCGAGGGGATTAAAAAGGAGGAGAAAGAAACAATGAAGAAACTGTCAACGCATATCAGAGAGCATCTGCCGGCTTATCTTTTGGCCACTCTTGCCCTTGTTATCCATGTCGGACTGGATATGCTTTCACCGGAGCTTACCAAACGCATCATCGATGACGTTATCGGGAACGGCAACCTTGCCGCCCTGAAAGGTATTCTCCTTGGCTTTTTAGCTATCGGTATCGGCCGTTTTATCTTCGGCTACATCAAGGAATACACCTTCGACGTGACCGGTGCCACCATCGCTTCCAATATGCGTAAGGAGCTGTTCGACCACATCCAGAGCCTTTCCGCCGATTTCTTTGACAGGACCGGCACCGGCGAGCTGATGAGCCGTATCAAGGATGATGTAGACCGCATCTGGGACGGTATTTCCTATGTGGGAATGCTCCTGATTGAGGTTGCCGTACACACATCCCTGATTTTATTCTGTATGATACGCATCAACTGGAAGTTAGCGTTAATTCCCATCGTCTGCATGATTTTGTGCGCCTGCCTCGCTATTTATCTGGAAAAGAAGCTGGACAGCGTATACGAAGCCATCAGTGAGGAAAATGCGGAATTAAATACCGTTGCGGAAGAAAACCTGACCGGTGTGCGCACCGTGCGGGCTTTTGCCAGAGAGGATTTTGAAATAAACAAATTCCTTTCCCACAACACCCGCTACTATGAATTAAACATGCAGCAGTCCAAAATTTTTGTAAAGTACCACCCGCTGTTTTCCTTAGTCAGCAAAATCCTGCCGCTGTTTGTTTTACTCTTCGGCGGTATTCTGTACTTAAACCAGAAGGACGGCAGCTTTACCTTAGGTGACCTGGGTGCCTTTATCCAGTACTCCACCAATATCGTGTGGCCCATGGAAATGCTGGGCTGGCTGACCAACAGCTTATCTTCTGCCGTTGCTTCCAATAAAAAGATACGGAAGCTCTATGCGGAAACGCCCACCATTAAAAATCCGGAAAATCCGGTTGTACTGCCCGGGGTAAAAGGAAAGCTTTCCTTCTCCCACGTCAGCTTTGTAAGGGAGGAAAAAACGGTATTGTCCGATATCAGCTTTACCGTGGAAGCCGGACACACTCTTGGCATCATGGGTGCCACCGGCTCCGGCAAATCTTCCATCGTGCAGCTTATGCAGCGTATGTATGACTGCAGCGACGGCAGCATTTCCTTAGACGATGTGGATATCCGCGAGCTTACCTTAAAGCAGGTGCGCAGCAGCATTTCCGCCGTTATGCAGGATGCGTTCCTCTTTTCCGATACCATCGACGAAAATGTGCGTCTGGGTAAAAAAGACAGCATTACACCCGATGTGGTAAGGGAGGCATCTTCCGCCGCTTCCGCCAGCGAGTTTATCGAAAAATTAGAGGACGGTTACGATACCGTTATCGGCGAACGCGGTGTGGGACTTTCCGGCGGACAGAAACAGCGTATCAGCATTGCCCGTGCGCTTGCCAAGAAGAACCCCATTTTAATTATGGACGACTCCACTTCCGCTCTCGACATGGAAACGGAGCACGAAATCCAGAAAACGTTAAAGACGTTAACGGATACCACAAAAATTATTATTGCTCACCGCATCAGCGCCGTCCGGCATGCGGATGAGATACTTTTCCTTGAAAACGGTAAGATACAGGAGCGCGGCACCCACGAAGAGCTTTTGGCTAAGAAGGGTCTGTACTACGAAGCTTACCAGTCTCAGTACGGTGATTTATTACCGGAAACGGAGGATGCAGCTTATGGCATTTAATTCTTATAAAGAAGACGAACAGACCAGCCATGTAAAGAAAAGCGCCACCCTGCTTCGTCTGTTCTCCTACTTACTTGCCTATAAAAAAGAAATTGTCGGCGTACTTCTCATTATGGCGTTCTGTGTGGGGGTATCTTTATTAAACCCGCTTATCATGGAAGCTGCCATTGACGACTACATCGGCAAAGGCAACTTAAAGGGTCTGATTGGACTGATTGTATTTGCAGCCGCCTTAAATATCATTATGATACTGCTGGTAAAATTGCGTATGTATATCATGGCAAAGGTGTGCAACCAGGTACTTTTAACCATCCGTCAGGAACTTTACACCCATATCCAGACACTGGATTTTCACTTTTTTGACAGCCGTCCCACCGGCAAGATACTCTCCCGTATCATCGGCGATATCAATTCCTTAAAGGACGTGCTGAATAACAGTGTTACCACCCTCATACCCGACTTTATTACGGTGGCAAGCGTTGTCGTGATTATGCTGGTAAAAAGTCCCCTGCTTGCGCTTGCAAGCCTTTCCACCCTTCCGGTGTTAATCATCGGGCTTACGGTTATCCAGCTTTTCTCCCACAAGCGCTGGCGTATTTTCCGGAAAAAAGCTTCCAACCTGAATGCGTTCATTCACGAGGACATCTCGGGTATCCGCATCATCCAGAGCTTTACGGCGGAGGAAGAAACGAAAAAAACCTTCTCCGTACTGGTGAAGGAGCATTTATCCGCTTTCAAGAGAGCTGTCCGGTTAAACGACAGCTTCGGCTCCATCATTGATATCTGCTGGAGTGTGGGAACCATTGCTCTTTATTATGTGGGACTGGTGTTGCTGCCCGGCAGCGCCAGCGTGGGACTTTTAATCTCCTTCGGCTACTATATCGGTATGTTCTGGAGCCCCATTGCCAATTTGAGCAGTTTCTACAACCAGTTAATTACCAATATTGCCGCAGCGGAACGTATTTTCGAGGTGCTGGACACGGAACCCGAAATCAAAAACAGTCCGGATGCCGTGGATATTTCCGGCATCACCGGCGCCGTAACCTTCGACCATGTTTCCTTTGCCTATACGGATGCGCCCGATGTGAAGGTGTTAAAGGATGTTTCCTTTTCGATTAAGCCCGGTGAAACCATTGCCCTTGTAGGTCCCACCGGCGCCGGCAAAACCACGATCGTCAACTTAATCAGCCGTTTCTATGATGCAACGGAAGGGGAAGTGAAAATCGACGGTTTGAATGTAAAGGACATGACGCTTCACAGCTTAAGGAGCCACATGGGCATAATGACCCAGGACAATTTTCTCTTCTCCGGCACGGTAAAGGAAAATATCCGCTACGGAAAGTTAGATGCCACGGAAGAAGAAATCATTCAGGCTGCCAAGGCAGTCGGCGCCCATGACTTCATCATGAAGTTAAAGGACGGTTACGACACCAAGCTAAGCGAACGCGGCGGCGGACTCTCCGTCGGTCAGAAACAGCTTCTGGCATTTGCCCGTACCTTCGTATCCATGCCCGGTATTCTTATCCTGGATGAAGCAACGTCCAGCATCGATACAAAAACCGAGCTTCTGGTGCAGAAAGGCATCGAGACACTGCTTAAGGGAAGAACTTCCTTTGTCATTGCCCACCGCCTCTCCACCATCCAGAAGGCTGACCGCATCTTCGTCATCGATGAAGGCGGCATCATGGAACAGGGAACCGCCAAAGAACTGCTTGCCAAGAAAGGCGCCTACTACGACCTGTATATGGCACAGTTTGCAGTGTAAATCTCATATCTACACAAAAATCCCCGGCAGAACTGGTCTGCCGGGGATTTTTTATTGCATTTTGTTTATCTGTTACTTTTTGTATTCTGCACATTTTGTTTTCTTATTGCCTTAGTCCTTATTTTCTTCCAACGCAAGTCGCAGCCGGTTTTCCATGTTATCACACGTCCTGTCCAGGTCCTGATTGCCGGTAAAATAGGCTTCCGCTTCTTCCAGAATGATATTCTCATAGGCTGCTTTCATGGGTTTCACGTATTTTACTTCCTGTAAAGCCGTTACCGCCGCTTCCGCCTCCTCCTCGGAAATGGAGCCGACCGGAATAATCACTTCCGCCGCTCCCATGCCAATCTGGAAATCATACTTTCTGTTATACTTTCCGTACTTGTCTTCATAGGCTTCTGTGGCAAGGAAATAGTCTTTTCTGAGTTCATATTCTTCCCTGATAACCGGCATAATCATTCCCCAGGAGAAAAAGTTGTGATAATTTTCCGGTTCATACAGGAAATCATACAGGGCAAAGAGAGCCTCTTTGTTCTCCGATTTGCTGCATACCCCGAGAAGACCTTCCCTGCTTCCGATTATCAGTCCGTCCGCTCCCACGTTGCTGAATACGGCATTTTTATGAAACAGCTCATTAAAATACAGATAATCGCTGGGTTCTGATAAGTATGCTCTTGTAGCGCAAGACTCCCCTTCACAATACTGCATAACCGGGTCAAAGTTTTTATGTTGGTCGGTACTCTGTATTTTTAAGAACTGCAGCATGGAACGGAATGCTTCCTCTTTTACATGGATTTCCTTATTTTCTTCATCGACAATCCGGTTGCCGGAATACTCTAACAGCCATGCCAAATCTACGCCTGCTCCCTGTGTGGACAAGAAGGAATTACTCTCTCCGCACAGGCTTTCATACTGCATAAGGTCGGAAAAATCAATTTCTTTGTCATAGGCATAGCCAAATGCCTTAAAATCGGGGTAGAGGGCGTATATCCTGCCCTTTTCATCCGTCACACTTTCCAGATAGTGCGTGATAAAACAGTCCTTGGAAACCACCTTACTCTGTGCAAAATAATTTTCCAAATCATACAGGGCGTCATTTTTCACAAGTTCATCCTCTATATCATCCAGAAGAATACCATCTAACTTGCCATCCTGGCAGTCCAAGAACAGATGCGTAATGGCGATATCTCTGTCCTCATACATATCCCCATAGACGACCATTTCAAAATAGTAGTCCTCCGACTGATTATTAAATTCCTCTATGTGCAAACCACTCGCAGGCCACAGACTGCCTATTTTACAGCAGACTTTCCCGGCTTTTCCGGAATAATCTCCAACAGTCTCACTGGGTGTAAAATGATACAGAACCGTTTTCTCCTCCGATGCTATAGCCCATACATAAAAGCCTTCCTGTGTGTCCGGTGTAATATTCATTACATAACAATCAGCAATTCCCATGGCAGTAAAATCAAATATCTTTTCCTGTCTGCCGCCCTTTACCCCAATCAGGTAATCTTCTCTGATACCGTTGTCCTCATTCTTGTAACCTTGGGTATAATAAAAATAATCATATTCGGCATTTCCCGGACAAAATCCTCTGGTTACGGAAAAGTCCATCACATTTTTCGGAAGCTTTCCTTCTTTGTCCAGTTTATTCCGTTCCTCTTTATATCCATATAGAGAACCATCTTTATTGTCCACCAGCTTTACCTTATTTTCCCGCATCGGAACAAGTGTCCAGCCGCTGTCTGCTAAAAAAAATGCCTTTCCTTGTAAGTCCAGGTTCAGCACAAGAACAATTCCCTGGCCATCATTATTTTGTCCGTTTACATATACATAGTTTCCATCACTTTTAATATCAAAAATATAATTTATACTGCTTTTCCCAGAAGCCTGATTGGGAAATGTCAACTCTGTTAAATTAACCTTTGTTATGAGCTGCCGCTGTTCATCCAGGACATACAGATTTTTGTCAATATCCAGTTCCAGTATTTTCCCTCCCGGTACATAAAAAGGGGAATAATTTTCGGCTGTAAAAGACTCTATTTTTTCTGCTTTTCCGGTTTCGTAATCATATTCATAGGTGTTTTTGACCACATAAGTAGTAATTCCGTCTATATCTTCAAATCTCGACTCGCAATAAAGTGCTTTTTCGTCCGTACTTTCCAATGCATCAATACGGGTATCCGCATATTCCATTGTCAGAAAACATTCCGTCCTTTCATAAGCATTCATCTTCTCGGACTCATATATCTTTTTTGCAGAACAGGCACTTAACAACGTAGCTGCTATGCATAACAGGATGGATATACTATATTTTTTCATTGAAAGCCGGCTCCCTTCCTCATTGTTCTTCTTAATACATTCATTGTCGGTATTGACATATATCATTTATTATAATTAAATAGTATATAAAAAGATGCGCAATGTCAACCGGGAACCGTTTCACAAAAAAAGCAGGCACTTTCGTGTCTGCTTTTTTCTTAATCGCTGTTATCTGCTTTCGTTAATGTAAATCTGTGCACGGCTCTGGATGATGTCTGCCACATCCTGTGCACTCTTCTGTCCCGCAAAGAATGCGGCGGACTCTTCCGTAATGATATTACTTAAGGAATCATCGCTGTAATACACCTGGGTTACAGAGCTGATGTAATCGTATAAGTGATCGGCTTCTTCCTGGGTTAAGGGATCCAATACCACATCTTCATCACCAAACCATGCAGTGTAATCGTAGTACTCTTTGTTGCCGTCGGCATCGGTCCAGTAAGGTCTTTCCGTACCCTTGTTGATTTTCTCCTTCAGGGCATCCTTCTTGATGGGAAGACTCCAGGAGTCGTTGCCGTCCTTCTGATACTCATCCGTTAAGTAGTAACGTAAGAACTGCCATGCTGCATCCTGATTCTTGGACTTGGCGGAAATCAAATATACACTGTTTGCATTGATAACCGCACCGTTTCCTTCCTTTGCCGGGAAGCCAATCAGGGTAACCGGTTCTCCGAACAGGCCTCTGTTGCTGATATAGCTTTCCATGTCGGAAATATTGGTGCTCATCAGCAAAATCTTGCCGTCCCTGTAGGCTTTCTGGGAATTCTGCCAGTAATCATCGGGAAGGGAATCATAATCAAATTCCTCCGGGAACTGTTTTGTAAACTCTAACAGGTCTACAAATTCCTGGGAATCAAAGGAACATTTACCGGTTTCTCTGTCCACAAACTGGGAACCGGAGTACATCATAAGCATCCATAAAAGTTCGCCTCTGGTGGTGGTATCACCGAATACGCTGGCATCCGGATATTTTTCCATAAGAGCCTTTAAGTCCTCCATGGTCCATCCCTCTTTGTCACCTACAATCGAGGTCTTACCCATAACGGTATTCACCGTAAATTTCGGAACCAGAGTATAAAGCTTGCCGTCATGCATGTAAGCTTCAAACACATTGCTTAAATAATCATCATAGTTCAGTTCGGAATCGTTCTTAATCATTTCGCTGAGATCTGCGAACAGCCCCTTGGAAATGTAAGAATCTACCGGAATATCACTGGTGCTGTTGAGTGCCAGCATATCCGGCATCTTTCCGGCTAAAATATCGTTGTTTAACTGGGTATAGCCGGCTGTGTAGTCATCTCCGGTGTTATACTGGGAGTAATCCGTAACCGTAATGCGGTAATTGTCGTTGCTCTTATTGAAATTCACAATTCTTTCCCTCAGATCCCATTCCAGATAATAGCAACCGAGTACCAGTGTCTGCTTATCCGGTACATCCTTCGGATCCACATGGGTTAAAATCGCCAGTTTGTTGTTTCCGTCATCACTGGAATAATAGGTCATGAGAATACGGTTCTCATCAATTTCATACAGGCTGTTGACATCATTGCTGTTGATATCGGAGTTGATGTAGCTGAACAGCATGGTCAGGTCGCTGTCCCCGATGTTGTAGCCGTACGCACCCTGATTATCCGTTACAAAAATATCATAATTCACACCGAGGTTGATGCTGTAATTAAGGAGCTTGGAGCATACCTCAACGGGCTCTCCAATCTGCTTACCGGTCTTGTCGTACTTATACAGATTCAGCTTGGTGTAATCGTTGTTTACCATAAACAGGTTAATATCCCCGTTCTTGTCAAAGAACATGTTGTTCATCCAACCGTTGCTGGTGTCTATTTCCACTCTTCCTGTTTCGTTTCCTTCTGTATCAAAGAGAAACAGTTCACTGTCGGAAACTCCGGCGAATTCGCCGTCCTTGCTTCCGGCCAGCTGATTTAAATACTGGTAATTGTCCCCTTCATTTACAAACAGCTCTTTATTGTACTTTTCGGTACCGTCTAAATTATAAGCATATAAATCCACCTTACTTGTATAATTGCCGTCGGCATCGGTCTTGGAGCTTTCCACCAGCAAGAAAATACCGCCGTCACAGAACACGGTATTGGAAATATAAGAATTGTCGTAGGTATCTCCGGAAGGTTCGTCTGCAACAGGTTCGTCGGTCACGGCTTCTTCTCCATCGGACTCTTCGGTATTGTCCTCCGGTACAGCTGCATCCG
>DJEL01000029.1:43354-92723 GCA_002432425.1 Lachnospiraceae bacterium UBA5899
CCGGTGTATCCACTACTGCCGGCTGGGTGCTTACACGTGCGGTATCAATGGCTGCATCCTCAGTAAGCGGTACTGCGCCGTTGTCCCCGTCACCGTCTCCGCCGTCTTCTCCGTTGCCATCCGTATTGTAATCCGGATTGGGAGTCAGGTTATTGTAAATTTCTTTTGTTTCCGCATTGCTGCCGTCTTCGTTGGCGGTTACCAGTTTAATCACCATGCCCTGCATGTCATCATAACGGTATTCCTGAACAAGCATATACAGCTTGCCGTTGAGCAGCACGACATCGTTAATAGAACTGTCAGCGGGAAGACCTTCCACATTCAGTGGTTCTTCTTTATAAACGCCCTGCTTTGCCGCATCGTTTCCGCTGCCGTTTACAGTGCTTCCGCCGCCGTTTGTGCCGTTACCGCTACTGTTTTTTCCGCAGGCTGCAAGGCTTACGGTCATGGCTGTGCATAGTAACAGGCCTAAGATTTTCTTTCCTTTTTTCATAATTCTTCTCCTCCTTCTTTCAGAATCTCCTGTTCTTTCTTTGTTTTTTTCTCTTTCCGTTTCTGCTTGCGCTTCGACCTCAGGTTATAAAAGAAATTGCAAAGAGATTTCCAAACGCTTCCTGCCGTCCACTTTTTATGCTTCCAGGCAAGAATTATCACAACCAGTGTAAAAATGGCAGGATACAAAATAAATAACAATTCAAATACCAGAAGCAGAAGGGCAATGTCTTCATACCCTCTTGCCATATTTTCCCAGTAAGGATAAATAATGGCTTTGCTGCTCATGGAACGGGTTCCGAACTGGGTGAGCTGTTTTAACAGGTTTAAGAAATCAAAGCGTGTGGTGTTTTCCAGAACTTCCACATCGTTTTCCGTAGCCCCTATTTTTTCACCCACAAACTGTTTGGCATATCCCTTAACGGGGTTGGGCATTACCACTTCATAGCAGTTAATGCCGTAATCTACGCCGTACTGGCTTAAGGTCTGATAAGATACATAGGCAATGGAGGCGGAAAGTCCGGCGGCTTCCTCCATCCTTCCCTCTTCCCTTTTGGTAACGCCGGCTATCACATGGGGAACTCCTCCGATATAAACAATCTGGCCGGCTACATCATTAGATCCGAACAACTGCCAGGCTGCCTGCTCATCAATCAGAATATGATCCTGCATCAGGTCATTTCCCGAAAAATAGGCTCCGCTTTTTAAGGTAACCGGGTGGAACAGGAAGAAATCACCGCCAATTCCGACTGCCGTCACATCCACTTTTGCCCTGTCGCTTTCCAGGGTCACCGTACCCTTGGCACTGTAAGCATCCGCCCAGAGTCTGGCTCCCTCGTTTTCGGATTCGCTGACAATGGAAGCTTCCTCCAGTCCCTTGTTCAGATTGTATTCAAACTGCTGCAAGGTCTCTTCCGTAATCTGTGCGGACTCTGCAAAAAAGCAGCTGATTTGTGCCGATTTGCTGACGTTTGACCATCTGTCCGCCATTTTCTGTGTCAGAAGTCCGTCTGTCATATGGGTGCGCAGTCCCGCGAGGATAAGACCTATTATCAAACTCACCAGTGCGGTAATGCCCCATATAAGCTGCTTACGGGACATTTGTAATTTGATTTTTTTCATGGCTTTCTTTCCTTTCAGAAGGACTCTGCATTAATCCGGCAGACGTACTAACTTACCTGCCTCAACCGGCTTGGTGGAAGTGGTAATGACACTTTCGTAACCGTAGAAGCCGCCGCTTATGGCTGTCTGGGTATCGTCGCTTGCCAGTACCTGCACATCATAACGGGTTGCATAATATCTGGTGCCGAGAGGGCTGCTCTTGCTTTCCACAATCAGCACAAACTTACCGTTATTGTCTTCACGGATGGCACTGTTGGGAACGATGTAATCGTAGTTGGCGCTCTTCTGTCCTACCTGTAAGCTTAAGGACTGTCCTTCCGTCAGGTCGCCGGAAAGGTTAAAGGTGATAACCTTGCTCTTTCTGTCCTGCGGGTCTGGCTTGATGGAAGCCACGGTTGCCGTAATATCGGAATAATACCAGGAATTTACAAGTTCTGCCGGATCACCCACGGAAATTTTACTTGCCTGCTCCGCCGTTGCGGAGAAGCTTAAGGTATAGCCCTTGCCTTCCGGCTGAATCACTGCTACGGGAGTATCGGGAGATGTCTGCTCGCCTGCGGTTACGGAAACGGAGGTAATGGTACCGGCTACATCTGCGGTAATGGTGGTGCTCTGGGAATTCTTGGTGAGTTCATCCACGTTGTTCTGTGCGGTGACCACTGCTTCATACAGGGTGTTTAAGTTTAAGTTGGCGCCAATGTCGGTCGCCAGTTCGGTTGCGCTCGCCTTTGCCGCATCCAGCTTATCGGTAAGCACCTTCATGCTTGCTTCTGCCTGTGCAAAAGCAGCGCTTGCCACATTGGCATTGTTCTGTGCCGCCAAAGCTAACTGCTTGGCTTCCGTATACTGTTTCTGGAGTTTATCCTTGGCTGCTTCGTTGCCGCTGCTGATGGTATCCTGGTAGCCCATCCATGCTTCGATATTGGCTACGTTGTTGTTGGCAGTGGTAAGGGCGGTCTGCGCATCGTCATTGGCTTTCTTTACTGCATCGTAATCCGGCTGGTACGCATCGATTTCCTGCTGTGCCGCCGTAATTGCGTTCTGTGCGTTGATTAACTGTTTTTTGTAAGTGTCCACGGAGAAATTCTTACCGCCGTTCTGCATCTGGGAGACGGTCAGGTTGCCGGATAACAATGCGGTATCGTAGGCTACCTGCGCTGCCTTCAGGGCATCTTTTGCCGTCTGCAGCTCGGTGCTTTCTTTTTCGTCCAGATAGCAGATTACATCGCCTTCCGCAACGGTATCTCCTACCTTGACCGCTACGCTGGTCACTTTACGGCTCTCCGTTACCTTTACATTATAAAGGGAACTGCTCTGTACCGTACCGGTACCGCGTACCTTAGAGGTAATGGTGCCGGACTGGATGTACTGGATAGCGACCTCCGGCAGAGAATAATTCATAATGGTGTTGGAAAAGAATGTCAGTATCAGCATGATTGTCAAGAATACAATCGCTGCATTTTTTACCCAGTCTCTTTTCTTTCCTGCTTTTTCGTTCATGGTAATCCTCCTTGGTTTAACCTTTTATTCCGCCCTGGTAGGTAATACCGTCTACCAGATACTCTTCGCCATATAAAAATACTAACAAGCTGGGAATCATGTAAATCGTTGCCACGGCAAAGGCAAGACCGATTTCCCCGGAATTAATCTTGCTTAAGAATACGGATAAGGGATGTGTCTCCGCATCGGAAAGTAAAATCAGCGGCTGCTCTACCATATTCCAATAGTCAATAAACACTAAAATTGCTGCAGAACAGATACATCCTTTACAAAGCGGCAGGCATATTCTCCGGAATATCTGCCATTCGCCCGCTCCGTCAATCTGTGCCGCCTCCATCACCGATACCGGAATTCTGCGCATGTACTTGGTCAGCAGGAACACGGCAAAAGGAGAAAAGATACCCGGCAGCCAGATAGCCCAATAGGTATTTACAATGTTCAGCCAGTTGGACACCAGGTAGTTGGGCACCAGTGTCACCTGATAAGGCATCAGCATCAGGATAATGTAGGAGAAAAAGATAATCTCCCGGATGCGCCCCCGGTACCTGGTAAAACCGTATGAGGCTAAACACGCCACAAACAACTGGAAAAATACAATGGGGCCCACCAGTATAACAGAGTTCCAGAACTTCAGGAGATACTCCGGACTCTTGAACAGTACCGTTGCATACTGGCTGAAGGACACCATATCCGGTATAAATTTTAAGTTGACCTTTTCCGATATGTAAACCTTGCCGCCTTTATCGTTGGTGGCAAATACGGAGCCGTAATTGGCGGAAATCTCCGAGGATGACATAAAGGAATTGGTTATGGTCAGTACAATGGGCAGTAAGAACAAAATTGCAAAGAATGCTGCCACAATGGTTGCAATTCCGATTCGGAAGTTGTAAATAGCTTTTTTCCGTTTCGACCTTTTCTTTGCCTTAATCTCCAAGGGTGTAAGAGAAGGCATTTTTTCTTCACTCATCCTTCCACATCCTTTCCGAAGTAATTTTCAACCAGGAACAAAATTCCTATGATTACAATCATAACTGCCGCCATGAGAATTGCCGCTGCGGAAAGCCTCTGGTAATCAAGGGATGCAAAAGCATTGTTCATGAAATGCTGCAGCATGTATATGGAGTCGTAAGGGTGGTCTCCCGTAAGTAAGTAAACCTCTCTGAACACCTTAAAGGAGTTGATGAGGGACATAATCGTTACAAACAAAATAGTGGAGGAAAGATACCTTATTTTAATGTGGAAGAAAATCTGCCACCGGTTGGCGCTTTCAAGCTCCGCCACTTCGATAAGCTCTCTGGGAATGCTCGCCAGAGCCGCCATGAACAAAATCATGTTGTAGCCTAAGTTTTTCCATAAAAAAAGGATAATGACAACGATCTGTGCGTACTGGGATTTCATCCAGTCAATCTTGCCGATACCGATTGCCTGCAGCACATCATTGACGGCACCGTTGTAATGGAACAGCACCTGCCAGATTAAAACGATGGAGGCAACCGGTACCATCATGGGGCTTAAGAAAAAGGTACGGAACTGGGAACGGAACGGCAACTTCAAATCCAGCACCATGGCAAGTATCAGGGAAAGAACCACCGCCAGCGGTACCGCAACGACTGAGAATGTAGCCGTATTCTTTACCGCCGTCTGGAACGCAACGTTCTTTGCCACCTTTGTGAAGTTTTCCAATCCCACAAACTGACGGCTTATGGGGTTATCCACTACCGAATAAAATATAACCACGAAAAACGGCAGTATGTAAAATAATAAAACACCCAAAAGGCTGGGGGCAAGATATACCCCCGAGCCTATCTTCTGTCTTTTCATCCATTTGCTGGATTTCTCTTTTTTCCGTTCAGCCCTGCCGCGTTTTGCCATGGCAAGCTGCGCTTCGTCTTTTTGCTTTTTCCTGAAGGCTTTCATAAGCCCCTCCTGCTAAAATTTACTTCTCGTTATTTGTTTTCGTTTACGTAGATGGTAGCACGGCTTTGTATAATACTTGTAACATCATCCAGGGATTTCTGTCCTGTGAAGTAAGCCTCCGCCTCTTCCGTAATAATGTTCATCAGGTTGCTGTCCTGCTGGTTTACGGAAATGCCGTCTATTCTGCTGATGAGGTCTTTTAATTTATCCACGTCTTCCTGTGTGGTTCCTTCCACGGTGATTTCCACATCATCCCAGGAATAGCCGTAGGAAGAATCCTTTTCTGCCAGTTTCTTTTCAATCAGGTCATCGAAATCCGCTTTGCGGGTAGGGAAGCCGTACATAAAGATGGAATTTATGTTGGTATTCATCACACTGTATTCAATGAATTCCCAGCAGGCATCCTTGTTTTTAGATGCGGTATTGATGCAGACGCCGCCGGAGATGCTTGCCGCCACGCCGCTTCTTGTGCCGTCAGTCGGATAACCGATGGCGGTAATGGGTGCGTCAAAGAGTTTCTCTTCTACCTGATAGTCCGTCACTTCGGAAATATACATAGTTGCCAGCAGTGCCGTATGGTTGCGGAAAGCCTTGGGTTCTGCCACATAGTCGTTTTCCCAGTCGAACTCTTCGTCGGAAGGATACTTGGCTACCATTTCCAATAACTGTTTGAATTCGTCCTGGTCAAAATGGCAGACGCCGTTTTCCCAGTCCACATAGGAGTCAAAATCATAGCTTAAAAGTGCGTTCAATACCGTGCTTCTGGTGGCATTGGCAAACAGGGACGCATCCGGATACTTATCGCAGAGCGCTTTCACATCCGCCATGGTCCAGCCGGACTTTTCGCCTACATCTTCGGTTCTGCCGACCAGCGTATTGATGGAAAAGCTGGTAGGAACACAGTATAGCACACCGGACGCTTCAATGGCATTGACAATATTTTCCATTAAGTCGCTCTTCTTTATCTGTGTGGAAGCTTCCAGATAGGAGTTTAAGTCTTCCACCGCTCCCTTGCTGATTAAGTTTTCGATATCCACGGAGTCGGCCGCAAACATATCCAGTGTTCCGGACACAATATCGTTGTTCATCTGTGTTACGGCATTCTGGTAGTTCTTCTGGTAGTCATCTTCTGTGGTGTATTCGATATCGGAAGTATAGTCTTTTAATTCCACACGGTATTTGTCGTTACTCTGGTTAAACGCTACAATGTCGGACTGCAGCTTCTGGCTGGAATACAGAACTCCCACGGTAACCACCTGCTTCTGTACCACATCGGCTGCCGCTACCTTCTTCAATACAATAACATCCTGCTCATTGGTATTCCAATCTTCATATAATACAACAAAATTGCCGTCTGACATGGCATAAATATTTCTTACATAGTCGGGAGTCAGGTCGCAGTCCATCCACTTTACAAGCTGGGTTGCCGTCTGGCTCTCCATGTCATAAAGGTAAGCGCCTTCGGAATTGTTTAACAGTACGGAGCCGTCCTCCGTAAAGCTGAGACCGCTGTTCCACATATTGGAAGGCATACCCGCATAGGCATCTCCGAAGGATTTCTTTTCCTTATCGTATACATGAAGTTCTATATCGTTTGTACCGTATTTCAGAATAGCAATACGACCGTCCTTTGTTACGCCCATGGCGTTCATGCCGTCAAAATTGCCGTCGCTTGCCAGAGGAATGGTATCCGTCAGGGCAAGGTCCTTGTCAAATACCCAGATGTTGTTGTTGTCGGACAGGTACACGTTGCCTTCTCCGTCCGCCATGCTGTATGACAGGTACTGACCCTTAAACAGTTCCGTCACATCCGCTTCCGCTATCTCGGTGCCGTCCGTGGACAGCTTCTTTAAAATCATCTGGGTATTGTCCTGCACTTCTTTGTAATATTTGTCGTAATCGAAGTTGGGGTCATCCCAGTTCTGCTCTATATTCGGCGTACGGGTTGCCACTTCCACAAGGGTATCTGCATCAATGGCTACCACCGTGCTGACACCGTCCAGCATCTCATAGCCTTCGGTGCCGTCCGCCGCTCCTGTGTCCGCAGCATCGCCCGCTGCACCTGTGTCGTTGCTTCCCTCTTCCGTGGTATCGCCTGCTGCCGCACCGGTATCAGAGATTCCTTCTTCTGTAGTGCTGCCGGCAGTTTCCACATCGGCGTCCGCACTGTTGTCGTACTTGGTTTCTGCAAGAGATAGCAGGATCTCTTCCTTTGCGGGGTTATCTTTCAAATCCACCCTACAGTAGTCCTGTGTATAACCGTTATCCGTATAGGCGTAACGGACATAGTACAGTACATCATCAATTACGGAGATATTGCGTAAATCGGTGCTGCTGTAACCGTCGCCGGAATTGTCCGGGGAGCTTTGTGAAAGCCACTCTGCCTGATAAACGTAGCCGTCCTTGCTGCCCGCCGGTGTACTCTCATTTGTAGTGCTGCTGCCGTCGCTTGCGGCTGTCTTTCCGCAGCCCGCCATTCCTACTGCCAGCACAGCGCTTAAAATGCCCACCGTAATTCTTTCCGCATAATTTCTTTTCACTTTATTTCCATCCTTTCAAAAGTGTGTCTTTCAAAAAAAGTATCTTTTTTCTGAATTCTTCTTTATTCTATATCAGGCACAGCGGAATGTCATCTTAAGAATTTATGAATATCCCACGCTGCCGCCGCCAGCGAAAGCACAAAGCAGACAGCCCAGGAAACCGGGGTATCCGGTATCCGGTTAAGCAGCCCTCCCAGCAAAAACAGGGAAGAGGCATTCACCGCAAAATGAAGAAGCATCGCCGGCAGAAGGGAATTGTACTTTTCTCTTACATAGCCGAGAAACAGTCCGATTACAAAGGCGTACAGTCCCTGAATCACATTAAAATGAACCAGTCCGAATATCAGTGCCTGTAAAAAATTGGCAATGTGGAAGGACGGCGTAACTTTTTTCGTATAGTGAAGGGTAAGTCCCCTGCACAGAAGCTCCTCACCTATGGGCGCCACCGCCACGGAGGCAAACACCGTAAGAGCCGAAGTCCCCATGCCGGCGTTTTCCATCATGAGCTGGTACTGCTCCACCAGAGAAGGGAACAGATACTTTTCCACGCCCACCATGCTGTTGCCGAGGACGCATAAAAGCATCCCTAACACAAAAATCCCGATGGCCGTCAAAATACTGCAATTTTTTCCGGTTTCTTTTATTTTTTTTGCCGTTTCCTTAAGCCCCGTGCCCTTCACGGCAAAATACCAGTATCCGAACACGCACAGCCCGATAATATGGTAAAACAACACACTGCCCCGGGTGCTTTTCACCAATCCTTCTCTTATAAAAATCTGCCAGACCGCCGCTGCCGCCACCTGTAAAAGCAGGCTTACCGCTGCGGGCAGGAATGAAAAAAACAGAAAAAAGATATTCATGAAAAAACTTCCTTTCCAACTGCATTTTATCGCTTATTATACCACATTCCCCGGCTATTCTCAATTTTAACGAAATCTTTATGCCCATATGGTTGAACAAAGGTGGCATTATCCTATATAATGATTTATTATGTTTACAGAACCTTATAGAAAAAGCCAGAGGCGCTTGGAAAGGTACTTGTCATGTTCGGAAAAAAGAAAAAAATGCAGGCTTCTCCCTATGCCTATATGAAAGACCATAATGTACCCACGAATATCCTGATTACCATCGGAATTCTCATTCTTTTTACAGCGGTTTCCGTTGTCATTTACCGCCTCCTGCCTAACAACGACGGCAGCCACGGCGTCATTTATCTTGTGTATTCCATGGCGCTCATTCTCATTGCCATGCATACCAACGGTTATGTATACAGCATCGTCAGTTCTCTCGTCTGTGTTGTTTTTATCAACTACGCGTTTACCTACCCGTATCATAAACTGAATTTTACCCTATCCGGTTATCCGCTCATCTTCTCCTGCATGCTGGTCATCAACCTGCTTTCCTGTACCCTGACGGCACAGCTCCGTAAGCAGCAGAAGGTGATTATGGAACGGGAAGCGCTGCTGCGTGCGGCGGAGTTAGAAAAGATGCGCGCCAATCTGCTGCGTGCCGTTTCCCACGATTTGCGCACACCCTTAACGGGCATCATCGGCAACAGCTCCCTGTATTTAGAACAGTCGGACACCATGACGGACTCCGAAAAAAAGGAGCTGATTTCCTCCATTCAGTCCGATGCCAACTGGCTTCTCAACTTAGTGGAAAATCTGCTCACCGTTACCAGAATTCAGGGTGACAACCTGTTAATCAACACGCGTCCCGAGCCCGTGGAGGAAGTGGTTTCCGAAGCTTTGGAGCGTGTAAAAAAACGTTTTCCCGATGCCCGCATCCACGCTTCCGTACCGGAAGAAATGCTCTTTATTCCCATGGACCCCGTTCTTATCGAACAGGTTATTATCAATCTGATTGAAAATGCCATTGTCCATTCCGAGACAAATGACCCCATAGATTTTACCGTTTCCGTTACCGAAAACAAGGTTTCCTTCTGCATCAAGGACTACGGTAAGGGCATCGCCCCGGAAAAACTCCCCACCCTGTTTGACGGCGGGGACGTCAGCGGCATGAATTCCTATGACAGCCGACGCGGCATGGGTATCGGCTTATCCATCTGCAAGACCATTATCAAAGCACATCATGGGGAAATTTATTGTAAAAATCATGAGAACGGAGCAGCTTTCTGCTTTGTTCTTCCAAAGGGGGAATTTAAAATTGAATCATAAGACAACCATTCTTCTTATTGAAGATGAAAAGAACATCTGCCATTACATTACATCCATTTTGGAGTCCGCCTCTTACCGGGTGGTTTCCGCCGTAACCGGAGAAGCCGGTCTGTCCCTGGCTGCTTCCGTTTGTCCGGAAATCATTCTTTTGGACTTAGGCCTTCCCGATATGGACGGTGTGGATGTCATTGCCAAGCTGCGCACCTGGACGGCGGTACCGATTATCGTTATTTCCGCTCGCAGCAAGGAACAGGATAAAGTGGAAGCACTCGACCTGGGTGCGGACGATTACATCACAAAACCCTTCGGCAGCTCGGAGCTTCTTGCCCGTATCCGCACTTCCCTGCGGCACGCCGCCATCGCCGCTTCTCCTTCCACCATGCAGTACCATGCCGGGGATTTAACCATCGACTATGAAAAGCATATGGTGACCTTAAAGGGAGAGCCTGTGCATCTGACCCAGATTGAATTTAAGCTCTTGTCCCTGCTTTCCAAAAACGCAGGCAAGGTGCTTACCTATTCCTACATCATGGAGCAGATATGGGGCCCTTACGTTGACTCCAACAACCAGATACTCCGTGTGAATATGGCGAATATCCGCCGTAAAATCGAGGTAAACCCCGCGCAGCCGGAATTTATTTTCACGGAAATCGGCGTCGGCTACCGTATGGTGGAAGCCAACGCCTGAGTATTCTCTTTTGCTTTTTAATATGCCTTTTAAGGTGTCTGCCCCGATAGTACAAGGTCTAACAGGTGTGCTATCGGATAGCAGGCATTTTTTGCTTCCTGCACGGTGTTGTTTTCATCTCCCAGCTCGATTAAGAGGGTTCTTTCCTTAAGGTGCATGTTGAAGCGGTACTGCTTTATGTAAATCTTGCGGGTCAGCCCCGGGTAATACTCCCCGGCAAACGCCTGCATCTGAAAGGAAAACGCCAGATTGCCCTTTAAGTTCGGGTTGTATAAATACGCAATATCGCCGTTTTTGCGGCTTCTGGATATGCCGTTAAAAAACATGAACCTTGCCGTTTTTTTCCCGTTCACATCCACCGTGGTCGCCCTATCTGCGCCGCCCGCATCCCGGTGCAGGTCAATCACCACCTGAATGGACGGGTTTTCCTCCAAAAGCTTTGTGATTTCCGGCAGGGAATTGCCGTACGCCTCGTCCCTTACGGTATCGTACTGTGCCGTATGGTGCAGCACGTTGTAGCCGTAATCCTCCGTCAGTATCCGGGTAAGCTCATCCCCCACGCCCACAATGGTATCGCTTCTCTCCCCCGGCACGGAGTCTGCAAAGGCTTCCTTTGAATGAGTGTGGTAAATCAAAATCTGCGGAGCGGAAGCATCCTTTTCCATGCTCATATCCCGGTTCAGCAAATCGTTTATATCAAACAAATCGTTGCCTGCCAGCGCATAGGCATCGATGGTGTAAAAGCTGCTTAGCAGGGTTTCATAGTCCGCATAGCGGCTGAAATCATACTGCACCTGTTTTTGCGGCGGCACAAAAAAGCCCGCACTGTTTTCCTGTAAAAGCAGCTCCTCCATGGAAGCATCCGCCTCCGTAAGCTGCCCGGACACCTCTCCGGAAGCGCTTAAATGTTCTTTTTCTTCCTGCTCCGGCTCACTGCCCTCTTCCCCGGAAGCTTCTATATAATAAATCACCTCTGCCGGCTGTGTTTCCCTTTCTTCCTGTTTCTGTCCTTCTTTTCCTTCGGCTCCGTACGCAAAAAGAGGCAGATAAAAATACATGCCTCCCTTGCTGCCGCCTATCACGGCGAGTACCAAAAGCAGACCCATACAGGACAGTATTTTCCGGTATCCCGCTTCTTTCCTGAAAGCCAAAAGCATCCCTCCCGAACCGGCTTTGCCTTACCTGCCGCAAATCAGTCAATTCCTGCGGGACATAACTCTCTCCCGCAGAGCCATAGGTATTATATGCGGGGAAAGGGGATTACATGCCCGCATTTTCCGGGCGTTACCCTCTCTCCAGTGCCATGTTGATGCCCTCCGCCACCATGAAGCTCACCTGCTTTATGACCGCATCGATGTCCTTGCTGGTAACGTACATGTTGTGAAGCTCCGCAAAGGCATTCCGGCACTCGGAAAGATAATTCCGCCTGTCCGCCTCGCTTTCCTCCGAGAGCATTTTTTCCAGCGCATCTAAGACAATGGTCGCCGCATCCACAACCGTGGGAATCCCGATGGCGATGACCGGAATCCCCATGCTTTCTTCCGTCAGGGCATTCCGGTGGTTGCCCACGCCGGAACCGGGATGAATACCCGTGTCCGTAATCTGGATGGTGCGGTTTAATCTCCTGACATTCCTTGCTGCCAGAGCATCCACCACCACCATCATGTCGGGCTTTGTCTGCTCCACCACACCTTTTATGATTTCCGCGGCTTCCATACCGGTTCTGCCGGTCACGCCAGGCTCCATGCAACTTACCACATTCACCTTTTCCGTTCCGTAAGCCGCCATGCCGTATTCCTTTACCATATGGCGTGTGATGAAAAGCTGGTCAACCACATGGGGACCGAGTGCATCCGCTATGACCTCCCGGTTGCCCAGTCCCACAATCAGAACGCTCTTTTCCGCCCTGCCGTCCATGGGTAAAATCTGTTTTAAGACCTCCGCGATGGCATTGGCAATTTCCCGGTGGCAGTCCTCATCCGGCTCCGTCATAGCGGGCGCCTCTATGGTCACGTAGTTGCCCATGGGCTTTCCCATGCTCCTGGCACCGTTCTTTGTGGTAATCTTCACCGTGGTGATGTGCATGCCGGATTTTTCCGTTTCTTCCGCTATGACTCCGTGCAGGGAACCGTCCGCTTCCGAGATGCTTTCCCTGGCTTCCAGAGCCAGGTCCGTTCTTGCCTGAAAATAACTCATATCCTCTTTTGCCTTTCTTGTTTTTTTACTATTTTTTGCAAAAAAACAAGGAATATGTATTGACATTTGGGAATGTGTATCTTACAATATTACAGTATGTTTACATTGGTCGTCCGTGTCTGGCCTTAATGGAACATTTTCTTACAATCAATCATTTGGAAAATGGAGGTGTAGATCTTGGCTAATATCAAATCTGCAAAGAAGAGAATCGTTGTTGCTCAGGTAAGAACTGAAAGAAATAAGGCTATCAAGTCCGGCGTTAAAACAGCTATTAAGAAAGTAAATGCTGCTGTTGAAGCTGGTGATAAGGCTGCTGCTTCTGTTGCATTAGTTGCTGCTACAAGCGAAATTAATTCAGCTGCTTCCAAGGGAGTATATCACAAAAACAATGCTTCCAGAAAAGTATCTCGTTTAGCTGCTGCCGTTAATAAGATGGCATAATCGAAATAAAAAAGTTAATTACATCAGAAATAAAAAACATCCATACCGTCATGTGGATGTTTTTTATTTTGTCCATTTGTGCGAAATTTTTCATTAAAAAAGGAGCTTCCGCTCCTTTTTTATCTTTTGCTCCGGTGTCTATCTTCTCCGTCCGCCACCGCCGTGGTGCAAGCCGCCCCGGCTCACATGACCACCCGACCTTCCGTGGGAGCCTCCCGAGCCGCCGGAGCTGCTCCCGTGGTCTTTTTTCCTTCCTTCGGTTTGATATGCAGGGCAATAAAATAGCCTGCAGCCGCAACGGGAATAAGAATGACAATAAACCAGGGGATGTTGATGCCCTTCTTTCCGGACATTTCCCGGTATACGTTTTCCACGTAGGTTTTGTATGCCCAGTAAGGACTGCTGTCCACATTGTCTGTCACATCATCCAGCACTCTGTTTACCATGGCGTTTGTATAGTGCTCATAGACCCTGCCGCAGGTGGAAAACCAGGTGCCCGCCTGGCTGTCCGTCGTCCCCTTTTACAAAAATACAGCTTCATTTTTGTATATGTACCGGTAAATCCAGACCGGAAGCAGGGTGAAGCAATGGTCCTTCTGCTCTAAGGAAATGCGTTCGTTTTCCCTCCCCTGTACGCCGGTATAGCCCTGCAGGCTGTTTTTCAAAATCTCATGCATGTCAGCTTTTGACTTGCTTTCCGCACGTCCCTTTGCTTCTTCCGCTTCCATATTGTAATGCTCTGCGGAAAATCCGGATAAAAAGCCTTCCTTAAAGTCCTCAAGCTGTCCGTACCGGTACGGCTCCATCAAATCCATGGTGGCATCCGGCATCAGATAGGAAGCATCCGCCGACACCTTTTCAAAGGTTGCCTCCAGGTCACTGACAATGTGGTAGGTTTTGGTTTCGGTAAATTCCTGTCCTCCCGATACCCAGGTGCGGACTATCTGCCAAGGCCGTCAAAAAAAGCCTTTTTGCCCGGTAATCATACATCCAGAACGGCACGTACATACTGGTCATGGTATCGAGCTTCACATCCGAGCAGAAATCATCCGGTGCAAAAACACAGGATTTGAATTTTTTTCGCATCAGCTCTTTGACTTTGTCCTTTCCCAAAAGAAGCGGAATCATGAGCTTCGGACGGTACTGTCCTGACACTCTCTCGTCAAAGATAATATAGTCCTCACAGTAAGGACAACGGGATGCGGATAAATAGTCCCGTATCTGCAGTTCTCCCCCGCAGTTCTGACGCTGAAAGGTGGTGGGTTCTTCACCCGCTATCTTTTCGTCACTGTCAAAGCTCTGGCAGTACGGACAATCCGGCGCTGTTCCGGGCTGTAAACCGTGTTGCAGCCGCAGTTTTTACACTTGAATATCATAGTTTCCCCTCAACGCTTCCTTTTAAAAAAGCTTCTATTAAAAAAACGGATTATACTTCTTTTCATGCTCTACGGAAGTGGCATCACCGTGTCCCGGATAGAGCTTTACCTCATCCGGAAGGGTAAAGATTTTCTCCTTTACGGAATTAAGCAGCTTACTGCCGCTTCCCGTGGGAAAATCGGTACGTCCCACCGACTCTAAGAAAACAGTGTCTCCGCAGAATACCACGCCGTCCTCTTCGCTGTAATAACAGCAGCTTCCCTCGGTATGTCCGGGTGTTGCCAGTACCTTAAAGGTGATGCCGGCAAGGGTAAGCACCTCCCCGTCCGAAACCTCCACATCGGGAACAAGGCTTACCTGTGTGCCCGACCAGCCGGAAAGATTTTTCTCCGGGTCGGAGGAAAGGGGTACTTCTTCCTTCAAAAGGTAGGTTTTTGCACCGGTTGCCGCCTGCAGCTCCTTTACCCCTAGAATATGGTCAAAATGTCCGTGTGTCAGAAGAATGGCTGCCACGGAAAGTCCTTTTTCTTTTATTTTTTCATAGATATAGGTGCCTCTGTCCGCAGGGTCTATGACCACCGCTTCCGTTTTCCCTTCTTTATGGATGTAATAACAGTTGGTCGCGCAGCTTCCCAAAACAATTCTGCCAATCTGTAATTCTGCCATTATCCCACAGTCCTTTCTATGTCAATCACACTGTCAATCATACGCAGCTTTTCAATGATTTTCGTAAGCTCTTCCCTGCTTGTTACCTCGAAGGAGAGCTGCATGGTGGCAATGCCCTGCTTGCTGGTACGGGTATTGACGGAAATAATGTTGATATCCCTCTCCGTGAACGCCTTGGACACATCCGCTAAAAGACCGTTACGGTTGTTGGCGTAAATCTTGATATCCACAAAGAACTTGCCGGCATTTGCGGTCTCCGCATCCTGCTGCCAGTCCGCTTCAATCAGACGGTAACGCTCCATTTCCGGCAGGCTTAATATATTCACGCAGTCCGTCCGGTGAATGGAAATGCCGCGGCCTCTGGTGACAAAGCCCACAATTTCATCTCCCGGTACGGGGGAACAGCATTTGGAGAAACGCACGGACACATCGGTAATACCCTTTACGATGATACCGCTCTTGGAGCCGCGTTCGGAAGGCTTCTTCTGGGCATTTTCCGCAATGGAAGCCAGTACCTCTTCGTTGGTCAGCTCCTTCTTGTGGTCCCTCTCGTAATACTCCTGCATTTTGTTGACAATCTGGCCTTCCTTCAAGGCGCCGTGTCCGATGGCAGCCAGCACCGCATCCCAGTCGAGGAAGCCGTACTTGTGCTGGATAGCCTCCATATATTCGGGCTTTAACAAATCGGAAAGCTGGATGCTTCTTGCCTTACAGTAGTTTGCCAAAAGCTCCTTGCCCTTGCCGATATTGTCTTCCTTAAATTCATTCTTGAACCACTGGTTAATCTTATTTTTCGCCTGGGTGCTCTTTACGATTTTGAGCCAGTCCCTGCTGGGTCCCTTGGAGTTCTGGGATGTGATGATTTCCACCCGGTCTCCGTTTTTAATCACATAATCGATGGTGACTAACTTGCCGTTTACTCTCGCACCCACCATCCGGTTGCCCACGGCGCTGTGAATGCTGTACGCAAAGTCAATGGGCGTGGAGCCTGCTGGCAGGTTCTTGACATCCCCGCTGGGTGTAAAGCAGTATACGTTGTCGGAGAACAAATCCAGGTCGTTTTTCAGCAAATTCATAAACTCCCGGTTGTCGGAAGTGTCTCTCTGCCACTCCAGTATCTGCCGCAGCCAGGTAAGCTTCTCCTCTTCCTGTGTTTCCACCTTCTTGCCGTCGGAGGCTTCCTTGTACTTCCAGTGGGCGGCAATACCGTATTCCGCCGCTTTATGCATTTCAAAGGTACGAATCTGCACCTCGAAGGGCTGTCCCGAGCTGCCGATTACCGTGGTGTGCAGGGACTGGTACATATTTGCCTTGGGCATGGCAATGTAGTCCTTGAACCGTCCCGGAATGGGCTTATACATTTCATGGATAACACCCAGTGCGGCATAACAGTCCTTTACCGTGTCCACAATAATGCGCACGGCAAACAAATCGTAAATCTGGTCGATGGTCTTGTTCTGGTTCTTCATCTTTTTGTAGATGCTGAAGAAATGCTTGACCCTGCCGTCGATTTCCGCCTTAATGCCGGCATTTTCAATATGCTTCTTTACTTCCTGCACAATATTTTCAATGTATTTTTCCCGCTCGCTCTTTCGGACCGCAATCTTTTCCACCAAATCGTAGTAGGCTTCCGGCTCTAAGTATTTGAGCGCCAGGTCGTCTAACTCTACCTTTATTTTGGAAATACCGAGTCTCTGGGCAATGGGGGAATATACCTCTAAGGTTTCTTTTGCAATTCTCTGCTGACTCTCCGGCTTCTGGTACTTTAAGGTACGCATATTGTGGAGTCTGTCCGCCAGCTTGATGATAATGACACGGATATCCTTTGCCATGGCAAGGAACATTTTACGCAGGTTTTCCGCCTGCATTTCCAGTCTGGCATCGCTTTCCGAACCGGTACCGCTGCTTAAGGGGATATTGGCAAGCTTGGTAACACCGTCCACAAGCTGCGCCACTTCCGCCCCGAATTCCTCGGTAATCTGTTCTTCCGTCATGACGGTATCTTCCACTACATCGTGCAGAATACCTGCCACGATGGTTTCCTTATCCATCTCCAAATCCGCCAGAATGATGGCAACATAAAGAGGGTGGATAATGTAAGGCTCGCCGGACTTTCGAAACTGTCCCTCATGCGCCTTGCTTGCCACCTTGTAGGCTTTTTCTATCATGGAAATATCGTCGGAAGGATGGTATTTTTTGACACGCGCAATTAACATCTGATAAAGTTCATCAGGTGTCATAAATTCCTTTAATGCCGTTATTTTTCCATCATCAAGAACCAATCCGTTTTTTTCTTCTGTCATAGGTCATCGCACCTTTACCTGTAAGCTGTTTTATTTTCCTTCATAAATAATGGCAGATTCCATACGATACTTGGAAAGTCTTTCTCTGCCCTTTAAGCCTGCCAGTTCCATTAAGAATACCAGTCCTGCCACTTCGCCGCCCAGTCTTTCCACCAGGTGAATCATGGCTTCCGTGGTACCGCCCGTGGCAATCAGGTCATCCACGATGAGCACCTTCTGTCCGGGTTTGATGGCATCCTTGTGAATCTGGATGGTTGCCGTGCCGTACTCCAAATCATAGGTTTCTTCAATGGTTTCGCAGGGCAGTTTTCCTTTTTTGCGAATCAGTACAAAGGGCTTATGATTATTATAAGCGATGGGTGCGCCGAATATGAATCCTCTGGACTCCGCGCCCACTACCACATCATAATCGATGTCCTTAATCAAATCCTGCATGGTATCAATGGCAAGATGCAGACCGTCCGCATCCTGCAGGACACTGGTTACATCTCTGAAAATAATCCCTTCCTCCGGAAAATCCGGTATGCTTCTCACATATTCTTCCAATTTCTTCATAACGCTTTCTGCCTCCTTCGTATTCCTTCTCTTTCCCTGTCTGAAAATAATAAATATTATAATATTTTTCCCACTAAAAGTCAAAACTACCGCACACTGTTTTGAAAATATTCGCCGTACCGGGCATTCTGTGCGGGAAAAGCGGGATTTTCACAGATTTCTTTTAACTTCTGCTCCCATTCCGCCGCCTTGTCCCGGTACGCCTCGTTTTCCTCCGCCGCCTTTTTGTATAACGCGCAGTAATTTCTCGTCATATACATTTCGCAGCGTTCCCAGATATAGGAAAATTCCTCCTCATAATCATGGTTGACCTGCATGGACGCAACGGCGCCGATATAGTCGCCCCTGCGCAGCTCGTACTCCACGCTGTCCATCCTGCCGGAAAGAGAACGCTCCTTCTCGGTTTCGTAGAGGTCTTTTGCACCGCTGATGCAGATTAACAGCAAAAACACCGTACACAGAAGGGAAATGCCGCAGACCGCAATCTTAAAACGTCTTTTGGTTTCGTCCTTCCATTTTTTACCGGCATACACATAAAAGGCTATGATTGCCGCGAGAAAAATGATAAATCCCATCAGTCCACGCCCTCCTTTTCACAGAGCCAGGAAACCGCCGCATCTCTTGATGCCGTGCGCTGTTCATAGTCATCGGTGTTCCATTCTTTCGTCCGGTAAAAGTACCGGTATTCCTCCGGCAGCCCGACATAATCCGCAAAGAAAGTCTCTAAAAGCGCTGCCGCTTCTGCTTTTTCTTCTGCCCCTATTTTGTCGTCGTAAATCTGCTCAGCCAGATAAAAGCCATTCCTTACCAGGCTCTCCAGATAGTACGTTTTCATCTCCGTCCCATCCGTTTTCGCCCCTATGTAATCGCTCATGCTCTCGATAAAATTTCCGTAATAATAATCATCCGCCTCAAAATCCTGCCGGTACTGTTCGGCAGCGGAGCCTGCTTTTGCCTCTTTTACGGCAGGGGACCTTTCACTCCATAAAAACATGAGAAAGGTGGAAAAGAACAGCACCACATTCAATACCGCCGTAACCACAATAATTCTCATCAGCATTTTCCGGGTGAGCCACGGCAAATTCTTTTTTAAGATTTCGTCGCCCAGCGCCCGGTTTCTTTCTTCCTTCTTTCTTACCTCCTGTTCAAAGGCAATGCCGCTTTGATTTTCCCTTCCGCAGTAAGGGCATTTCGTGCTTTTGGCAGGCACTTCCCCGCCGCAATACATACATTTCATGTGCCTTAAAAATTCTCCCTTGCCTTATTTTGAAAGAGTTCCTTATCCTCTTCGTTTCCGGTTTTTAAAAGCGCAATCATTTCATCGGTAAAACCGTGCTCCTTTAAGGTGTCCGAGAAGCCGGATAAAAGGGCTTCTATCCTGTCCTCGTTGCCTAAAAAGTTTCTATCGTTTACAGCTTCCTCACCTTTTTCGTAAGCCATTGTGCCGTAGGTCCAGATTTGTTCCGTAAAGCTGTCCACAAACTCCTTGTTTCCGTATTTCTCATAGTTTTCGATGTCTTCCGTGCAGTAGCCGATGTTTCTGTCCACATCCATGACTTCCCAGTACTTATCGTATTCATAGCCGTACAAATCATTTTTACGGCAGTATTCCCGCAAGGCATCGTAGTCCTCCGCCTCGTAATACGCCTCCAACTGCGTAAGCATCCTGCTTCCCCTATCGGCTTCCACGGCACTGTCAACCTGTCCTTTTATGACGGCAGCCACCGTTCCCACCACAAGCACTATCAGGATAATAAGCACCACGGCAAGCAGGGTCCGGGACCATCTTTTCAGGTGCTTTTTCGGCACCGTGGTTTCCATTTCCTTGGCTTCCGCATCGTAACTGCCTAAGATATGCTTCATTTCCCGTCCGGCGGCTTCCTTATTCTCCGTTCCGCAGTAGGGACACATTTTTTCCGTGTTTTCGTATTCGCCGCCGCAGCTTGCGCACTGTATCTTCATATCTTTCTCTCTTTCCGTACCATCAATGAGCAAAAATATTGACTAAATCGTTAAAGAAAACAATTACCATCAGCACCATAAAGAACACCAGTCCCGCAAAGTGTACGATGCCTTCTTTTTCGGGCGGTACCGGCTTTTTGCGGAATACCTCCACAATCAAAAACACCAGTCTGCCGCCGTCCAGCGCCGGAATGGGCAGCAGGTTCAGGATACCTAAGTTCACCGACAGCAACAGCACAATGTTGAACATATTGTAGAATACGGTCTTTAATCCGTAGCTTCTGGTGTTCTCGTAGGTTTTGCCCACCACGTTTACGGCAATGCCCACGGGGCCCGCCACATCCTGTCTGGAGAATTTGCCGGTAAGCATCATGCCCAGACTCTTGTAGGTGTTGACAACGCAGTACCGCATCTCATACCAGGCATATTTGAATACGGAAAGCCCTTTGGCATGGCCGTAGGTACCGGTAATGCCAAGCATATAAGTGCCGTACTCCTCATTGTACGCCGGTGTCAGGGTTGTGGTTATTTTTTCGCCGTTTCTCTCGTACACAATTTTCATGGGGTTGCCGCCGTTTAGGTAGGCAATCAGGGAAATATCCTTAAACAGGTAGGTCCTTTCCCCGTTGATGCTTACAATCCGGTCGCCTTCCGCAAGTCCCGCCTGCGCCGCCGGACTGTTTTCCACCACACCGCTTATGGTGCTGGGTGCCGGGGATGCCATGGACACTAATATCACCGCTACCACAAAGGCTAAGATAAAGTTGAACACCGGTCCCGCCACCACCGTGGCAATTCGGGACCAGACACCCGCTTTGTTAAAGGAGCCTGCGTCCGACTCCGCTTCGGATTTTCCTTCCGCATCGCTCTCCCTGCCGTCCTCGCCTTCAAACATGCAGGCGCCGCCGATGGGAAGCAGCCGCAGGGCATATATTGTATCCTTCCGCTTTACGGAAAGGATTTTCGGTCCCATACCCACGGAAAATTCCACAACGCGGATGCCGTTTGCCTTTGCTATGATAAAATGTCCGAATTCGTGGGAAAGCACCACAATTCCGAAAATAATGATGAACCAGACTATGGTCATGAGCGTTACTTGCATACTGTTCTGTCCTTACTGTTTTTGTTTGATATAGTCGTAAGTCCACTGCTCCGTCTGAAGGATTTCCTCCACGGAAGGATTTACGATAAGTTTGTGAGCCTCCATACATTCTTCTATGAGCTCCGTAATCTTAAGATACCCAATTTTTCTGTCTAAAAACAGGCTGACTGCCATTTCGTTGGCGGCGTTGTAAACCGTGGGCATACTGCCGCCCGTCTCTCCCGCCCGGTAACCGAGTAAAAGTCCCCGGAAGGTATCCGTATCCGGCTTTTCAAAAGTAATCCGGGAAAGCTCATAGAAATCCAGTCTTTTTCCGGGTAAAAATCTACGGTCCGGATAAAATAGGGCGTACTGGATGGGGAGCTTCATATCCGCCGTGCCGAGCTGCGCCATAATGCCGCCGTCCTCGTATTCCACCATGGAGTGGATGACGCTCTGGGGCTGCACCACCACCTGTATTTTATCGTATGGAGTTTCAAACAGCCAGTGGGCTTCCATAACCTCCAGACCTTTGTTGACCAGTGTGGAGGAGTCGATGGTGATTTTCCGTCCCATGGACCAGTTGGGATGCTTTAAGGCATCCTCGGGTCTTATGTTTACCAGTTCTTCCCTCTTCTTTCCCCGGAATGGTCCGCCGGAGGCAGTCAGTAAAATCCTTGCCAGTCTTTCCTTCGGCTGTCCCTGCAGGGACTGGAAAATGGCGCTGTGCTCGCTGTCCACGGGAAGCAGGGGCACCTTTTTTTCTTTGATAAGAGGCATAATGATGTGTCCGGCGCAGACCAGTGTTTCCTTGTTGGCAAGAGTTATGGTCTTTCCGGCGTTAATTGCCGCTATGGTGGGGCGAATGCCAATCATACCCACAATCGCCGTGACCAGTACTTCTGCCTCGGGCAGGGTGGCTGCTTCGATTAAGCCGTCCATGCCGCAGGCTACCTTCACATCGGTGTCCTTTATTCTTGCCCGTAAATCCTCTGCCGCTTCCCTGCTCCACATCACCGCAAGTTTCGGGGCAAATTCCCTTATCTGTTTTTCCATCAGCTCCACATTTCTGCCCGCTGCCAGCGCCACCACCGATAAATCCGCATTGTTTCTTACGATTTCCAGTGTCTGGGTGCCAATGGAGCCGGTAGAGCCTAAAATTGCAATCTTTTTCATAGCCTGTATTTCTCCTTCACCGTTTTACGGGAAAAGCTTTTTTCTTTTATAAAAACAGTACCGTCAGAAAATAAATCATGGGTGCTGTGACAATCACACTGTCAAACCGGTCCATAATACCGCCGTGCCCCGGAATTAACTTACCGTAGTCCTTGATTTCATGGTTTCTCTTGATGGCGGAAGCTGCCAGGTCTCCCACCTGACTCATAACGGCGCCCACCATGCAGATAACGGTAATCACAATCGTGACCCGTTTATCCGGGAATACATTTTCTACCACAAATACGGCATACAGCGCCGCAATAAGGCCCGCTCCCACTACGCCGCCGATACAGCCCTCTAAGGACTTCTTCGGACTTAAAACCGGGAATATTTTCTTTTTTCCGATGAGCATTCCCACCACGTAAGCACAGGTATCGCAGCCCCAGGAGCTGATTAAAATAAGCCACACAATGTATTTGCCCGCTTCCTGCTCCCTTGTCAGATAGATAAAGGAAAGCATCACCGGCGCATACAAAAAATTAAAGACATTCGCCATAATCTGCTCGGAGCAGTACTTCGGAAAGCGCACCACATACAAAAGCATGCTAAGCATAAACACGCCGATGACGGGAATAACCGCATACAATACGTTTCCCATGGACATGGCGGCATCTCCTTCTTCCACTGCCGGGAAGAAATACAGTACCGCATAGTAGGCAAGAATACCGATAATGCCCACGATTTCCAGTGCGTTTATTTTTTTATCCTTTTCTTTCACGCCTACCGCACGGCAGAGCTCCAGATAGCCTGCTATGGAGATAAACACGGAAATGCCGAGCAGTATCTCTCCGCCGGATATAAAGGCTAAAAGGGCTATCGCCACCAGTACAATTCCGCTTATGAGTCTTGTTACAAACATCTCTACTCCTCCTTTACAAGGCCATATCTTCTGTCTCTTTTAGTATATGCCTCTACTGCTTTTTGTAATTCTTCCTTTGAAAAATCCGGCCAGGGAACCGGGGTAAAGTAAAGCTCCGAGTAGGTAAGCTGCCACGGCAGGAAATTGGATGTGCGCAGCTCGTTACAGGTACGGATTAACAAATCGGGGTCGGGAAGCCCTGCCGTATCCAGATGGCTGTTTATGGTTTCTTCCGTAATATCCCCCGGATTTAAGGTGCCTTCCTTTACTTCTTCCGCTATCTTTTCCATACACCGACGGATTTCATCCCTGCCGCCGTAGTTGATGGCAATCTGGAAATGCAGGCCGGTGTTGTCCTTTGTGATTTCCTCCAGCTCCGCAATTTTGTCCTGAATTTCCCGGTCCAGTCTGGTCTTGTCGCCGATGACACGCACGCACATATTGTTTTTCGTGGCGCGCTTGATGCAGTTTTTCATATAGTTGCTGAGAAGCTTCATCAGAGTGTCCACTTCGTCCTGCGGCCGGTTCCAGTTCTCTGTGGAAAACGCATACACCGTCAGGTACTGTATGCCCATGTTGTACGCAATTTCACAGATATCCTCCACGGTTTTGGCTCCCTGCACATGTCCGTAGCTTCTGGGCATTCCTTTGGCTTTCGCCCACCTTCCGTTACCGTCCAAGATAATGGCTACATGATTCGGTATCTTTAATTCGTCCATCCCGGTACTCCTTTTTTGAAAGTCATAGATGCAACCAAAGGGCAGGTCGCAGGACCTGCCCTCTTTCCGTTATACAGTCATGATTTCTTTGGACTTTTCTTCCATGAGTGCATCTACATTTTTAATATATTTATCTGTCAGTTTCTGTAAATCCTCTTCCAGGGATTTGATTTCGTCTTCGGAAACATCTTCCTTGCCTAACTTCTTGAAGGCATCGTTTCCTTCACGGCGGATGTTACGGACAGCAACCTTTGCTTCTTCCGCTTTCTTCTTTACTTCCTTAACCAAATCCTTTCTTCTTTCCTCGGTAAGCTCCGGGAATACCAGGCGGATTACGCTGCCGTCATTTGACGGGGTAATGCCGATGTCGGAAGTCATGATTGCTTTTTCAATGGCTTTGATTAAGCTCTTTTCCCAGGGGGCAATCTGAATGATTCTGGCTTCGGGAACGGTGATGTTGCCCACCTGCTGGATGGGGGTGGGGGTTCCGTAATAATCCACACGAAGCTTATCTAAAATATGGGGATTGGCGCGTCCTGCGCGGATGCTTGCGTAATCGGACTGTAAAAACTCATACGCCTTTGTCATTTTTTCTTCATATACGCTGATTCTCTTATCCATAACTGTTCTCCTTTAATCAAACCTTATACCGTTACCTTGGTTCCGGTGAATTTTCCGCTCATGGTGTTTACAATGCTGTCTTTTTCGTTCAGACCGAATACCCACATGGGCATCTTGTTGTCCCTTGCCAGAATGGAGGCTGTCATGTCCACAACCTGTAAATTCTTGGCAATCACGTCGTCAATGGAAATCTCGTCATACTTCTTCGCATCCGGCACCTTGGCGGGGTCTGCGTCGTATACGCCGTCAATGCTCTTGGCAAGAAGGATAACCTCCGCTTCCACTTCCACGGCACGGAGCACCACGCCGGTATCGGTGGAGAAATAAGGATGTCCGGTACCGCCCGCAAAGAATACGACCATACCCTTTGCAAAATACTTATTGGCTCTGTCCTTGGAAAACAGCTTTGTAAAGGAGCCGCATGCAAAGGGCGTCAGTACTTCGGTCTGCATGCCTACGGAACGGAAGATTTCCGATACATAGATGCAGTTCATAACGGTAGCCAGCATACCAATCTGGTCTGCCTTGGTGCGGTCAATGTTTTCGCTGGAGCGTCCGCGCCAGAAATTGCCGCCGCCGGTTACAATACCGATTTCATAACCTTCATCCACTAATTTTTTTACCTGAAGAGCCACGCCTCTTACGGTCTCTTCATCAAAGCCCATATGCTTTTCGCCGGCCAATGCTTCACCGCTTAATTTCAATAATATTCTGCGCATACCTTAACTCCTTATTTGGTTTTGCCTTTTTTATAATCCTCGAAGAAAGAGCTGGGATTAACATCCGCATAGCACTGGGAGCACATACCTTCGATAACCGCACCGTTGTTAATCTGTACGGCCTTGGATTTGATATTGCCCATGACAATGGCGGAAGCATCCAGTACTACGGGACCCTGCACATCAATGTCGCCCTTAACGGCTCCGGCAATGACGGCGCTCTTTGCCGTGATGTTGCCGATGATAACGGAGCTCTGTCCTACCTTGACGGGACCTTCGCTGACTACTTCACCGGTAATCTGCGCATTGTCCGCAAAGATTTCCGCTGCCATGGAATTGCCGGTCACATTACCGGTAATGTTTAATTTTCCCAAAATATTGATGTTGCCGTTTACCGTACCGATGACCTCTACGGAACCTTCGGATGCAATATCACCGGTAATGGTCATGCCTGCGGTGATAACGGAAGTTTCATCGGCTGCTTCTCTTGTCTGATTGTCCATCTTTACCCTTCCCTCTTTATTTTCCTTCTTTATTTCTTCTGCGGGCGCCTCTTCTTTGGGGGCATCCTTTTCATCCAGTTCGTTAAGCCATGCCGTAAGCTGCGCCATATCCTTCTGTTCCTGGCTGTCTTCCGTTTTCTCTGCAAAAGAGGCTGTATGTACTTCCTCTGCCGGGAAATTCGCTGCACCTGCTGTTTCTGCAAAAGTCTCCTCAACCGGCTGTTTTTCTTCCGGGGCAAAACCTTCCGGTTCTTCTGTATCCGCCGGTACCGCTTCCTGCTCTGCGTCTGCCGCATCAGTCTGTGTTTCCTCCGCTGCTTCTGCGGCAAGTCCTGCTTTTTCTTCTTCAGGTATCAGTTCGTTGACTGCCTGGGACAAGTCTTCTTTTAACTCAGAAAAAAAGCCCATTTTTTCAATCCTCCGTTTCTTGTGTCATCTTTATATGCCAGACGGGCACTGTATCCTCCGTAATCGGCAACAGCTCCGTATGTTCCATAGCCTGTATATGCTCTATCAGTTCCGGCAGAGCCTCCACCGTGCTGTCCTTGCTTCCGGCATCGTGCATCAGAATGATGCAGTTCTGAAACCGTTCTATGCTGTTTAGGCAGTTGTCTAAAATTTCTTCTTTCGTCAGGGGCTTTGACGACGCATCCTGACTGGATACGTTCCAGTCGAAGTACTCCATGCCCGCCTCATGCACATCCGTAATGAGCAGGCGCATATCCACATCGCTGACCTTGTTGGAGCTGCCGCCCGGAAACCGGATATACGTGCTCTGCACGCCGGTTACATCATACAGATAATTCTGCAGCTTTTCCATATCCTCCATAAAGGCTTCCTCAGAAGCATAAATGACGGAATAGTCGTGGGTATAGGAATGCATCCCCAGCGTGTGCCCTTCCTCTACAATCCGGCGGTAAGAGGCTTCTTCTTTCGCACCCTCTTTTCCCGTCACGAAAAAGGTGGCTTTTACACCGTAAGTGTCTAAAATATCCAAAATGTTGTCCGTGTTGGAGCTGGGACCGTCGTCAAAGGTAAGATAGACCTTTCTGACCGGGACATCCTCCTCATCGGAAGTGCCCTTCTGCCCATGGGCATTTTCCTGCCCACGGGCAATTTCTTGCCCGGAGGTATTTTCCTGTCCGGATGCGCCTTCCTGCCCGGAAGGATTTTTCAGTGCGGATGCCGAAGCTTCCACCGCGGACTTCTGTTCTTCTGCCTGTAATTTTTCAAGACTTCCGGTCACATCACGCAGTCTTTTTTCCAGACTGTTTATCCGCAGCATAAATACCACAGTCAGCACAATCGGAGCCAGTACCGCGAACACAAAAAGACCCATAATTCCTTTTTTCAGTCTGTTTACTCTTTTGTGTCTTTTTGCCTCCTGCGTTTCCTTTTCCGTCATCGTCCCGGAACCTCCAAAAAATCATAATAAGTATACCACAGAAACCGCTTACCGAAAAGAAAAATTTTCAGTTTAAGAATGCTTTCCGGTTTTATCTTTACCTAAAAAAAATCCCTGAAGCCACGTTTATGTGCTTTCAGGAATCTTCCTTGGGTTGGGCTATCTAAATAGCAACAGCTTGTAGGGGAATCGAACCCCTGATTCCGCCGTGAGAGGGCGGCGTCTTAACCGCTTGACCAACAAGCCATTTGAATGATGCTTGTATAGCATAATATATCCCGTCGAAAAAAGCAAGCATTTTTTTCAAAAATTTCAAAAATTTTGAAAATTCTCAACCTCCAGATGCAGCTCCTTGATTTCTCCTATGGGGATGCTGGTGCCGTCTTCAAAAACCATTTCTCTTTCGTACTCTTTGATTTTCTTTACCCTGCCCCGGTACTCCTCGTAGCTGCCGCCGCTCTTTTTTTCATCCGGCACAAAGTAGCGTACCCCCACAAGGGGATGCTCTTTCCTGTGGGCTTCGATATATGCCATCTTTTCGTTTAAGAGCTGGTACTGGTACTCCGTCAGCGCCACATCCTCTTCCGTCAGTCTGGCGGTTTCCTTAATCTGTCCGTCGTAGCCGGTCAACGCCGCAAAAGCACCGAACTGGGCAGCCCGGTCCCCAATGGGCATGTGGGGTCTGTCCTTGGACACATGGTGGGGCAGATTGATAATATCGTCATATTTGCCTTCCATATCTTCCACCTCCTATGCTTTGTGGCCGCCTATCTGCCGGTTCCTGTCAATGGTAGTGGCGCCTTCTTCTAAATTGGTGCCCTTTAATATGGCATTCTTGCCGAATTTCTTCCGTATAGCAAGCACCGCCTCCTGGGCTTTCCGTTCTTTTAAGAGAGCCGCCTTTTCTTCTTTTTTCCGTTCTTCTTCCGCTTCTACGTCCGTAAACAGGGAAAGCTGCTCGTAGGTTTCCGTTTTCTGTGCCTCGGCTTCTCTCTCGTCCACCACATTTGCCGCTACCACCGACATCCGGCGGGTTAAAAGCGCGGGATCCATAATCCGGTCATACAGCTCCATGACCGCCTCCATGATGATACTGACAGAAGAAGTCTTTTCTTTTAAGTTGGCGGTGCCGTGGGCATGCTTGGGAATTTTCCTGCCGTAGCGGTCCGTCACCACTTCCCCGCTGTAGGCATTTCTCCGGCTTTTGTCCGTCAGGTTTTCAATGTCATACCCCACCGTCAGCACCATCTGGTCGGTCACCAGATGCTTATCCAGAAGGTCCAATACCAGAAGCTCCGTCATTTCCCGTATAATCAATCTGGTCTTTTCAAAATCATAAGGCTCCGGCAGTACCTGTCCGGTGCTGATGCTGTTGGCAGAGGGCTTGTACGCCTTGATATCCGCAATGGTGCAGGGTTCCCAACCCCAGGCATGGTCGATTAAAAGCTCTGCATTCACGCCGAACAAATCATACAGAAGGTCTTCGTTATAAAACTCTCCCGGCTTGCCTGCGGAACAACGGGCAACGTCCCCCATGGTAAACATGCCGTTTTCCGCCAGCTTCTTTGCATACCCTCTGCCCACCCGCCAGAAATCCGTAATCGGCTTGTGATCCCAGAGATACCGCCTGTAGCTCATTTCATCAAGCTCTGCAATGCGCACGCCGTCTTTGTCCGCCTCCGTATGCTTTGCCCACACATCCATGGCAATCTTGCAAAGGTACAGATTGGTGCCGATACCCGCCGTGGCGGTAATGCCGGTTTCCGCAAGAATATCCTGTATGATTTTCCGGGTCAGTTCCCTGGCGCTCATTTTATAGGTGTCAAGGTACCGGGTTGCATCCATAAACACCTCATCCACGGAATACACATGCATGTCCTCGGGGGCAAAATACCTGAGGTAAATCTGATAGATCCTCGTGCTGTATTCCATATATTTTGCCATGCGGGGTGGCGCCACGATATAACTCACCGCAAGGCTTTTATCCCTTTCGATATCCTCCGCATGACAGCTTTTCCCGGAAAACTTCCGTTCCGGAATGGCGGCAAGCCGCCTTCTGTTGACTTCCTTTACCGCCGCCACGACCTCAAAAAGCCTTGCTCTTCCCGGTATCCCGAATACCTTCAGGGAGGGGGAAACAGCAAGGCATATAGTCTTTTCTGTACGGCTTTCATCCGCCACCACCAGATTGGTGGTAAGCGGATTTTCCTTTCTTTCCACACATTCCACAGAGGCATAGAAGGATTTTAAGTCAATCGCAATGTAAGTATGCTCCATCTGACACTCCGCCTCCGTTTCCTGTCCTTCACACAGGCAATGCTTTTCCTATAGAAAATATCACTTCCTATGGAAAGCATTACATATGTAAGAATTCCTTCACAACCGCTTTCATCTCTTCCTTGTCGCATACGCGGTCATGCAGTACCGGTGCGGTACGAATTTCTTCGATGGCATTAGGTACTTTTACATTGGCAAGCCTGGACAGTTCATCCACCAGTGCGAAATCATCCATAGATGCGTACTTTTCATCAATGGCTTCCATGACGCTTCTGGTAAACTTGAACGGGCTTGCGGTGGATGCAATCACGGTCTTTGCCTCGTCCTTTGTCTGTGCTTTGTATTTGTTGTATACGGTAGCGGCTACTGCCGTATGGGTATCAATCACATAGCCGGTTTCTTCGTACAGCTTCTTAATGGTTGCCGCAGTTTCTTTCTCCGTTGCGTAGTTGCCGTAGAAATCCGCTAATTTTTCTTTCATTTCCGCGGTGATTTCATACTTGCCCTGACCGCTTAAGGCTGCCATCAGTGCGGCGTTCTTTTCAGCATCGTTGCCGGCAATGCGGTAAATCAGTCTCTCTAAGTTGCTGGAAATCAGGATATCCATAGACGGAGATGTAGTCAGTACAAACTCTCTGTTTCTGTCGTAAACGCCGGTTTCAAAGAAATCATATAAAACCTTGTTGTCATTGGACGCACAGATTAATTTCTTAATGGGAAGTCCCATGTTCTTTGCATAGTAAGCGGCCAAAATGTTGCCGAAGTTGCCGGTGGGAACGACCACGTTGATAGCTTCTGCGTCTGCAATTCTGCCTTCCTTCAAAAGCTGTGCGTAAGCATATACATAATACACAATCTGGGGAACCAGACGGCCGATGTTGATGGAGTTGGCGGAGGAGAACTGATAACCTGCCTTGTCCATTTCCGCTGCCAGCTCTTTGTCGCCGAACAACTTCTTTACGCCGGTCTGGGCATCGTCAAAGTTGCCGGTAATACCGATTACACAGGTGTTGTCCCCTTTCTGGGTCACCATCTGCTTCTCCTGGATGGGGCTGACGCCGTGCTTGGGATAAAAGACGATAATCTTCGTTCCCTTTACGCCTGCGAAGCCTGCCAGTGCCGCCTTGCCGGTATCGCCGCTTGTTGCAGTCAGGATAACGATTTCATTCTTTACCTGATTTTTCCTGGCAGATGTAATCAAAAGATGGGGAAGTATGGACAGCGCCATATCCTTGAAGGCAATGGTTGCGCCGTGGAACAGCTCCAGATAATAAGCGCCTTCCGCTTCCACCAAGGGTGCAATCACTTCGGTATCAAACTTGCTGTCGTAAGCGTTGTCGATACACTGCTTTAACTCTTCCTCCGTAAAATCCGTCAGGAAAAGCTTCATTACTTCATATGCCACTTCCTTATAGGTAAGTCCCGAAAGCTCCTTTAAGCTCTTGTCCAGAGCCGGAATACGGTCAGGTACAAAAAGTCCTCCGTCGTCGGAAAGTCCTTTTAAGATTGCTTCCGAAGCCTTTACCGGTGTGCCGTTGCTTCTGGTACTGTTGTACAATACTTCTTCCATTCTGTATCTCCTTTCGTGCCCTCAGACACTCAATTCTGTCTTTAAAAAGATTGGAATCAGTATACCATACCGCCTTTTTTTTGGCAATGGTGCTTAATAAAAAAACTCATGCCCGCCGTGGGCAAACAGAAACGTCAGCTTTTCGTCAAACCACTTCATTTTATCCTTGTCCGCATATTTTCTGGCGGCAAAATAAAGAGCGCCTTCCGAAATATCTTCCCCACAGAGCACCCGCTCCACCGCTTCCTTCGTTTCCTCACTGACCGTTACCTTCTCGTATCTGCCGTTGTAGGCGGGGGAAAACTGGGATGTTCCGTTTTCCCGCTGGAACACCACTTCCCGCACGGTATCGGGAAACGCCGGATTGTTCACACGGTTTAAGACCACACCAGCCACCAGCATTTTTCCTTCTTCGTCCTCTCCTCCCGCTTCCGCCTCCACAATCCGAAGCAGCACCTCGTAATCGTCCTCCGACAGTTCATACTGTCTTTCCTTTTCCGTCACTTCCACGAAAAGCACCCTCTGTCCGGATGCCGGCCTGTCCATTTCGCAGGCAAAGCTCATTTCCTCCATGGGCATCAGCGTCTCCTCCACGTTCAGACGGAAGGCCTCCGTTGCCACCACATAGCTTACCTTCAGTTCGGTAAGATTTACCACTGCGGCAAGTGCAATCAGGTTGATAAGAAGCAAAGCCGCCATATATTTTTTATACATGTCTTTTTCTCCTTCACTTTTATTATTTTATACAGCCTGTCTGCAAAATATTTCTAAAATTTGTATTTTCTTATAAAATCTGTTATGGTGAAGGCAGGGAAATTCCGTTTTCCCGTCAAATCCGGATTAAAAAGAAGGGAGTCTGTTTATTATGGAAGGTTGTTTTTCGGCAAAAAAAAAAGACGGCAGTATCTATTACCGTGCTTCCATGACCTATAGGGCAAAGCATATCAGCCTGGGCAGCTTTTCCGTGCAGGAAAATGCCGCAGGCGCTTACAGAGAAGCCAAGCGCCTGCTGTCCGATGCCTCCCTCTCCCTTTCCGATTATGCGGAGGGGTGCTTTCTTTCGTTTGAAAAATGGGTGGTGCTTGTCAATTTCCGGGACAACGGTGTCTATTTTTCCACTCCCCTTTACGTGCGTCCCCGCTTCTTTTATTATTATCTTTCCAAAGACCTGGTGCTCAAATTCGATGTGGATGACCTTTTTTACTATTCCTCCCACAAAATCATGAAACGGGGCGGGCATTATTTTGTTGCCGACTTCGGCATGCAGGTCAATATCTTAAACCGCTACGGCATTAAAAACTATGCGGTGTCCGGACGAGACTACCGGTTTGAAAACGGGGATACCACCGATTTCCGCCGGGAAAACCTGGTTATTTTAAACCGCTATCACGGTGTTTCCTATGAAAAAGAAAAGGGGCTCTACCTTTCCAAAATCCATGTGCGCGGAAACTACGTCATCGGCCGCTATGCCACCATGGATGAGGCCGCCATCGCCTATAACAAAGCCGTGGATATCTTAAAAAAAGCAGGTTGTCCCAAGGCATTTGTGCCCAATTATGTAGAAAATATACCGGCAGGTATGTATGCCGAAATCTATACACGCCTGCCGGTATCTTCCAAACTGTATGCAATTACTTTTTCCGCCAATCCGTAAGCTTTATTTTTCCGAGTAATCAATAAAACTGATGCTTAAGTCCGCATAACCCGCAATGCCGTCCACCACTGCCGTATCGCTGTACTGCCACATGGTAAACTCATACGGATAGTCCGGCAAATCCCCGGGCTGATCCAGCCACACATCATAGGCTGTCAGTCTTGACAAATCAATCTTTTTAATGAGCCATTCCTTGTTGCCGTACAGCATGGGCTGATAGCCCGCCGTGCTGATGGTGTCCAGAAACTTTTTGGTTAAATTTGTTTTCTCATCCCTTGTCAGGTCTTCAATGCGGGCGGTGTCGTTGTTGACCAACTCCATATCAAACACGATGGGATAGGAAATCTCGTAGTCCCCGATATTATCAAGCACCAGCGCCGCTTCCTCCAGCACCTCTTCTTCCGTAATTGCCTGGGAAGAAAAATACAGACCAATCTTTAAGCCGGCATCCGTTGCCCGCTTCATGTTGTCTTCAAAGTACTCATCCATCATAAGCTGTCCGGTGCCGTAGCCTCTGACGCCCACGCGAATCATGACAAAATCAATCCCCGCTTTGCGCAGCTTCACAAAATCCACGTAGTCCTGATACTTGGAAACGGCTGCTCCCACGTAGGAAACCTGTCTGCCGTCCACATAGTATTTCATTAAATCGGACTGGCACACCAGCTTGGTGTAATCGTACTCCTGCTTGGGAAGGTAGGGACTGATAAGCACCCATTCTTCCTTGCCGTCCTTGTCCGTCACAAGCGTATGCCTGCCGTCCGTAGCCGGGTCACTGGTCTTTACCGGCTCCGTTTCCGGTTCGCTTTCCTTTGCTTCTTCCGTTTCCTCCGGATACATATCCCAAAAATCCAAATCGTCCGGTGTCAGGGTGCCGGTCTGCGTCACGGAATAGTCCGCGGGCAAATCGTCCGCCACCGGCTTCTGCTCCTGCGTATTCGGCAGTGTCACCGCATTCCTGCGATTGTTTGTATTTAAAATCACAATCAGGATAAAGATACCCACCACGAAAATAACGGCTCCGGCAAGCATTCCCTTCATTCCCGGGCTCCATTTATCCTGTTCGTACTCATCGGGAAGCTTCATACCTGCCACCGCACCTTTCCTGTTTTCCTATACTATCACATGTCTCGGGCACTTCTCCGCGCAGACGCCGCAACCCGTACACTTCTCCTGGTCGATAACGGCATGGAAATCCACTACCTTGACCGCTTCGTTGGGACAGTTTCTCACGCAGATGCCGCAGCCGATACAGCCCACTTTGCAGGCTTTCATGGTAACCGGTCCTTTATCTTTGGAGGAACATGCCACAATATGCTTTGCTTCGTAGGGCTCTAAGGAAATCAGATGCTTGGGACATACCGCAATACATTTGCCGCACGCCTTGCAGGCTTCCTTATCCACCACCGCAATGCCGTTTTCAATGTGAATGGCACCGAAGGGACATTCCTTCATACAGGTGCCGAAGCCCAGACAGCCGCTGTTGCAGGACTTGGGTCCGCCGTTGGGTACAAAGCTCAACATACGGCAGTCCTCTATGCCCGTATATTCGTAATCCGGGTGGGTCTTTTCACAGTCACCCATGCAGTGCACATAAGCAGCCATCCGTACGGTCTTTTTGCTTTCCACGCCCATGATTTTGGCGATTTCCTCGCCCACCGGCTCCCCGCCTACGGGACAGGCATTGACCGGCGCCTCGCCTTTTGCAATGGCTGCCGCCAGACCTGCGCAGCCCGGGAAACCGCAGCCGCCGCAGTTGTTGCCCGGCAGTGCGTTTAAGACCGCTTCTTCTTTTTCATTGACCTGCACCTTAAAGAAAATTCCTGCTATTCCCAGGAAAATACCGACAATTATGCCAACGCCGCCAATCAGTACGGCAGCACCTATAATACCCGTTGCACTCATCGCCCATCCTCCTTATAACAGTCCGGAAAATCCGCAGAATGCAATCGCCATCAGTCCTGCCGTCAGCAGTACATGGGGCATGCCCTGAAAAGATTCCGGTACATCGTTGTATGCCATTTTTTCCCTGAGCCCGGCTAAAATCACAATGGCAATCAGAAAACCGAACGCCGTTGCGAAGCCGTTGACCGTGCCGGCTAAAATGCCGTATTCTTTCTGCACATTGGTGATTGCCACACCCAAAACCGCACAGTTGGTGGTGATTAACGGCAGGTAAACACCCAGTGCCTTGTATAAGGACTTCATATATTTCTTTAAGAACATTTCCACGAACTGTACCAGTGCTGCAATGACCAGAATAAAGACGATTGTCTGCAGGTACTCTAAGTGGAACGGTACCAGAAGGAACTTATAAATCACACCGGCAATGGCGCTGGATAAGGTGATAACGAAAATCAGCGCCGCTCCCATGCCTGCCGCCGTGTTGGTCTTCTTGGATACGCCGAGGAACGGGCAGAGTCCCAAAAACTGGCTCAGTACCACGTTGCTGACCAGAGAAGAGCTGATTAAAATAATGAGTAAATTTCTAACGGTTTCCATTACTGCTCCTCCTTTTCCGCACAGTCTCCAACGGAGCAGTTCATGCAGTCATGACCGCAGCCGGAGCCGATTTTGCTGACATCTTTTCCTTTCGCCGCCAGCTTCTTTTTCACATAGTTCTGCAGGGCAACCAGCGCTGCCAGTACAAAGAAAGCGCCCGGTGCCATGACAAAGATGCCGATGGGAGTATATGCCTTCGGCATAACGGCAAAACCGAAGAGCTTGCCTTCGCCTAGGATTTCTCTGACCGCGCCGATACAGGTCAGTGCCACGGAAAATCCCAGTCCCATGCCGATGCCGTCAAACAGGGAGGCAATGGGCTTATGGGTATAAGCATAGGCTTCCGCTCTGCCTAAGATAATACAGTTTACGACGATTAACGGGATATACACGCCGAGCGCCTCGTTTAAGGAAGGCAGATACGCTTCCAGTAAAAGCTGCACCACCGTTACAAAAGAGGCAATGACGACGATAAACGCCGGAATACGCACACTGTTCGGGATGATTTTCCGAAGCAGGGAAATCATCAGGTTGCTCAGTGCCAGCACCACTGCCGTAGTAAGACCCATGCCCAGACCGTTCATGGCAGAGGTGGTAACCGCCAGTGTGGGGCACATGCCGAGTAAGAGGACAAATGTGGGGTTTTCCTTCACAATGCCGTTATAAAGACGTTCTACTGCACTGTTTTCTTTCATTTTGCTGCCTCCTCTCCCGCAAATACGCTGTTATATAAGTCCACGCCGGTATTGACGATATTGGTCACTGCCTTTGTGGTAATGGTTGCTCCGCTGATGGCATCGATTTCGTTGTCCGCCACGGCTCCGCTCTTGGTGTAGACAAAGCTCTGGGCTTTCTTTCCCGCAAACTGGGGAATCAGCACCTCTTCCGCTTTCATACCGAGTCCTGCGGTTTCGGAAATGCTTAAAATGGAAACGCCGCCAAGGGTGCCGTCCGTAAGGATGCCGGTCATCAGTTCGATGTTGCCGCCGTAGCCTTCGGAGCTTGTAAGCAGGAATACATAACCGATGGTTTCACCCGCCGCATTTTTGGCTTCAAAGTAACTGTCGTCCACCTTTACACCGTTTTCCGCAGCTCTTTCCACCACCTGCAAAAAGGCTTCGGAGCTGCCTGCCGCAAAGGATTTCTCCGTAAAGGAGTCCGCCGATGCCACAACCTCCCTGCAGGAATTCTGCACTTTCAGCTCTTCCTGTCTGGCAATGGGCTCTTTTGTCAATTCGTTTACGAAACCGAGCATCAGTCCCACTATCAGGGTAATGGCAAAAAGGATACTGGCGTCCTTCCACATTTTTTTCATGTCCTGGCTATTTTTCATGATGACCGCCTCCTTTTCCAAAGGCTTTCGGAACCGTCACCTTTTCAAGCAGGGGAACTATCAGGTTGCCGATGATAATCGCATAGGAAACACCTTCCGCAGATTTGCCGTATACACGGAAAATACCGGTCAGGATACCTAAGAAAATACCGTACAGGTACTGCCCTTTTCTGGTTATGGGGCGTGTCACGTAGTCCGTTGCCATAAAGAAAGCGCCGAGCATCAGACCGCCGCCGGCTACCTGTGCCGTCACGTATGCCGGGTCAAAGCCGTGTCCGCCAAACAAACAGATAAACAGGGCAAAGGTGGCTATGTACATGCCGGGAATACGCAGGTCAATGAGTCCCAAAGCAATTAACAGGCATGCGCCGATGGCAATGGCAATCACGGAGGTTTCTCCGATGGTACCGCCCGTGCGTCCGATAATCATGGGAAGGAGCTTTACTTCCTCTCCCATTTTAAGGGCTGACAGAGGGGTTGCGCCGCTGTAGGCATCGCAGACAAAATTCGTCATGAGAGCCGGGAAGGAAATTAACAGAAAACATCTGCCGCCCAGCGCCGGGTTCATGAAATTCTGTCCCAGTCCGCCGAATAAGCACTTTACCACTAAAATAGAAAAGACACTGCCTAAGGCTGCCGTCCATAAGGGAATGGTAACCGGCAGGTTTAAGGCAAGCAGAAGTCCCGTTACCACTGCCGACAAGTCTCCGATGGTCTGTTTCTTTTTATAGAGTCCGAATAAAAATTCCGTCAGAACCGCCGATGCCACACAGGTAAGAACGACCCAGAGCGCCCGGAGTCCGAAATTATAAATGCCAAAGCCCGTAGCAGGCAGGAGAGCTATTACCACTGCAAACATGATGCTCGCCGTATTGACCTTGCTCCGCACATGGGGATTGGATGATACTTTCAACAAATCAGCCATGATTTCTCCTCCTATTTCTTCTTTTTGGCAAGCTGCATCTTGCGCATGGATTTAATGGTCTGGGTCAGGGGCTGTTTTGCCGGGCAGATATAACTGCAGCAGCCACACTCACAGCACTCCATGCCATTTAGTTTGAGGAAGGTTTCTTCATCGCCGTGAACAGCCGCCTGCATCAGCTTGGCAGGCATAACCCTTCCGGGGCATACTTCCACACAGCGTCCGCAACGGATGCACGCCGTAGGCTCCATCTCTGAGACATCATCGGAAGAAAGTGCTAAAAGCGCCGAAGCCGTCTTGGTAGTGGGAAGGTCTAATTCAAACACCCCGAAGCCCATCATGGGACCTCCGGAAATGATTTTTGCCGGCTTTACGCGGAAACCGCCCGCTTCTTCGATGAGTTCATGGTAATTGGTGCCGATGCGCACCTTAAAATTGCAGGGATGTTTGATGGCATCGCCGGTCACGGTCACGATACGCTCCATCAGGGGGCGTCCTTCGTGCACCGCCGTGTGAATTGCCACCACGGTATCCACGTTGTTTACCACACAGCCGGCATCCGCAGGCAGCATGGAGGAATTAATCTCCCTGCCGGTCACCGCGTAGATAATCTGTCGCTCCGCACCCTGCGGGTATTTGGTTTTTAAGGCTTTTACGCTGATGCGGCTTTCGTCCTTTGTAAGCTTCCTTAAAAGGGCGATACAGTCCTTTTTGTTGTCCTCCACCGCAAAAATGCCCTGTGCTTTTGGGAATAGGCTTAAGGAAACCTTTAAGCCGTCAATCAGCTTTTGGGGCTCCTCTATCATCCTGCGGTAGTCGGAAGTCAGATACGGCTCACACTCCGCACAGTTTACAATCACGTAGTCAATTTTGTCCGGCTCTTTCGGGGAAAGCTTGATAAATGTAGGGAAGCCCGCGCCGCCCATGCCGACAATGCCCGCTTCCTTGATACGGTCAATAATTTCCTCTCTGGATGCCTTTTTTACATCCAGCGGCTCCCAGGCTTCGGTTTCCTCATACAGCTCGTCGTTTTCCACCACGATGCTCATGACTTCCTCTCCCGTCACCACTCTCCTCGGTTCAATCGCCTTTACCGTGCCGGAAACGGTTGCGTACACCGGGGCGCTGACAAATGCTCCCGCCTCCGCAATTTTCTGACCGGCAAGCACCCTGTCGCCTTTCTTCACAATAGGTTTGGCAGGTGCTCCGATATGCTGCTGCATAGGATAAACCAGATCTCCCTTGGGAAGCACGTCCCGAATCGGCTTGTCCTTTGTCAGCTCCTTGCCATCGTACGGGTGTATGCCCCCCTTAAATGTCAATGTTGCCATCCTTTTTCCTCCCATTTTCCTTCTCAAAAAATGTATACTCTTACTATACACTTTTTTGGCAAAAAAAACTACTTAAAAAGCGAAAAATGTGATACAATGTTGGAAAGTAAAAGAAAAAGGAGTTACTTATGTTTACAGCGGATTACATATTGGATTCTTTCACTCCGGGCTATCCTCTGGAGCGGATTGCACCCGTTGATGATATTTTGTTTTTAGATATAGAAACCACAGGCTTTACGGCAAAAAGTTCCAATCTTTACCTGATTGGCTGCGCCTGCTATGAAAACAATAAATTTCATGTACACCAGTGGATGGCGGAAAAATACGACGAAGAAGCCGCCGTGCTGGAAGCCTTTTTTACCTTTGCGGCTTCTTACCACTACTTAATCCACTACAACGGCAATGCATTTGATATTCCCTATCTGCAACAGAAAGCCGCGTCCTTAAGTCTGCCGTACCACTTTGAAGGTTTTGACGGACTGGACATCTACAAAAGGATTGCTCCCTACAAGCATTTCTTAAAGCTTTCCAACTGCAAGCAGAAAACCATCGAGGCTTTCCTCGGCATCGGCCGGGATGATAAATACACCGGCGGTGAGTTAATCAGCATCTACCACGACTATGTAAAGGAGCCCATCGAGGATTTCCGGGATTTGCTTCTTTTACACAACAAGGAAGATGTCATCGGCATGCTGAAGGTACTGCCCATTTTAGCTTACCACGACCTCTTTAACGGCGAAGTGACCGCGAAAAAGGTACAGGCCAACTACTACACTGACTATTCCGGCAACCGCAGACAAGAGCTTCTGATGACGCTCTCGCTCCCCACTCCCCTTCCCGTTCCGGTTTCCCTTTCCGCCGGCAACTGCTATTTCAAGGGGGAAGACGGCACCGCAACCTTAAAAGTGCCTCTTATCGAGGAAGAACTGAAATACTTCTACGCCAACTACAAGGACTATTACTATCTGCCCGAGGAGGATGTGGCTCTGCACAAATCTGTTGCGGATTTTGTGGATAAGGAATTCCGTGTACAGGCTACCGCAGCTACCTGCTATACCCGTAAATATTCCTTATATTTGCAGCAGTGGGACGTCATATTCGAGCCGTTCTTCAAAAGAGAATACAAGAGCAAGGAACTGTTCTTTGAACTGACCGACGAAATCAAGAAAGACCGGAAGGCATTCACCACCTATGCCCGCCATGTGCTGGATATGATGAGTTCCGTTTACTGATTTTTATGAAATTCCTTTCCGGGTTCGGTTTATACATTTCAGAAATTTTCGTATAAAAAAATCCAAGCCGTCATGGCTTGGATTTTTATGTTATGTTCGTTTACGTTTTAGGCTTTTCATAGAAGAACGAATTCTTTCGTGCGTAACCGATTTCCTTATAGGTTAAAATCTGTTCCGTACTGCCTATGAACAGGTCACCGCCGATGCGAAGCGCCTTGAAAAACTTACGGTAAATGTCCTCTTTTGCTTCATCGGTGAAATAAATCAATACATTGCGGCATACAATCAGGTTGCAGTCAGCCGGATAAGTATCCTTCAGAAGGTTGTGCTCCCGAAACTCCACTCTCTTTTTGATTTCATCGGAAATCTGATAGGAAGAACCGATTTGTCTGAAATACCGCTGTCTTAAATCCTGCGGTACACCGGCAATGCTCTTCTCGTTGTAGAGCCCGGTCTTGGCTTTTGCTATGACCTGTTTGTCAATGTCCGTTGCAATAATCCGTATCTGGGATAACGGAATTTGTCTGGACAATGCCATTACAAGGGAATACGGCTCGTCGCCTGTAGAACAGGCGGCACTCCATATCTTTAAATTCTTACCGAATTTCTGTATCAGCTCCGGTATGACTTCCTTTTCCAGTATCTCCCATTGATCAGGATTACGGTAAAACTCCGAAACATTGATGGTCAGATAATTGACAAACTCTTCAAACAGTGCTTTGTCCGTTTTCAGCGCCTGCACATATTTCTCATAACCGACAATTTTGTTTTTGGCAATCAGAGTATCAATCCTGCGTTTCATCTGCCTCTCTTTGTAGGCATTCAGATCAATGGATGTGAGCTTATATACTGCAGTCTTAAAATACTCGTAATCGTATACCATCTTTATCCTTTCAGGATTACTTGGCATCCTCTTCCTTCTCTGCAGCGATAGCTGCATCGATATCTACGGAAACAACGTCAGCATCCTCTTCCTTCTTTGCTTCTTCCTTTGCAGGTTCGGGAGCGGTAAGAGCCTTGATGCTTAAGCTGATTTTTCTGTCTGCTTCGTTGAAGTCAACAACCTTTGCGGTTACTTCATCGCCTACATGCAGAACATCTGCGGGCTTTTCAATATGTTCTTTGGAAATCTGGGAAACGTGAAGCAGGGCATCTACGCCGGGCTCTAATTCTACGAATGCGCCGAAGTCGGTCATTCTTGCAACCTTACCGGTTACCACATTGCCTACCGCATACTTTTCTGCTGCGTTCTTCCAGGGATTTAATTCGTCGAATTTAAGGCTTAATGCAATCTTGTGACCGCTGATTTCCTTAACCAGGACTTTAACCTTGTCGCCAACCTTGAATACCTTCTTGGGATGCTCTACGCGGCCCCAGGACATTTCGGAAATATGAAGCAGGCCGTCTGCTCCGCCAAGGTCAATGAATGCGCCGAAGTCGGTAACGTTCTTAACGGTACCTTCCACGATGTCACCTTCTTTGATACGTGCAAATAAGTCAGCCTGTAATTCTGCTTTCTTTGCTACGATTAACTGCTTTCTGTCGCCGATGTATCTTCTTCTCTTGGGATTGTATTCGCTGATAACGAATTCGATTTCCTGTCCTGCGTACTTGCTTAAATCCTTTTCGTAAGTATCGGAAACAAGGCTTGCGGGAATGAAGATACGGACTTCATCTACGATTACGCTTAAACCGCCGTCCAGTACCTGGGAAACGGTAGCCTTTAATACTTCTTTGTTGTTGAATGCTTCTTCAATTCTCTTGTTGCCTCTGTCAGCCGCAAGACGCTTGTAGGTAAGAACCACCTGACCTTCGCCGTCGTTTACCTTAAGAACCTTAACTTCCATCTTGTCACCGACTTTTACCACCTGGGTAAGATCCACACCGGGTTCATTGGTGTACTCATTGCGGGTCAAAATGCCGTCAGCCTTGTAACCGATGTTCAGCACGATTTCTTCCGGCTTCACGTCGATAACGGTACCTTCAACTACCTCTCCTGTGTGTATTGTCTTTAATGAATCTTCCAACATTTGTTCAAAAGTTAATTCTGACATAATTTTGAACCTCCTCAATAATATTATTTGGGGTAGAAGCCCCTGCTGTAATACCCACCAGTCGAACAGATTTAGGCATTTCTAAATGCAAGTCATCCAGTGTCTGTATAAAATAAGTGTTGGCACATTCCTTACTGCAAATTTCATACAACTTTCTGGTGTTGGAACTGTGCCTGCCACCTATTACTATCATAACGTCTACGGCGGCAGCAATTTCTTTTGCTTCCTTTTGTCTCTCCTCAGTTGCATTGCAGATAGTATTCGCAACAGTAACATTATAGACTTTTTTCTTTAAAATTTCAACTATATCTTGAAATTTATTGTAATTAAATGTCGTTTGAGACACAATGCAGACATTTTGGGCCCCTTTCAGGGTGAATTTTTCGGCTTCTTCCATGGTTTCGAGAATAATTGCCTGGCTGTGGCACCAGCCTGCGATGCCGACAACCTCGGGATGTGCCGGGTTTCCGATGACCACAATCTGCGTTCCTTTTTCACTTTCCTCTTCCACGATTTTATGAATTCTTTTTACAAAAGGACAGGTGGCGTCCATCAGCTCAAAGCTCTCTCTTTCAATGGCTTCGTACACCGCTTTTCCCACGCCGTGCGCCCGGATAATCACCGTTCCTTTTTCCGCCTGTTTTAATTCTTCCAGGCTGTTTATGACGGAAACGCCCTTCTTTTTTAAATCGCCTACTACTTCCTCGTTGTTTACGATATCACCGTATGTATACAGCTTTCCGGTCTTTCCGATTTGTCCGTATACCGTATCCACGGCGCGCTTGACGCCGAAGCAGAATCCTCTGCTTTTTGCCAGTATGACTTCCACCCTATTTCTCCCTTTTCTCTTCGCAGATGCGGATAATGGCGGCAATCACCTGTTCAATATTCATATCGGAAGTGTCCACCTCGATGGCGTCCTCCGCTTTCTTCAAGGGGGACTCCTCTCTTGTCATGTCCCGATTGTCCCTTTCGATAATGTCCTTTTCGATTTCATCGAAATTGCAGGCAATGCCTTTTTCCTGTAATTCGTCAAAACGTCTCTGGGCACGCACTTTACTGCTTGCAGTCAGGTAAATTTTCACATCCGCATCCGGCAGTACGCAGGTGCCGATGTCCCTGCCGTCCATGATAACGTCCGTGGTTTCCGCCAGCCTTCTCTGCAAATCCACCAGCTTGCGGCGCACGGATTTAATTTGGGAAGAGATGGATGCCATCTTGCCCACTTCTTCGGAACGAAGCAGGTTGTTTACATTTTCACCGTTTAAGTACACTACCTGCTGTCCCTGTTCATAGCAGATGCCGATTTCCGCATCCTCACAGGTTCTTTCAATGGCTGCCGCATCGTCCGGCGAAACATGGTTTCTCAATAAGAACAATGCCATTGCCCGGTACATGGCGCCGGTATCCACATAAATTAACTGCATTCTTTTCGCAATTTCTTTGGCTATAGTGCTTTTTCCCGCTCCCGCAGGTCCGTCTATTGCCACACAATAACTCATACCCTTTTCCTCCATTTCTTTCCTCCCCTTTTCTTTTCTGTTCTATCTTTCCGGCTCCCGCCGGCTGTTCTTTTCAGTCGGTTATGCTTCCTTCGCCGCCTGTCCCGCAAGGTATCCGGTAGACCAGGCAATCTGCAGATTATAGCCGCCGGTAAGGGCGTCCAAGTCCAGTACCTCTCCGGCAAAAAACAGTCCTTTTACCTTTTTGGACTCCATGGTGGACGGTTGTATTTCCTTTACCTTCACGCCGCCCTTCGTGATAATGGCTTCCGCAAAGTCCCGGCAGCCCGTCACGGTAAACGGCATATTTTTCAAAAGCTGTCCCAGCCGTTTTCGTTCTTCTTTCGTGATGTCTCCCGCCTTTTTGTCCGGATTGATACCGGAAAGGGCTACCACCACCGGCTGCATTTTGGCGGGAAGCAGACCCGACAGGACATTTTTATACTGCTTTCCCTTATTTTCCTCAATATCCCGAAGCAGCCTCTTATCAAGCTGTTCTTCGCTGAGTGCGGGCTTTAGGTCAATGGTAAGCGTTGCTTCTTTTCCGTAAGCCTTCTGCACATAGAAACTACTTGCCGATAAAATCAGCGGACCGCTGACCCCGAAATGGGTAAACAGCATTTCTCCAAAACCACTGTATAATATTTTGCCGCCGCAGGCAAGTTCTATCGAAACATTTTTTAAGGAAAGTCCCATCATTTCCCGGCAGAAAAGTTCCTTTACGGTAAGGGGAACCAAAGACGGCAGGATTTTCGTCACTTCGTGGCCGCATTCTTTGGCAAAGCGGTAGCCGTCGCCCGTAGAGCCGGTGCTTTCATAGGATTTGCCTCCGGTCGCCACTATCACGGCATCCGCTTCTATTTTTTTGCCATTCTCCAAAAGCACGCCCGTGACTTTCTTTCCTTCTTCCGTTTCTTTTGTCAGGATATCCTTTACCGTGCTGTGAAGCATAATCTCCACATTTTCTTCCCGCAGTCTCCGTTTCAGTGCGCGGATGATATCCGACGAATGGTCGGACACCGGGAATACCCGGTTGCCCCTCTCCACTTTTAGTGGACAGCCCGCCTGTTCAAAGAAATCCATAGCCTGCGCATTCGTAAAGCCGTAAAAGGCACTGTACAGAAACCTTGGATTGCTCATGACATTGGGTAAAAGCTCCTCCGTTTCACAGGCATTGGTCACATTGCATCTGCCCTTTCCCGTGATAAAAAGCTTTTTCCCGAGTTTTTCGTTTTTTTCTATCAAAAGTGTTTTGCCGCCGTTTCCGGCGGAAGCTATGGCGGCCATCATGCCGGCTGCCCCGCCTCCGATTACCACTGTTTTATGCATCGTTTCCTTTCCAGAGAGGATTGTCTAACATAGGCTCCTCATCGATAAAGTTAATTTCATCATTCAGGTAAACCTGATAATTGTTCCATACGCTTTCCAGATTTTCCAGGTTGGTTTTGACATCCTGCGGCTTCTTTAAGCAAAGCGCCACAACCAGGGCATTGATAACGCTCAAAGGCGCCACCAGGGAGTCCACGATGGAAACCATGTCACTTCTTGCTAACAGGTTGCAGGAAGAATACAGGCACATGGGGGAATGAATGGAGTCCGTCAGGCTGATGACCTTGGCATTTCTGTCGTTGGCAAATTCCATGGCTTTTAAGGTTCTCATGGAATACCGCGGGAAACTGATGCCAATCATGGCATCCTTATCGCTGATACGAATCATCTGTTCAAAAGTTTCACTGACGCTGGTGCTGTTAAGTAACGTCACGTTTCCCCGTATCATGTTCAGGTAAAACTGCAAAAACTCCGCCAGAGGGGCGCAGCTCCGCAGTCCTATGATGTAGACATTTTCCGCCCCCAGAATGACATTCACGGCGGTTTCAAAAGCATCCGCATCCAGATTTCCTATGGTGTCCTGCAGCTTTTCAATGTCCGCCTCCAGCACGGAGGCAAGAATTTCCGACTGGCTGTGGTTGGCGTATTTGACGTCCATCTTCTGCACATTGCTCAGCTTGTTTTTTACCCAATCCGCCAGTGCTTCCTGGAACTCCGGGTACCCCTCATAGCCGAGTCCCGATGCAAATCTTACCACGGTGGACTCGCTGACGGAAAGTTCTTCACCGAGCTTTGCCGCCGTCATAAATACCGCCTGGTCGTAATGCTCCTTTATAAATCCCGCAATCGCCTTATGGCTCTTGCTCATGGATGTGTATTTTTCTTCTATCCTGACTATAACATCCTGCTTATTGTCCATTTGCATACTCCCGCATCAACAGTTCCTTTGTTTCTTTGTCCGACAGGTCATAATCCCCCGTCAGGCACATGCATGCCGCCCCGTGTATGAACAGCCACATCCGCATGAACATTTCCTCCGGCTTTTCGCAGCCGTCCTGGGACGCCTTCCGTATTTCCGCAACAAGGCTGCCCTGACTGCCGTTCAAAATTTCGTACAGGCTCTTTTTCTGCTCCATTTTTTCTATAAATAAAAGCTTGAACAGATTTTTTTCTTCTCTGGCAAACGAAATATATGCCATGCCGATATTTAAGAACGGAGTGTCTCCCATCTTCGGATAAAATTCATAATAATCTTCAAAAAAAGAAACCGCCTTTTCGTAGACTGCCTGCCAGAGCTCTTCCATGTTGTGATACACACGGAAAATAGGCTGTGTGGAACAGCCTGCTTTCTTTGCCACATTTCTTGCCGTGACGCCCGCTATTCCTTCTTCTCTCGTCAGTGCAAACGCTGTATTCAGGATATCCGTTATGGTAATGGATTCTTTTCTCGCCATGGTTCCTCTCATTCTGTGCAGTCCGTATTGCCGGACCGGTTTCCGTAACTGTTTTCTTTATCGTAACACTCGTTATTTTCTAAATATTTTAGTCGAAGAACGGGATTTAGTCAAGTTCTGATACGAGAATTCCCATTATTTCGCAGGATTTCCCCTCGTATCCTTCCATTTCTTTTATCTCTATCACATGTTCCTTCGTTTCATCTGCCGAAAAAATCTCCTCTGCCGCCGCATAATTGCCCCAGCCGCCGGAAAAGTCCGTATTGATGCTACCCACATATTCGCCGTCCACATAGACGCCAAACTGTCCGCCGTTTCCGTCTATGGTCCTCCTGTATTCCAGTCCGAGGCTGCTGCAGGTAACGTTAAAAGGTTCATTCACTTTCACATCCTCTGCCGGTAAAATGGTGGCATGCAGGTATTTTTCGTTGGTAAATGCCGGTTTGTCAAATATCGCCGGCTCCGCATAGCTGTCGCAGTTCTCATACACACTGTTTAAGTACTTCCATAAAAGCTCTCCGGTAATGGCATGCCCCAGGGCGGAAGGATGTGTGGTGTCCCCGGAAAGCTCCTTTGCGGTATACTGTCCGTCATCCATCATTTTCTGTATGACATTGCAATAGCTTATCATGGGAAGTCCGTACTGAAATCCCACCAGTGCATGGGAAGTCTGGGCATTTGAGCCGTTGGTCTGTCCCATAAACAAAAGCATCACGGCGGGATGATTGTCGGCAAGCAGGATTTTCCGCACCAGATTGTCATAGTTGATACGCGCCCGGTTGCTTCCGGCATCGTTTACGGAAAACTCCACCAGCACCAAATCCGGGTTATAGGAAAGGACATCCTCATCCACGCGGTGTACACCAAGGTAGGAGTCCGTTGCGCCGATACCGGCATTGATGACATTTATCTTGGTTTCCGGGAAGGTATCCGTCCACCACTGGCTGAAAAGTTCCACATAGCTCTTCTTAAAATCTACTTCTTTGTCTGCCGTTCCGCTTGATATGGTGCCCTGGGTAATGGAACCTCCGATGCAGGCAATGGTAATGTCTTCCTTATTTGCCGCCTTTTTCATGACCGCCGCTACGGCTGCATTGTTTTCCTCCTGCCCCATATCCGCTGCTTCCCACTCTTTCTCCGTCACATAAAAGGTGAGAGGTTCCACGGTTTCCCGCACCTCGGGCACTTTTTCTGTTTGTCCGCAGCCGGCAAGAAGGGTAAGTCCCAGCGCAGCCGCCAGACATGTATGTAAATACTTCACTCTTTTTTTCATCGTCATTTTTCCGCTTCCTAAAAAACCGGCGGCTTTCTTCCGAAAGCTGCCGGACTCTTTGTTTGTTGTGTTTATACAGGGTAAGCGCCGTTCTTCTTATCAGCCTGTGCAGGGTCAACCTTTTCCTGCTGTGCCATACGATATTTGAAGTAGTCGGTAGCTACCTGAGGGAACAGTGCGTAAGACAGTACGTCTTCATCCTGCTGCTTCCATTCTGCCATTTCAGACTCTAACTTGTCCATTTCGTTGGAAATTAAGTCTGCGGGACGGCAGGTAATTCTTTCTTCACCGGGAATAACCTTGTCGATTACTTCCTGATTCATAGGTTTAACGGTCTTACCATATTTACCGCGGAGCATATCCTTGGTCTGGTCAGTTGCCATCTTGTATCTCTCGCCCATCAGTACGTTGAATACCGCCTGTGTACCGACAATCTGGGAAGAAGGGGTAACCAGAGGGGGCTCACCCAGATCTTTACGAACACGGGGAATTTCCTTTAATACATCATAGTACCTATCTTCTGCATTCTGTTCCTTTAACTGGCTTACCATGTTGGAAAGCATACCGCCGGGTACCTGATACAGAAGGGTCTTGATGTCAACACCTAAAAGCTTTGGATTTAACAATCCGTTTGCCAGGCACTCATCTCTGTAAGGTCTGAAGTAGTCAGCGATTTCCGCTAATTTGTTCTGGTCAAGACCGGAGTCATAAGGAGTTCCCTTGAAGGTTTCTACCATAACTTCGGTTGCTGGCTGTGAAGTACCCATTGCAAAAGGAGAGATTGCGCAGTCGATTACATCGACACCTGCTTCTACTGCCTTTAAGTAAGTCATGCTGGCAACACCGGAAGTATAGTGGGTATGAAGCTGGATGGGAAGCTTGGTAACGGCTTTCATTTCCTTAATCAGCTCTGCAGCCTTGTAAGGAACCAGTAAGCCTGCCATATCCTTGATACAGATGGAGTCTGCGCCCATCTCTTCAACCTTCTTTGCCATGTCTACCCAGTATTCCATGGTGTAAGCATCACCTAATGTGTATGCCAGTGCAACCTGTGCATGTCCGCGGCCTTCGGTCTTCTTAATTCTGTTGGTTGCATCAACTGCTTCCTGTAAGTTGCGCAGGTCGTTTAAGCAGTCGAAAATACGGATAATATCAATACCGTTTGCAATAGACTTTTCTACGAAGTTGTCTACAACATCATCTGCATAAGGTCTGTAACCTAAAATGTTCTGGCCTCTGAAAAGCATCTGCAGTTTGGTATTCTTAAATCCATCTCTTAATTTTCTAAGTCTGTCCCAGGGATCTTCTTTTAAGAAACGTAAGGATGCATCAAAGGTAGCACCGCCCCAGCATTCTACTGAGTGATAACCAATCTGATCCATTTTCTCTACGATGGGAAGCATAAGTTCGGTCGGCATTCTGGTGGCAATCAGGGACTGATGTGCATCACGCAGAACGGTTTCCGTAATTTTAATCGGTTTTACTTCGGACATAACTGTTCCTCCTAATTTTCTTTTATTAATCAGCTACTGCTTAGAATACTCCGTAAATTGCCATGAAGGTACCTGCCGCAACAGCGGTTCCGATAACACCTGCTACATTGGGTCCCATCGCGTGCATCAGAAGGAAGTTGGTAGGGTCTGCTTCCGAGCCGACTTTCTGGGATACACGGGCTGCCATAGGTACTGCGGATACACCGGCAGAACCAATCAGCGGGTTAACCTTGCCATGTGACAGTACACACATCAGTTTTCCGAACAGGACACCTGCCGCGGTACCGAAAGCGAATGCAATCAGACCGAGTGCTACGATTTTTAAGGTATCCATGTTTAAGAATGCCTCTGCACTGGTGGTTGCACCTACGGATGTACCAAG
>DJEL01000032.1:0-8522 GCA_002432425.1 Lachnospiraceae bacterium UBA5899
AGGAAGGTATAATGGATAAGAAAAGACTAACAAAATATTTAATAATCACATTCCTCATCACCTGGGTTTGCTGGTGGGGAGATGCTCTGCTGGTTAAAGTCACATCTTTAACGGAGTCAAACGTGTTTCCGATGGTTATTTTTACAATGGGAGGATTTGGACCGACAATTGCTGCCTGTTTCTGCATGGAAGGTGGTTTTACCAAGAAGAATTTAAGGCGGTTCCTATTTAACAACACAAAAAAGAACTGGCTGACAATTCTTGCTGCAGTTATAGTTGAAACGATAGTATTCTTCATTTGCTCAGAGGGACTGCTGCCCTCAATCCCCAGATCGCCGATAGCTGCGGTTGTGGTATTCATCATATTTATACAGGCTGCGCTCCTGTACGGTGGAAATGAAGAACTTGGCTGGCGAGGTACTATGTTGCCGATTCTGGAGAAGAAAGTTTCTGCACCTTTAGCAACATTAATCGTTGGAATTGTATGGGTCATTTGGCATATTCCACTCTGGTTCATAGAAGGCAATTCACATCAGAGCATGTCATTTATCTGGTTTGCAGTCTTAGGGCTGGCACTCAGCTATTGGTTATCTATGGTTTATGATGCCACCAGAGCTGTCATGTTCTGCATGATCCTACATGGATGGACAAACACATTGATGGGAGTGGTAGATATCAATCAAGATCCGTTATATTATGTGTTACTAGCTGTAATGACAGCAATCTCAACGATAATTAGCATCTGGATTCAGAAAAAACGAGAGAACGTTCATTCATAAATTCCTGTTTTGAGAATTAAGGAAATCGGGATTTGAGGAGTAAATATGGCATCAAGCAAGGAATACTTAGAGTTTATTTTAGGGCAGCTATCTGTGTTAGAAGAAATTACTTATCGAGCTATGATGGGAGAATTTATTATTTATTATCGTGGCAAGATTGTAGGAGGTATCTATGATGATAGATTACTTGTTAAACCAGTAAAATCAGCAATTAGTTATATGCCGACAGCTCCGTATGAATTACCCTATGAGGGAGCAAAAGAGATGTTGTTGGTAGATGAAGTTGATAATAAGGAATTTTTGACAGGCTTGTTTCATGCAATGTATGATGAACTGCCAGCCCCAAAACCGAAAAAGAAGAAATAGAATTGGCAGGTTTATAGTGAATCTGGATATGGAAGGATTATAAAAAACAGAAGAAGTTACCATAGATAAAACGACAAATCAGAAGTTACAGGAGGTAATGATGCTTACTTTATATGAGCCAAAATATGAGGATTTGTGGTTTCGGCAAATGATGCTGGCCGATGAAGATACCATGTCATACAATCATGCATGGGGCGGAACAATTCCCTGGCCGGAAGATAAATGGAGCGGCTGGTACGATTATTGGATTACTTGTCATGAGGGCAAGCGTTATTACCGATATCTAAAAAATAAAGACGGTCAATACGTTGGAGAAATTTCATATCACTACGATGCCGAAATACAACATGAGATAGCCAATGTGATTATCTATTCGAAATACAAAAAAACGGTTATGGGAGTGAGGCATTGGATTTGTTATGTTCCGTGGCAAAAAACAACGGGGTTTTCGTTCTTTATGATGATATTGCCATTGACAACCCAGCTATTATACTTTTTCTGAAACACGGATTTGTGGAAGAATATCGAACAGAAGAAAAAATAATCCTCAAGAAGGAACTGTAATATAGCTTCCCATTTGCGTAATGTACAGACTTTATGTAAAATATATTTAAGGTTTTATGAGAATGTTGGATATAATTGTTCTGACAAAACTGCTTTTATTCAGTGGTATAGTTTGCGGGAAAAGGATGAGGATAAATGAAAATAATAGCTATTGGAGCTGTGACGGCAGGTGGAAAAACGACAGTTGTAAATGCAATTAAAGACAGACTCCCCAGAACAGCAGCACTTCATTTTGATGATTACTCGTTTGAAGGAGAAGTCGAAGACTATTTAAATATGACTTTTTACTATTAGATTATCCATTTGCATACCAACATCAGATGATAAAACCGTATTTGAATTGTTGCATATTTATTGATACACCGTTAGATATAGCAATGGCAAGAAGAGTTCTTAGAGATATGAAAGAGGCTACAGCAGATGAAATTCGCAGTGAAATGGATACTTATTTGAATGGTGCAAGAATTGCTTATACGGAAATGGTGAAAGTACATATGTCAACTTAAGATTATGTGATTGACGGTGAAAAAGGACCTGAGAACATTATTAACGAAACTATGAAAATAATTTCAAGCCTCTAAATTCCTCTTTTCATCAAGTATTTGCGAGGTAGTGACATGGGAATTATAAAAAATGAGATACCGATATTGGAGTTTGATACAGAACAGGGAGCAGTCATAAAGCCCACTTATGAAAATTTAAATCTCAATCTGCTAAAGAAATGCGTATTTGCATTTCTGGGAGACTATATAGAGGAGTATGCTTCTGAAACGGATACGAAACAAGTATCCTCTTATATCAGCACTACCAAGAAGTATCCCGTTTATATAACAAAATACAAAGGGGAGGAAATCGTTTTATGCCAGGCACCGGTTGGCGCTGCGGCAGCGGTTCAGATACTTGACTGGCTGATAGGTTATGGGGTTCGTGAAATCATTTCGGCAGGCAGCTGCGGTTCCCTTGAACATTTTGATGAAGGCACCTTCCTTATACCCAGTAAAGCATTGCGTGATGAAGGAACATCTTACCATTATGCACCGCCTTCACGTTTTATAGAAATCAGTGAAAGAGCAAGAAAAGCTATTGAGAAAACCGTTCTGGAGCACCATATGAAATATCAGGAGGTTATCACATGGTCGACAGACGGCTTTTACCGGGAAACAAAAGAAAAAGTAGAGTATCGAAAAAAGAAGGCTGTTCTGTGGTAGAAATGGAATGTTCCGCGCTTGCGGCGTGTACAGCTTTTAGAAATGCAACATTTGGAATGATACTATATACAGCAGACAGTCTTGCCGATGTTGATAAATACGATGAACGGCATTGGGGCGGCAATGCATATGAATATGCACTGATTTTGTGTCTGGATGCGGTATTAGCCTTATAAGGAGATTTGAGCGAAACGTAATTCAGGGAGTAAGGTACATAGAATTAGACTGTCCGCATTATGTTCATGACTATGAATATGAAAAGATAAGTGAAAAAATCCGGAGCTCACAAAAGAAGATACAATGACAAAATACTAAACAGACATTCAGGAGGAAACAGACATGTATACAGCATCCAAAGAAAGATATACAACCATGGAATACAACCGCTGCGGAAACAGCGGACTGCGTTTACCGAAAGTGTCACTGGGACTGTGGCATAATTTCGGCGATACGGCAAATTTTGAAAACATGAAAAAGCTTTGCTTTACCGCTTTTGATAACGGCATTACACAGTTTGACCTGGCAAATAATTATGGCCCGCTCCCGGGAAGCGCCGAGAAAAATTTCGGACTTATCTTAAAAGAAGATTTGGGAGCATACAGGGATGAACTGATTATCACAACGAAAGCCGGATATGACATGTGGGAGGGCCCTTACGGAAACTGGGGAAGCAGGAAATATCTTCTTGCCAGTCTGGACCAGAGTCTGAAACGCATGGGGCTGGAATACGTGGATATTTTCTACCATCACAGGATGGACCCCGATACGCCGCTGGAAGAAACGATGGGTGCGCTGGCGAGCGCCGTACTGAGCGGTAAAGCAATCTATGTGGGACTTTCCAACTACGATGGAGAAACTTTGAAGAAAGCGGCAGCCATCCTACAGGATATACGTTGCCCGTTTGTCATCAATCAGAATAGATATTCTATCTTTGACAGGACAGTGGAAAAGAATGGTTTGAAGGAAGCAACCGCCGAGCTGCAGAAGGGGCTGATTACATTCAGTCCGCTTGAGCAGGGCCAACTTACGGACCGTTATCTGAACGGAATTCCGGAAGACAGCCGCATCCGGATTGACGGCAGATTTTTAAAAGAAAGCACGCTTAGCGAACACAGACTGGATCAAATTCGAAGACTGAACAATCTTGCCGGCGAGCGTGGGGAGAAGCTTGCGGATATGGCACTTGGCTGGCTCCTCGGACACAAGGAAGTGACCAGTGTTTTAATCGGTGCATCCAAGCCGCAGCAGATTTTGGACAACATAAAAGCAATTTCCTGCGCACCGTTTACGGAAGAAGAACTAAAGTTGATTGATGAAATTTCGGAAGCATGATAAATTAGAATTTGTTGATTTTGTGAATTCCGATTTTATATACTATGTGAGGTAATCAAAGCATGACAAATAAAGAATTCTTGATGTTGCAATGCAACAATCTGCCTACGATACTAATGCTAAAGCTTCTGATTTTCTTATGGGCACAAATGTGTTTGTAAAGTCTGAGATTGGACCATTGGCAAGAAAATATTATAAAGAACCTATTGCCTGTAATTTGGTTTCATATGGAAATAATATAGTTGCGTCTGTAAAAGATGAATATAGAGAAATTGTTGAAAGCTATTTAAGCAAATATGAGTTTTATCATTGTTTTGAAACTCCTAATATGCATTGGTTAGATGAACGGATGAAAGAAAACGGATACCGTGTTTGTTTTATGGCAGAGTATTTTTTACCGGACGTTAATGCCTTGAAGAGAAGAGAATGCAACTATCCTCTTAAGGTGTTGGAACAAAAGGATTTTGCAACTTTATATCTTCCGATCTGGAGCAATGCACTTTGTGAAGATAGAAAGCAGTTGGATGTTCTTGGGGTCGGTGCTTATGATAATGGGAAACTGATCGGGCTTGCAGCCTGTTCTGCGGATTGCGATGATATGTGGCAAATTGGAGTTGATGTTTTGTCAGAGTATCGCAGGCAGGGGATTGCTTCATCATTAACCAGTAATTTGGCAATAGAGATAATGGATAGAGGAAAGGTACCATTTTATTGTTGTGCCTGGTCGAATCTTAAATCTGTCAAAAATGCATTACGGAGTGGTTTTGTGCCGGGTTGGGTGGAGATGACCGTAAAAGCTGCAAGCTTAGTTGAGAATATGAATAAATAACAACTTTTAGTTTACAGAACGGGAAAATCTGGATTTGTGAGGGTAATTATGATAAAGTTTTTGAATGATATCAGGAATGTAGAAAAACCAATATCAAATAATAGAAAACTTATAAATACCATAGCTATATTGTTCCTTGGAATAGCTTTGGGAACTTTTTCAAAATATCTGGATTTTCGTCAAGCTGAACTTCCCAGTGTGCTTATGGCAATAGATGGAGCATTAGATGTTCATAATTTTCTTGGACGTTTTGCAATCTGGGTATTGATTGCACTGTGTATTTCTATTTATAGCAATTCTGCAATAAGAGCAAGCATTAATGTTTTTGCATTCTTTATTGGTATGGTTGCAAGTTACTATTTGTATTCAAACTATATTGCAGGATTTTTTCCAAGAAGTTATGCGGTGATTTGGTTTGGATTTACAGCTGTTTCTCCATTATTGTCTTTTGCCTGCTGGTATGCAAGGGGGAAAAGCAAACTGGCACTTATACTATCGGCGCTGATTTTGGCAGTATTGTTCAATATGTGCTTTGTATATGGATGCTGGTATTTTAATGCAAAATCTGTTTTGGAAGTGATAGTCTTTATTATTGGACTTATTGTTTTGAGGAGAGATACATTGAGGAGTTCTGCGCTAATGGGAACGATTAGTATAGTTCTTGCAGTTTTACTTGATATGGTTATTCCATTTCATTTTGGATAAACAACTTCCTATTTATCGGTGAGCAAATAGAACAAAAATCGGGATTGACCGAGCTGAAAGCGAGGGATGCTTCTTGTCCGAAGGGCAAGAAGATGGAACATAAAACGAATTTGATAAAATAGTACTTATTTTATCCCAAGGGTAAGCCTGTTGAACATGTTGTATATGAGTTTCTCAATGAGAAACGAATACGCGTGAAACAAAAAACACCTGCTATGCGGGTGGAGTCAAATAAGTTAGGCGAATAAATGTTTGAAAGGAGTAGTATGATTTAGACTTTACTATATCATACAAGAACAATATGGAATTTGTAGAATACAGCAGCAAAAACACTCCCACTCTTATATTCATTCACGGCTCATGCACCACAGCCGAGACCTGCTATTCAAAGGTAGCCGAGGTACTGAAAGACAATTATCACTGCGTCCTTTGCAGGCTTGACGGTCACTATGACGGATCACCTGACTTTGTTTCCCTCGATAAGGAAGCGGAGCAGATAGAAGAGTATGTACAGCAAAGCCTGAACGACAGCATATATGCCCTTATCGGGCTGTCCCTCGGTTCCACCATATGCGTCCATCTGCTCACAAGGAAGAAATTTTCCGTCAGCAAGGTGTTCCTTGACGGCGTGTATGTGCAAAACAAGGGTGCTCTGTACGCCAATATGTCTGCGCTGATGTGCAATATCGGCATCGGCTATATGCGAAAGGGCGGAAAAGTCCCCGACAAGCTGATAGAAACGGTTTTTGGCAAGGGCAACAGAAGCGTTGTGGATATGATGTACAGCGGCACATCAAAAATAACGGTAAAGAACGTGTGCAGGCAGGTCTATGAGTATAAGCTTGGCAATATCTCCGCCGACGGTATAGATATCATCAGCCTGCGAGGTGAATATGAGCCTATACCCACAGCATCATTCAAGCTGCTGAAAGAACATATCCCCCATATCCGTGAAAAGATTATACCAAACTGCGGCCACGTCCAGTTTCTCAATGAACAGCCTGATAAATATATCCGTCTGCTGACGGAATTTCTGAAAAACTGATAATCCGAAAAGGAGCATATGAAAATTGCATTATAAAGTAGTATGTTATATATGTGATATCAAAAATGAAAAACAATCATTTTAATTGTTTTAATGCGTCAAAAAACAATCAATTTGATTGCTTTTTCTTTACAAATACAAAGTGTTATGATTTAATTAAAGAAAAAAACGGAAACCATATAGCCGGAAGGTGAGTCTATGAAAAAAAGATTATTTATAACACCGGATTACACAACAGCAGAGGAAATCAAAAAGGTGCGGAAAGAGTTGCACCTGACGCAGAAGGAGTTTGCCGAATTTATCAATTGCTCAAAGCCAACAGTAGAACGATGGGAAAGAAGTACAGACATTATTTGCGGACCTATAGTTTTGCTGCTTAAAATGTTACAGAAATACCCGGATTACGAGCAAGAAGTCAAAATTCCCGAAAAGGAGTGGCCACTCCGAATTTGGTATATGCATGGTCAGGATGTATGCACTTTGATTGATGTAAATGAGCAGGAGAGAAAAGTCAAAATAAGAAATTATACAGATAAGATTATGTTCCGTGCTTTTGGTATTGTAGAAAACCCGGATTATAATCAGTATCAGGAGTTCCTGGCATCAAGGTGTTTTCCGGAAAGCAGGGACAAGATGAAACTGATATTAAAAGATCTGGGGGTGCCATTTTACGACCCGATTATGATTATAGAGAAGACAGAAGGGCGAATGGCGGAAGATGCTTTCTGGCTCCGCATAGAGAGGTAGAAGCATGATAGAATTATTTGAGCAGAATATCCGGACAAATGACCGACAGTCATCAAAAGGAAATCAGTTAAAATGGGAAAACGAAGGAATATGGTACAAAGCTGATTATACGGGTTATGAGGGATTGTCAGAATACCTGATATCGCATCTGCTGAAAAAGTCAACTCTGACAGAGAAAGAATTTGTCTGCTATGATCTTGAAGAAATAAAATATGGCTCTGTGATTTACAAGGGAGCAAAAAGTAAAGATTTTCTTCATGATGACTGGCAGATTATTACGCTGGAAAGACTGTTTCAGAATTTTTTCGGAGAAAGTTTGTATAAAACTCTGTATAGGATACCAGAGCATGAAGAACGATTGCGCTTTTTAGTACAGCAGGTGGAACGGATAACCGGACTTAAGGATTTTGGCATCTATATGAATAAACTGCTGACAATAGATGCCTTTTTTCTGAATGAAGATCGCCACACGCATAATATAGCGGTTCTGATGAATGGAAAAGGGGATTATGCGTACTGTCCGATTTTTGACAATGGAGCGGGGTTGATGGCGGATACCACAATGGATTATCCTTTGTCGGGTGAACTTTATTCACTCATGGATAAAGTTCAGTCCAAAACAATATGCAGTGAATTTGATGAACAATTAGATGTTTCTGAAAAGTTATATAAAATGAATTTGAAGTTTAAGTTTACCCCAAAAGATGTATCGGATTTACTGGCAAATGCGGAGATATATCCGGAAGAAGTACGAGGCCGGGTAGAAAAAATTATATTTGCCCAAATGCGAAAATACACTTATTTATTTTAAGAAAGCAATTTACGTGTATGGAAGTAAAAATGCTAAAATCCGTGTAAATGCCAAAAAAGATTTACGCGGATACGGAAGAAAAGTCTAAAATCCGCGTAAACACCAAAAAAGATTTACGCGGATACGGAAGAAAAGT
>DJEL01000032.1:8642-62346 GCA_002432425.1 Lachnospiraceae bacterium UBA5899
CCAAAAAAGATTTACGCGGATACGGAAGAAAAGTCCAAAATCCACGTAAACCCCGAAAATATGAATTCTCTATGAAATTTTCCAAATAGCTATAGGAGATTTTCGGGAAACATGCTATATTAAAGAAATGAAAATTACAATTTTATGTGTAGGGAAAATTAAAGAAAAATTTTATACGGATGCCGTTTCGGAGTATATGAAGCGCTTAAGCCGCTACGGGAAACCCGAAGTCATAGAAGTGGCGGATGAAAAGACGCCGGACCGTGCCAGTGAGGTGCAGGTGGAGCAGATTAAAAAGAAAGAAGCGGACAGGCTTCTTGACCGCATGAAGCCGGATGCCTATACCATAACGCTGGAGATACAGGGCAAAAAAATGGACTCCGTAGCCTTTGCCGGGCTTTTGGAAAAAGCGGCGGTGGAAGGGAAAGGGCACATCCAGTTTGTAATCGGCGGTTCCCTGGGGCTGCATGCATCCGTCAGTGAACGGGCGGATTTTAAGCTGAGTTTTTCGGATATGACATTTCCGCATCAGCTTATGCGCGTGATTTTATGCGAACAGATTTACAGGGGCTTCCGCATCAGCAACAAAGAACCCTATCACAAATAAAAAATAGAAGAGGAGATTATTATGTATAACGATTTATTTTCCATAGGACCGCTGACCGTGCACAGCTACGGTCTGATGATTGCCATCGGCGTGCTGGCGGGATTGTTTATTGCGGAGGCAAGAGCCAAAAAGCGCGGCATGAATTCCGACATCCTGTATTACATGATGCCGTTCTGCGTGATTTTAGGCTTTGTATGCGCCAAGATATTATTCTGTATTGTAGAGTATAAAAGCTTTCTGGAAAATCCGGCTGGCACATTGACCGGAAGCGGATTTGTGGTGTACGGCGGTATTATCGGCGGTATTCTGGCGGGCTACATTTTTTGTAAATGGAAAAAACTGGCGTTCTTAGATTATTTTGATATTTTCATGCCTTCCGTGGCGCTGGCACAGGGCTTCGGACGTATCGGTTGCTTTCTGGCGGGCTGCTGCTACGGCAGACCGACGGACTCAGCCATCGGCATTGCCTTTACCCATTCCCACTATGCCCCCAACGGCATCAAACTGATACCCACCCAGCTTATCTCCAGTGCGGGCATGTTCGTAATTGCCGGCATCCTGTTTTACTACGGAAGAAAGAAACGCATCCCCGGCAAGGTCAGCGCCCTGTACCTTTTACTTTACAGTGTGGGTCGCTTTATCATTGAATTTTTCAGGAACGATTACCGGGGAGAAATCGGTATTCTTTCCACTTCCCAGTTTATTTCCCTGTTCATGTTTGCGGCAGGCATTGTCTTCATGGTAATTCTTTCCAAGAAGGAAAAGGCGGCATCGGCTACAGAAGCGAAAGGATGAGGAAATTATGAGCGCATTCGTGGAATTTCAACATGTAAATAAGGTGTATCATACCGGCGAAGTGGATATTCAGGCGCTGCATGATGTGAATTTTGAAATAAATAAAGGCGAATTCTGCGTCATTGTGGGGGCTTCCGGAGCCGGTAAAACCACTATTCTGAATATTCTGGGCGGCATGGACAGCCTGACGGACGGCAAAGTGTTTCTGGACGGAGAAGAAGTGTCCGCCTATAACAAACGGAAGCTGACCGGTTACCGCCGGTATGATGTGGGCTTTGTGTTCCAGTTTTACAATCTGGTGCAGAACCTGACGGCGCTGGAAAACGTGGAGCTGGCAGCCCAGATTTGCAAGGACCCGCTGGATGCGGCGGAGGTGCTTACGGAGGTAGGGTTAAAAGACCGTATGGCAAATTTCCCGGCACAGCTTTCCGGCGGCGAGCAGCAGCGTGTAGCCATCGCCAGGGCGCTTGCCAAAAATCCCAAGCTTTTGCTTTGCGACGAGCCTACCGGCGCACTGGATTACAATACCGGCAAAGCGGTGTTAAAGCTTTTGCAGGACACCTGCCGCAACAAAGGAAAGACCGTTGTGGTCATTACCCACAACCAGGCACTGACTGCCATGGCGGACCGGGTGATTACCGTGAAAAACGGCACCATAACCGGCATGCGTATGAATGAGCACATTGTGGATGTAGAGCAGATTGAATGGTAACCGGCGGAAATGAGGATTTGTTTTTTAGATTTACACATCGGAATGCGGAACGGAGTGTGGTTGTATGAAGTCGATGATGGCGAGAACCACTTTACGGGAAATTAAACAGAGTCTGGGCAGATACCTTGCTATTTTTGCGATTGTGGCACTGGGTGTCGGCTTTTTTGCGGGCTTAAAGATTACCCGGCAGGTCATGGTAAAATCGGCGGACAATTACTTAAAAGAAGAGCAGCTATACGATTACCGTCTGCTTTCCACCCTTGGCTTTGAGGACGATGATGTGGCGTTCTTTGCCGGAAAAGAGGATGTCCGTGCGGCGGAAGGCGCTTATTTTTCGGACATTATCTACACGGACAGCGAAGGAAACGAGCATGTCATCAAGGCGCATTCCCTGCTTTCGGATATAAACGGCGTGGTCGTAAAGGCGGGCAGAATGCCGGAAGCTGCCGATGAGTGTGTGGTGGACAGCAACCTTTTTGGTGAGGATGCCATTGGGGACAAAATTATACTCTCAGAAAGCAATAAAAAGGACGATTTGGACGGATTTGCTTATAAAGAGTATACCATTACCGGCATTGTGCAGGCGTCCTATTATTCCCAGTACGAAAGAGGCACCACCTCCCTGGGAAACGGTTCGGTAAGCGGTTTTATGTACCTTTTGCCGGAAGGCTTTTCCATGGATTACTATTCTGAAATCTATGTGAAATTTGAGGAAGATTACGAGATTTATTCCGAGGAATACAAGGATTTTATCAAGGAAAAGGATGCCGTATGGGAGGATTACTGTAAGGAAGCCGGTGACAGAAGATACCGGGAAATCGTAGCAGAGGCGGAAGACACCTTGAAAGAAAACGAGGATGAATTCTATACGGAAAAAGCGGACGGCGAAGAAAAGCTTGCCGATGCCTTAAAAGAACTGGAAGACGGGCAGAAAGAGCTTGCTGACGGTGAAAAAGCGCTTAAGGATGCCAGAAACGAATGGCAGGCTTCCATGGACGAGCTTACAAACAATGAGAATGCGCTTTCTGCCATGAAAGAGCAGGCACTCGCACTTGGAAATGAAGCCTATCTTATGCAGCTTGCCGGACAAGAACAGGCGATTGCCGCCGCAAAGGAGCAGCTTGCCCAGGCGGACACTACCTTAAAAGAGAAAGAACAGACTCTTCAGGAGTCGAAAAAGGACTTAGAAGAAGGACTTACAGAATACGAAACATCCAAGCAGGAATTTGACGATAAAATCAAAGAGGCGGAGGAAAAACTGGAGGATGCCCGGAAAGAAATAGAGGATATCCCCGAAGCCACCACCTATGTTCTGGGCAGGGATACCAATATCGGCTATGTATGCTTTGAAAGCGACTCCTCCATTGTGGACGGCATTGCCAATGTATTCCCGGTCTTTTTCTTCCTGATAGCGGCGCTGGTCTGCATGACGACTATGAACCGCATGGTGGAGGAACAGCGTACCCAGATTGGCGTATTGAAGGCGCTGGGCTACAGTGACGGAAAAATTATGGGGAAATACCTGTTTTATTCCGGCAGTGCCGCAATCACCGGCTGCTTAATCGGTTACTTCGGCGGCACCTATCTGTTCCCCAAGGTCATTTACTGGGCTTACGGCATTATGTACCATTTCGGTTCCATGCAGTATTGCTTTGATAAAAATCTGCTGCTGATTTCCGTGCTGGCATCTTTGTTCTGCTCCATGGGCGTCACCTTCCTTTCCTGCCGCAGCGAGCTTAAGGAAGTAGCGGCGAGGCTGATGCGTCCCAAGGCGCCGAAAGCCGGAAAGAGGGTATTTTTAGAGTACATTCCCTTTATTTGGAAACGGCTGAAGTTTTTACAGAAGGTTTCCGTGCGCAACATTGTGCGTTACAAGAAGCGTTTCTTCATGATGATTGTGGGCATCAGCGGCTGTACGGCGCTTCTGATTACCGGCTTCGGCGTCAGGGACTCCGTTACCAAGATTGCGGACATGCAGTACGAAGAAATACAGGTTTTTGACTTAAAGGCAACTTTTCAGGAGGATACCGGAAAAGAGACACCAAATGCGGATTTTGAAGAGGTTTTGAAGGAATACGACGGCAAATGCACCTATGCCGCAGAGGCATCCATGGATTTAATCGGGGACGGCAAAACAAAGTCCATCAATTTGGTGGTGCCGAGGTACCCGGAGGAAATCGGCGACTATATCAAGCTGCATACCTCAAAGAAGGCAGAAATTGCCTATCCCGGAAAGGGAGAAGCGGTGCTCACGGAAAAACTGGCGAAAACCTTCCGTTTATCCGTAGGCGACAGCATTACCCTGCGCAGTGACGACGGCAAAACCCTGACGGCAACCATAAGCGGCATCTGCGAAAACTATATTTACAATTATGTCTATCTTTCCCCGGAAACGTACGAAGCAGCCATGGGAAAGACGGAATACAAAACCGCCTACATTATCCTGCCTGCGGACACGGATATGCACGAAGCGGGAGCGGCTCTTATGCAGGCGGACGGCATTACCACCGTCAATGTAAACAAGGATATGCTTTCCCGTATTTCCGGCATGATGAACAGCATGAATTACATTATTTTTGTCATTATTGCCTGTGCGGCGGCGCTGGCGTTTATTGTCCTTTATAATCTGAACAACATCAACATCACGGAACGCATCCGGGAAATCGCCACCATTAAGGTGCTGGGCTTTTACCGCAACGAAACGGCAGCCTATGTCTTCCGTGAAAATACGGTGCTGACCCTGTTTGGCTGTGTGCTGGGCATTTTCTTGGGAAAATGGCTGCATGCCTTTGTGATGAGCCAGATAGACATTGACCTTGTATCCTTTGATACCAGAATAACGGCATTAAGCTATGTATACAGTATCTGCCTTACCTTTTTGTTTACCTTCGTAGTCAACCGTTTTATGAACCGGAAGTTGGACAAAATCAATATGGCGGAGTCTTTAAAATCAGTGGATTAAATTTACAGGTATCCGTTTACGGATAATAGCAGACAGGAGGAAACGGCTATGAGAATGACGGACTTAATCGTAAAGAAACGGAACGGAATGGCGCTTTCGGAAGAAGAGATTTACGAAATGATAAACAGGTATACGGACGGCACCATTCCGGATTACCAGATGTCCGCCATGATGATGGCAATTTACTTTCGGGGCATGACGGAGGAGGAAACGCTTGCCCTTACCCTTGCCATGGAGAAAAGCGGCGAGTGCCTGGATTTGTCCGGTATAAAGGGGATAAAAGTGGACAAGCATTCCACAGGCGGCGTCGGAGACAAGACTTCTCTGGCACTGACTCCCATGGTGGCAGCCTGCGGCATCCCCGTTGCCAAAATGAGCGGCAGGGGACTGGGACATACCGGCGGCACCATTGACAAACTGGAAAGCTTTCCGGGGTTCCATACCAATCTTACCACGGAGCAGTTCATTCATAATGTGAACACCATCGGCATTGCCATTATGGGACAGACAAAGGATTTGGCGCCCGCGGACAAAAAGCTGTACGCCCTGCGGGACGTTACGGCTACCGTGGACAATATGTCCCTGATTGCCAGCTCCATTATGAGTAAAAAGCTGGCGGCGGGAGCGGACGGCATTGTCTTAGATGTCAAGACCGGAAGCGGCGCTTTCATGAAGACGGAAGAGGACTCCTTTGCCCTGGCAAAGGAAATGGTAAAAATCGGCAACGGCGCCGGACGGAAAACCGTGGCGGTGATTTCCGATATGGATGAACCTTTGGGCTATGCTGTGGGAAATGCCCTGGAAGTAAAGGAAGCCATTGACACCCTCTGCGGCAGAGGACCTGCGGACTTTGTGGAGCTGTGTTTAGAGCTGGGCGCCAGAATGCTTCTTGTGGGAAAGAAAGCGGAAACCGTGGAAGAAGCCAAAGAAAGGCTGCAGGCGGTCATAAAAGACGGCAGTGCTCTTAAGAAACTGGCGGAATTTGTCGCGGCGCAGGGCGGAAATGAGGCAGCGGTTTACGATACCTCCCTGCTTCCGAAGGCAGGTTTGGAAGTGCCGCTTACGGCAGAGAAGGACGGTTATATTTCCGCCATCCAATGCGAAGAAGTTGGCATCTGTTCCCTGCTCTTAGGCGGCGGACGGGAAACGAAGGACAGTGTGATAGACTTATCGGTGGGCATTGTCTTAAACAGGAAAAAGGGCGACTATGTGCGGAAAGGGGACACCATTGCCGTACTGTATGCCAACGATAAGGAAAAAGAAGAAGTAGCGGAAAAACGCCTCCGTGCCGCCATTACCATCAGCGAAAATCCTCCCGCACCCAAGCGTATGATTAAGGGAATTGTGGAATAAATAAGGAATGACCCCGGCGCGGCTTTCATATACTGTAGCATGAAGACTACCAGGAAAACCAACAAAAAATCAGGAAGAGAGCTGCTTGCGGACTCTCTGAAGCTGCCGCGGGACATGGTTCTCGGAGAATTTAAGCTGTCCATGACCGGAAACCGGGAGCTTTTTATCGAAAATTACAGGGGGATTGCGGAATACGGCGAGGATGCCATTCTGCTGCAGACCAGGGGAGATATTCTGAAAATAACGGGAAAGCACCTTACGATTGAATATTATACCAATGAAGATATGAAAATCAGCGGATTTATCGCAAATATCCAGTTTGGTAAGGAGCAGCAGAGTTGATTGAATTCATCAGGTATCTCAAAGGCTATGTCCTCATAAAGGTATGGGGCTTTGCACCGGAACGCTTTTTTAACCTGTGCGCCGGGAAAAACATATTGCTCTGGAACATCCGGAAAGAAGCGGATGCCTATTACATGTGCATCAGTTTGAGCGGCTTTAAGTCTCTTAGAAAAATAGCAAGAAAAACCAAAACAAGGGTAGTCATAAAGAAGCGATTCGGACTACCTTTTTTGCTGCCCGGACTTCTGAAACGGAAAGCTTTTCTGTTCGGGCTCTGCCTTGCCTGCTTTTTCTGGTTTGTATCCACCCGGTTTGTATGGGAAATTTCCATTACCGGCAATTATTCCCTCACGGATGACCGCTTTACGGCATTTTTGCAGGAAGAAGGCATTTTTGTGGGCTGCCAAAAGAAGAATGTGGACATAGAGTCCTTAGAAAAGGAAGCCCGCAAAACCTTCCCCGAAATTACGTGGATTTCCGCCAAATTTTCCGGTACGGAACTTGCCATATCCGTAAAGGAAGCGGACGGGGTATCGCAGAGCGCCAGAGCAGAAGGCTTTGCGGACCTGTATGCGGAAAAAGAAGGCACGATTGTGTCCATGGTGGTGCGCAGCGGTGTGCCCATGGTAAAAATAGGCGACAGGGTGGAGGTGGGCACCCTTCTGGTGTCGGGGGAAGTGCCCGTTTACAACGACGACGAAACCATACGGAAATACCGGGAAACCTATGCGGATGCGGACATTGTTATCCGGCGGAAAGAAAACATTTACGAAACCTTGAGCTTTGTCCGGGAGGAAAAGGTATACACCGGCAGGGAAAAGAAAAAATATGTATTCCGTTTCTTCGGAAAGGAAATCCTGCTTGGAAAAGAAGGGGGCTTTCCCTATTACACCATGGTGGAGGAAACGAAGGATGTGAGCATTATGAAGGGCTTTTCCCTGCCGGTTTCCTTCGGTAAAAAGATGTACAGGGAGTACCTGCCCACGGAAAGCATGTATACCTTGAAAGAGGCAAAAAGCCTGCTTTCCGAAAAATACAAACGGATTTTGCAGGGGCTTTCCGAAAAGGAGATTACCGTACTGGAAAAACAGGTCAAAATGGACAGTGCGGACGGAAAATGGATTTTGACCGGAGAACTGACGGTGGAAGAAAAAATCGGCGTGCAAATTGAAAGGTAGTTATTGAAAAAATAAGAAAACTTCCGTATACTAAAGTTTGTAGTGTAATAAGCAAAGCTTACTTTACGGCAAGCTTTTTCAGAGGAATGGTAATATGAGTGAAATAACCTATACCTGCGAAATTCCTGCAGCCCATATGCAGAAAATTTTCGGGGAAAATGACAGATATATCCAGAAGCTGGAAAAAGACCTTTCCGTTGTGGTTTCTGATAGGAACGGAGAGCTCCGCATCACAGGAGAAGAAAGCAAGGTCAAAAGATGCGTGGACATTTTGACGGAGCTTCAAAAAGCCTCTTCTCTTGGCGGCGATATTGAGGAACAGAAAGTGGATTATGCCATAGCTCTTTCCGAAGAAGAACAGACGGAAGCGCTGGGGGAAATCGACAGGGATTTGATTTGCCACACCATTAACGGTAAGCCCATTAAGCCCAAGACCTTAGGACAGAAGGCGTATGTGGATGCTATCCGGAAAAACATGATTGTGTTCGGCTTAGGCCCCGCCGGTACCGGCAAGACCTACCTTGCCATGGCAATGGCGATTACCGCTTTTAAGAGGGACGAAGTAAGCCGTATTATCCTGACAAGACCCGCCATTGAAGCGGGAGAGAAGTTAGGCTTCCTGCCGGGTGATTTACAGAGCAAGGTGGACCCGTACCTGCGTCCGCTTTACGATGCCCTGTATCAGATTATGGGAGCGGAAACCTTTGCCAAAAACATGGAAAAGGGACTGATTGAAGTGGCGCCCCTTGCCTATATGAGAGGACGTACCCTGGACAATGCCTACATTATTTTAGACGAAGCCCAGAACACCACACCGGCGCAGATGAAGATGTTTTTAACCCGAATCGGTTTCGGTTCCAAGGTCATTGTGACCGGCGACTCTTCCCAGAAGGATTTGCCGAGGGATGCCAAATCGGGACTGGATGTGGCACAGAAGGTATTGAAAAACATAGACGATATTGCTTTCTGCAATCTGACCAGCAAGGACGTGGTAAGACATCCTCTGGTGCAGAAGATTGTCAAGGCTTACGAGGACTACGAAAGCCATACGGAAAAACGGCAGGAAAGAGTAAAGTACAGGATTTCAAGGGATGGACGCAGAAAATAAAAAGAAGGAACCGGTTTATCTTATAAACAGCATACTGATTGTTATAACCGTGCTTCTGGTTACGGCGGGAGGCTTCTTAAAGCATGCCGGCGGAGCAGAGCTTTTGCGGAACGCCATTCTGGCGGGCACCGGAGCGTTCCTGACCTGCTTTTTTTCTCTTTCGGAAAAGGACAGGCTTTCTGAAGAAAATGCTTCTCCTGCGTGGACAAGCCGTTTTGCCGTCAGCTACGGTATCTGTCTTGCGGTTTCGTTATGCTGTGCGTTTCTGCCGCCTGCGGGCTGGCCGTTTTTAGTGGTATTTGTGATGATGTCCCTGTTTGGCGGCTTTCTGCCCGGCATCTGCGGGGGGATAAGCTATCTTACCTTTTCCGTGCTGCTTGCGGGAGCTGACGTCAGTATCTTTGCTTTGTATATGCTCACCGGACTGCTGGGAGCCTGTCTGTTTTCCCGTCTGGACGAAAAATACCGGATTGCCTTGCCGCTTTTTGTTTCCTTAAGCTTTTTATTTGCGGCGGAAACCGCCTGCGTGGTGCTGTTTGCCAATGAAACCTTAAAGTGGGAGCTGTTTTTAATTCCGGCATTGAACGTGATTATCAGCCTCATTCTTCTTCTGATTTTACTCAAGGTGTATTCCGGTATGGAGATTTTCAAATACCGGATAAAATATCTGGAAATCAACGACCAGGAGTTTGAACTGCTGGTAAATATCAAAGAAAAAGATAAAAATGCGTATTACCGGGCGGTGCATGGGGCGTATTTTTCGGAGCGGATTGCGCAGGTGCTTTCCCTGGATGCCGCTGCGGCAAAGACCGCCGCATATTATGCAAACGCCGGGATTTTATATGAGGAGCCGGAGAAGGCTTTGGAGGATGTGTTTGTATCCTACGGTTTTCCACCGTATGCCAGACAGCTTCTGCGGGAGCTTACCGGTAAAAACAACGATATCCGCCACAAGGAAGCGGCAGTGGTTTACATGGCGGATGCGGTAATCAGCTCCATCCTGTATCTGTTTGAGAAAAAGCAGGATACGAAAATAGACTATGCGGCCGTTATCGAAACGGTCTTTCAGAAAAAATGGGAGTCCGGCAGCTTACAGAACAGTGAGCTGACCTTTGCGGAGTGGAACCGAATGAAAAAAATCTTTAAGGAGGAAAAATTATATTATGACTTCCTACGTTGAAAATGAAACAGAGATTACATTTCCGTTTTCGGAAGAAGAAATCCTTGATAAAGTAGCGGATGCGGTGCTTCTGCAGGAAGGATGTCCTTATGAGGCGCAGGTAAATCTTCTCATTACGGACAACGAAGGCATCCGTACCTACAATGCCTCCTACCGTCAGATTGACCGTGCTACGGACGTGCTTTCCTTTCCCAATCTGGATTTTGAAACTCCGGCGGATTTTTCCCACTTAGAAGAGCACGAAGCGGATTATTTTGACCCGGAAAGCGGGGAGCTGCTTTTGGGCGATATTATTCTTTCGGCTGACAAAGTAAAGGAGCAGGCGGAAAGCTACGGACACTCCGAACTCAGGGAATTTGCCTTTTTAATTGCACACAGCATGCTGCATTTATGCGGTTATGACCATATGGAGCCGGAAGAAGCCAAAGTTATGGAAGCCAAGCAGGAAGATGTGCTGGCGGGCTTACATATCACCAGAGAAGAAAGGTAAGAACGGCATGATAAAAAGTGAAATCAGAAGAAAAAGATGGGATTTATGCATTTCCCTGATTGGGTTGTTTACCATCGGTCTTTTAAGCAATGTGATAAAAAAGGACGGCATCGCGGATTTTTCCTTTATCTATGAGTTGTTTGCCGTCATAAGCAGTCTGTTTTTATGCTGGCTGCCGGAGTATCTGTTCCGTATGATACGTTCCCGGATGACAAAGGAGCAGTTCAAAAATGCCGGAAAAGTCTGGAAAACCATGTTTGTTTACACAGCGGTCATCGGCGTTCTGGGAAGTCTTTTCTTCTATATTCTGTCTAAGATTATGGAAAGTCACAGAGGTTTCTTGGGTGAGTACACCTACCTTGCCATGCGCAATTTTGCCATTGTTTTTCTGCTTTCTTCTTTTGTGCAGGCGTTTTACGGGTATTTTCAGGGAATGGGCACCGGAATGCCCAAGCTTTTATCCGGTGTGCTTCTGCAGATTTTAGGTATTCCGTTTATTTTACTGTTTGCCCGTAAGGAATACGCTTATGGAGAGAAGGCGGGAAAGCTTTTGCAGAATGACAGTCTTGCCGGCAATTACGGCAGCATGGGTGCGGTAAGAGGCTACCTGCTCATGTATGGACTGATGCTTTTGTTCCTGGTACTTCTGTATCTTCTTTTTCTGAAGAGAAATAAGCGGAACAAAGAGGGCATGCGCCTGTCCGAGGACGGCAAGGATATTCTTGTGAATGCCGCAAAGACCGAATGGACGGGAGCCCTGACGCGGATGCTTGTAAGAGGCTTTGTATTTGCGGGACTTCTTCTTTTTTATCAGGTGAGCAGAAGCGGTCCGGCTGCCGTGGAAACGGAGGCTGTTACGTATACGGAATTTTCCGATTTCGGTATTTATTACGGTAACTTTCTGGTGCTTATGGGAATGGAAACTCTTATTCTGTTAATGCTTACCGTTCCGGCACGTTTGGAATGGGTACAGGCTTACCGGAAGGAAGAGAAGCGCAATATGCAGCAGCTCGGTTCGGTTTCCGTGCTGACACTGTTTTTGTCCGGCTTTTTCTTTACGGCTTACAATGCGGTGATTCCCGGCTGTCTGGCAGAAACGTTCTTCGGAAAAGGAGAGCATACGTTACTGGTGCTGATGTTACGGGCGGGCTGCCTGCTTCCCATGTTTTTAGCCGCCGGCATCTTTTTCCTGTATATTCTCAGGGATACCGGCAGACAGAAGATGGCGCTGCTTTGTACACTCGGTGCTTTTGCCGGATTTGTGCTGACCGTTTCTGTCTGCTTAAAGAGCATGAACGGAAATGTCATGGCACTGGTAGTCGGTACGCTGGTATTTGCCGTAATTTTAGCACTTTCCACGGCGCTTTTGGTACACCGGTACATGATTATCTGCATAGAATGGGTGCGTATGGTGCTGATGCCCCTGATTTCCGCAGGCTTAACGGCGGGAGCGCTGTTTGCCCTGACAAAGGCAATGGCTTCCTTATCCGTAGGATTTTTAGCCCTGCTGATTTCTTTGGCAGTGGGTTTTGTCCTGTATGTCTTTTTACTTTTGTTTTTACGTTGTATCCGGAAGAAAGACCTTGTGTGCTTCCCCTTGGGTAAAGTAATCGGAAAGGTGGCAAACCGCGCAAATCTTCTTTCCTAAATGAATAAACTGCTTAAATAAGCTGATACTTGTATATATGGAGTGAGAGCGATGAAACATATAAAAAGTATCAGTTTATTTTTGACTTATACCCTGTTAATTATGATTTTGGGATTTTTCTCCGGTGTGGCGGTCATCTGCCGGGTGCAGGAGAAAAACGCCGGCAGGGAAAAAATGTCCGTACAGGAAACATTGCCGATTGAGAGGCAGGAAATTGTCCTTTCGAGAAATGAGATGCCGGTAAACGGCGCCGATGAGGACACTTTGTCCGCGGATACGGACTACGTGCTGGAAGAGCACGATAAAAAAAGAGAAACCACGGTGGAGAGTGTGGGAAAGGTTCCCCAGGCATATCTTGGCATGAACCGGGAAGAGTTTGTGGCAGCCATGGAGCGCTACGAGGCTTCTCCGCCGTTGTCGGAGTTAGAAAGAGGCTTTACCGGACTGGAGGTGCTTTCTTTTTCCGGGGAACGGGTGGTCATCCGCATGGACTATGTGTATGTGGAACCCACCAAAAGCTTTTACCTGAATTTGTCGGACGGAAAAATTGTGGTTTTGTGCGACGACAGGGAAACGGTTTACCAGTACACGGAAATCGAGGCGGACAGGCTGCCGGAGGAGCTGCAGCGGGAGCTCATCATCGGCATGTATGTGGAAAACGAAGAAGCCCTGTACCGTTTTCTCGAAACCTACAGCAGCTAAAAGCTGCAGGTTATGAAAAGCCGGAAGGTTACGGGATGCCTGTAGCTTAGGGAATGATAGAGGTAGAAACATGAAAATAGCGGTTATCGGAGGCGGCGCTTCCGGGCTGATGGCTGCCGTCACGGCGGCGGATGCCGGAGCGGACGTCACTATATATGAACGAAATGACCGAGTGGGAAAAAAGATACTGGCAACCGGCAACGGCAAATGCAATTTTTCCAACCGGCAAATGTCCATAGAACAGTATTACGGCAGTGATTTACGTATCCCTGCCCAAATTCTTGAGGATTTTACCCCGGAGGATGCCGTCCGTTTTTTTGAACGGGCGGGCATGTTAAGCCGGGAGAAAAACGGGTATCTTTATCCGTATTCGGAACAGGCGTCCACGGTGCTGGATATTTTCCGTATCCTCTTAAAGAAAAAACAAATCCGCACCGTAACGGACAGCATGGTAAGCAGTATCCGGCAGAAAAACGGAATGCTTACGGTTTTAAGCAAAACCGAAAACGAAACCGCAAAGGAAAGCTATGACCGGGTTATTGTCTGCTGTGGCGGCAAGGCGGCGCCGAAAACCGGTTCCGACGGCAACGGCTTTTCCCTGCTTTCCGCCCTGGGACATACCGTAGTGCCGGTGGTTCCCGCGCTGGTGCAGCTTAAGGCAAAGGAACCCTTCTTAAAATCCATTTCCGGTGTGCGTGCGGAATGCCGGCTGACCCTTCTTATAAACGGCAAAAAAGCAGGGGAAGAAAGCGGAGAGATGCAGTTTACCGATTACGGTATTTCCGGCATCGTAACCTTCCAGTTAAGCCGACTGGCGTCCTATGCCGTGGCAGAGGGTAAAAAGACAGAAGCCTACATAGATTTGTTTCCACGAATGAGCGAAGAGACTTTTACTCATACCATGCGGGAGAGAGAGAAAAACGGAAGCGGCGCCATGACGGCGGAAGAATTCTTTACCGGACTTTTGAACAAAAAGGTAACACAGCTTTTCTTAAAGCTTTCCGGCATTGCACCCGATACGCCCCTTAAAAAAATAACACCGGAAAAGAGAGCGCAGTTTTATGCGTACTGTAAAAAATTTGCCGTTACCATAACCGGCACCAACAGTTTTGACCAGGCACAGGTCAGCGCCGGCGGCGTGCCTTTTTCGGAAGTAAACGCACAGCTTGCCTCCAAAAAGGTGCCGGGACTATATCTTGCCGGAGAAATCCTCGATATTGACGGCAAATGCGGCGGCTACAACCTGCACTGGGCATGGGCATCCGGCTATACGGCGGGTAAACAGGCAGCCCAGACGCATAAGTAAAAAACTTCTGTGAAAGACTTCACGGAAGGGGAAAGAAGATAATTCATGATACGGATACAACAGTTAAAATTAACACCCGGCCAGCCAACCTCTCTTTTAAAGAAAAAGGTGGCGAAAATCCTGCGGGTGCCGGAAGAAAAAATAGAGAAACTAAGCATTGAAAAGAAATCCATAGATGCCAGAAAAAAGCCGGAGCTTTACTTTATCTATACGGTGCTGGTGCAGGTAAGCGGCGAAAAACAGATTTTGAAAAACTGTCACGACAAGCAGGTAAGCCTTGCGGAACCGGAGGGATATCATTTTCCGAAGGTATCTTTCCCGGAAGGAACAAAGCACCCGGTGGTCATCGGTATGGGACCTGCGGGACTTTTCTGCGCCTATTTTCTGGCGTGCGCCGGTCTTAAGCCCGTGGTGCTGGAACGCGGCAGGGATGTGGATAACAGACAGGCGGACGTAGAGAAATTCTGGAAGACCGGTTTCTTAAAGCCCGACTCCAACGTGCAGTTCGGAGAAGGCGGCGCCGGTACGTTTTCCGACGGTAAATTAAATACACTGGTCAAAGATAAATACGGCAGAAACAAAGAGGTGCTCCGTCTGTTTGTGAAATTCGGTGCACCGGAAGCCATTCTTTATGAGAACAAGCCCCACATCGGTACGGACATCCTGCGGGACGTGGTAAAAAACATGCGGCAGGAAATCATCCGTCTGGGCGGCGAAGTGCGGTTTGAAAGCTGCGTAACGGATATCCTGACGGAAAACGGAGCCGTTGCCGGGGTAAAAATTAACGGGGAAGAGGTGCTGCCTGTAAGAACCGTGATACTGGCTCCCGGCCACAGTGCCAGGGATACGTTTGCCATGCTTCTTAAAAAGAGTGTGCCCATGGAAGCCAAGCCCTTTGCGGTGGGCGTCCGTGCCGAGCATTCCCAGCAGATGATAAATGACAGCCAGTACGGGAAAAACTGTCCCTACGACCTCCCGGCTGCCACTTACAAGGTGGCGGAAAAGGCAGAGGACGGTAAGGGCGTGTATTCCTTCTGTATGTGCCCCGGCGGCTATGTGGTAAATGCTTCCTCGGAGCCCGGACATCTCTGCGTCAACGGCATGAGCTACAGCGACAGAGGCGGTAAAAATGCCAACAGCGCCATCATCGTTACCATAAACCCGGAGGACTACGGGGATTTATCGCCGTTATCCGGTGTGGCTTTTCAGCGGGAACTGGAAAAAAGAGCGTATGAACTCTGCCAGGGAAAAATCCCGGTGCAGACTTATGAAAGCTTCCGGAAAAGAACGGAAGGAAAGGAAGCGGACCCCCAAGACGGCATGACCTTCCTGCCTGCCATGAAGGGCGAATACGGCTGGGCGGATTTGACCGGCATTTTCCCTTCCTTTTTGGCAAAAGACCTTGTTTCCGGCATGGAAAAATTCGGACGTAAAATAAAAGGCTTTGATAGGGGCGACACGTTGTTTTCCGGTGTGGAAAGCCGTACATCCTCCCCTGTTCGGATTTTAAGGGACGATGCGTCCTTGGAGGCATCCGTAAAGGGGCTGTTCCCCTGCGGCGAGGGCGCCGGTTTTGCAGGCGGCATAACCTCCGCAGCCATGGATGGCATCAAAACCGCGGAGGCGGTTGTTAAGAGTCTGTCACAAGGGGAAAATGTACGTTGACGGATAAAAAAATATAAAGTAGAATAGGTTTGCATGTAAAACAGGGAAAAAGAAAATACATTATACAGGTAATGGAAAGACACGGGGATTAAGGAAATGAATTACAGAGAACTTATGAAAGATAAAAAGAGAATCGTGGTGAAAATCGGCTCTTCCTCCCTGCAGCACAAGGAGACCGGGGACCTCGATTACACGAAGCTGGAGAAGCTTGTCCGAGAGCTTTGCGATATCCGCAACCAGGGCAAGGACGTGGTTTTGGTTACCAGCGGCGCCATTGCGGTGGGAAAAAAGGCAGTGCAGCCTTTCCGCAGCGGAGAAAAAGCCGAGACACCGCTTGCGTTCAAGCAGGCATGCGCGGCAGTGGGACAGGCAAGACTCATGATGACCTATCAGAAGATTTTTGCGGAATACAACCAGATTGTAGCCCAGATTCTGATGACAAAGAACACCATCGTGGACAATATGAACCGCTTCAATGCCCACAACACGTTCATGGAGCTTTTAAGGATGGGCATTATTCCCATCGTCAACGAAAACGATACGATTGCCACCTATGAGCTTAACTTCGACAAGGACAACGACACCCTGATTGGGGATAACGATACTCTGTCCGCCATTGTTTCCGCACTGGTGGAGGCGGACCTTCTGATTTTATTATCGGATATCGACGGTCTTTATACGGATGACCCGCGTAAAAATCCCGATGCCACCTTTATTGACACGGTGGAAGAGCTAAACGACACCTACATGAGCATGGGCAAGGAAAGCACCGGCAGCAATGTGGGAACCGGCGGCATGAACACCAAGATGACGGCAGCCAAGATTGCCACCAATGTAGGTGCGGACATGGTCATTGCCAACAGCAGGGATATCGGTATCCTGCACCGCATCATCAACGGGGAAAAGGAAGGCACACTGTTTGTGGCGCATAAGGATGAGTCCTTTGATTTACCTACCTTTGTAGACCAGTTACATAAGCATGATTAATGGTGCACCTTTTTTACGCACCGGAAAGAGGAGTAAAATGAACGATATTGATGAAAAAATTGCAAGAATCAATGCATTGTACCACAAGTCCCAGAAAGAAGGACTGACCGCAGAAGAAAAAGAAGAGCAGACAAAGCTGCGTCGGGAATATATTGACAGTGTAAAGAAAAACCTGCGTTCCCAGTTAGACAACATTGACATTTTGAACGAAGACGGTTCTGTGGAAAACTTAGGTAAAAAATTTGATACCGGAAAAGCAGAAAACTAAACGCCATGGAATCCAAGGAAACATTACGAACTCAGATTTTACAAAAGCGCCGGGAAATTTCCTTTGACAGACGCTTTCGCTCAGAGGTTTTAATTACAGACAGAATCTTAGGACATCAGTGGTATTATTCTGCCACTGATATTCTTGTCTATAAAAGCTTTGGCAGCGAGATTTCCACGGAAGAAATCATAAAGGATGCTCTGAACCACGGAAAAACGGTGTATCTGCCGAAAGTGCTGTCGGTCAAAGACGGAACCATGGAATTTTTCCGCTTCACGAAAGATACGCTCCTTACCAAGGGCTACGGCGGTATTTTAGAACCGCCTGCGGAAAATCCCTTTGTGTATACGGAAGAAAAAGTAAACAATACCCTGATGATTATGCCGGGACTGGTATTTGATAGGAAGCGAAGCCGCATCGGCTACGGAAAAGGCTTTTACGACAGATACTTACAGGAGAAAGAAGCTCTGCATACCATTGCCATAGGCTTTGACTGCCAGATGGTAAATGATATTGAAGAGGAGCCGGGCGACATAAAACCCAAGCAGGTTATCTGCCTGTGATACAGAAAGGACGGAAAACGGGATGGATGAAAATGTGTTAAAGGAAATGGGCGCGCGTGCGGTAAATGCCAAGTACGCCCTGCAGAAATTAACGGCAACCGAGAAAAATAAGGCTCTGCTGCATGCATCAGAGGCTTTGCTTTCCCATACGGAAGAAATTCTTTCCGCCAACGAAAAGGACTTAAAGGCAGGAAAAGAAAAAGGCATGCATGAAGGACTGCTGGATCGCCTTGCCCTGACCGAAACAAGAATTGCCGCCATGGCAGAGGGACTCCGCCAGATTGCGGCTTTGGAGGACCCCATCGGGGAAATCATGGATACCTTTATCCGCCCCAACGGTCTTAAAATCAGCAAGGTGCGGGTTCCCTTGGGTGTTATCGGCATTATTTACGAATCCCGCCCCAACGTGACGGCGGATGCTTTCGGTTTATGCTTCAAAGCGGGAAATGCGGTTATCTTAAAAGGCGGCAGCGATGCACTTTTATCCAATAAGGCAATTACCGTTGTGCTCCGGAATGCCTTGCAGGAGAGCGGTATTTGTGCGGATGCCCTGCAGCTTATCGACAGCGGGGACAGGGAAATCACCAAAGCATTCATGAAGATGAAGGAATATGTGGATGTGCTCATTCCCAGAGGCGGTGCGGGCTTAATCCGCAGTGTAGTGGAAAACAGCACCATTCCCGTCATTGAAACCGGTACCGGCAACTGCCACATTTATGTGGATAAGGAAGCGGATTTAAATATGGCAGTCAATATCATCATCAACGCCAAAACACAGAGAATCGGTGTCTGCAACGCCTGTGAATCCCTGGTTATCCATAAGGATATCAAGGATGCGTTCCTGCCGGTATTGGCGGAAGGACTGCGTGCCCATCATGTGGAAATGCGCGGCGACGAAGCGGTGCGGGAAGTGCTTTCCGACTGTCTGCCCGCAACGGAAGAGGATTACGCCAGCGAATACCTGGACTACATTATTTCCATGAAGACCGTTGCAGATGTGGACGAAGCCATTGCCCACATCAACAAATACAACACCAAGCATTCCGAAGCCATCATTACAAAGAACGAAATTACGGCGGAGAAATTCTTAAAGGAAATTGACGCCGCCTGCGTTTATGTGAATGCCTCCACCCGGTTTACGGACGGCTTTGAATTCGGTTTCGGTGCGGAAATCGGCATCAGCACCCAGAAGCTGCACGCCAGAGGCCCCATGGGCTTAAAGGAGCTGACTTCCTATAAATACCAGATTCACGGAAACGGACAAATTCGTGGATAAAAAACAAATCCGGAAGGAAAAGAACATGAGCAAGGTTATTGACAACTTTTTAAGATATGTAAAAATTGATACCCAGTCTGCGGAAAACGATTTGCATCCCAGTACGGCAAAACAGCACGATCTGGCAAAGCTTTTATACAAAGAGCTGCAGGAAATGGGCGCTTCCGACGTGATTTACGACAGGGAACACTGCTATGTGTACGCTACCGTTCCCGGCAACACCGGCTCCCAAAAGGTGCTTGGGTTTATCGCCCATATGGACACGTCTCCGGCGGTTACGGACACCAATGTAAATCCCCGTATCGTAAAGCAGTATGACGGCTCGGACATTGTGCTTTCCGAGGAAGACGGCATTGTGCTTTCTCCTAAGGATTTCCCCAGCCTGCTTCTTTATAAGGGTGAGGATTTGATTGTGACGGATGGTAAAACCTTACTTGGCGCGGACGACAAAGCGGGTGTGGCGGAAATCATGGCAATGGCGGAGTATCTGCTTACCCATCCCGAAGTTCCTCACGGCACTGTTAAAATCGGCTTTACCCCGGATGAAGAAGTGGGTGCAGGCCCCGATTTTTTTGACGTTCCGCTGTTCGGCACCGATTTTGCCTATACGGTGGACGGCGGACGCATCGGCGAACTGGAATATGAAAACTTCAATGCGGCAGGCGCCAAGGTAACCTTCCGCGGCAGAAGCGTACATCCCGGTGATGCCAAAAACAAAATGAAAAATGCCATTCTGCTTGCACAGGAATTCCAGTCCCTGCTTCCGGCAGAACAGAACCCCATGTATACGGAGGGGTACGAAGGCTTTTTCCATTTAGATGCCATCGAAGGCAATGTGGATGAAACCACGGCGGACTACATTATACGCGACCACGATAAGAATAAATTTAACAGAAAAAAAGAACTGTTTGTAAAAGCAGGAGAGTTTTTGAATGAAAAATACGGCGAAGGAACCGTAACCATTTCCTTAAAGGACTCCTATTACAATATGCGGGAAGTCATGGAAGAGCATATGCATCTGATTGACAATGCCAGAGAAACCATGGAAGAAATGGGCATTACCCCCATTATCCAGCCCATCCGCGGCGGTACCGACGGCGCCAGACTTTCCTTTATGGGGCTTCCCTGTCCCAACCTCGGAACAGGCAGCCATAACTGCCACGGCAGATACGAATATGCCTGCGTGCAGTCCATGGAAAAAATTACGGAATTTCTGATTGCTTTGCTGCAAAAATATGCGTAAGCACCGGTTTACAGAGAAAAGAAAGGATTAACAGATATGAACAGAGAAATCGAAGCGCAGATAGAAAGCCTGGATTTAACAGCTCTCGCGCCCGCCGAAGAACCCTTACGCCAGTATTATTTCATGGGCAAAGCCCGTCAGTATACGGAACGCTTAAAAGAAACCTTACAGAGAACGCCCACCTTCCACGTTACCACCTTCGGGTGCCAGATGAATGCCAGGGACTCCGAAAAATTAGAGGGTATTTTAGAGTATGTAGGCTTTGAAAAGAAGGAAGAAGAGGATGCGGATTTCGTCATCTTCAACACCTGTACCGTAAGAGACAACGCCAACCAGCGTGTTTACGGCAGACTGGGCGAAGTGAAGGGCTTTAAGAAGAAAAATCCCCACATGAAAATCGCTCTCTGCGGCTGTATGATGCAGGAACCCGGCGTCATCGAAAAAATAAGGGAAAGCTACCGTTTTGTGGACCTGATTTTCGGCACCCACAATATTTATAAATTTGCGGAGCTTCTGACCGCATCCTTTGAAAATAAGGGTATGCTCATCGATATCTGGAAGGACACGGACAAAATCGTGGAAGACCTTCCCGTGGAACGGAAATATCCCTTCAAATCCGGCATCAACATCATGTTCGGCTGCAACAATTTCTGCAGCTACTGCATCGTTCCCTATGTAAGAGGACGGGAGAGAAGCCGCAATCCCAAGGATATTATCCGGGAAATCGAAGGACTGGTAGCGGACGGCGTGGTGGAAATCATGCTGCTCGGCCAGAACGTAAACTCCTACGGCAAAAATTTAGAGGAGCCCATTACCTTTGCGGAACTTTTGCAGGAAGTGGAAAAAATCGAAGGCTTACAGCGTATCCGCTTTATGACCTCCCATCCCAAGGATTTGTCCGAGGATTTAATTCAGGTGATGAAGCACAGCAAAAAAATCTGCCGTCATCTGCACCTTCCCCTGCAGGCGGGCTCCAACAAGATTTTGAAAGCCATGAACCGTGTTTACACCAAGGAGCAGTACATCGCTCTGGCAAAGCATATCCGGGAAGAAATCCCCGATATGGCAATTACCACCGACTTAATCGTGGGCTTCCCCGGCGAAACTCTTGCGGATGTGGAAGAAACCATTGAAGTGGTAAAGGAAATCCAGTACGACAATGCCTTTACGTTTATTTATTCCAAGCGAAGCGGCACGCCCGCGGCAGCCATGGAACAGGTGCCCGAGGAAATTGTAAAAGAAGGCTTCAACAAGCTCTTAAAAGTGGTGCAGGAAACCGCCAGGGAACGGGTAAAACGTTACGAAGGCATGGTCATGGAAGCACTGGTGGAAGAGCAGAATGAGCAGGATGCAAGTCTTTTAACCGGCAGGCTTTCCAACAACACCATTGTGCATTTCAATGGAGACACGTCTTTAATCGGTAAGATTGTCAATGTGAAACTAAGCTCCTGTCAGGGATTTTATTATCTCGGCGAGCTTGTTTAATAGAAACTTATGAGGAGAGGGGAGATTTCCCCGAAAAAAATTATGGAAAAAGAAAAATTGAAACCGAAGTTGTTTTCTGTCATGAAAACCTACACCAAAGAGCAGTTCGTAAAAGATGTGGTGGCAGGTATTATCGTGGCAATCATTGCGCTGCCCTTATCCATTGCTTTGGCACTGGCGAGCGGCGTCACCCCGGAAAAAGGTATTTACACCGCCATTGTAGCGGGCTTTGTGATTTCCTTTTTGGGCGGCAGCCGTGTGCAGATAGCCGGACCGACCGCGGCCTTTGCCACCATCGTGGCGGGCATTGTGGCGAGAGCCGGTATGGACGGCTTAATCATTGCCACCATTACGGCGGGCATTATCTTGATTTTAATGGGACTGTTTCGTTTCGGTTCCCTGATTAAGTTCATTCCCTATACCATTACCACCGGTTTTACCGCCGGTATTGCGGTCACGATTTTTATCGGTCAGATTAAGGACTTTTTAGGCCTTACCATTGTGACAGAGGAGCCCCTTATCGACACCATGGACAAGCTTTCCGCGGATTTCCGTTTTATCGCCACCATCAACTGGTGGGCGCTCGGCGTGGGAGCCCTGTGTATGGTCATTCTCATTGCCTGGCCGTATCTGCCCGGATTTTTGAATAAAATCCCCGCATCCTTAATTGCCGTTTTAGTGAGCAGTGCACTGGTAGCCCTCTTAAATCTTCCGGTCAACACCATCGGCGATTTGTATACTATTTCCGCGAAACTTCCGGCATTTTCCCTGCCGCATGCGGATTTGAAAACCATTGAGTCCCTGGTACCGGATGCCTTTACCATTGCCATTTTGGCAGGTATCGAGTCCCTGCTTTCCTGCGTGGTGGCAGACTCCATGGTAAACTCCAGACACCGTTCCAATATGGAGCTTGTGGCACAGGGCGCCGGCAACATTGCTTCCGCACTGTTCGGCGGTATTCCCGCTACGGGAGCCATTGCCAGAACCGCAGCCAATATCAAAAACGGCGGCAGAACCCCCATTGCCGGTATGGTGCATTCCGTTACCTTACTGCTTATTTTAGTGGTGCTGATGCCGTATGCGGCACTCATTCCCATGCCCGCCATTGCCGCCATTCTGTTTATGGTAGCTTACAATATGTGCGGCTGGAGAGAGTTTGTAAACCTTTGCAAAACCGCACCCAAGAGCGATATTTTAGTACTGGTCTTAACCTTTGTGCTGACCGTGGTATTTGACCTGGTGGTTGCCATTGAAGTAGGTCTTATCTTGACCTGTATTCTGTTCATGAAGCGTATGAGCGATGTGACCGAGGTTGCCGGCTGGAAGTACGTGGAGCCGGAGGATGACCCGGAGGGCACCATGATGAACGTGCCGAAAAATACCGTGGTATACGAAATTACCGGTCCCATGTTCTTCGGCGCTGCCGACAAGCTCTTAAAGATTGCCGTGCAGGACAATGCAAAATGCCTCATTCTGCGTATGCGAAGCGTAAATGCCATTGACTCCACCGCCATGCGGAACTTTGAGAGACTGTATAAGGAATGCCAGAAGAAAAAGGTAACCCTTATTTTCTCCCATGTAAACAGCCAGCCGATGTCCATTATGCACAAGGCGGGCTTCTACGAGGAAGTGGGAGCGGACAATTTCTGTGCGCATATAAATGATGCCATGAAGCGGGCACAAGATTTACAATAACTATATTTTGTAGTATAATATGAGTGGGTGTGCATATATGGCACATCCGCATTTTTGACGAACAGGAGTATACAAAAGTGGCTGAATTTACACCCATGATGCAGAAATACTTGGAAACCAAAAAGGAATATCCCGACTGTATTCTTTTTTACAGACTGGGAGATTTCTACGAAATGTTTTTTGAAGATGCCCTGACGGCTTCCCGGGAACTGGAGATTACCCTTACGGGAAAGGACTGCGGGCAGGAAGAACGGGCGCCCATGTGCGGCGTGCCCTATCATGCGGTGGAAGGCTATTTGAACAAACTGGTCAGCAAGGGGTACAAGGTAGCCATCTGTGAACAGGTGGAGGACCCGAAGCTTGCCAAGGGACTGGTAAAAAGAGAGGTTGTCCGTATCGTTACCCCCGGCACCAATATCGATGCCAATGCGCTCGAAGAAAACCGGAACAATTATCTGATGTGCGTAACCTATATGCCGACAAAAATCGGTGTTTCCGTGGCGGATGTCACCACCGGCGACTACTATGTGACGGAAGTGGACGATTTGCGCAAGCTCATGGACGAAATCATCAAGTACCAGCCGAAGGAAATCATCTGCAACGATGCCTTTTTAGTCAGCGGAATGGATATCGAGGACTTACGGGGACGGCTGGGCATCAGCTTATCCGCTCTGGAAGCCCATTATTTTGACGATGACAATGCAAGAAAGTGTCTGATGAAGCATTTTCATGTGAATACACTCATCGGTCTCGGCATTGACGATTTCCCCATTGGTTTTATTGCGGCAGGAGCGCTTCTTACCTACCTTTACGATACCCAGAAGACTTCCCTGGAGCATATCCGCCACATCACTCCGTATTTAACCAGCAAATTCATGCTGCTTGACAGCTCGACCAGACGTAACTTAGAGTTAGTGGAAACCCTTCGGGAAAAACAGAAGAGAGGCTCCCTTTTATGGGTGCTTGACAAGACGAAAACCGCCATGGGCGGCAGAATGCTCCGTAATTTTGCGGAGCAACCCCTCATTGAGAAAAAAGCCATTGAGGACAGACTGGACGCCATTTCCGAATTAAACAAGGACCCCATTACCAGGGATGAAATCCGGGAGTACTTAAATCCCATTTACGACCTGGAGCGTCTGCTCGGCCGTATCAGCTTTAAGACCGCCAATCCCAGGGATATGATTGCTTTCCGCAATTCCTTACAGATGCTGCCGCCCATCAAGGCGGTCATGGCTTCCTTTGAAAAGGCGGAGCTTTCCTTTATCCGGGACGAAATTGACCCCCTTACGGACATCTGCACTCTCATTGAAAACGCCATCTGCGAGGACCCTCCTTTTTCCATCAGAGAGGGCGGCTTTATCAAAGAAGGCTTTGACGAGGATATTGACCGGCTGATGCATGCCAAGCAGGACGGCAAAACCTGGCTTGCCAATTTAGAGGAAGAGGACAGGGAACGCACCGGCATCAAGAACTTAAAAATCAAGTACAATAAGGTATTCGGTTATTATTTTGAAGTTACAAATTCCTACGCGTCCTTAGTTCCCGATGACTATGTGCGCAAGCAGACCCTTGCCAACGCCGAGCGTTATACCACGCCCCGGTTAAAGGAGTTAGAGGACACCATCTTAAACGCAGAGGACAAGCTCTGCACGCTGGAATACGATTTGTTCTGTAAAATCAGGGAAGCCATTGCGGCGGAAATGGACCGCATCCAGAAAACCGCCAAGGCGGTTGCCAAGTTGGATGTCTATGCCTCCCTTTCCTTAGTGGCGGAACGAAACGGCTATGTGCGCCCGAAGTTAAACGAAAAGGGGGTCATCGACATCAAGGACGGCAGACACCCGGTAGTGGAACAGATGATTGACAATGACATGTTCATTGCAAACGATACCTACTTAGACAACGGAAGCCATTGTATTTCCGTCATCACCGGTCCCAACATGGCAGGTAAATCCACCTACATGCGGCAGACGGCGTTAATCGTTCTGATGGCGCAGATTGGCAGCTTTGTTCCGGCAAAGAGCGCCAATATCGGCATTGTGGACCGTATTTTCACCCGTGTGGGCGCTTCGGACGATTTGGCAAGCGGTCAGTCCACGTTTATGGTGGAAATGAACGAGGTTGCCAATATTTTACGGAATGCCACCTCCAACAGCCTTCTTGTTTTAGACGAAATCGGCAGAGGCACCTCCACCTTCGACGGCCTTTCCATCGCCTGGGCAGTCATAGAGCATATCAGCAACCGGAGGTTACTGGGTGCCAAGACTTTATTTGCCACCCATTACCACGAACTGACCGAACTGGAAGGCAAAATGAGCAATGTCAACAATTACTGCATCGCCGTCAAGGAGTGCGGGGACGACATTGTGTTTTTACGGAAAATTGTAAGGGGCGGAGCGGACAAGAGCTACGGTATCCAGGTAGCCCGTCTGGCAGGTGTGCCCGACATGGTCATTGACCGTGCCAAGGAAATCGTAAAACAGCTTTCCGACAACGATATCACCGAAAAAGTACAGAGTATCGCCATAGACGTAAAGGGAGATGCCAAGCCCAAAAAGGCGGAGCATCTGGACGAAGTGGATATGGCGCAGATGTCTTTATTTGAAACGGTAAAGGATGAGGATGTCATCAGGGAAATCAAGGAAACGGATTTAAGCACCATGACGCCCATTGACGCCTTAAACACCTTATACCGTCTGCAGAGTAAACTGAACAACCGCTGGCAGACTCCTTCCCATTAAGGAACTGCCGTAGAAAGGAAACCCATGACAGCAATACAGATTCTTGATTCTGCCACCATTGATAAAATTGCGGCGGGCGAAGTCGTAGAACGCCCCAGCAGTGTGGTGAAGGAACTGGTGGAAAATGCCCTGGATGCAGGTGCGGATGCCATAACCGTGGAAATCAAAGAAGGCGGCATCACCTTTATCCGCGTCACCGACAACGGCAGCGGCATCGACAGTTCCCAGATACGAAATGCCTTCATGCGGCATGCGACCAGTAAAATCCGCTCGGCGGAGGATTTGACCCATGTGGTAAGCTTAGGCTTCCGCGGTGAGGCGCTTTCCAGTATCTGTGCCGTAGCGCAGGTGGAGCTGATTACCAAAACAGAAGAAAATTTAACCGGCGTCCGTTATGTCTGCGAGGGTGCCGTGGAAAAGGAATGCTCCGAAATCGGTGCCCCCACAGGTACCACGGTGCTTGTGAAAAATCTGTTTTTCAATACACCGGTACGGCGCAAATTCTTAAAACAGCCCATGACCGAGGGCGGCTATATCATCGACTTAATGGAGCATATGGCTCTGTCCCGCCCGGATACCGCATTTAAGCTTATGGTAAACGGACAGGTCAAATTCCACACCTCCGGCAACGGCAACTTAAAAGAAGTCATTTACCGGATTTACGGCAAGGAAACGGCATCCCAGCTTCTTCCCTTTGTAAAGGAAACCAAGGGCATCAAGGTGGAAGGGTATCTTGGAAAGCCGATTTTGAACCGTTCCAACCGCAACTTTGAAAATTATTACATTAACGGCAGATACATAAAAAGCAGCCTGATTGCCAAGGCTTTGGAAGACGGCTACAGCAATTATTTAATGCAGCACAAATTCCCCTTTACCGTTCTGCATTTTACCATTGATACGGAAATGGTGGATGTGAATGTACATCCCACGAAAATGGATGTACGCTTCACCGGCGGCAGCTACCTCTATGATTTTGTGGCTTCTTCCGTGGCGGCGGCGCTGCAGCAGAGAGAGATGATTCCGGAAGCCCTGCTTTCCGAAGAAAAAGAAGAGGAAACCCAGAAAATAAAGGTGCCGGAGCCGTTTGAACAGCAGCGTACCAGACAGTTCCAGGTTATGGAGAAGCAGCGCTACGAGGCGGTTCGTTCCCCCAGACAGGATATCTTTATTAAGGAAGCCGCCGAGGAGTCCCTGAAAGCCATGGCTGACAATACTTCGTCTGATGACGATTTCTTCGTACAGATACCCGCCAGCACGGAAACTATTCCCGATGCAGCGCCCGCGCCGTCTGTGAAGGCGGAGCCCCCGAAGCAGTTAGACCTTTTTGAGGAGAAGATGCTCACAAAGGAGAACCGCCCCCGGTACCGCATTTTGGGACAGATTTTCGATACCTACTGGCTGATTGCCTTCTCCGACAAGCTTTTTATTGTGGACCAGCATGCGGCGCATGAAAAAGTGAAATACGAACGGCTGATGAAGCATTACCACGAAAAGGATATTGTGACCCAGACCCTAACCCCGCCCATTGTGGTGACCCTTTCCGCCAAGGAAGAAGCCACCTACCTTTCCTGCAAGGATGTGTTTGCCGGACTCGGCTTTGAAATCGAGGATTTCGGCGGCAGGGAATATGCCCTGCGCGGCGTACCCGTGGATTTATACGGGCAGGAGGAAAAGACCCTGTTTTTAAGCGTACTGGATGAAATGTCGGAAGGACCTCTTCACAAGGATTTGACCGTAGTGGAAGAGAAGCTTGCCACCATGGCGTGCAAATCCGCCGTAAAGGGCAACCACAGTTTCTCCTTTGCGGAAATGGAGGCGCTCATTGACGAGCTTCTGACACTGGACAATCCCTACAACTGTCCCCACGGAAGACCCACCATTATTTCCATGAGCAAATATGAAATCGAAAAGAAATTCAAACGAATTGTTTAGAATGTTTGGAAAAAGAAAGGCAGTCCTATGAAAAAGCCCCTTCTTATCCTCACCGGCCCTACGGCGGTGGGCAAAACCAGGCTTTCCATAAAGCTTGCAAAAGCGGTAAACGGAGAGATTATCTCCGCCGATTCCATGCAGGTCTACCGCCATATGGACATCGGTTCCGCCAAAATAAAGCCCGAAGAAACAGAGGGCGTTCCCCATCATCTGATTGATGTGCTTAACCCGGAAGAAGAGTTCAACGTGGTTACCTTCCAGAAAATGTGCAAACAATGCATGGAAGAAATCTACGGCCGGGGACATATTCCTATACTGACGGGCGGCACCGGCTTTTATATCCAGTCCGTCCTCTACGACATTGATTTTACGGAAAATGCGGAGGATACTTCCATCCGCGACCGACTCGAACAGGAAGCAAAGGAAAAAGGTGCGGAATATCTCCACCAAAAATTACGGGAAGTGGACCCCGCCTCTGCGGAAGCCATTCATGCCAACAACATAAAGCGGGTCATCCGGGCGCTGGAATTTTACGAGCAGACCGGTGAAAAAATATCCCTGCACAACGAAACGGAGCGGCAGAAGGAAAGTGCCTATGCCTCCTGTTATTTTGTATTAAACGACGACCGGGAAAAGCTGTATGAACAGATAGACAGGCGGGTGGACGAAATGCTTGCCGAAGGACTGGTAGCGGAAGTGGAGGCTCTGAAAAAAAGAGGCTGCACAAGGGAACTGGTTTCCATGCAGGGACTTGGCTACAAGGAAATTTTAGCGTACCTTGAGGGCGAATACAGTCTGGAGGAAGCGGTTTACCGGATTAAACGGGACACCAGACATTTTGCCAAAAGACAGATTACCTGGTTTAAGCGGGAGAAAGAAGTTATCTGGATAAACAAACCGGATTTTTCCTATGACGACGACAAAATTCTTGACTTTATGAAAAAAGAAATGGAAGCCAAAGGAATAACCGGCAAATAAAAAGGAATTACTGAAAAACGAAAGGCAAACAATATGAATTTGGAATTGAAAGCAATGTATGAAAAAATGGGGATTTCTCCCGAGGTCTGTCAGTTTACGGACGATATTTTAGAGGGCCTTCAGGAGAGATTTTCCGTCATCGACGAAACGGCGGAATATAACCAGTTAAAGGTCTTAAGAGCCATGCAGGAACATCAGGTGTCCGAAGCCTGCTTACTTGGCACCACCGGCTACGGCTACAACGATTTGGGAAGGGATACCCTGGAAGAAGTCTACGCCTCCGTATTCCATACGGAAAGCGCCCTGGTGCGTCCCCAGATTACCTGCGGCACCCATGCACTGGCGCTGGCGCTTATGAGCAACTTGCGTCCCGGCGACGAGCTGCTTTCCCCCGTAGGAAAGCCCTACGATACGCTGGAAGAGGTTATCGGCATCCGTCCCTCCAAGGGCTCCTTAAAAGAGTACGGCATCAGCTACCGTCAGGTGGATTTACTCCCGGATGGCGGCTTTGATTATGACAAAATAAAAGAAAACATCAACGAAAAGACCCGTCTTGTGACCATTCAGCGTTCCAAGGGCTACCAGACCCGTCCGACCCTGTCCGTAAAACGCATCGGCGAACTGATTGCGTTTATCAAGGGCATCAAGCCGGATGTTATCTGCATGGTGGACAACTGTTACGGGGAATTTGTCGAAAAATGCGAGCCCAGTGATGTGGGCGCCGACATGGTGGTAGGTTCCTTAATTAAAAATCCGGGAGGCGGACTTGCTCCCATCGGCGGTTATATTGCCGGTAAAAAGGAATGTGTGGAAAATGCGGCATACCGTCTGACTTCCCCGGGACTGGGCAAAGAAGTGGGCGCTTCCTTATGCATTTTAAGTGCTTTCTATCAGGGACTGTTTTTAGCTCCCACCGTAACGGCATCCGCCTTAAAAGGAGCCATTTTTGCGGCAAATGTCTATGAAAGACTGGGCTACCATGTGGTACCGGACAGCACGGAAAGCCGTCACGACATCATCCAGGCGGTGGAATTCGGCACCCCCGAGGGCGTCATTGCATTCTGCCAGGGCATTCAGGCGGCAGCCCCCATTGACAGCCATGTAACCCCGGAACCGTGGGATATGCCCGGCTACGATGCACAGGTCATTATGGCGGCGGGCGCCTTTGTGTCCGGCTCCTCCATCGAGCTTTCCGCAGACGGCCCCATCAAGCCTCCCTACGCTGTTTATTTTCAGGGCGGGCTTACCTGGCAGCATGCGAAATTCGGCATCATGAAGTCCTTACAGATGCTTTTGGACAAGGGGATTTTGTCGAAACTTTTTCCGTAAATTTTATATACACGCCATAGGAATTGTGTTAGAATATATTCCATATGTTGAGAGACTTTTAGAACACATCTGTGCATACGGCAGATGGGAAAGGACATTTGGATAAGCTTGAAAAAGATAAACTGGGTATTTTTAGTGGTTGTCCTGATTGGCTTTATGCTGGGCAGCTTCATCGGCACATATTTTTCCAATACTTTCTTAAATTACGGACAGGTATTCGGATTAAGCAGCCCTCTGGTACTGGATTTAGGGTTTATCATTCTGACGTTTGCCCTTCAGATTCACATTACCATTGCCAGCGTGATAGGCGTTATCATTGCACTGATTATTTATCGTTTTATTCGTTAAGGAGTAGTTCATACAGAGTTCGGGAAGGTATCGGAGGTATGTATGGACAAAACAGCAAAAACAACACCGGATGCGGACAGCCGTCTGCGTCCCTATGAGAAGTTCCGTCGTTTCGGGGTGGAAAGCTTAACGGAAGCGGAGCTTCTTGCCGTGATTTTACGCTGCGGCACAAAAAAAGAAGACGCCGAGTCGCTTGCGGCGCGTATTCTTTCCCTGTCACCCACCGGGAAGGACAATCTCTTGGGTCTGCACCATTTAAGCATGGAGCAGCTCCTTGCCATCAACGGCGTGGGAGAGGTAAAAGCCACCCAGATAAAATGCGTCATGGAATTCTGCAGCCGGGTAGCCAGGGCAAAAGCCCACGAGGAACTTGCCTTTGACCGTTCCGGCACGGTGGCATCCTATTACATGGAAAGCATGCGGCACAGGACAAGGGAGTGTGTCCTTTTGCTCTGTCTGGATGCCAAAGGGCATCTTCTAAAGGAAATCATTCTTTCCATCGGCACGGTCAAAGCTTCCATGCTTTCCCCGAGAGAGGTTTTTGTGGAAGCCCTGAAAGCGGAAGCGGTACATATTCTTCTTCTGCACAACCATCCGAGCGGCGACCCGACACCGAGTGCGGCGGACCGCCAGATTACGGAATGCATCAAAGAGCTGGGAATAAAACTTGATATTCCGCTCATAGACCACATCATAATTGGAGATAACAAGTATATAAGCTTTAAGGAACAGGGATTTTTGTAAAATCCGAAAGGAGTATTAGTCATGTTGGTCAACAACGTATTCGGTATCGACTTAGGTACCAGCAACATCAAAATCTACAGCAAGAGCGACGACAGTATCATGGTGGAAAAAAACATGATTGCCATAGAGAACAAGTCCACTTTGTTTGCTTACGGCAACTCTGCATTTGATATGTATGAGAAAGCACCGTCCAATATTCATATTTCCTATCCTCTGTGCAACGGTGTCATTGCCGACATCAAAAACATGGAGACTATTGTGCGGTACTTTATCCAGGATTTAATGAAGGGCAGCATCAAGCCCGCCGACTACTACATTGCCGTGCCCACGGATGTGACGGAAGTGGAAAAAAGAGCGTTCTACGATTTGATTAAGGATGCCAATGTAAAGGCAAAGAAAATCATGGTAGTGGAAAAAGCCGTGGCAGACGGTCTCGGCATGGATATCGACGTCAAGAATTCCCAGGGCGTACTGGTGGTAAACGTAGGCTACGACACCACGGAAATTTCCATTCTTTCCCTGGGCGGCATCGTATTAAGCAAGCTCATCAAGGTGGGCGGCTTTAAGTTTGACGAAGCCATCAAGAATGCCGTAAGAAAGGAATTTTCCTTAATCATCGGCGGCAAAACGGCGGAAAATATCAAGATTTCCCTCGGTGAATTAAGTGAAGAGGGCAAGGGCGCCGTGGTTTACGGCAGAGACATCGTGACCGGCCTTCCGGTAGAGCGCGAAATCCCCGTAAGCCTTGTGGACGAATGCTTACAGGAGCATTTCTATACCATTATCGACAACGTAAAAGTCATTCTGGAGCGCACTCCTCCCGAACTGGCAGCCGACATTTACCGTCACGGCATCTACCTTACCGGCGGCGCCTCCCAGGTGCACAATCTGGCGCAGGAAATGGCGCAGGGTACGGGACTTAAGGTAAATATTGCCGAGGACCCGCTGGAAAGCATCGTAAGAGGTCTCGGTAAAATTATTCAGGATGATAACTACAAGAGTGTTGCCTATGCCATTGAAGGGATGAGTAAATGAGTCCGGTCGTAAAGCGAAAAGGGGAGCGGTTTTCCATTCCCTCCAAGTATATTCTGATTTTCCTGACGGTTCTCTGCAGCGGCATGATGCTTATGACATTCAGCACGGATTTGTTCAACAAGCCCCTGAATGCCTTTGCGGGCTATGTGATAGTTCCGTTCCAGCGGGGCATCAGCTCCGTGGGCGGCTGGTTTTCCACCAGGGCGGAGGAGCTTTCCCAGATAAGGAGCCTGCTTTCGGAAAACGAAGCCTTAAAGCAGCAGGTTGCCGAGCTCACTGCGGAGAATATCCAGCTTCAGCAGGAAAAATACGAACTGAATACCTTACAGGCTCTCTATGAGATAGACGAACAGTATGCCGGTTACGACAAAACGGGCGCCCGGATTATCGCCAGGGACTCCGGCAACTGGTACCAGTCCTTTACCATTGACAAAGGAAGCGACGACGGCATTGCCGTGGATATGAATGTCATGGCGGAGGGCGGTCTTGTAGGCAGAGTCATAGCCGTAGGCCCCAACTGGGCAAAGGTGGTGTCCATCATATCCGACAACAACAACGTCAGCGGCAAAATTCTTTCCACCGGGGACAATCTTATTGTATCCGGTGACCTGGAGCTGATGCAGCAGGGCGTCATCCGTTTTTCACAGCTTCTGGACAGTGCGGATGTCGTGGCGGAAGGCGACAAAATCGTTACATCCAGCATCAGTGACAAGTACCTGCCCGGCATCTTAATCGGGTATGTGAGTGAAATCACGCTGGACTCCAACAAACTGACGAAATCCGGCACCGTTACCCCTGCCGTGGATTTTGAACATCTGGAAGAAGTACTGGTCATTCTAAAACTGAAACAGACCGTGACCGAATAAAAAATGCCGGCATAAAGCGTATTTGCCGGACATGGAAAGGAACTGCTTTGAAAAAAGGAATTATCGCCGCAATTTTCATATGGATGTTGTTTTTACTGCAGAGTACGGTCTTTCAAAGCCTTTCTTTTAACGGAATTGTTCCCAACCTGTTAATCGTCCTGACCGCTTCCTACGGGTTTATGAGCGGTGAAAAATGGGGGCTTATCGTGGGCTTCTTCTGCGGACTTCTGTGCGACATCTTTTTCGGGGATGTCATCGGGTTCCATGCCCTCGTTATGATGTACATAGGTTACTTAAACGGCAAGTTTTCCGGCGGCTTTTACCCAGAAGACATTATCCTGCCCATGGCGCTCAACATATTAAGTGATGTTTCCTACGGCTTTTTATGTTATATTTTCATGTTTTTACTGCGTGGCAGACTGAATTTTCCTTATTATTTCCTGCATGTTATTCTGCCGGAAGTTGTGTATACCACGCTTATGACTATTTTTCTTTATCCACTGATCCTGTTTGTAAACACCAGACTGGACAGACCGAAAAAAAGGAGTAAACAGAAACTTGTTTGAACGCATTAAAGAGAAGTTAATCGGCATACTGACAAGCAGGCTGACCGTTATGGTCCTGGTTTCCTTTGCTCTTGCCGGTGTCCTTCTTTACCGACTTTTTCAACTGCAGATTGTACGGGGTGAAGAGTACCTGAATAACTTTATTCTGGAAAGCCGCAAAACCCGTGAAATTGCATCTACGCGTGGCAATATCTATGACAGGAACGGAAATGTGCTTGCCTACAATGAGCTTGCCTATTCCGTCAAAATAGAAGACGTCTACGAAACCAACCGTTCCAAAAACAAAAATTTAAATGCCAATATCCGTAAGCTCATTAAACTCATTGAGAAAAACGGTGATTCCATTATCATGGATTTCGGCATCACAATCGATGAAAACGGTGAATATGCCTTTACGGCGACATCCGACAGCAGAAGGCTGCGTTTTTTGGCGGATGTCTACGGTCAGAAATATGTGACCGACCTGAAACTCGAGATGCAGACGGCAACGCCGGACGAAGTTATTGAATACCTCGGCAAAAAATACGCCATCGGAGACTACGAGGATCCGGAGGACAGCCAGACCGATTTTATCGTGGGCAAGGGCTATTCCAAATCCGAGCTTTTGAAGATGATTACTGTCCGCTATGCCATGGGACTTACTTCCTACCAGAAATACATAGGTACAACCATAGCCACGGATATCAGCGAAGAAACCCGTGCGGTCATTATGGAAAACCTAGATGTTTTGGACGGTGTTTCCATTGAAGAAGCACCTGTCAGACGCTATGTGGACAGTGTTTATTTTTCTCAGATTATCGGCTACACCGGCAAGATTTCTTCCGATGAGCTGGAAAGCTTAAATGCCAAAGATTTGGAAGAGGGCGGAGACGGTACCCGTTATACCATGAATGATGTGGTGGGACGTTCCGGTATCGAAGCCTACATGGAAACCACCCTGCAGGGCAGAAAGGGCATAGAAACCGTTTACGTCAACAATACCGGTAAGGTTATGGGGATTGATGAAGAAGCTTCCACAACACCGGTTGCCGGCAACGATGTGTACCTTACCATCGACAAGGATTTGCAGATTGCCGCCTATAACATTCTGGAGCAGAAGATTGCCGGTATTTTACTGAATAAAATCCAGAACGCCAAGGAATATACCGGAAAAACAAACTCCAGCAAGGAGCTCTACATTCCGGTTTACGATGTGTATTTTGCCCTGTTTAACAACGGGGTGATTGATTTAAGCCATATGGCAAGCGAAAACGCCGGGGAGCAGGAGAAGTATGTATACGAAAAGTATCTTTCCTATAAAGAAAATGTCTACAGCAAACTGCGGGAAGAACTGACGGACAAGCTGACGCCCTACAATATGCTTTCCAAGGAATATCAGGTTTACGAAAGCAATATCGTGGAATATTTGGAGCAGCGCGGCTTTATCGACACTTCGCTGATTGATACCTCGGACAAGACCTACATCGCCTGGAAGACCGATGAAACCATCAGCCTTTCCGAATATCTGCACTATGCCATTTCTTCCGGCTGGGTGGACGTTTCCAAGTTTGACCTGCAAAGTCAATATGCGGATACGGATGAAATTTACAACTACCTTTTAGACAGTATTTTCACCATTCTGGACAATACAGCGGATTTCCAGAAAAAGTTTTTCAAATACATGCTGAAATCCGATGTCATAAACGGTAAGAACGTCTGCTACCTTTTGTGCGAGCAGGGACGTGTGGAAATAGACGAAGAGGACGAAAACAGGCTGTATCACAATGCCATTTCCGCCTATGACTTTGTCTTAAACCGCATCAGCAACTTGGACATTTCCCCTGCGGAACTGGCGCTTGACCCCTGCAGCGGCTCCGTGGTCATTACGGATGTCAACACCGGGGACACGCTTGCCTGTGTATCTTACCCGTCCTACGACAACAACAAAATGGCAAACTCCATTGATGCGGAATACTATGCCCAGTTACAGTCAGACAAGAGCAGTCCGCTTATCAATTATGCGACCATGTATAAATCGGCGCCCGGTTCCACCTTTAAGATGGTATCCGCCACGGCGGGACTGATGGAAGGCTACATCACCACAAACAGTACCTTCACCTGTACCGGTATCTTTACCACGGTAACCCCGTCCCCCAAGTGCTGGATTTACCCGAGAAGCCACGGTTCCTTAAACGTTTCCGGCGCCATTGAAAATTCCTGTAACTATTTCTTTTACCAGCTCGGCTACAACATGAGTATGGTAAACAACGAATACAATGCGGATGCCGGTCTTGCCGTACTGGCGAAATACGCTGACCTTTACGGGCTTTCCGAAAAATCCGGCGTGGAGATTACGGAATATGCCCCCGATGTTTCCGACGAATTGCCCATCCAGTCCGCTATCGGACAGGGTACCAACAACTATACCACCGTGGGACTTGCCCGGTATGTAACCGCCGTGGCAAACAGCGGCACATGCTATGATTTAACCCTGCTTGACAAGGTCATGAGCCCGGACGGTGTGGTCATAGAAGAATTTGCACCCAAGGTGCGCAATACCATCGATATGCCCGCTTCCTACTGGAATGCCATTCATTCCGGTATGCGGAAGGTGGTTGCCAACATGTCCTATTACAAGGACCTGGGCATGGAAGTAGCAGGCAAGACCGGTACGGCGCAGGAAAGCACATCCAGAGCCAACCATGCGCTTTTTGTAGGCTATGCGCCCTACGATAAGCCGGAAATAGCCATTTCCACGCGTATTGCGTACGGTTATTCTTCCAGCTATGCGGCACAGACAAGCCGTGACATCATCAAGTATTATTTCGGACTGGAAGACGCCGAAGAAATTGTAACCGGTGAGGCATCGAACATGGATGCCGCTACCTACGGCGATTAAAAAGACACCTGCATCCGGTACACCAAACCGGAATATGCAGGTTACGGAAGGACAGGACACTGACATGAAAGACGCAGTCGTAATCAAAAGTTATCCGAACGGCATCAATTTACTGTTAAACAGCGAAAGCTCCGTCGATGCTATTGTAGCGGAGCTTTCGCAGAAATTTACCGACTCCAGAAGCTTCTTCGGAAAGGCAAAAACCGCCGTTTCCATGGAAGGCAAAAAGCTTACCGATGCCGAACAGTTACGGATTGTGGATGCCATCCGCAAAAACAGTGATTTGCAGATTATCTGCCTCGTGGGAAAGGATGACTCTACCGGTCAAAACTTTACGAAGGCACTGGAGAGAATGAACAGGCACTTTACGCCGGAGCACAGTGCGGGACGCTTTTACAAAGGCTCCCTCACCGACAAGCAGATGCTCGAGTCCGAAGAAAATATTGTCATTTTAGGGGATGTAAATCCGGGCTGTACCGTGATTTCCTCCCAAAGCATCGTAGTACTTGGCGGTCTCTACGGAGAAGCCTATGCCGGCTTAAACGGCGAAGGCAGTTACTACATAGCAGCGCTTGAAATGGCGCCGGAGAAATTAAAAATCGGCGATTTCAAACATACGGCCCAGAAGGCCAAATGGGGCATTAAGCCTAAAGTACACCCGCAGGTGGCTTATGTGAAAAACAGCAAAGTCGTCTTAGATTCCCTTACCAAAGAATTGCTTGGTACCTTTTCCTAAATAAACGGTACCTGGTGGACGAAAACTTTTATCGCCTTACGGCAAAAGGAGGAAGTATGTGTGAAGTTATCGTCGTTACATCAGGAAAAGGCGGTGTGGGCAAGACCACCACATCCGCAAACGTTGGTACAGGTCTGGCACGTATGGGAAAGAAGGTCTGTCTGATTGATACAGACATCGGTCTGCGTAACTTAGACGTGGTTATGGGACTGGAAAACCGGATTGTTTACAATCTGGTGGACGTGGTGGAAGGGCACTGCCGTGTGAAGCAGGCGCTCATCCGGGACAAGAGAAATCCGTCCCTCTACCTTTTACCTTCCGCCCAGACAAGGGACAAAACGGCGGTTTCGCCGGAACAGATGATAAAAATGGTAACGCATTTACGGGAGCAGTTCGATTACATTATCTTAGATTGTCCCGCAGGCATTGAGCAAGGCTTCCAGAATGCCATTGCCGGAGCCGACAGGGCTCTTGTGGTTACCACCCCCGAGGTGTCTGCCATCCGTGACGCAGACCGCATTATCGGGCTTTTGGAGTCACGGGAATTAAAGAAAATCGACCTTATCATCAACCGCTTAAGACTGGATCTCGTGAGAAGAGGGGATATGATGTCCTCCGCCGATGTGGTGGACATTTTAGCCATTCCGTTAATCGGTATCGTACCGGATGACGAAAACATCGTCATTTCCACCAACCAGGGCGAACCTCTTGTTGGCAACGGCACTCCCGCCGGTACGGCTTTCCGGAATATCTGCCACAGAGTGCTCGGAAAGGAAGTTCCCTTCCCCGATTACTCCAAGAGCATTTCGTTCTGGACAAGGGTAACCGGTATTTTTCACAGAGTATAAGGAGGCGGGATGAATGAGATTTTTTTTCAGAAGAAAGAGTTCCAAAGAAATAGCAAAAGACCGTTTGAAAATCCTGCTGATATCGGACAGGGTAAACTGTTCGCCTGAAATGATGGATATGATAAAGGCAGATATTGCAAAGGTCATTTCCAAATACATGAAGATAGATGCAAAAAGCATGGAAATCCAGATAAGCAAAACCGGGACGAAGGGCGGACGCGGGAAAAAGACTCCCACACTCTATGCCAACATTCCCATTCTGGATATCAATCAATAAGAGAAAGGACAGAAAATGTTACGAAATTACCGGTTACGGGATTATGACTTCAAATTGATTCTTTTTGTTCTTGCAACATCCGCAATCGGTGTTCTCGCCATTGGCAGTGCAAAGGAATCCCTGCAGAACAAGCAGCTTGCCGGTGTTATTTTAGGTGTGGTCATCATGACGATCATTTCCCTGATAGATTACCACTGGATACTGAAGTTTTACTGGCTTATGTACGCCGGCAACCTTGTTCTTCTGGGGGCTGTTATCTTAACATCCGCCGGAGATGATGCGGGCGGTGCCCAGAGATGGCTGGAATTCGGCAGTTTACGGTTCCAGCCATCCGAAACTGCCAAAATTATATTGATTTTATTCTTTGCACAGTTTATTATGAAACATAGGGAGAAGTTGAACACGTTCCGTACCATTGTGTGCTGTCTGGCACTCATCGGCATTCCGGCCGGTCTCATTTTCAAACAGCCGGACTTATCCACCACCATAGTGGTGCTCCTGATTTTCTGCGTGGCGATGTTTATTGGGGGACTGAGCTACAAAGTCATATTGGGCGTGCTGGCGATAGTGGTGCCGTGCCTGCTTATTTTCATCAATCTGGCGGTCCAGCCGGATTCCATCCTGATTGAGAAAGGAATTATGAAATCTTACCAGCAAAACCGAATTCTTTCCTTCTTATATCCGGATGAATACGAAGATAAGGAAGCATACCAGCAGCTTAACTCCGTAACGGCAATCGGTTCGGGACAGCTCAACGGAAAAGGGTATAAAACAAATGAGATTAGTTCCGTGAAAAACGGAAACTACATTCTGGAGCCTCAGACAGACTTTATCTTTGCGGTAATCGGCGAAGAGTTCGGCTTCAAGGGAAGCTGCACCGTGGTCGCCCTGCTTTTGTTTATCGCACTGGAATGTTTTTCTGTGGCGGCAAAGGCAAAGGATTTGTCGGGAGCCATAATTGCGGCCGGTATGGGCGGCCTGATTATCTTCCAGAGCTTTATCAATTTAGGGGTGGTAACGTTTATCTTACCGAATACGGGACTGACGTTGCCGTTTATCAGTTACGGTCTGACTTCCTTAGTCAGTCTGTATATGGGTATGGGGTTTGTACTAAATGTCAGATTACAATGTAAAAGAGGCTGACATAGAGAGGGTGATGGGACATGAATATCGCATTGATTGCACACGATGCAAAGAAAAAGCTGATGCAGAATTTCTGTATCGCGTACAGAGGTATTTTAAGTAAAAACCAATTATATGCCACAGGTACCACGGGACGCCTGATTGAAGAGGTGACGAATTTATCCGTTCACAAATATCTGGCGGGGCACCTGGGCGGAGAGCAGCAGATTGGCGCGCAGATTGAGCACAACCAGATTGACCTTGTAATTTTTTTACAGGATCCGCTGACTCCCAAGACGCATGAACCCAATGTGGGTAACATCATGAAGCTTTGCGACATCCACAACATACCGCTGGCGACCAACCTTGCCAGTGCGGAACTGCTTATCAAGTCATTGGACAGAGGAGATTTAGAGTGGCGTGAAATGTACAAATAAGAAAGCGTTCAAAAAACGCCTGTCTGTTTTAACTGCAGGCTTTATGTTGCTCGCAACCCTCACCGGCTGCGGACAGACGGCTTTTGATTTTCCGTATGATACCACTTACGGAGTCAGCAGTTATCAGGTCGTTCATACCGTAAACGCCCAGTCTGCCACACCCTTTGCACAGGATTTGTGCATTGTGACACAGGATGTGACGACGGATACCGGCGTAGATATGTCCACAGCGGGAGCTGCGCTTCTTTGTGATGTCAATAATGCCGAGGTGTTGTATGCCCAGAATGTATACGAGAGCATGCATCCGGCAAGCTTAACCAAGATTATGACGGCTCTGGTAGCCTTAAAGTACGGTTCCATGGATCAGGTGCTGACGGCATCCGACAATGTGAAAATCACAGAAAGCGGCGCACAGTTATGCGGTATCAAGCCGGGGGACAGCATGACACTTTCCCAGGCTCTGCATATTCTGCTTATTTATTCCGCCAATGATGTGGGCGTGCTGATTGCCGAGGGCATAGCGGGAGATGTGGACTCCTTTACGGAGCTGATGAATAAGGAAGCTCTTGCCATAGGAGCCACCAATACGCATTTTTCCAATCCCCACGGACTGACGGCGGACAATCATTACACCACGGCGTACGATTTATACCTGATTTTCAACGAAGCCATCCGTTACGAGGCTTTCCGTGAAATCATACATATGGATTCCTACAGTACGGTCTATTACGACCAGAACGGAAATTCCAAGGAGTTTTCCTGCAACACCACTAATCTGTTTTTACGCGGCAATTACACACCGCCCGAAAACATTACGATTGTGGGCGGCAAGACCGGCACCACCAACGCAGCCGGACACTGTCTGATTTTACTTTCCCGGGATGTCAACGGAACCCCATATATTTCCGTTATCCTGCGGAGCGATTCAAGGGACAATGCCTACAAGCAGATGGCTGCCATGTTATCACAAATCGGGAAATAAACTGTTGTGTTTTCCGTGTAACTACTCTATAATGAAATTATAGTTTTTGTGAAGCAATTTACTATAGGAGGGTATGCGGATGGTTCAACTGATTGTGGGTAACAAAGGAAAAGGCAAGACAAAGTTTTTACTGAACAAAGTGAATAATGATGTAAAAGAAGCAGCGGGAAGTGTCGTATATTTAGACAAAAGCCCCAAGCATATGTATGAGCTCAACAATAAAGTAAGACTTATCGATGTTTCCGATTACATGATTGAAAACACCGACGGTTTTCTGGGATTTGTAAGCGGTATTATTTCCCAGGATCACGATTTACAGCAGATGTATTTTGACAGCTTCTTAAAGATTGCAAAAGCAGAAGCGAAGGATATGGCTTCGGCAGTTGAAAAATTAGAAAAAATAAGCAGCAAATTCGGTGTTGATTTCGTAGTCAGTGTTTCCGCAGATGAGGCAGATTTACCGGAAGCAGTAAAATCAAACATTATTGTTTCTCTCTGAAATACATAAAGCTCCGGACACACATCCGGAGCTTTTTCTTTGAATAAGACATTACAAAAAAGTAACAGCGGTGCAAAGACGGTACTGCGGGTTACGGAAAGGATTTTATGGCAGAGATAAAAAAATATCACAAACCGCTCAATATCAATATCGGCATGGTTATTTTCGCTGCCATTTTTATCTATGTCTGCATCTGTATCAGCATGTATTTCCGTACCAGCCATATCCGTCCCTACGAAGTAAGAGAAGGCTCTTTGGCATCGGACAAGTTCTATACCGGCATTGCCCTGCGGGAGGAAACCGTTGTGGAAGCCGATTCCGCCGGCTATGTCAATTATTATGTAAGAGAAGGCGAGAGAGCTGCCTGCGGCGACTTAGTCTACACCACCTCCGCCAGCGATACCACCGCCCTGAAAATCCAGGCTGCGGAAGACGTTACCCTTTCGGAGAGCGAGCTTTCCCAGTTAAAAAGCGATGTCATTAACTTTACGCACGGTTTTTCCGAAGAAGCTTTCGGCAAAGCCTACGATTTTAAATATTCCATGAAAAGCGCCATGCTGAAATTCACCGGAAGCACTCTGCTTAGTGAGCTTTCTTCCGGCAACAGCGGACTCCGCGCTTCCTATGCGCCCGCTACCGGCATTGTCATGTACTGGATGGACGGATTGGAAAGCACTGCGGCGGATGACATTACCGCAGAGGATTTTGACAGTGCGAAACATACAAAGAACCAGCTCCTTTCCAATGAAATGATTTCGGCGGGTTCTCCTGCCTACAAAATCTGCGACAAGGAAGAATGGTCCATTGTCATAAAAACCGACGTGGCAACGGCAGCCGATTTGGAAGAAGAGGGCTATGTAAAGGTTCGTTTTATGAAAAACCAGTTGGAATCCTGGGGTTCGGTATCCTTGATTTCCGGTGCCGACCAGGGCACCTATGTGAAGCTGACCTTTACCAATTCCATGGTAACCTTCAGCAACGAACGTTATCTGGAAATCGAACTTCTTGTGCATGACGAGACGGGACTTAAAATTCCCAACACATCCATTGCACAGAGGGAATTTTATCTGATACCCACCGATTTTGTCACCGTAAGCGGCGACGGCGACACTTACGGCGTTTTGCGCGACACCGTACTGGAAAACGGAAACAAAAGCACGGAGTATGTGACCGTCAGCATTTACAGTGAGGTAAACGGCAAATATTACGTGGATGCGGACACCCTGCGGAGCGGCGATGTGCTGCATGCAACGGACTCCACCCGCACCTGTTCCGTCAGTGAAAAAGCCACGCTGACCGGTGTTTACAACATGAACAAGGGGTACGCGGATTTCCGCCAGATAGAAATTTTATACCAGAACGAAGAATACGCCATTGTAAAATCCAATACGGATTACGGCTTGAATGTATATGACCTGATTGTCCAGGATGCCTCCACGGTAACCGCCGACCAGTTCATTTACCGATAAAGAAAGGCAGTGATTTTATGATAACCGAAAATATAAGCGAAGTCAGGAAAAACATGGAGGAGGCGTGCCGGGTATCCGGAAGAAACCTAAAAGAGGTTTCCCTGATAGCCGTCAGCAAGACGAAGCCAGTCCCCATGCTGCAGGAAGCCTATGATGCCGGCTGCCGGGATTTCGGGGAAAACAAGGTTCAGGAAATTATGGATAAGATTGACAAGCTTCCTTCCGATATCCGCTGGCACATGATTGGGCACTTACAGACCAACAAAGTAAAATACATTGTGGGAAAGGTCTTTTTAATCCACAGTGTGGACTCCCTGCATCTGGCGGAAGCCATCAGCAAGGAAGCTGTCAAGCAGAATACCACGGTAAATATCCTGATAGAAGTCAATGTGGCAAAGGAAGATACCAAGTACGGCGCTATGGCGGAGGATACCGTGTCGCTTGTGGAAAAAATTGCACTTTTGCCGGGAATTTGTGTCAAAGGACTGATGACAATCGCACCATATGTAGAAAATCCGCAGGAAAACAGACAATATTTTGTAAAGCTGAGGCAATTAGCAGTTGACATTAAGTCAAAAAACATTGATAATGTCCATATGGATATTTTGTCAATGGGGATGACCGGCGACTATATGGTAGCCATAGAAGAAGGTGCCACATACGTGAGAGTCGGCACCGGCATATTCGGCGAAAGACAGTACGGTCTGAATGTATAAATAAGGAGAGAGTGTAATATGGGTGTCATGGACAAGTTTTTAAATTACATGAAGTTAAACGAAGATGAAGAAGAATACGAAACCGATGATGATTATATAGATGATGACGAGGACGATTATGTAGAGCCTGCCAAGAAATCTTCCTACAAGGATGCGGAAGAGGACAAGCCCGCAAAGAAAACACCCCTTACCAAGGTGACGCCGATGTCGAAGAATACGGCAAAGCGCATGCAGAGTGCGGGCGGCATGGAAGTCTGTGTATTTAAGCCCGCTTCCGTAGAGGATGCCAGGGAGATTACCGAAACGCTTCTTGCCAATAGGACCGTAGTGCTCAACTTAGAGGGTCTGGACGTGGACATTGCCCAGAGAATTATCGACTTTACATCCGGTTCCTGCTACGCCATCAACGGCAACCTGCAGAAGATTTCCCATTATATTTTCATTATCACACCTGCCAGCGTAGATATATCAGGTGATTTTCAGGATTTATTAGGCGGAAGCGCTTTTGATGTTCCCATCAACAACAACGGATATTAAAGCAGCATTCCTGTTCCCATGTAGAAAAGCAAGGACAGATAGTGATATCTGTCCTTTTCTTAAGCTTAAAGAGAGGATTTGACATGAATAACAAAAGATTACCTATTTCCTATGAAGGAAAACCCTGCTATGATATTGTATTTTCCACGGATTTTGAAGCACTGCCCGCAGAACTTTCCGCTCTCGGCACCGAAAGCCGGAAAATCTGTGTGGTAACCGACTCCAAGGTAGCCCCTTTGTACGGAGATGCCGTAAAAGAGCTTGCCGGCAGTGTCTGCAAGGAAGCCTGCCTCTATGTATTCCCGGAAGGCGAGGAAAGCAAGAATTTAAATACCGTAAAGGATTTATATGCCTTTTTAATCGAACATCATTTTGACCGGAAGGATTTGCTCATCGCTTTAGGCGGCGGTGTAGTAGGCGATTTGACCGGCTTTGCGGCAGCAACCTATCTGCGCGGTATTGATTTTGTGCAGATTCCGACCACCTTACTGGCTCAGGCGGACAGCTCCATCGGCGGAAAAACCGGTGTGGATTTCGACAGCTACAAAAACATGGTGGGCGCTTTCCACATGCCGAAGCTGGTTTATATGAATGTCAGCACCCTGACCACTCTGGATGACAGACAGTTCTTTGCCGGCTTTGCCGAAATCATGAAGCACGGACTTATCAAGGACGAAGCCTACTATCTGTGGCTGATTGACAATATGTACGAAATCTGCGAAAGGGATTTGCCTACACTTTCCGAAATGACCTACCGGAGCTGTGAAATCAAAAAGGCAGTGGTGGAAAAGGACCCTTTAGAAAAGGGCGACAGAGCTTTGCTCAACTTCGGACACACCATCGGACACGCCATCGAAAAAGCCAAGCATTTCACCCTGCTTCACGGCGAATGTGTGGCTCTCGGCGCCGTAGCGGCTGCTTTTATTTCCTGGAAAAGGAACATGATTTCCATGGAAGAGTACTACGAAATCCGGGATATGTTCGTTCCGTTCAATCTGCCCATCAGCATTGACAACATTGACCCGAAGGAAATTGTGAAGCTTACGAAATCCGACAAAAAGATGGAGTCCGGCACTTTAAAGTTTGTTCTCTTAAAGAGCATCGGACATGCCGTTACCGATACCACGGTTACGGAAGAGGAAATCTTAAAAGCCGTGGAAGAAATTTATTTTAGCGAAGAGGATGCCCATGAATAACAAAAAAGCAAAAATAAAATGGATGCTCATTTCCCTGCTTGTTATGGCACTTGCCATTGCGGCAGACCAGTTTACCAAGCATCTGACCCTGTTGCATCTTAAGGACAAAACACCGGTTTCACTGATTGACGGCGTGCTGGAACTGCATTTTTATCCCAATACCGGCATTGCCTGGAGCATGCTGGAAGGACAGCTTTTCTTCATTGTCTTTATGGGAATTGTTTTCTTATCCGTTATGCTGTTCTTTGTGTTAAGACTGCCCGAGCAGAAGAAATTCCATATTCTCTACATCCTGTCGGGACTTCTGGCAGGCGGTGCTCTGGGCAACATGATTGACCGCATCCGGCTTGGATATGTCGTGGATTTTATTTATTTTTCCCTGATAAATTTCCCGGTGTTCAACGTTGCCGACTGCTGCATCGTCATCAGCATCGCCTGGGCATGCATCTTGTTCCTGTTTATTTACAAAGAAGAGGATTTGACCTTCTTAAGCTTCAAGCAGAAAAAATACAGAAAAGTCAAATAACCGTGTGAAAAATTATGGATGAATTTTGTTTTCAGATAACCGAAGAACTGGAAGAAGAGAGACTCGATAAGTGTATCAGTATGCTTATCGAGTCTTTGTCGCGCTCTTTTATCCAGAAAATGATAAAGGACGAAGCCGTTACCGTAAACGGAAAGCCGGCAAAGGGAAGCTACCGGGTAAAATGCGACGATGAAGTGGTATTCTGCCTGCCGAAGGCGGTGGAGCCGGACATACTGCCGGAGGATATTCCTCTGGATATTCTCTATGAAGATGCGGATGTCATCGTGGTAAACAAGCCCAAGGGCATGGTGGTGCATCCGGCGGCGGGGCACTACAGCGGAACGCTTGTCAACGCCCTTTTATACCACTGCAAAGACCTTTCCGGCATTAACGGCGTCATGCGTCCCGGCATCGTCCACCGCATCGACAAGGACACCACCGGTTCCCTGATTGCCTGTAAAAACGATTTTGCCCACAATAGAATTGCCGAACAGTTAAAAGAGCATTCCATTGTGCGTAAGTACCGCGCCATCTGCTTCGGCAATCTGAAGGAAGATGAAGGCACCGTGGACAAACCCATCGGAAGGGATCCGAACAACCGGAAGAAAATGGCGGTTGTGCCAAACGGCAAGCACGCCGTTACCCATTACCGGGTGTTGGAGCATTTTAACGGCTATACCTATATCGAATGCATCTTAGAAACCGGGCGTACCCACCAGATACGCGTGCATATGGCAAGTATCGGGCATCCTCTTCTGGGGGATGAGGTCTATTCCAACCGCAAAGCTCCCTTTCATCTGGAAGGGCAGACCCTGCATGCCATGACCCTCGGATTTAAGCATCCGCATACCGGTGAATATATCGAAACCAACGCGCCATTGCCCGATTATTTTGTGCATCTTTTACAGATTTTACATCAGTAGTGTTTGAAATTTTCTGTCAATTATGATATAATAACTCAAAAGAAACACAGAAAGGCGGGTCATGTTATGAATACTATAATTACTATTGGCCGTCAGTTCGGCAGTGCAGGCCATGAAATCGGAAGACAACTTGCTGAGCATTTCGGAATTAAATGTTATGATAAGGAGCTTTTGACAAGAGCAGCAAAGGAGAGCGGTTTCTGCGAGGAAATGATTCAGAACCATGACGAAAGACCTACCAACTCTTTCCTGTATAATCTGGTTATGGATACCTATTCCTTCGGTTACAATGCTTCCTCCTTCGTGGATATGCCCATCAGCCACAAGGTATTTTTAGCACAGTTTGATACCATTAAAAAAATTGCGGATGAAGGTCCCTGCGTTATCGTAGGACGCTGTGCGGACTATGCTTTATCCGAATACAAGAACTGTCTGAAGCTTTTCATTTACAGCGATGAGGCGACAAAGATTGCCCGTATCCGTGAAAAATTCGATGTCAGTGAAAGCAAAGCCAAAGACATGATGCTTAAAAAGGATAAGCAGCGTCAGAGCTATTACAATTATTACTCCTCCAAGAAGTGGGGCAGAGCGGACAGCTACGACCTCTGCATCAACAGCAGTATATTAGGTGTAGAAGGCACGGTAAACCTGATTATCCAGTACATAGAGGATTTTGAAAAAAGATAAAAGTTTTCTTGACAAGGCACCCCCTTAGTGCTATGATACATGCGTATGCCGCATAACGAGGTAGAAGTATGTTCATTTTTGAACATCACCGCAGTTAGCGAGTAAATGGGCTCATGGGTTCATAGAATAAGGAGGTGCCTTATAATGTACGCAATTATTGCAACAGGTGGAAAGCAGTACAAGGTTGCTGAAGGTGATGTGCTGAAGGTTGAAAAATTAGACGCAGAAGCCGGCAACACTGTTACTTTTGATCAGGTTATCGCAGTTAGTGACGGTTCCCTGAAAGTTGGAGCTGACGTAGCTAACGCATCTGTAACCGCAACTGTTATGGAACAGGGACGTGGCAAAAAGGTTATTGTATACAAATACAAGAGAAAAACCGGTTACCACAAGAAGAACGGTCACAGACAGAGCTATACTCAGGTTAAGATTGAAAAGATTAATGCATAATTATGACGACAATCAAAATCGGTAAGAGCCCTGACGGCGCTTACAAACAAATAATCTGTTCGGGACATGCCGGTTTTGCAGGCAGAAAGGACTCCTATGATGTAGTCTGTGCTTCCGTATCGGTGCTGGTTATCAATACCATCAACGCACTGGAAGAGCTTGCCGGTGAAACTTTCAAAACCGTAAGCAACGAAAAGAATGGTTTCATCCGTTGTGATTTTGAAACTCCCTTACAGGAACGTTCCGTATTTCTTTTGGATGCCATGGTATATGGCCTTGAAAATATCGAAAAGCAGTACGGAAAGAAGTATTTACAAATTGATTTCGAGGAGGTGTAGACCGATGTTAAATTTGAACCTTCAATTTTTTGCTCATAAAAAAGGTGTTGGTTCTACCAAGAACGGTAGAGATTCCGAGTCCAAGAGATTAGGAGCAAAGAGAGCTGACGGCCAGTTTGTAAAAGCTGGTAATATCTTATACAGACAGCGTGGTACCAAGATTCATCCCGGCGTTAACGTTGGTATTGGTGGAGATGATACATTATTCGCTAAGGTTGACGGTGTCCTGAAGTTCGAAAGAAAAGGCAGAGACAAGAAGCAGGCTTCCGTATATCCGGTTGAAGAATAAGATAAAAAAGCGTTCATGGGCTTCAAACAATCTGTTTGAAGCCCCTTTTTGGTATATGACAAGAAAGTTGGTGTAAAAATGTTTGCTGACAGAGCTACTATTTATGTAAGAAGTGGAAAAGGCGGAGACGGCCATGTCTCCTTCCGAAGAGAAAAATATGTACCCGACGGCGGTCCCGACGGCGGTGACGGCGGTCGCGGCGGCGATGTTATTTTTCAGGTGGACGAAGGATTAAATACCCTGACGGATTTCCGGCATATCCGCAAATACCAGGCACAGGACGGAGAGCCCGGCGGCAAAAAAAACTGCCGCGGCAAGAATGGTTCTGACATTATCATCAAAGTACCTGCCGGCACCGTTATCAAGGAAGCAAATTCCGGCAAGGTTATCACGGACATGTCCGGCGACAACAAGCGTATTGTGCTTTTAACCGGCGGCCGCGGCGGAAACGGCAATCAGCATTATGCCACCCCCACCATGCAGGCGCCCAAATATGCACAGCCCGGCCAGCCCGCCAAGGAGCTGACGCTGCAGTTGGAGTTAAAGGTCATTGCCGATGTGGGTCTGGTCGGTTTCCCCAATGTAGGAAAATCCACCTTTTTATCTCGCGTAACCAATGCCCGTCCCAAGATAGCCAACTATCATTTCACCACCTTAAATCCCAACCTCGGTGTTGTGGATTTTGAAGACGGCGACGGTTTTGTCATCGCCGATATTCCTGGTCTGATAGAAGGGGCTTCCGAAGGTGTGGGACTCGGCTATGAGTTTCTTCGCCACATCGAAAGAACCAAGGTCATGATTCACATGGTGGATGCAGCCGGTTCTGAAGGACGTGACCCCATTGCGGATATTTACGCCATCAACAAGGAGCTTACCGCCTACAACGAAGAAATTGCCCACAGACCGCAGGTTATCGCAGCCAATAAAACCGACCTGATTTACGAGGGTGAAAACGAAATCGTAGAAAAGCTCCGCAAGGAATTTGAACCGCAGGGCATGAAGGTATTCCCCATTTCCGCAGTCAGCGGCAAGGGTGTCAAAGAGCTTCTTTATTATGTAAGAGAAGAGCTCCGCGGACTGGATGAAAAGCCCATTGTCTTTGAACAGGAGTATTTCCCCGATGAAATGCTGCTTACCGGGGACGAGCCTTATACCGTTACCTACGATGAAGAAACCGGCGAATACGTGGTGGAAGGCCCCCGTATTGAGAAAATGCTGGGTTATACCAATCTGGAAAGCGAAAAGGGCTTTGTATTCTTCCAGAACTTCTTAAAAGAAAACGGTATTTTACAGGAACTGATTGACATGGGTATTCAGGAGGGCGATACAGTCCGTATGTATGGTCTTTCCTTTGATTATTACAAGTAGGAGAACGAGTATGACAAGTAAAGAACGTGCTTATCTGAAAAGCTTAGCAAGCAATATCGAGCCGTCCTTCCAGGTAGGAAAGTCCAGTCTGACCCCGGAAGTGACCGCATCCATTGCCGAAGCCTTCAATACGAAGGAAATCGTCAAAATCGCAGTTTTAAAGAACTGCTTTGATGACCCGAAGGAAATTGCTTCCATGATGGCGGAAAGAACCCATTCCCAGGTGGTTCAGGTTATCGGCCGTAAAATCGTATTATACAAAGAAAACAAGGACAAAAGCCGCAAAAACGGCAATGCAGCGGCAGAAAAGCAGGCGGGAAAATAAATGAATACAACGGACATGAGAAAAATCAGAAGGGCAATGGAAAAGACGCTGGACGAAATGCGCTATGAGCATACTCTCGGCGTTGCCTATACTGCTGCAGCGCTTGCCATGCGGTACGGTGCTTCCGTGGAAAATGCCCAGCTTGCAGGTCTTCTGCATGACTGTGCCAAATGCCTGGATGATGACAAAAAAATTGCAATCTGTGAAAAACACAATATCAGCATTACAGAAGTGGAAAAGAGAAATCCATTCCTTCTGCATGCAAAAGCCGGCAGTTTTCTTGCCATGAACAAATACAAAGTGCATGACAGTGATGTAATCAATGCCATATTAAATCATACAACCGGGCGTCCCGGCATGTCTCTTTTGGAAAAAATCATTTTTGTTGCCGATTATATCGAACCGGGACGTAAAAAAGCCCCCAATCTGGCTGAAATCAGAGAGATGGCTTTTATCAATTTGGACGGGGCAGTGGTGAAAATCCTGAAAGACACTCTGGATTACTTAAAGAGTACGCCCGGAGAAATCGACCCCATGACCCAGAAAACGTATGATTATTACTGTGAATTATACAATGCTGCAGTTACTGAAAAAAAGGAGGACTGAATTTTGGATAAAACAAATTCCGCACAGATGGCAAAACTTGCCATAAAGGCACTGGAAGACAAGAAAGCAGAAGATGTCCGTGTCATTGATATCAGTGAAATTTCCGTACTGGCAGATTATTTTATCATTGCCAACGGTTCCAATGTAAGTCAGGTACAGGCTATGTCCGATAATGTACAGGAAGCACTCGGCAGAGCCGGCTACGACTTAAAACAGGTAGAGGGCTATCAGAGCGCCAACTGGATTTTACTGGATTATGGCGACATTATTGTGCATATTTTCGATAAGGAAAACCGTCTGTTCTACAATCTGGAAAGAATCTGGAGAGACGGAAAAGCAGTGGACCCGGAAACCCTTTCCTGATATCCGGAAATTGTACGATTTTAAGCTGTTAATATTTCCGGTGGTTCCTATTTAACAAAAAAACAAGAAAAATCAATTATGTATCCAAACGGACGGCGCAATTTTTTTGTTCCGTCCGTTTTTATATTGTAAATTATTCGATGTCACTTTTCAGCTTTCCGAAAAAGGAAACCATATATAATCCGCACAGGCCCACAATTACATAGATAATACGTGAAAGCCAGGACATATCTCCGAAACAGAATGCCACAAGGTCTAATTTGAACAGGCCTATCAGCCCCCAGTTAATGGCACCGATGATTGTAATCACAAGCGCCGTAACATCCAGCCATTTGATTCCCATCTTAATTACCTCCTTTTTTTTGTTTAGTATGCAGAAAGAAATTAAAAATTATACTGAAATTGCAAAATAACTTGCAGATTATTCTCATATTAAGAAAAATCTTGATTTATTTTAATATTCCCTTGACCTGAATGGATCATCTGTGTATATTTGTCTGTATTGATTATACAAAAACGGTAATCGCTTTTGTAACTAATCTGAAGGAGGATAAAATTATGAAGAAAATGAAAAAATTTTTAAGTCTTGCTCTTGCAGGCGCACTGGCAGTTTCCACTCTGTCCGGCTGTGGCAGTAAAGCATCATCCGACACCTGGAAATTCGGCGGTATCGGTCCCATCACCGGCAGTTACGCACAATACGGTCTCGGATGTAAGAATGCTATCCAGATTGCAGTTGATGAAATCAACGAAGCCGGCGGTATTAACGGTGTAAAGATTGAATACAAATTTGAAGATGATGAAGTAGATAACGAAAAATCCGTAAACGCTTACAATGCATTGAAGGACTGGGGCATGAACGTACTCATCGGTTCTACCACCAGCGGTTGTAGCATTGCCGTTTCCGAAAAGACTTCCCAGGACCACATGTTCCAGATAACTCCTTCTGCATCCAGCGCAGATGCTGTTACAAAGGACAATGTATTTCAGGTCTGCTTTACTGACCCGAACCAGGGTATTGGTTCCGCAGAATACATCGGTACCCACAACATGGCTTCCAAGGTAGCCGTTATCTATGACAGCTCCGATGTATATTCTTCCGGTATTTATGAGAAGTTTGTACAGGAAGCAGCTAACCAGCCTTTTGAAATCGTTTCCGCAGAGGCATTTACAGCTGACAGTAAGACCGACTTCACCGTACAGCTTCAGAAAGCACAGGAAGCAGGTGCTGAACTCGTATTCTTACCTATTTACTACAGTGAAGCAGCTCTTATTCTTTCCCAGGCAAACACCATGGGATATGCACCTATTTTCTTCGGATGTGACGGTATGGACGGTATTCTTACCGGTGTAGAAGGTTTTGATACCTCCTTAGCGGAAGGTGTTATCCTGTTAACACCCTTCGCAGCAGATGCAGCGGATGAGAAGACCCAGAACTTCGTAAAAAAATATGAAGAAAAGTACGGAGAAACTCCCAACCAGTTCGCAGCAGATGCTTACGATGCCGTATATGCCGTAAAGGCAGCTATCGAGCAGAGTGGTGCCACTCCTGAAGACGGTGTATCCGCTATCTGTGACAAGCTGGTTTCCGCAATGACCCAGATTACCTTAGACGGTCTGACCGGTGACGGTATGACATGGAGTGCTTCAGGTGAAGTCAACAAAGCTCCCAAGGCTATGAAGATTGTAAACGGCGAGTATTCCTTAATCCAGTAATCAAATTTAAGTAACCAAAGAGGGTTGCAGTAGTTCACTGCGACCCTTTTTTACTTTATAAGAGGAAAAGCATTCCGTTTTTCTTCTTATAAAATAAAAATGTTTTATTAAAACACAAGGTTTACAGTTATACAAACTTGCACGTTGTGTCGTTTTTTGGTATAATGAAACGTCGCTACAAAAAAAGATTGAGGTGTTGCACATGGAATTTATTTCTTATTTAATCAAAGGTATTAATTTAGGAAGTGTTTATGCAATCATTGCCCTGGGGTATACCATGGTATACGGTATTGCCAAAATGCTTAACTT
>DJEL01000042.1 GCA_002432425.1 Lachnospiraceae bacterium UBA5899
TTGTTGACATTTTCGATGACAGCGGGACGTGGATGAAGCTCGTAAATTATGTGTTCATAATAATCAGTAAAAATGGATTGTAATATATTCATAAAAGGATTTTACAATAAAGTGAGGCAAAGAAAAACCCCTTCCCCTCATGAATGAGGGGGTAGGGGAGCTGAGAGTGCCGCAGGCACTTTTTTATGCAGAGTTTTATGCAAATAAGAAAATAATTTTTGTCATTCAGCGTTTTGGTTCTAAAACTTAAGAAATTAAATAATGAAATGCAAACATAATTATGATATAATTTATCTAATGAATAACAATAGATTGCAAGATGCTATTTCACAGATATGAGATGTTTATATAACGCAGGCACGGATAAGAGGGGTGCAGAAAGATAGGGGATGCTTTATGAAAAAGAGAGCATGGTTTGTTTGTGGAATATCAGCTTTAGCAGCAATTCTTTTCCTGACCGGATGTGCGGAACGAAATGCGGCAAAGGTGCCCGAGGATGCGGCGGTGGATGCAGGTAACCGTGAGATACAGAAAGAGACTTTGACGGAAGCTGTGCATGAAAATAAAGAGAATAGAATACAGAAGAAATAACGGGTACAATAACACGGCAAGATAATGAGAAGCTTTTGCGGTTGGAAGAAAATGTGGTATATGAAACGATTTCTTTGGAAAATATGCCGCTGCAACTTACAGCGGAGGCTGGCAGGGGATGGGCAAACGATATAAACAGCGACGGCAGACCGGAAAATCTTTATATGGGACCGGAAGGGGTATATGTAGAGGGAGTACTTGCCATTCCTTTGGATGAGAACGAAGAAAATGATATTTTCTGGCTTATAGATGTAGATACAGAGGATGGGTATATCGAACTGCTTACCTATCAGAATATGGCATATGATTTATGGTTTTATGACAAAGAAGGGTGCCTGAAATCAGCCGGGCAGAATGTATGCGGCTGGTTTAACAGGTATGCAGAAAACGAAGAAGCAGAAGATATCCGCAATCCGGTCAGGATAGATGAACAAACCATCAGTTTTAGAGACCGGTTTTATGTATTTGACAGTTATAATCTGACAGCCTGCTACAGGTTAAATGAAGAACATAAGCTGACGGTGGTGCCTGAAGAATATGAAATAGAACCCCCGCATCCGATTGCTTTCATCGGAGAACAGAAAACACTGAAATTATACCGGGAGCGCAGCAAACGGGGAGAGTTTTCTGTCATAGAGGAACCAACGGCATTTATGCTGACCACGAGTGATGGGAATTCCTGGGTTTATCTGGAAAATTACAATGGAGAGTCCGGCTGGATATATATCGAAGAAAACGAGTCCGGTGATATGCTTATAAACGGGGAACTGGAGCGCGGGGATTTTATTGGTTACAGTAATATATCCTGAAATGAGCAGCATTTTTGAAGCAAGTTTATCAAAAACTACAGTGGAGAATGGGGATGAAAATACTTTACGGGTTAAGGTTGTCAGCCAGAATATTTAAGAACAATAAGATAAAAAACAGTATTGTGATACTGGCAATAGCGATAGCCTTTTCCTTTGTAGGGATATATTTTGTTTTTGCTGACGCGCTGAATGCTTTTTTTCTGCAGAGTAATCTAAGACAGATGGGAACAGAAGCAGAGGCAGAGTACCGGAATGTGACCTATGAAGAGTATTTACAGTTTAAGAAAGAAAACCGGACATTGCATTGTTCTTACGGAACCAGACTGGAACAGTGGACGGTGGGGGAATATAACAGCAGGCAGGTTGTTCTTAATTATATGGAGAAAGAGGCAGCAGGCCTATGCTTCGCAAAGCTTACAGAGGGAACGTGGCCGGAAACGGAAAATGAGGTTGCAATAGACAAAAATTACGGCAGATACATAGAAGAAATACCGATAGGAAGCGAGATAGTTATTTCCGGTGTAAGATATGTGGTTTCCGGCATCTGCGACAGTAATTCCAAAGCAGAATATGCAAGTATTTATTTGTCCGGACAGGCATTTGCAAAATACAAAACTGCGGCAGCAGGCATAGTTTATGTGGATGCGGAAGGCAGAAAACTGACAAGAGAGTATCTTACAGAAGAATGGAGTGCTGTTTTTCCAAAAGGGGAACCGGAAATAGTGGTAAACGCGGCTTATGAACAGAAACAAAGCGCAGCGGATAGTATGGTTAGAGCGGTGGCCGGTATTCTGGTATTTATGGCAGCATATGCTTCGGTGTATTCGGTATACAGCAATTCGCTGGTGAAGGATGTTCCATTTTACGGTCTTTTGCGTTTGCAGGGAATGACAAAAAAACAACTGTATTTCACGATACAGATGCAGACTTTTTTACAGTACATCATTGCTATACCGGTGGGATGTTTTCTGACGGGAGTGATTTTTCTGGCAGCAAAAAAACATTTTCTGCCGGAGTTCTTCGGAGAAAACAGGTATTTGACCGGAAACTGTGAATGGCTTGTCTGGGCGGTAGGAGTAAAGTAACTTTACTGGCAGTAATCATGGGAACATACCGGCCGGTTCGATTTTTATTGAAATTGTCCATGAGTGAGGCACAAAATTGTCAGCCGAACGTCAGGGTGAAGGTACCGGTACATAATCCTAAACGGTATTGCACTTTACGGTTTGCATACAGAAATCTGCAAAGGAACAGGATGCGCTCCTTTGCAGTTATTCTTTCTACGTCCATTTGCGTTCTTTTGTTTGTACTTACCATAAGCTTTACGAAATATCTGCAAAACGGATATTCCCGATTGGAAAAAATAGATTATGATTTTATAGTTGCAAGAGAGTCCGTACTGGAGGCAAGAGAAAATAGCATTTTGGGAGAAAAATCCTATCTGTATTATTCAGTGCTTACAGGAGAACCGGAGGCAGAACTGACAGAGGAACTGGTTCGGAAACTGCAGGATGCATGTCACGGAACGGAAGTAAAGGGCAGGTATCTTTCCGAAGCATTTATTACTTCCGATGCCATTGCGGCGAGAGTGGATGATTACATTGCTCAGGGGAAGTACAAAGAAAACGAATTGCGCAATTTGCAGCTTTCCAGACAGAATGCCAAAAATCTGGGATGTGATGAATTGTGGACCTATATGCAGTATTATGTGGATTTTGATGACATAGCAGACTGGACGGTCACGGAAGGATGTATAGACAGGAAAAAATTTGAGAGTGGTGAATATGTTATTTTAGCGACGGCTTCCGTATTAAAAGGGCAGGAAAGTTTCTTTCATCCGGGGGAAAAGATACCGGTTAAGGGCAAAGACGGAGTAAGGGAAGCGGAAGTGTTGGCGGTTGTGACGGATATTCCGCAGATTTGTATGTACGAAGGTTTTATCACCTGCTTTTTACCAAAAACGGAAACGGATGATAATGGGGGTATATTGTATGTGGTAACAATAGATGCAAAGGATGCGGAAAAAGAAGAGGCAGCCGTAAGAGATATAGTCCATAACAGCCCGGAGGTGGTTTCCTACGTTTCTTATGAGATGGTAAGACAGGAAGAAAAAGACGGTCTGAGAATACTGGAAACCATAGGAGGGGGAATAAGTCTTGCCGCGGGAATAATGGCATTCTTAAATTTTTTCCATAATGCCGTTGCAAACAGGATAGAGCGAAAAGCGGAATATGATATTCTGCGGAAAATAGGCATGACAAAAAGACAGTTGAAACATCTCATCAGAGCAGAGAATGGGATTTTATTTGGCATAGCGGCGGTTATAGGATGCGTTGCAGGAGGTTTAATCAGCACCATACTGCTATGGACTTAACTTTACAGTATTACAAAGGAACAGAGAGGGGACAGCTATGAAAAAGAACCGTTATCTACGCAGACTTGCGGATAAGATATATAGAAGCAGACCGGTCAGAAACTGCATGATTATTGCCACCATAGCGCTGATGACCTGTCTCATCATGAGCGTGGCGGGAGTCATGGAGGCGGCGGATTACCTTATCAGGCAGGAAAATATGCGGAACTTCGGCACGACGGCACAGGGAATCTATACGGGGCTTACCAGGGAGCAGTACGAAGCCTTAAAACAGATGGCAGACATAACGGAGATTGCCGGGGAAGCTTATCTTGGCGTGGCAGCGGAAAACATGGGAAACACGCAGGTTTATGTATACTATGCATCCGAGGAATGCGCAGCGGAGAACTTCCATGGGCTGACAGCGGGAAAATGGTCTGCTTCGGAAACAGAAGCCGTGGTGGATGGGATTTATGCCGAAGAGCACGGCACCGAAATCGGACAGACGATTACCGTTTCCGCTCCGCTTACGGGAAGCCGGGAATATACGGTAACCGGCATCTGCGCAGCCAATAAAAAGAAGGGAAATGCCGCGGTATATCTGTATGTGTCCGGAAAGGAGTTACCGGAAAATGTACCGGAAACACAGCTCTCTCTGACGGCATACTGCGGATTTTCAAAGGAGGCATCCCCGGAAGGGATTTTAAGAGCCATAACGGCATCCGAAGAAAACAATGCGGCAGCCTTTACGGAAAATCCGGTGTATGGAAGTACGGAAAATTCCTTAGAAGATATGGTAAAAAAGACCGTTCTGTTTCTGGGCGGCTACGTGCTGGTATTTCTGACAGTTACCTCCCTGTACCGGATTTTCATGTTCCGGGATGTGCAGTTTTTCGGACAACTGAAATCCGTGGGGGTAACGGAAAAACAGTGCCGGCAGATTCTTATGCTGCAATCCGCAAGACACGCACTTTGGGGGATTATCGCAGGGATTTTGCTGGGAGTGGGCTTTGATTTTCTTTTTCTCCCGGGACTTTTAAGAAAATATTACGGCGGACTGGAAGGGTATCATGGCGTGCCGCCCCAGAGTATGGCAGTGGCAGCGGTACTTGTCTTGGCAGCCATGTTTTTTGGTCTGAGAAAGCCACTTCGTATGCTTCATAAAATTTCCCCCATACAGGCTGTGGGCTATGCGGGGGATTTCGGAAAGAAAATCAGCAGAAAATCAAAGAAAGTGTCCCTTTCCCATCTGGCGGGATGTTATATAAAGCAGGAGAAAGGACGCAGTTTTCTCGTCATGGGAAGTGTTTTTCTGGCAGGGATGTTTCTTGTTCTGACCGTTTCCCTGACCTTTTTTCTTACCGGAAAACTGATTGACAGAAGAAGCCTGCCGTCGGCTTTTCTGATGGGAGAAGAATGGTACTGCAAGCATGTCAGCGAAACGCAGGATGGAGATTTATATGATTATCCGCCCCATGTTGACAAAGACAATGCCTGGGCGATTGACCGGAACATTTATAATGAACTCTGGGATGCACTGCCGGATGCGGAAGTGACACCGGTATTTTATAATTATGGCTATAACTTTTCCGAGGATGTAACCGGGCGGGTAAAGCAGGCTTTACAGGCAGATACCATAGCAGATGTCGGCTACGGCGGAAAGAGTTTATATCAGAAGATATTGAATAATTGGGAAAATCCTACCCATACGCCGTATTGGGATGAGATGCGCTATTACATAACCTATGAAACCCTTGCCAAATGTAAGGTGCTGGAAGGGGAACTGGACTATGAGAAGTGGATGTCCGGAAACTACGTGGTGATGGGCGCCAATCCGCTTATGAAGGACAACGGTACCCTGTACCACGCGGGCGACAGGGTGACACTGTATCTGTATGAAAATCAGGCATCCATGAAAAAGGATGATACCGGATTTACCCGGATAGAAATGGGAACTCCGAAAGAATATGAAGTACTTGCCGTGGTGGATGAACTGCCCGATGTCTGTGCCTACCGACTGGCGACGCTTGTGACCCTGCTTCCGGCGGAAAACATACCGGCGGAGGACAACAGTTTTTATCTCTGTGCTCTTATGGTTGATGCAGGGGATTTGAAAGGAACGGAAGAAAAAATCAGGGAATATGTTTCGGAAAGAGACGACGGACTGTACTATGTTTCCAACCGGGTGATTAAGGAAGAGGCGAAAGCACAGGTGGGAGTCATACGCCTTTTGGGTGGCTCCTTTGCCCTGATTCTGCTGGGCGTGGCGCTGATGAATATCTTAAATTATATCCTGTTAAGCAGAACGGAACGGGAAAAAGATTACCGGACGCTGCATCAGGTGGGTATGACGGAAAAGCAGTTAAAGAAAATGCGGCTTCTGGAATATGCACGGCTTCTTATTCCCGCCATTCTGCTGGGTGCGGCAGCGGCAGCCGGAATATTCCTTCCGGTCAGCCGGTGGATTAATTCAATTTTATAGGGAGAGGTGCGAAAATGGGAGAAATTATGTTAAAACTGACGGATGTCAGCAAAACTTACGGAGAAGGGGAAACGGCAGTTCATGCCCTGAAAAAAGTAAATCTGGAAATTGAAAAAAAGGAATTTGCGGCTGTTATCGGACCCTCCGGAAGCGGAAAAAGTACGCTTTTAAACATATGCGGCGGTCTGGACAGTCCTACTTCGGGAAGTGTATTCATACGGGGAACGGATATTTCCGGCCTGCCGGATGAAAAAGCCACGGTTTTCAGACGGGATAATATCGGATTTGTATTTCAGAACTATAACCTGCTTCCTATTTTAACCGTATATGAAAATATTGTTCTGCCCATTGAGATAGGCGGAAAAGATGTGGATACGGTATATGTGGAGGAAATCATGACCGCACTGGGACTCGATACCCTGAAGGACAGAATTCCGTCCAAACTGTCCGGCGGGCAGCAGCAGAGGGTGGCGATTGCAAGAGCACTGGCAACGAAGCCTGCCATTATTCTGGCAGATGAACCTACCGGCAACCTGAATTCGGAAGCGGCGGATGAGGTTATGGAGCTTCTGAAAAAATGCGTCAGGGATTTAGACCAGACGGTTATCATGATTACCCACAATGAAGCATTAATCGGGGACTGCGACAGAATTCTGCATATCCGGGACGGTGTGCTGACGGAGGAAAAACACAATGAAAAGTAGAAATGCAGGAAAAAAGCTGCTGCTTCTTATGACATGCGCCCTGCTTCTTACCGGCTGCGGAAAGGACAGGCAGCCCGTTTCGGTGCAGCGGGAAAGCACGGATGCGGCAGAGGGAGAAAAGAAAGTGCTGGTTCTGGGGACCCTTGACGACAGCAGCGAAATCAGGGATGTCATTACGGAGTTTAATAAAAACAGTACGGAATATAAGGTGGAAATAAAGCTGTACGGCGACAATTCGGGGGAAACCACGCAGGCACTTTCCCTTTTGCAGGCGGATATTGCGGCAGGAAAGGGACCGGATATTCTGGATATAGCCAAGGCGGACACCTTTTCCTATGTGGAAAAAGGCCTGCTTACCGACCTTACGCCTTACCTGAATGCCGACACGGAAGTAAGCGAAGAGGATTTCCTGCCGAATGTTCTGGCTATTTATAATAAGGACGGCATGCAGGCAGCCATACCCTCTGTTTTCTGGATAGGGAGTCTGGTGGGAAAGACCGAAAATCTGGACGGCTATACCCACTGGAATATAGCCGAATACGAAAGCTTTGTAAACGCTCTTGCCAATCCGGAAACGGTTGTGCAGGGCATTCCCAGAAGACAGACTTTCGCCCAGATGATGGAGCAGTATGCGTCTTCTTTTATAGACTGGGACAGCAAGACCTGTTCTTTTGACGGGGAAGAGTTTCAAAAGCTGCTTTCTTTTGTCAGCCGATACCCGGCGGAGAGTACGGTGATGGGGCAGACGGAAGAACTTGCCATGGTAAGAAGCAACCAGATACTGCTGCTTCCCATTGTGTTAAACAGTGTTTCCGGTTATCTGTTACAGCCTGCTGTTTTTAACGGAGAGGTGACGTATGTGGGATTTCCTACGGAAAGGGAAAACGGAAATACCCTCATGGTTTTCAGCGGAGCTTACGGCATCATGGAGTCGTGCACGGAAAAAGACGCAGCGTGGGAAGTGGTAAAAGCCCTGTGTACGGCGGACAATCTGTACCTTTCGGGCTTCCCGGTTTATAAGGAAAATCTGAACAAAGCATATGCATTTGCACAGACCGAGACTTACCATCTGAATGATAACGGGGAGAAAATCGCAGACCCTCTGTACCGGGCAGCTTACGGGGATGAAACCATAGAGGTCTATCCGGCAACGGAAGAAGACATAAAAAAGCTGCAGGAGCTTCTGGAAAATGCAGCGGCGCCGGATATGCGGAGCGAAGAGGTCTTAAATATTATTATGGAAGAAGCCGAGCCGTACCTGGCAGGAGAGAAGACGGCGGAGGAGGCAGCACAGGTCATCCAGAACCGGATGCAGCTTTATATGAGTGAGAAATAAAGCACTAACAGGAAATGGAAGGGAGGAACCACAATGAAAGAAAAACGAAAATGGCTGCTTGTCTTAGGCATAGCGCTCTGCCTGTGTGCCGGCTGCGCACAGACGGGAAAAGGGGCGGAAAATTCTGCAGACGGTACGATAGTTTCTGCGAAGAGCAATGCCGCTGACAATTCGGACGGTCAGACGGAAGATGCAGATAGTCAGGCAGATGATACGGAAAAGCCGCTGGCGGAGTATGCTTTTGAAACTGGGGATTTTGAAGGCTATAATGCTTTGCTTGCGGTAAACGGTTATCAGTATCCGTTTGCACTGGACTTTGCTGCGGACAAAATGAAACTGCGCGTGGACCCAGCGGCGGAAGAGGAAATCCAGGGATACAGCCAGAAGGTATTTCCGGTTTTCGTAACAGACGGAACAGAGGAAGAAAAAATAGGGTATATTTCCGGCATGAAGTTTGTGATTGACTCGGATGCCTATGTGCCGTCGCAGTGGGCGGACGGCAGTAAAATCTGCGGCAAAATCGTATCCCGGGGAGATAACCGTGTGACGGTAGTGAAAGCAGAGGAAACGGACCGGGATACTTACGTCGAATTTACCTTTACAACGGACGAAGAAACGGAGTATGCTCTTTCTGAAAATGTGCAGTATGTTTTACTGGACGGAAATTTTGTAAGTACGCCGGTGACGGAAGAGAGATTTGAGAAGAGCCTTGCCGGTAAGACGGATACCGTTTTTTACCTGTTTGAAAAGGACGGGGAAGTGGTGCAGATATAGGAGCCGTACATTCCGTAACAGAAAACAAATCTAAATTATTTCTAAAAAAATAGTTGACGAATACACATTTTCTGCTATAATAACTATTGTGCATGCGGTCATGTACATATATTAACCCATATCAGTCGAGATGCTTGAAGGGACTGAAGGGAGGTCAGGTGCATTTATGTCAAACGTAATCGTTAAAGAAAACGAAACTTTAGACAGTGCTTTACGTCGTTTCAAGAGAAGTTGCGCAAAGGCAGGTATCCAGCAGGAAATCCGCAAGAGAGAACACTACGAGAAACCCAGTGTAAGACGTAAAAAGAAGTCTGAAGCAGCAAGAAAGCGTAAATATAACTAATCAGATAAGTCCTTGGTCGCTTTGATCCGGGACTTATGTTTTATCGGTTGATTTTAAAGAAAATCTTTCATATATATAGAAAAGGTTTTCTTATGAGGAAAGGAATGCAGAAATATGTGGACGAAAGAATTGTTCGGAACGGATATTTACCATCTGGTCACGGCTTTCGTTATCTATAGTATGTTAGGATGGCTTGTAGAGTCCATTTACATGTCCTTCTGCAATAAAAAAATTACCAACAGAGGATTTGCCAAAGGTCCGTTCTGTCCGATATACGGATTTGGCGCCGTAATCGGCAATCTGATTTTAACACCGCTTCGTCATCACAGACTGGCACTGTATTTTGCGGGAGCCATCAGTGCTACTTTCTTTGAATTTCTGGTAGGCATGATGATGATTCGGCTTCTGGGCGAGCTTTGGTGGGACTACAATGAAAAGCCTTTCAATTACAAAGGAATTGTGTGTCTGGAAAGCACCATTGCATGGGGCTTCTATGCAATCGGCGTGGTATGTTACCTGAATGATTTTGTATACGGCGTGATTGACCGTATGAATATGCATATTGTGGTACATGTAGTCAGCGGTATTCTTCTGATTGCGGTCATTGATTACATTGTACAGCTCCTGAAAGTATTTAAGGTAGATGTGGCGTCTAAAAGAGAAGCCGTCATCGAAAAGTACCGCAGCTTCAAGGCCAGATGGTATTAAATACAAGAAACACAGACATAAGATATTTCGTATTAAGTCATACAAAATGCTGCATTTCCATATCTTTTAATAAAGGATATGGAAGTGCAGTTTTTTTATGAGAAAATTAAAAAGATTTTTGGGACTTTTGCTTTGCGTGATTCTTTTTTCGGGGAATGTTCTGCAGGTAAAGGCAGCGGCGGAGATAACCGCACCTTCGGCAATCCTGATGGAAGCCTCCACCGGGCAGGTCATTTATGAAAAAAATGCAACGGAGAGGAGAAGCCCCGCCAGCATCACAAAAATCATGACGCTGCTTTTGATTTTTGAAGCGCTGTCGGAAGGAAAGGTTTCCCTGCAGGATGAGGTGGTGACCAGTGCCCACGCCAAGTCCATGGGCGGCAGCCAGGTGTTTTTAGAGGAAGGCGAAACGCAGACACTGGAAACCATGATTAAATGCATTGTCATCGCTTCCGGCAACGATGCATCGGTGGCGGTGGCAGAACATATAGCGGGTTCCGAAGCGGATTTTGTGGAAAAAATGAATACCAAAGCGGCAGAGCTCGGGATGGAGGACACCCATTTTGAAGATTGCTGCGGACTGACGGACTCCGACGGTCATTACACAACGGCAAAAGACGTAGCCATTATGTCCAGGGAGCTGACGGTAAAGTATCCGGAAATTTTTACATATACCCAGATATGGATGGAGGATATTACCCATGTAACGAGGCTGGGCAGCAGTACCTTTACCCTGTCCAGCACCAACAAACTGTTGAAATGGTATCAGTGGACCACGGGACTCAAGACCGGTTCTACGGCAAAAGCAAAATTCTGCGTTTCCGCTACGGCGAGCAAGGACGGCGTGGATTTGATTGCCGTCATCATGGGAGCACCGGACCCCAAGGAACGGTTCCACGATGCGGAAAAGCTGTTAAACTACGGCTTCTCGGTAAGTAACCTCTATGTGGACGAAAATAAGGAGCCGCTGCCGCAGATGCGTGTGGAAGGCGGCGTGGAGGAAACGGTTTCCCTGCATTATGCAGAGGAATTCCGATACCTGGATGTAACCGGCAGGGATTTGTCGGCAGTGGAAAAGGAGCTGAAGCTGCCGGAAAGCGTGGAGGCTCCCGTGACGGAAGGGGAAACAGCGGGGCAGGCTGTGTACCGGATAGGCGGCGAGGAAATCGGCAGAGTTGCCGTTTTGTACGATGCTTCCGTGGAAAAAGCCGGATTCGGCGATTATTTTAAGAAGGTACTGGGCGTTTATTTTCATTTGTAAGGATGGAAAAATTATGCTATAATGTTGTCGGTGTTTTTGCACCGGCAGCAGAATGGCATGCCGGATGGGACACGGCAAAGGAGTAACGGGATGCTTGGTGTGCTGTGTATTATTTTAGCGGTCTGTATGATTGTGGGGTTATGGATTATTCTTTACGATACCCACCATTTTGTGACAAGGCGGTATCGGTTTTCCTCCGCCAAAATAAAACAGAATACCAAAATCGTTATGTTGTCCGATTTGCACAACTGCCGGTACGGGGCGGACAATGCCCAGCTTTTTGCGGCAATCGAAGCGGAAAAGCCGGATTTGGTAATACTTGCCGGCGACATAATTACGGCAGGCAGCCGGGAAAAGACAGCACATACCGTGCGTTTCATCGAAAAGCTGAAAAACAGTTACCCTTTGTATTACACGTACGGCAATCACGAACAGAAAATTTTTTTGAAAGAGGAATATAAAAAGACGGCGGAACGTTTTGAAAAAGAAAGGACGGAAGCCGGCATTTCCTTTTTTAACAACTGCCACAGCACACTTGCGGACAGGGGGATTTCCCTTTACGGACTGGTACTGGACCATTCTTATTTCCAGAGGTTTCAGAAAAAAGAGATGCCCGAGGGCTATATGGACTCCCTGCTTGGCAGACCCATAGAAGATACTTACAATATTTTAATAGCCCACAACCCGGATTATTTCCCGGAATATGCGGAGTGGGGAGCGAATCTTGTTCTCTCCGGGCATATTCACGGCGGCATCATAAGAGTACCGTTTTTGGGAGGCTTTATTTCTCCGGCAATCCGCTTTTTCCCTAAATATGACGGCGGACTTTTTACGGAGAAGGGCGCTTCCATGGTGTTAGGCAGAGGCATCGGAACCCATGCGCCCAAGGTGCGGCTTTTTAATCCCGGCGAGCTTATAGTGGTGGAGCTTACCCCGCAGGAGTAGGCAGAAGAGTATCATAACGGAAGGAACAGACAGATGGCATTATCCGTGAAACTGGAGGTGTTTGAAGGCCCTTTGGACCTTTTGCTGCACCTGATTGAAAAGAACAAAATCGATATTTACGATATTCCCATTGTGGAAATTACCGACCAGTATCTGGCGTACATTAAGCAGATGCAGACCGAGGACATGAATGTCATGAGTGAGTTTCTGGTGATGGCGGCAACCCTGCTTGACATCAAATGCCGGATGCTGCTGCCCAAGGAAGTCAACGAAGAGGGCGAGGAGGAAGACCCGAGAGCCGAGCTGGTACAGCGCCTGCTGGAATACAAGATGTATAAATATATGTCCTACGAACTGCGGGACAGGCAGGTGGATGCGGAAAAGTTTTTCTACCGGGAAAAGCATCTTCCCAAGGAAGTGGAAAATTACAGGCAGCCGGTGGACTATTCCGAGCTTATCGGCGAAATGAATTTGCAGAAACTGCAGGATATTTTCAAATCCATTATTAAAAAGCAGGAAGACAAGATTGACCCCATCCGAAGCACCTACGGCAACATCGAAAAGGATGAAATCGATATCGATGCCAGAACGGCTTACGTGGAGGATTACATAAGGCAGCACAAAAAGACAAGCTTCCGGCAGCTTTTGGAAAAGCAGAGCACCAAGATGGAAGTGATAGTGACCTTTCTGGTCATTTTGGAAATGATGAAAATGGGAGAGATTGATATCGTACAGGAAAACATTTTCGACGATATCATCATTACGGCAAGGGAGCAGCAGAATGGACAAGAATAAAGCAAAAGCGGCAATTGAGGCAATTCTTTTTACCATGGGAGAGTCCGTGGAAATTTCACGGCTGGCTGCCGTTCTGGAAATGGACAAAAAGGAAGTAACGGCGCTCTTAAAGGAAATGGACAAGGATTACCAGAAGGAAAACAGAGGTATTTTTCTCATGTGGTTAGAGGACAGCGTGCAGCTCTCCACCAAAGCGGATTTGTACGAATACCTGATTAAAATAGCCAAGACACCCCGCAAGATGGTGCTCACGGACACGGTGATTGAAACCCTTTCCATCATTGCCTACAAGCAGCCGGTTACAAGACTGGAAATCGAAAAAATCAGAGGCGTAAGCTGCGACCACGCCATCAACAAGCTTTTGGAGTACGAGCTGATTACGGAGCTCGGAAGAAAGGATGCACCGGGACGTCCCCTGCTGTTTGGCACCACCGAACAGTTTTTACGCTGCTTCGGCGTGAAGTCCATCGAAGAGCTGCCGGAGCTGTCTCTGGTACAGGTGGAGGAATTCAAGCAGCAGGCGGAGGCGGAAGCAGGCATCCTGGCGGCGGACACCATTGCGGAGAATGCATTGGAAGAAAACGAATAGAAAAAGTTTCCGAAACGGGCAAGAGAATGAAATTTCGGAAAAAGACATATACATAGTAGTGACAAATCAGGAATGTTGCTACTATGTTTTTTTATTTCAAAAAAGTTATCAGCATGCTGCTGTTGTGCAGCCTTTTTATGGGAATGCTTCCGGCACGCACGGTGCAGGCAGAAGATGCGCAGCCGGATTTGGCGACGCAGGAAGCAGCGACGACAACCACGGAGGCAGAACCATCACTTCCCTTGTATGCCACGGCAGCCGTGCTCATGGACGGCGATACCGGCAGGGTTTTATATGAAAAAAACGGCGAACAGTTTCTGGCAAATGCCAGCACCACCAAAATAATGACCTGCATTCTGGCACTGGAATACGGCAATCTGGCGGACACGGTGGAGGTATCCAAGCGGGCGGCGGGCATGCCAAAGGTCAAGCTCTATATGAAAGAAGGGGAACACTTTCTTTTGGAAGATTTGTTGTATTCCATGATGCTTGAGTCCCACAACGATTCCGCCATGGCGATTGCGGAGCATGTGGGCGGCAGCATGGAAGGCTTTGCCGATATGATGAACCGGAAGGCGGAAGAAATCGGTTGTGAAAATACGCTGTTCCTGACGCCGAACGGCCTGGATGCCCAGAAAACGGTGCTGGAGGATGGCGGGGACAGCGAGATTTCCACCCACGGCACTACGGCGGAAGACCTGGCGAAAATCATGGCATACTGCGCTTTCCATTCCCCTAAGGCAGAGGAGTTTTTAAAAATAACGAGAACCTCCGCCTACACATTTCAGAGCGTGGAGGGACGCAGCTTTTCCTGCGTGAACCACAATGCCTTTTTAACCATGATGGAAGGGGCGCTGACCGGCAAAACCGGCTTTACCAACAAGGCAGGTTACTGTTACGTGGGCGCACTGGAACGGGACGGCAGGCGGTTTACCATTGCCCTGCTTGCCTGCGGCTGGCCGAACCATAAGACCTATAAGTGGTCGGACGCCAGAACCCTTTTTTCTTACGGACTTGAAAATTATACATATCATTCGCTTGCGGAGGCATCCTATGAGAAAGACCTGTTAGCCCCAATCCCGGTAAAAGACGGGCAGACGGCGCATCTGGGGGAAGAGTATTCCGTGTCTGTGGAAATAAGACCGGCCGGAATACAGAAAGGAGAAGAACGGCATGATGGCGTGGATTTTGCGGCTCTTAAAGAAAATCAGAAGGAAAGCATAGGGATTTTATTAAAGGAAGGGGAAAAAATAGAAACTAAAAGCCGGGTGGCGTCAGGTCTTACGGCACCGGTGCAGAAAGGCACGGTGGTGGGAGAGATTGCCTATCTGGCGGGCGATACCCTTTTGTATAAGGAAGAAATTGTGACGGCAGAGGCGGTGGAGAGGATTGATTTTCTCTGGTGTCTTACGAAATTATGCCGTATTTTCCTGCCGGGATGAAATTTTTCCTGCGGATAAGGCGGAAAAACGCCCGAAAAATGCCGGCAGCATGTAAAGATTTTGTTAAGAAACACAAAAATAAAAGATAATTGAAAAAATAGTAAAATTTATGATGGAAAGATTATTTCATTTATGCTACAATAATACGGACATTGATAATAGGGGAGATGTTTTTGCAACGGTGCAAAAAAGGTCTCCCCGTTAAATTGTTTTTATTTATTTATGATAAATGGAGGGCTTGAAAACATGAGTAGTACTTCAAAAGCGAGCCAAAGAATCAATGCTTTGCTCGACGACAACAGCTTCGTTGAAATCGGTGCTTTCGTTACTGCAAGAGCGACGGATTTCGACTTAAAGCAGACCCCGACTCCTTCCGACGGTGTTATCACCGGCTACGGAGTAATCGGCGGAAATCCTGTATACGTTTACAGCCAGGATGCTTCCGTATTGAACGGCACCATCGGTGAGATGCATGCAAAGAAAATTGCCAATCTCTACGACCTTGCCATGAAGACAGGCACACCTGTCATCGGACTTTTGGATTCCGCAGGCTTCAGACTGCAGGAGTCAACCGACGCCCTGAATGCGTTCGGTACCATTTACAAAAAAATGTCCGATGCTTCCGGCGTAATTCCCCAGATTGCGGCTGTATTCGGAAAATGCGGCGGCGGACTTGCCGTTATGGCAGCCATGGCTGACTTTACCTTTATGGAAAAGACCGATGCCAGGCTGTTCGTAAATTCTCCCAATGCCATCGAAGGCAACAGCACCGCAAAATGCGATACCTCTTCCGCAAAGTTCCAGAGCGAAGAAGCAGGAAATGCTGATTTCGTGGGAGACGAAGCAGAAGTGATTTCCGGTATGAGAAACCTGATTTCCATGCTTCCCGCAAACAACGAGGAAAACCTTGCTTTTGAAGAAGGCACTGATGACTTAAACAGACTTACCGCAGAGCTTGCAGGCTGCAAGGATGCGGCAGTGACACTTTCCATCTTAGCCGACAACAACGAATTCGTAGAGGTTAAGAAAGACTATGCAAAGAATATGGTAACCGGTTTCTTACGTTTAGACGGTGTGACCGTCGGTGCCGTAGCAAACAGAAGCCAGATTCTGGATGCAGAAGGAAATGTTGCGGAAAAACTGGACGAGACCCTGACACCGGCAGGATGCGAAAAGGCAGCGGATTTTGTAAACTTCTGCGATGCTTTTGAAATCCCCGTTCTGTCCCTGACAGACGTTACCGGTTATACAGCATGCGAATGCGGCGAAAAGAGACTTGCCAGGGCTGTAGCACGCCTTACCTTTGCTTTCGCAAACGCTACCGTTGCAAAAGTAAACGTTATTTTAGGAAAAGCTTTCGGCAGCGCTTACATAACCATGAACTCCAAGGCAATCGGCGCAGACATCACCATTGCATGCCCGGATGCACAGATCGGAGCTATGGATGCAGAGCTGGCAGCCAAGATTATGTATGAAGGACAGGGTGCCGAAGTAATCAAAGAAAAGGCATCCGAATATGCAGCACTGCAGAACAACGTAACAAGTGCCGCAAGGAGAGGATATGTTGACCAGATTGTCGAAGCTGCTGATTTGAGAAAGTATGTAATCGGTGCCTTTGAAATGCTCTTTACAAAATGTGAAGAACGTCCGGTTAAAAAGCATGGAACAGTTTAGAAAGGGAGATACTTAATATGAAAAAATTTCTGACAATGTTATGTATGCTCACCTGTGTTTTGGGACTGACCGCCTGCGGAGAATATGAGCCTACCGAGATGGAACAGCAGAAGGGCAACGAAGCAGTTTCTATGGCTACCAACTTTATTCTTCCCTACATGACCAGCTTCTTTGACGATGAACTGGTGGAAGCGGTTCAGGAAAATTATAATGTGCATGAAGTGGAAAGCCAGGTAGAGGAGTACTTTTCTCTCTACATCTCCATGGTAAGCCAGAATTACAATATAAGTTTTGGCTATGACTCCATTGATGTGGAAGGAAATGCCATCCTGACCGGTATGGTTTCCTTTAACAACACCTATGATGAACTGGGAGATATCAAGACAGACGAGGGCTTCCAGGGCACATATAAGGTATCAGGTGACGAAATCATTGTTTCCGTACCCGTTACGGGAACCAAGACAGATTCCAACGGAAATGTCAGAACTGCAACCGCAGAACTGATTTTTACAAACGACATTTTCCTGACATTGAAATCCTGTGCACTTAACCTTGACCAGACCATGGGAGAGCTGATGACCAAGGCAGCCATGGACACCCTGATGGGTATGATGACGGTATTTGCCGTATTGATTTTAATCAGCATCATTATCTGGGCTATGGGCGGTATTCCCAAGCTGCAGGCAAAGCTTGCAAAGAAGCCTGAAAGCAAAAAGGAAGAGTCCATTGACAATACCATTGCACAGATTGTGGAAAAAGAAGAAAGCACAGAAGACGACACTGAGCTTGTTGCCGTTATTGCAGCAGCCATTGCCGCTTATGAAGGTTCACAGAGTACTGACGGTTTCGTAGTCAGAAGCATTAGAAAAAGAAGATAATCGGAGGAAGAAAAAATGAAAAATTATACCATTACCGTAAATGGAAACGTATATGATGTAGTAGTAGAAGAAGGCGCATCCGCAGGCGTAGCACCCGTTGCAGCACCTAAAGCACCCAAGGCAGTTCCCAAGGCTGCAGCACCCGCCGCTCCTAAGGCAGCACCCAAGGCTGCAGGCGCAGGAAACATCAAGGTAGAAGCCGGCGCAGCAGGTAAAGTATTCAAGATTGATGCTGCAGTAGGCACCGCAGTAAAGAAGGGTGATTCCGTTGTTACCATCGAAGCTATGAAGATGGAAATCCCCGTAGTAGCTCCTGAAGACGGTACTGTTGCAAGTATTGATGTTGCCGTAGGCGATGCAGTAGAAGCAGGCAAGGTATTGGCAACTCTGAACTAAATAAAGGCAACAACCGAGAATTACAGGAGGTCATCAAATGGATTACATAACAAGTACGTTAGGTAACCTGTTACATCAGACAGCTTTCTTTAACCTGACCTGGGGAAACTACCTGATGATTGCAGTTGCCTGCTTTTTCCTCTATCTGGCAATTCGGCACGGATTTGAACCCCTGCTGTTATTACCGATAGCATTTGGTATGCTGCTTGTAAACATCTATCCGGATATCATTCTGCATGCAGAAGATTCCAATAACGGTGTCGGCGGCTTACTGTATTATTTCTATATTCTGGATGAATATGCCATCCTGCCGTCCTTAATCTTCATGGGCGTAGGCGCCATGACGGACTTTGGACCGCTGATTGCGAACCCCAAGAGCTTCCTCTTAGGCGCAGCAGCACAGTTTGGTATTTTCGCTGCTTACTTCGGTGCGATTGCACTGGGCTTCAACGGAAAGGCTGCAGCAGCCATTTCCATTATCGGTGGTGCGGACGGTCCTACATCCATCTTCCTTGCGGGTAAGCTGGGACAGACCGGACTTTTGGGACCTATTGCCGTGGCAGCATATTCCTACATGTCACTGGTACCCATTATCCAGCCCCCCATTATGAAGCTCCTTACCACGGAAAAAGAACGTAAAATCAAAATGGCACAGCTTCGTCCTATTTCCAAGCTGGAAAAGATTTTATTCCCTATCGTGGTTACAATCGTTGTCAGCCTGATTCTTCCTACCACAGCTCCCCTTGTAGGTATGCTGATGTTAGGAAACTTATTCAAGGAATCCGGCGTAGTAAGACAGCTTACGGAAACCGCATCCAATGCCATGATGTACATCGTAGTTATCCTGCTTGG
>DJEL01000040.1 GCA_002432425.1 Lachnospiraceae bacterium UBA5899
GCACATTAGTGCGACAGCCCCATAGGGAGGATTTTTACTTATTAAATATATTTTATCTGAAAGCCTATGCGATAACGGGCTCAAAACGAAGTCTTACATCGGGCAGGCTCTTTAAGGTGTAGTAGTAGTTTTCCTGCCAGTCTTCGCCCTGGGAAGGGTCGTTTTCACCGGTTGCGGGCGGTGCGAAAATACGCAGCTTCATTGTGCAGGGGCCGTCCAGCTTTTTATCAAAGAATGCGGGCATAAAGTCCACAAAGGTCACTCCGGGGGCTTTGTAGAACCAACGTCCGTTAATTTCAAGCATCAGGTTGGCATCCTTTAAGTCATCTTTGAAGTTGGCTTCCGCAAATACCGGGTCACCGTCAAAGGCAAGTTCCATTTCCACGCCTTCCGCATCCTCAGAGCCGCCCCAGCGGAGAGTTACGGGAAGTTCTTTTTCACCTTCATAAACCACGCCGGGATTGAAAAATTCATCCTGAATAATATCTCTGTAAGCGGCAAGCAGCGGCTGTTCCACGCCTACATCCGGGTTGTTGGGGTCGGTAATTTCCAGTCCCAGACGTCCGTCATCGCGGAACTGGTAGAAGGTAAATCCGCTGAACCATCTTTCCGGGTCTTCCTTAATTAAGCGGCAGAAATCCTGTACCATTTTCACCTGGTCGTAAGGTCCGGTGACATCGCCGTCGGCATTCATTTCGGACATTACCATGGGCTTCTGCTTTCCGCCGCAGAGCTCTTTGTAACGCTCATAACTCTTTTTCGTCATTTCATATACATATTCCGCAGACTCCTTCTTGTGGGAGAAATTGTCTTTTTCCGCCACTTCGTAAGGCCAGCCCCAGTTCAGCGCCATGTATTTGTCTACGGACCAGATATCGGTGGTGCGGACTGCTTCCGCAAATTCCTTCTCCTTGGTAATTTCGGGGGAATTGGGGTCTTCTGCTCCGCCGATGCAGAGAATGGTCTGCACATTGGGTGCATATTCCTTCAAAATCTTGTGGAAACGGACAAAGAAATCCGCTACTTCCTGATAGGATGCACGTTTGTTAAAGGAGAACCAGTCGCCGGTAGCTTCATGGTTCAGACGAAGCATCATGCGTCCGAAAGTACGCAGGTTTTTCGCAATCGCAATAATGTGCTCATCCGTTACATGGGGGTCGCAGGTCAGGGTCAGGATAACATCCTGTCCGTGGCGTCTGACATCTCGCATGCAGGTAAAAGGCTCCCCGTCCATATTGCCGTTCAGTCCGCCTCTGAAGGGGAAATAATTGTCGTAAGGATAATCCCATGCAAAGCTGATTTCCTTATCGGCGTAAGCATCCTGTGCTCTTGCGGGCCATGCTTCATCCAGCGGGTAATAGCAGTACATCAGGTTGATGCCTCTGTGCGGTCTGTGAAGCTTCTGCAGGATATAATCCTGGTTCACATAAAATCCTCTTTCGCTGCCGTCGCTCAAATCCACGGCAAATTTTGCGGGTGTTAATCTGACACCTTTTACATTGCTCATTGACACATCCTCCATTGTCTTATTGTTGTTTTTCTATCTTTTCAAGAGTTTCCCGACGGATACATTCACGCAGTTTCAAAAGATACTCCGAAAAAGTCACCTTATCGTTTCCGTACACCCGGTTCAGCTCGTATTCGTTGGGCGCCCAGGTTTTAATGTCGGACTCGTTGTGGGAAATCACGGCTTCCAGACTGTCCATCGCCTTGTAGATTTTGGCTTCTGTGGTCTGTCTTTCTTCCATTTCCTTATAAAGAGAAAGCATTTCCTCGCAAAACGGCTCCGGCAGGGTCTTTACCCACCGGTATAAAAGCTCCTCTTCTTTTTTCTCATCCTCTTTGGTCTTTAAAAAGGTGGGAATGTCGCCGGTAAAACATTCGCCCAAATCGTGAATGAGAAGCATTTTTATGACTTTGTTCATATCGGCTTCGGGAAATTCATCCGAAATCCAGTATGCCATGAGGGCTGCGCGCCAGCTATGCTCTGCCACGCTTTCGTGCCTGCCGCCCGAAGTGTAACAGTGTCTGGTGGTGTCCTTCAGTTTTTCCGCCGTATGCAGCGCTTCCAGTAATTTCTCACTTTCCATAACCGGGCTCCCCTTTTCTGTCATATGTGCCTGAAAATTCCCACTGCACATTTTCTTCCTTATTTTATCTTGAATTGTTTTCCGTGACTACTCAAATTTTTATCGTTTTTTTGCCGTACTTTTTATGTATCACAGCTTTTCATCCGGGATTTTCTTTCTAAAAGGGCTGGTTCTTCCCGCCTCTTTTGTTTATAATGGTTTCAAAATCAGAATGTTTTGCTGAAACAAACAGAAAGGTCGGTACTTATGAACACCAATTCCTATCGTCAGAAACTGCATCTGGAGCCCCCTCAGGGCTGGATGAACGACCCTAACGGTCTTTCTTATTTTGATAACAAATATCATGTTTACTTCCAGTACTCCCCCTTCGATGCCGCCGGAAACGGCGACCGCGGCTGGGGACATTTTGAAAGCACCAATCTGGTAAACTGGACTTACACCGGCATGGTTATCCGCCCGGATATGCCTGCGGATAAGGACGGTGCCTATTCCGGCAGCGCCATTGTCTGCGGCGACTCCCTGGAAATTTTTTACACCGGTAATGTGCTGGAGGACGGTGACTACGACTACACCACCGCCGGAAGAGGCGCCAATGTCATCCACGTATCCACGAAAGACGGCCACACCATGAGTGAAAAGGAAGTCCTCCTCACCAATGCGGACTATCCGGATTTCTGCTGCTGTCATGTCCGCGACCCCAAGGTTTGGAAAGAAGGCGGCAAATACCATATGGTCCTGGGTGCCAGAACAAAAACGGACGAGGGCTGTGTCCTGTTCTATGAGTCGGATGATTTGAAAAACTGGCGCTATGCCGGTTATGACGCCGTGCCGGATTTCGCCTATATGTGGGAATGTCCCGACTGTTTCCGGGTGGACGGTCACCGCTATTTAAGCATTTCCCCTCAGGGACTTCCCACTTATGGGGAAAAATTTCAAAATCTGTACCAGTCCGGCTATTTTATCTACGACGATGCCCTGACGGACTTTGAAGAATGGGACTACGGCTTTGATTTTTATGCGCCCCAGACCTATGAAACGCCGAACGGCAGAAGAATTCTGGTGGGCTGGATGGGCATCGGCGACTCCGCCTATGAAAACCTGACCGTACCCTTAGGCTGGCAGCACTGCCTTACGGTTCCGAGAGAAATCACAAGACGGGAGGACGGCGTACTGCTGCAAAATCCCGTACCCGAAATTTTATCCTGGGCAGGCACAGGCTCTCCTGTTTCCAAAGAAAAATCCGCCGGGGTTTCCCTGCCTTTCCTGTTTTACGGAGAGACCGGGGCTGCTTTTTCCCTTGCCTTATCGGATTTCTGCACCATGACCTATGAGGATGGTCTGTTCACCCTGCAGTTTACCGACATGTCTGTCAGTGGTGGCAGAACCCTCCGTAAATGCCGTCTGAAGGAATGCCGCGACATCCGCATTCTTGCCGACATGTCCAGTCTGGAGATTTACTTAAACGGCGGGGAAAAGGTATTGAGCACCCGTTTTTATCCCAAAGAGGACAATGTAATTCTTTCCGTGAAAAAAATGAAAGGGGAGGTCTTCCCCTTTCATCTGTAAGTGACAGCCGACTTAACGGGCGGCTGTTATTTTTTGCATTGCGCTTAATTTACTTTCCGCTTGGCGTAAAGCGTTAAGTTGCCGTAAGAACCGGCAGGAATTTTGGTAATTCTCTTCTTACATGCTTTATCCGTATACCAGCCGAGGAATGTGTAGCCCAGCTTTTCGGGATTATAAAGAAGCAGTTCTTCGTCTTCCACTGTGTAGGCTGCCGGGTTGCCGGCGGGATTTACAAAGCCATCCATATTGGCATAGGTAATGGTGTAGGTCTGTTTTTCCCATACCGCATACAAGGTGTAGATACCGTTGTCCGAGTATTCGGCAGGACCGGTAATCTTCTCCTTGTCGGTGTATTTCACCGCTCCGTCCGGCGTTTCCGCCCAGCCTGCAAACGCGTAACCGTTTATCTGATAGCTGTTTGCTGTCAGGGCTTTCGGTGTGCCGTATACAAGCGCCTGCTGCCTCATAACACCCTTCACTGCTGCATTTTCCGGTGCATTCGCCACGAAATCCGTCTTATAGGAAATGCTTCCACTTCGCATACAGTGTCATATTTCCGTAGGTAGTCGAAGTAATATACGGCATAGCGGTTGTCAGATTTTCATTCTTATACCAGCCGCCGAAAGTATAGTCTTCTTTTCCCGCTGCCAGGTGATAAACAATGTGGTACCGCAGTACCCGTTCCGTACACTGAATTGTCTTTTTTGCCGAAGTGGCAGTGCCCTGAACCGTTGCAGTAATGTCTGCGCTTCCCGTACCGATAGCCGGTTACCGTACCGTTTTCATCCTCCTTCAGAATATTCTCATTTTGGCTTTCAAAAGTGACAGTTTTGTCATCAGTGGTGTTTGCCGGGTAAAAGCTGACACTTAATGTTTTGGTTTCTCCCTGTGTTATCCTGGTTTCTCCGCTCAGTGAAATGGACTCCAGAGGAATTTTTACTTCCGGATTGTCCGGTTCCTATTCTGCATCCGTGGTCATCCAGCCGTTATAGCTGTATTCATATGCGGCGTGCACACTGTCTGTTCCGGCTGCCGTAAGCTGGAATACCACCGAAAAGGTATCTCCCTCCTCAAGTTCTACCGGATTATTTAAGGTAATCGTATAATACCCTCCACATTCCGTACTACCGGAGGTGGTAGCTTCTTCTACCAGCGTACCGCTCTTTCCGGGTTGGAGATATTGGTAAGGTTTTTATAAACAGAAACTGTATAGCCCATGTTTGCATTCGGGAATTCCATGCCAACCGCTTCCAACAGTTCTCCGTCTTCGTTTCCCTTTGCCGTAAATCCATTGGCTACAGGAGGAAAAGCCAATGGATGCGCTGAACATGGAGCCGTCATACTGATAATTGTGGTCATAGTTGTCGGCAGGTTCAAAATCAAACGCATATGCCGAAGGGGAAAGGCTCTTATCATAATAGGAAAGCCAAAAGTAGGTGTAATGTCCCATCTTATCTACATCAGAACCTGCTGACCAGGAGTTTCTGACAAGCCATGCAACGTTTCCTTCCGGTGTAGTAGAGAAATTACTTGCCGCATAATCGTCATCCCAGCCCACAACGGTGACTGCGTGGTTTGTACCCAGACCGTCATTATCACAGTAGAAGCTTTTTGTACCAAAATTAAAATAGGTACTGTCATCATAGTAGGAAATACCTACCGCGCCGTACTTTTTCACCATCTGCTTTACAATTTCGGGGTTGGTTTCTATATTGATGTTGTAGTAATTCTGCAGATGCACCATATCGTCAAAGGCAAGGCTCTGGTCAAGTATATCTCCCTGCCAGGTTCTGTCATTATAATAAGGTGCTTTCTCTTCATCGGCTGCCCCTACCCAGTTAATCAGCACATTTTCCGCTAAACTGAGGCTTCCGCCTTTGTCTAAGAAATTCGTATCATTGCAATAGTTATAATCTCCTTCTGTACCACCGAGAGGATCCACCAGACCCTTGCCACGATAAGAGAAATACACTAAATGATATTCTGAGTAATCAGGGAACTCCGTCACATAACCGGCTTTCTTCATCCCGATTTCCGCCAGGGAAATCGTGGAAAACGCCCAACAGGTGCCGTAGGGGTTCTGATTTCTGGTAAGAGGCAGTTCTCCTTTTGCCGGAACGTACCGGGACTCCAGTGTCGAATATGCGGAAAGTGCGGATGCATCGTATATAACCGTATCTACTTCATCTTCTCCGGGTATGGACACATAACCGGGGAAGGAAGGAATTTCGCCCCGCATGCCGTCCTGCTGCCGGTCCGCATTGCCGGAAACATCGCTGTCTGCATTGCCGGAAATGCTTTCTGCCGTTCGACTGTCGCCGCCGGATACTTCTTCAGCAAGCAACTCGTTTCTCTGTCCTTCGGACTCCTGCGCCAGCGCCGTAATGGTTTCACCGGGAAGCGCCGTCATTGCCATGCCCGCCGCCAGAATAACGGCAAGAAGCTTTTTCGCCTTTTGTCCGCCTGCTTTTCTAATGAATTCCATGTCTTTTTTCGCCATACCGTTCTCCCTTATCTGTCAAGTTAGCGGTTTATTTTATAATTTATGTTTTCTGTACCTTTGAACTTCACATAAATTTTACATAATCCTTACGAAACCGGGATAGATTTTCCCTAACGATGCGATTACGCTGATATACAGGATATACATATAAAAGAAAGGCAAGGCAGGGAGATTACTATATGACATATGAAGAAATCAGGAAAAATGAAGAAGTACTGGCTTATTTAAAAAAGGGAAATGACGTTCTGGGAGTGATGGGCTACACGGACCATTCGGAAATTCACTGCAGTCTGGTAGCGGAACGGGCTGCTTACATTCTGAAAAAATTAGGATATTCCGCGGAAGAAGCGGAACTTGCTAAAATTGCCGGCTTTATGCATGATATCGGCAATGCGGTGAACCGGACGCATCATGCCGAATACGGTGCGCTGCTTGCAAACGATATCTTAAAGCAGACCGATTTAAGCATAGATGACCGTATTCTGATTGTTTCCGCCATCGGACACCACGACGAGTCCACCGGCGGTGCAACCGACCCGATTTCCGCCGCCCTTATCATTGCCGATAAAACAGATGTGCGCCGAAGCCGTGTCCGCGAGAAAAATAAAGCGACTTTCGACAAACATGACCGGGTAAATTATGCGGTAACCGATACCAAGTTAAAAATAAATACGGAAAAGAAAGTGATTTCCTTAAACCTGCAGATAGACGAAAAGATATGCACCATGTATGAATATTTTGAAATCTTTTTAGGACGTATGATGATGTGCCGGAAGGCCGCTGAAATTTTGGGAATGAATTTCAAACTGACGGTAAACGGCGGCAAGGTTTTATAACCCTGCCGTTATCTTCTATACTGCTGATATTGCTGTTTCTGCTGTTTGCTATAGACTCTGTCCTTTATGGCTAAGATGATCACAAAAATAACATCCATGGTGAAAAAGAACTGGAATATGGTGGCAAAAACCGATAGCACCTTTCCGTGCACCCCTTCTTTGCAGGCCCGCACAATGTAGGCAAGGGAAAAGGGTACTGCTCCCAAAAGTCCGAGCCATCCAATGATGTAAAGTACAACGGCGATGGTCGGTCCCATAAATACCATAATAACAACCGGCGTAAACATAAGTAAGAGCGCCACTGCAATACTAAGACCACCTAAAATGTAAAAGGGAATTAAGGCATATTTGATAATTCTGGTGCAGATAAGAAGCTGTCCTCTGCTTATTTTTTCTCCCAGAATAAGAACCACGGCTAAATTCACCAATCCCAGTATAATCGGCAGAGCCAGTACCCAGCCACTGCTTACATTGTCCATGGACTCCTCCGTATTGCCCAGCACCCATAGTATAACCGGCATCAGGTACATGCCGAGCACGTATACAATCGGTACTATATAAATAGCTCCTGAAGCTTTTTTTGTTTCATTCATTGGATTCTGCCCTCCCAAAAATTCTCATGAACATTCTACAGGATAATCCGGGGTTTTGCAATATTATTAACCTTAATTTCCTAACGTGCGTAAAAAATGATTCGTTAATATAACGTCGATTCCCATATCATAGAACGCCCTTGCTTCGTCCGCATCATCAGACCAGAATAAATTGCAGATTATATTGTTTGCATGAGCCTTGTCAATCATCTTCTGTGTCAGAAATAATTTGCAGAATTGTACCCGGCTGCACTGATATCTGATGGCATTTTCCACAATGCTGTAATTCATATGTCCCTCCAGGCAGCATCTTTTGATATCCGGCGCCATTTTTAATGCCGTTTCCAGAACATCTTTCTCCCCGGTAATATAAACCGTGTCTCTGCACTGATATTTGTCCAGTAGTTCCAGAATTTTTTGAAACGTTTTCTCATCATAGGCAGGAAATTTTCTGTTTTCCAAATCCTCAAGCACTAACGGTTCCGGTTCCCTAAGCGGCATGGAAAGCGGCATATTTTCCGTATAGACTTTCATCAGCTCATGCCCCCTTTGCATCATTACCTGATTTTCAGGAAAAGGGATACCGATTGATTTAATATGTATATTCATAACTACCTTACGTGCAAATTGCTGCAGGACTTCTTCAAACAAAGGAAGATGCACTCCCGCATATTCCGGATGAAATTTCTTTCCTGCATCCAGCTTCTGAATCTGTTCCCACGTCATATCGCAAATAGTACCTTTACCGTTTGTAGTCCGGTCTACCGACGGGTCATGGCACACTACCAGCTGCCCGTCTGCCGTAGGCCATAAATCAAATTCAATTTCATCTGCCCCCAGAGCTACCGCAGCAGCGAAAGCCGGCAGCGTATTTTCCGGTGCAACGGCATTAAAACCTCTGTGTGCGCAAAACTTTCTTTCTGACATCTTAATCACCATACCTTTCCGTTTTCTTTTATGAAGCATTTTTTAATTTAGGATCCAGTCTGTCGCGCAGCCAGTCTCCGATCAGGGAAATGTCCAGAATCAGGACCACAATGACGATGCTCGGAAGCACCGCCAGCCACCAGTGTGTCAGCATATAATCTCTTCCCAGACTGACCATAACTCCAAGGGATGTTCCCGGCGGCTCAATTCCCAGTCCCAAAAAGGATAACGTACTTTCCAGCAGAATGAAGCCTCCCAGTTCCATAGTTGCCTGCACAATCAGAGGAGAAGCGATATTTACCAGAATATGCTCAAACACAATTCTCACACCGCTTGCTCCCATAGAACGGCTTGCTTCAATAAACTTTGCATTTTTTAACTGAAAAATCTGACTTCTTACCAGGCGGCAATAGGAGGACCATCCCGTAATTGCCATAACCAGAATGGTTGTAACCGGTTTTGCCCCTAAGATACAGGCAAAAATAATACCTATAAAGGTCGTGGGGATGGATAAACGCACATCTGTAAGAAACGACAAAACCGCATCTATCCATTTTCCGCCCAGGCCGGAAATTATCCCCAGTGCAGTACCTGTTATTGTCGCAATAATCATTCCCGTAAAGGAGATCAGTATCGTTGATCTTGTCGCATAAAGTAATCTGATTGCCACATCCCTGCCCAGATTATCCGTGCCGAAAAGATACGGCGATGTGGGATCCTTAAATACAGGCATTTTTAATCTTTGTGTAAGATCACTTGCTCCAAGGTCAATCGGTGCAATAACCGGTGCAAGCAAGGCAATAACAATAATTACCGCCAGCGTCACCATCAAAAAAATTATCATTGGCGGAACAACCCACCTTTTTTTTCCAAGCTTTCTTTTCCGCATAATCTGCCTCATTTCCATATTAATCACCATACTTTCGGTAACCTGCAAACTTACACCATTTCAATGATTACGTATCCGCGGATCTAACAAACCATAGGAAAGATCCACCAGCAAATTCACAAATGTTACCGATGCCGCTATTACCAAAACGCCAAATACCACTACCGGAAAATCTCTCTGCTGTGCGCTGGAGACAATCAGCGTTCCGATACCTGGCCATGCAAAAACCGTTTCCACAACAACAGAGCCGCCGATCATGGCGCTTAACTGCGCACCTAAAATGGTAATTACCGGAATCAAAGCATTTCTCAGACCATGCTTTATAACTACTTTCCACTCACGCATACCTTTTGCCCTGGCACAGTCTAAATGATCCTGCCCTATCACATCCAGAAGCGAGCTTCTGGTAAGTCTTGCGACATTGGCAATCGGTCCTACCGACAAGGCTATTACAGGCATAATAAAATGTTTGGGGGTTCCGATCCCGCCGCTCGGCAGCACTCTCAGCCTTAAAGAAAAAATAAAAATCAATAAAATTCCCAATATAAAATTAGGTAATGTGCTGCCCACCACGGCGCCGCTCATGGTAATTCTGTCTAACAGCGTATTATGTTTCACTGCCGCCAGAACTCCCAGCGGAATTCCTATCACAATGGTAAGCCCCAATACAATACTTCCTAAAGAAAGTGTCGGAATGATGCGCTCTGCAAAAAGATCCGAAACAGAACGTGCATAATAATAACTCATGCCCGTATCTCCCGTGAAAAGGCCGACAAATGATTTTATGTATTGCTGCCACAGCGGTAAATCCAGTCCCAGATTTGTTCTCAGAATCTCTTTTGCAGAATCACTGGCCCCCGCAATGGTCAGCCATTCAATGGGATCTCCGGTTACTCTGGTAAGGAAAAAGACCAGTGTGTATACCGCCCATATTGTCAGTACTGCCTTTAGGACACGCATTACAATATATCGTTTCATGTATTTCCTCCATCTGTATATAAATGACAGGCCACACTGTGTCCTTCTGCTACCTCTACCATCCGGGGCCTGTTTTCTTTACAATCGGCAACTGCTTTTTTACAGCGTGTACAGAAGGGACAACCGCGAGGTACGTTCATCGGACTGGGGATTTCCCCTTCCAGTCCTTTACACTGATTTTGTTCCCGGGGATCCGGTACCGGCACTGCCTGCATAAGCGCCTGTGTGTAAGGGTGAAGCGGTTCTTTAAACAGACTTTCTTTATCTGCCAGTTCTACAGCCTGTCCGAGATACATCACCAGAACTCTGTCACTGATATGACTGATAACACTCATGTCATGTGATACAAACACATACGTCAGCTTTTTTTTCTCTTGTAAATCCTTCAATAAATTTAATATCTGTGCCTGAATAGACACATCTAACGCAGAAACCGGCTCATCACACAACAGCAGCTGTGGATTTGTCACCAGGGCTCTGGCAATGCCTATTCTCTGCCTCTGGCCTCCCGAAAATTCATGTGGATATTTTTTCAGATCTTCTTTTGCCAGTCCCACCTGCTCCAGCAAGGGAATAATTACGGATTTTTTTTCTTTTGCGGTCATATGTTCATGTATTCTTAACGGTTCTTCCAAAATACGCTTAATGCTCATGCGCGGATCCAGTGACGCATAAGGATCCTGAAATACCATTTGTATATTTTTTCTGACCGAAGACGGCATATGCCTGTGCATTTTTTTCTCCATAAACTGTACATAGCCGCCGGTCGCATCCTCCAATCCAATCAGCATGCGGATTAATGTTGTCTTTCCGCATCCTGATTCGCCGATAATTCCTAATGTCTCTCCCCGAAATAATTCAAAAGAAACATGATTCACGGCACGCACTCTGCCGATTTCTTTCTGCATTAACGCACCTTTCTTTACCGGATATTCCTTACACAAATCAACGACATCCAATATTTTTTCTTTCACAAAGCAGCCTCCCCTGATTCGCATTTATCTCTCTCCTGCTGCTCGGGAGTATAAAAACACCGGTAAAAATGTCCGTTCTCTCCCTGCATGCCGGGTTCTTTTTTGTGGCATGCATCCTGTGCATATCTGCAACGGCTGCAGAAGCGGCAATACTGTACCGGTACTTTCATTCTGGGAATCTGTCCCGGTATGGTATATAGCTTTTCTTTTCTCTCTTTGATACTGGGAATTGCCGCCAGCAGTCCCCTGGTATAGGGATGACATGGATGAGCAAATATTTCTGTACACTTTCCTTCTTCTACCACCGCACCACCGTACATTACCAGCATACGGTCGCAGGCAGCAGCTACAACTCCCATATTGTGGGTGATCAGGATAACCGCTATCCCCAACTGCTCCCGCAGTTCTTTTAACAAGGAGAGTATCTGTGCCTGAATTGTGACATCCAACGCGGTTGTCGGTTCATCTGCAATCAGTACTTTGGGATTACATGCCAAAGCAATCGCAATCATGACTCTTTGCTGCATACCTCCTGACAATTCGTGCGGATATTGTTGAATTCTCACTTCCGGTGAGGGAATTTTTACCTGTTTTAATAAAAAAATGGCCCTTTCATAGGCTTCTTTTTTAGAAATTTTTTCATGTATGCGTAAAATCTCTGTGATTTGATCTCCTATCGTATAGACGGGATCCAGTGCAGACAAGGGATTCTGAAAGATCATGGAAATTTCTTTTCCCCTGACCCGGCAAAGTTCTTTTTCTTTCATTTGAAATAAATCCTTACCAAGATAGACGGCCTGTCCTCCCTCTCTTCGGGAAGAAACCGGATCAAGCAGTCCCATAAGACTGCGCACAACAGTACTTTTTCCACATCCTGATTCTCCTACAATTCCCACAATCTCGCCCGGATAAATATCAATATCCACACCATCTACTGCCGGAATCACATTTTGACCCGAATAGTAATAGCTTTTTAACCCTTTTATTTTCAAAATGGCTTCCAAGTGAATATACTTCCTTTCAAAGTCTGCTTCCCGGCAGATATCTGCCGGGAAGCACTGCTGTAATTATTCTACAACCTTCAAATCATCTGCACGAAAAGGCATAATCTGGTTTTCACAATATGTCATGTCCCATTCAAGACCATCTCTGATACCATATAAATCTTCTGCCTGGTATAAATAGGTTCCGGGGCAATAAGTATCAAATACTTCCATTAAGGTTCTTGCTGCCTGTCTCTGTTCTTCAATATCCTTGCTGTCAATTAATGTATTTCCTGCTGCCACAAATTCGTCCGTCGGTGTCCAGCTTCCTTTTTCCGGGTTAGCGGGAGCGGATCCTGTTCCGAAAAGGAGCCACAACGCACCAAGAGGATTATCGAATCGGGAAGCGGAAGACCATGCTCGGATGTCTGCACTAAAAGTAAATTTATCCGTATAAACCACTTCCGCTTTTACACCGATGTCAGCAAACATGCTGACAATGGCTTCACCTGCCTGATTGCCGTTTGTATAATAACCGTCTGCCATTTCAATGGAGATGACTTCTTCGCCGTCATATCCGGATTCTTTTACCAGTTCTCGGGCTTTTTCCGGATCATACTGCACACCGGGATAGTCCTCAATATATAAATCTCCATAGCTTTCAAACTGATGTCCGTTGGGAACCTTTGCATATTCGGACCAAAGAGTATCTACCAGTGTCTGACGGTCTATTGCCATGGTCAATGCCTGTCTGAATTTCTGGTTAGACATAATACTGTCTTCATTTTTGGTGTTAAATACGTATATATGGATATTCTTAATGGAACTTCCTACCACACTTACACCGGATGTAGCATTAATGGTATCTACGGCATCAGAAGGCACATCATTAATAATATCTACTTCTCCTGTAATTAAAGCAGTCATACGCGCGGATGCTTCCGGATAAGAAATAAACTCTATTTTCTTTGCTGCAGGCTTATCTCCCCAGAAACCATCGTAACGCTCCAGAACATATTTTTCAGGTGAATACTGTGTTAATTTATAAGGACCTGTACCAATAGGCGCTGTCTGAAAAGCTTCATCGCCTATCTCTTCAATATAATCTTTGGGTACAATACTTGCTCCCCAGATAGAACCCAGCCGTTGTTCAAAAGCAGCATCCGGCTTTTTCAGTTTGAACTGCACGGTAAGATCGTCTATTTTTTCAACGGAATCCAATGTTTCATATAAAACTGCAATGGTACCGTCGCCATAACCGCTTAAAATTCTATCGAAGGTAAATTTAACATCATCTGCGGTGCATTCCTCACCATTCTGGAAAGTAACACCATCCCGGATTTTAACATTCAGTGTTGTATCATCCTGCCATTCCCAGCTTTCCGCCAGCTGTCCTGTGATGCTTCCCTCTTTATCTGTAAAGAGAAGTGTGTCGAAAATATTATAAAAAAGCTTAATGCTGGCAATACCGATGGATCTGTCCGGGTCTAACTGTGTTGGCAAAGCAGCAAGCCCGATTCTTAAAACATCTAACTCTTTCCCTTCACCTGTATCCTTCTGCGCATCCGTATTATCCTGTGTTGTCTGGGTCTGGACAGATGTTGTTTGAGTAGTTTCTTTCTTATTTGTCGTATTTGCTGTGGAACCGCATCCTCCGAGTGTAAGCATCATTGCCATCACTCCTGCAATAAACCGAATTCTTTTTTTCATACTTTTCTCCTTGTCCTTGTATTTGGTTTCCCCTATGTTCCATGTCCTGTGCACACATGCTCAAAAGAACTGATAAAATCTTATGTCTCATTTTTGTTTATCACAACCATGGTTTCGTAAATCATTTGTAAAGGCTCCGTAAACCAGCCAATGACTATTTTGGGAGATTATTCTTTCACAAATCCATATTGATGCAAGCAAAAAAAGTCATTGTCCCATTGCAGACAATGACTTTTTTTCTCTGTTTCCATCTTATTTTTCAAAACGAAGCACCATTCTTTCCTATCCCATCTTTTTTCTCAAAGCTGAATACCACCTGTTTTTCTTCGGTTTTCAGTTTCTCCAACTGTTCGTTCAATCCCCGTATTTCTTCCGTTGCACTGTCTATCTCCTTGCACAAATCCCCCATTTTGAAAAAAAGATTGTCCTCTTCCTTCTTCAAGATGAAACAGTTGCAAAATACCATCAGCATGTTCTTGAGTTTGGGTATAATCCGTTTTCCGCCATAGTAAACGCCCGGTCTTTCAGTTCTAATTCCGTCAACATTCCTATATTATTCAAATAGCCCTTCTCCCCATTACTTCCCTGCCTATATTTTACAATATTCCGGCAAGCTCCTCCATATCCTCATCCTTCTTTTCCCAGAAACTGAATACCACCCGTTGGGAAAGCTCTTCCATTTTCTCATTGGGAAGAATTATAAACTGCTGATTGGTGGGGGAGTCTATATAAAACTCATATCCCTTTTCCGCAAAGAGTTTTTTCAGCTTTTTCGCCATGGAAATTGCATGGCTGCTTATTTTCCGTATAAATCGTCCGTGGCGTACCCGGTCAGGTTCCCTATTGGTCTTCCTTTTCATCCCACAGACTTAGCTGTTGAAAGTCTTCTTTTTCCTCAAATGTGGACAGATACGAAAATATTTGCTCATTGTCATGCATAATACCGTGTTTTTCGCAGGTATCATGAAGGATTTGCATAAGATAGCCGTTATGGGGGCTGTCAAGCATATATTGATACCCATAGGTGTGTATGTATTTTTCTTTTACTCCCTTAAACGAACGGTCCAGTTGTTCGTAAAAATATTCCCGGTTCCCTTCCCGGAGTGTCACGCCCATTCCGAAGCAGATAATTCCCCGCACTTTTGCTTCTATACACATATTCAGAATGCCAACCAGGTTTTCCTCATTGTCATTGATAAACGGCAAAATCGGGGAAAGCCATACAACCGTGGGAATTCCGGCATCCCGGAGAGTTTTCAGTACCTCAAACCATTCTGTGGTAGTGCTCACGTTTGGCTCTATTTTCCTGCATAAATCCTCATCATATGTGGTCAGTGTCATCTGCACCACGCATTTTGTCTTTTCATTTATTTTCTGCAGAAGGTCTAAATCCCGCAGAATACGGTTGGATTTCGTAATCACCGTAAAGCCAAACCCATATTTATCTATAAGCTGCAGCGCCTTTCTCACATTCTGCAATTCTGTTTCCAACGGAATGTACGGGTCCGTCATGGAACCGGTGCCAATCATGCACTTTTTTCGTTTATGGGACAGATTGTACTCCAGCAGCTCTATGGCATTTGCCTTTACTTCAATATCCTCAAAAGCATGCTCCATATGGTAGCATTTGCTTCTGGAATCACAGTAAATGCATCCATGTGAACAGCCGCGGTATAGGTTCATCCCATTTTTCGCCGATAATATTCCTTTTACATTCACATAGTGCATCCCGTCACCCCTTGCTGCCCCTGTTATGTATAATTATCATCGTTGCTTCTATTATAAATTCCGCCGGGGGATAAGGCAACTTTATTTTTTATTTTACATTATTGACAAGGTGTTGATATCTTGCTATATTTTTATCTAAGAAATGGGTTTTATACCGTACTTGTCAATATCTGGCAGTCAGGCGGGGTGCTCGTTTCTTTTTTTATGTTTATCACATCATACAGATACTTGCTTCCGTTTTTGTCATGCCGGATAATCATATAGGCATGAAATATATTGTACCTCTCTAACTCTCCATCTGCATCATATACAGGCAAGCCAAACCGCGACTCATAACGATACCATCCGTTTGCGGCATCGATTTTATGTTTTTCTTTTGTATTATGCGTAAAATTTCCCTTTACTGCTATCTCGAGCATTTCTCCTAACCCCTGAGCAGCATTTGCCTTCGCTTTTGCATTACTTCCCTTAAGTGTAGCTGTATATGCAGAATGTGCATACTCATCCGGCAAGTCTGAACCAATATAAATGACATCGCTTGTCTCTGCTATTGTATAAAATTCTCCCACATATTGTTTCAGGTATTTTTCTACATCCTCCCACTTTACGGCTCTTTTTCCCTTGAAAATAATATCATTAATTAAAACAATGCTTTTCCCTTCGGCATCATGCGTTATCTGTATGTTTCTCCTCTGTATGTTGTCCATCCGTTCCTTTTCTTTCCCCTATTTTTCTTATTTCCTCGTAATAAGCTTTATAACGATATGCCGTCCTCCGGCTGATATCTCCTGTGTTTACAATTTCCATAATGGTCATTCCGGCTTCATATTTGGCTTCAAAATCGTGGTAGGAATTCATCCATAATTCATCATGCTTTTTTCTTCCTCCATATTTTTTTGCCTGATATTCTTCAATTTCTGCTTTTAATTCCGCATTTTCCTTTTCCAATTCTTCTATTTTTCTAAGTGCATCCCGCAAATCATTAAACATATTTCCCCTTACCTCCCTTTAGTGCCACATATATTTTTGTCATAATTATAGTATAACGGAAGGAGGAGTGTCAATATATTTTTGTCACCCCTCCTTTTATGGACAAAATGCTTATTTTTTCTTATAAGTTTTTCCGTACACAAAAATCATAACTGCCACGCAAAGTACCATGAATGCTGCCACGTAGATTATCATGGAGCTCATGCCGTAGTTTTGTCCAAACAGGCTGGCGTCAAAGGAAAATGTTTCTTTGATACTTTCCACGAACATTCCGTTGTCCAGTCCGCCGATGGCAGCGTCCATATGCTGCAGCAGGGCATTCAACAAAGCATTCCGCAGCAGAATGGTAATCTGGCTTGCCGGGAAAATATTGCAGACCGTCTGCACGCCGTCCGAAAACTGGGATATGGGAATGTAGGCTCCGATTACAAAACCTGCCGCTGCCGAAACCATGCTGAAAAAGGCACCGCATGCAGAAGAGGATTTGAAAAACAGGACCACTATCATAAACAGAGCCGTCGCGGAAAACGAGCCCAGCGCCACAATGCCGTAGGCTTGCGCAATCTCTTTTGCTCCCATATATAAATTGCCCTGCGTTCCCAGAAGAAGGAGTCCCACGGTCAGAATAATTCCCGTCATGATAACCGCAGATATGACTGCTGCCGTAAAATAAGAAAGAATAACCTGCCATCTGCGAATGGGCGTGGACAAAATATCATAATCCACTTTATTTTCCTTGTCTCTTACGACCACCGTCAGACAGTTAAACGGCACCGTAATCAGGGCGGAACCCAAAATCCCCACCAGAAGTGTCAAATTTGCATACATTTCCACATCTTTATCCTGCACCAAATCTGCCAGTCCCGGTACTTCTTTCATCGCACTCTGTATGGCATCCACAAATGTCCCCCTCAGGAACAGCAAATATAAAACAAAAACGATAATAGATGTCATCAGCGAAAAAATAACGGACTGTTTATCCTTAAAAAATATCAATAAATTGCGCTTGGTTAATCCGATAAACTTATTCATAATGATTCACTTAACTCCTTTCCCGTCAGATTTAAGAACACATCATCCATAGTACCTTTTATAATTTCATAATCGGTAATACTCTCCCTGTTCCGGTACAGAAATTCCGTGATGTTTTCCCCGTTTTCAGGCATTAACACGTTGTAATGGTCGGCATCATAAGTAAACTCCCTACCTTCCAGAATTTTCTCCGCTTTCTCTCCTTTATCCGTATACCAGATAAGTTTGGAAGAGGTAAAACGGCTCTTTAATTCCGATGGGGTTCCGGCAGCAATGCATTTTCCTTTATCCATAATCAGCACATGGTTGGCATCCTTGGTTTCCTCCATATAATGGGTGGTCAGAAAAATGGTGATATGCTTCTCCTTCCGCAGATATTCAATGTAGTCCCACACCAATTTCCGGGATTTTGGGTCCAGCCCCGTAGTCGGTTCGTCCAAAAATAAAATCCTGGGATTGTGAATAAGCGCTCTCACAATGTCTACCCGTCTCCTTTGTCCTCCGGAAAGCTTCTCATATTTACGATTCCAGATTTCTTCCAGTTCAAACCCTTTCATAAACGGCGACAGCTGTTCTGCTATCTGCTTTTTCGTCAGACCGTAATAAGTACCCCTTGTATAGAGATTTTCTTTTACCGTCAGCTTGGCATCCAGCACGGAATTCTGAAAAACGATGCCTATATCATCCCGAATTTTATCATCCTCTCTGCCAAGTTCATGTCCCAGAATTTCAATATCGCCCGCATTCTTTTCGAGTATCGTGCAAAGAATATTTATGGTCGTGGATTTGCCCGCTCCGTTTTCTCCCAGGAATGCAAATAATTCCCCCTCCTCCACTTCAAACGACAAGTGGTCCACCGCAACATGTTCTTTATATTTCTTGGTTAATTCTTTTACTGTAATTGCCTTCATAAGCACCCTCCTTGTTTACATTTTCATACTATCAAAAATAAATAAGAAAAAAAGTGCCGCAGGACCAACATGCAAATACATGTGACCAAGCTGCACTTTCTGATGTTTTCCAATACATTCTAATGCTTTATACCTCTTTATAAAGTATTTTTCTTTTTACCTGTCATTATTCTTCATCCTGAATTTCCCGGATTGCCTCATTTATTTTGTTTTCCTCTCTTTTGGTAATCCATGTAGTGGCAATCCAGACAAAGGCATAAATTATTACATACATAATCACAATGGGAATATATTCTCTGATCCCGGTATACCATCGAAATAGGAAGCCACACAAAGAAACAATCCCCCAGAGGACAAAGAAATGTACCGGTACGCACAGCCTGTACCATTTAGGCGGTCTGTCATCTTCTAATAAAAACCAGGTAGGCAGTGCACACAAGAATCCTGTGGCAATAATGGAAAGAGGGATATACCACTGCCATTCTATCATGTTTTCCCCACCCTGCAGGTACGCAATGAGTGCCTGGATCCCCAATCCAAGCAGCATTGCCGTCGATATCATTAATGTCTGGTTAAAAATAATTTTTATTCTGCTCATCCTAAATTCCCAGCTTTCTTTTTAGTTCTTTTACATAAGCTCTCGATATCACAATCTGCTCCCCGTTCAGAAGCTCCGCAATCATACGTCCGTTCAGCTCCGCCTTCACGGATTTTATTTTCCGGATATTGACTATCATCGCCTTGGAGCAACGCAGACATTGCATGTGCAGCATATCTTCCAGTTCATACAGACGGTATCTGGTTTCATAGCAGCAGTCTTTGGTATATACATAGGTATGTTTGTCCACGGACTCCAGATAATATATTTTGTCCGTCCTGCAAAGCAGGGTTTCCGTTCCCTGCATAACCGGAATAGTCCTGCAGTCATTATGCAGAATATCCACTGCGCTCTGAATGTCATCCGTCATTTCGCATACTTTAATCAGAGCCATTTCCTCTTTCTTTGAGGCTGCCTTTTCGATTTCTACTTTCATGGTTCTCCTTGCTTTTCTTGCAGTTTTTATTTCTGTTTGTTCTCTAAATCTTATCTTTCAATTTCTCTGCCCATGCTTTTTCCTTAAAGCCGGTCAGTATCACATCATCTCCCACAATAAGCGGTCTTTTCACCAGCATTCCGTTTGTTGCCAGAAGCCTTAATTGTTCTTCCTCATTCATATCCGGGAGCTTGTCCTTTAATTGCATTTCTTTATATAACATGCCGCTTGTATTGAAAAATTTTTTGAGAGGAAGTTCGCTTCGGGTATACCAGCTTTTAAGCTCCTCATACGTCGGATTTTCCTCCACAATATGGCGTTCCGTATATTCTATCCGGTTCTCATCCAGCCATTTTTTAGCCTTCTGGCAAGTGGAGCATTTCGGGTAACATATAAAAATCATCTTTTTCCTCCTTTATATGGGTGCAGGCATATTTTGCACCAACTGAAACTCTGTCTCATTTCATTTCTTCAAACTATAAACTAAACATCTCTCTGCAGATTTTCTTTCCGCACTCTGTTTTAAAAATACTGTCATATACATGCTGTGCCGCTTCTTTGGACAGATTATCCTCCATAATATTCACAAGAAAATCTGCCTCAACCAGTATTTGATAATCCATTCCGTCTATGTTGTCGTATGTATGATGATGGGCAATCAGATACTGCACCCTTTCTGATACATCATCCGCAAATCCCAGTTCTTTCAGTAACTTTGCAGCTATGGAAGGACCTTCTTTTTCCTGCAATTTTCCATTACAGTTCCCATATTTCTCTTCGCATGTATGAATGCCGATATCATGTGTGAGCGCCGCTGCCTCAAGAATAAATAAGCATTTTTCATCCACATGTTCCGTCTCCGCAATCAGCTTCGCATAACTGTGTACCTTGCAGAAATGCTGAATTCGTTTTGCATCACCACGATATAAATCTATCATTGCCAGGTGTAATTCATTTAGCATAGGGTATCCTCCGTTAGTTTTCTTGCTTTTCCTCATTAGCCTTTATTTTGTCATAGTACGCCTTATACCTGTAAATAGTCCTCTCGCTGACATTATTCCGCTCTGCAATTTCTATCATAGTCATTCCGCTCTTGTACCCAAGGACAAAATCGTTATAAATTGCCATCCATTTGGCGTTATGCTTCTGTCTGCCGCTCTGTTTACGATTTTTATAATATTCCAGCTCTTTTTGAAGTTCTGCATTTTCTTTTTGCAATACTTCTATTCTTTGCAATGCGGCTTCCAGTGTTGTAATCTTCTCCATTTCCGTGCTCCTCCTCGTATGACATTCTCATTTTGTCCTCATTATAAGTGAATTTAAGAGGATAGTCAATCTGATTTTGTCATTTTTTCTGACAAACAAAGCCGCTTACCTTCATTTCTGAACGTAAACGGCCTTAGATTGCTTCTTACTTTATGAAATTATTTTACCGTTTAAGGGAGCCAGCTTATGGAAACTTCTTTAAGCTGATTGGTAACTTCATTAAACTGGAACTGGTAACCGCTGCTTCCCATATAGACCTCTGAATCTACCAGATACTTGACATAGTTGTCACTTTCACTTGCATTCTCACTGCATTTTTCCAACAGCTCATCCTTGGTAATGGTTGTCGGGAAAGAAAAATGAACCTGTTTTGCTCCATCAAGCATGGCTTCCGTAATTTCAGCATTCATATCTGCATCGTAATCCGGCTGCGGCACATAAAGATGGGAATATCTTACATAAGAAAGAACACAATCCTCCGCTTTTTGTTCGCTGTCTGTAAAGTTGGCAAACTTAAATTGCATGGTTACATAATCGTTAATGTCTGCCGTGTATCTCTCTGTTTCATAATTTTTATTTACATTGTTGCCGCTGTTATTAAGGTCATTCTCTCCAAACGGAATACCGGCGTCTATTAAGTCCTTCAGTGTGGATTCACCCAATGTAAATTTTGTACCGTTGTATACAAAAGATCTGTTGTCAAGGTCGGCATATTTTTCGCTGAGTCCCGGTGCCAGAGTGAAATCGTCCTGTACGGGCATTACAAATTCTGCTTCATCCTCGCTGTCATCTTCCCATGCCGCATCCTCAGACTCCTCTTCTTCGTCTTCCCAGGAAACATCGTCCTCATCGTCCTCTTCCGACTCCGTTACCTGCTGTGTTTCCTCGGTCTGCTCCGTTTGTTCATTGGCAGGCTTCTTGTCATTACCGCAACCGGCAAGAGAAAGTCCCATCATCGCTGCAAGAATTCCTGCCAGTATTACTTTTTTGTTTTTCATAAATAAGTCCTCCTTAAATGATTGCATTTCCGTCATTCATTATGGAAGCAGGAACTTATTTATCGCAAGACGCAAATGGTTGCAACCGGGAAACTATGGGTAGCATTCCTCTTTTATATCCATAAAATCATAATAACTCTGCGGTTCCATTGTCTGCGGATTGTCATCGGCATCTCCATATATGACATATATGTCACCATTTTTCAAATCCGCATACGCCGCAAAATGATAGGTGCAACTTCTTTTTTCACCCTTTACATGCAGAACCGAATAGGCGTAATAATAATAAATAATACCGTTTACCTCATACCTGCCTTCGTCCACAACCTTGGAAATTCCGGCTCCCCTTTTGCTCTCTGCCATGTCCTTTGCACTCATCCATGAATAGGGAACAACCGATACCATCACATCCCATTTTTCCGTATCCGCATAATATGACTTTCCCGCCTGATTGTCCGATAAAAGCTTATATTTATCCGGCAGCTTATACGACACAACCGTATCTCCGTCTACGATGCTATCCGTCAGCCCCGTTTCCATGTATGCATTCTCTTGCCAGTAGGTCCCGACCATATCATTGGTTTCCTCTGTTTCGACTGCACTGTCCGCTATCGCCCGGGCTTCCGCAAATGCTTTTTCATAAATCACATCTTTTTGCTCCGCATTCAGTGCGTCCATATCCGTTCCGTCAAACCTTATGGTAGTAAGAATACGCTCCCTATCAGAAGCCTGCCTGATAAGTACACCAAAGTAGGAGTTTTCAAAAGCTGCTCCCCTCTCATTCGCAAGACTGACTATGTATTTTACATATTCCTTCCCGTCTATCTGTGTCTTTTCAGGAGGCAGCTCTATCACATAACCTGAATTTTCTATGGCTTGAACCCGTTCTGCCCTGTTATTCCAAAAGTCATCCATAGTTTTTTTTTCTACATCAATCTGTATCAGGTAATCGTCGCAGCTTCTTACATTAAGACATCCGCTTTCGTGTATGATTGCTGTTCCGACCGGTTTTACCGAAAAGGCAAAGCCCTTAAAAACAATATGCCAGTATTCCGTTGTTTCCGCCGTTTCTGCACCTACATTGCCCCCATTTTTATTGTCTGCATTGACCACATTTTCAGTGCGCCCGATAACACCCATGAAATTAAGGGAAGCAAATGTAATCCCAATTAGCATGCAGATAAACAGCAGCCCGGAAATAATTTTCTTACACCTCTTCATCTGCAGTCTTCCCACCTACATCTTCCAATATAATTTGCAAAGTATCTTCTTTTTTCATCCTTCGCAGTTCCAGTCCTGTCAGCACAAGCAGCAGAATAAATACCGCCGTAATCAGGATAGCTGCCGCCAGTGTTACCACTTTGTAATTTAAAAATAACCGGTCATTGCCAGCCCCGGTATAGCACTCTACAAAGTCTCCGTCACGTATTCCGGGGATATCCAGCCATACCGTATTCATTATCTTTCTGCCGTTGTCATCAAAATAACACAAATCTGCCTTGGTATACTGTTGGTACACCTTTTCCACCCGGACATTCTCATTTTTGTCTGCATGCCCGGTCCACTCGTTTCTCCCAAGCAGCACAACAACCACCACCGCACAGAATATACAGACCGCCGCCAGAATGCAGAACATCCCCTTCAGCCTGAAAAATCTATCCTTTCCTCTTAAATTTTTCATATGTACAACACCGTTTGTGACCGCAGTTCCTGAAGTTTCCTGTCCGTTATCCTGCTCTGCCTCCCGATTTCCATAAATCAGTTCTTCCACCGGGACATTCAGTATCTCACATATGCACACCAGTCTGTCCAAATCAGGATAGGCTTTATCCCTCTCCCACTTTGACACTGCCTGCCGGCTGACACCTGCTTTCTCTGCAAATTCTTCCTGATTCAGTCCCGCCATTTTCCGGTATTCCTGAATTCTTGTACCTATAAGCAGCATTATATACCTCCAGTATTGACCTTTCTGTTCAATTCTCAGTGTTTTGTTTTATTCATATTTTGATACATTTTATGGAAGAATACAAGCATTTTGTGACCTTAAAATAGCTGTAAACAAAAACCGCAGGAACAATTTCTGTTGAACTCATTCCTGCGGCTTCCCAATTCTGCTATACATTTCGTTAGAATGGTTTCATTTTGCTCTGTCAATCAATCCAGAACAGCACCTCCCCATTCAACAACAGTAAATCCTTTTCGTTCGATCGGTGTAATCATTGGCTTCTTTATATCGCCGCTGTCATATTGTGCAAAGCCGAACCATATCCGGGTTATGCTGTCCGGTTTAACGGAGAAGGATACCGGCATAGCGGCGTCAACGCCGTCGGTCAGCATCGGATACATGACGTAGCCCTCACCGCTTGTCAGGTAATCGGACCAATACTCAATGAAGTCGGCTGTTTCCTGTTCATTAAATCCGTAATCCGTAAGAACCCGGCGGAATACTTCATCCCGTTTGTCTGCCGGAACAAGGAAACCCTCTTCGGTTTGAAATGCCTGCCCACAGATCAGGTATTTTCATATGACGGGAAAGCTCCATAAAGCCGGAGATAAAAAATACGGCAAAAAAGCCTGCTGACAGACAGAAAGCAATCAGTCCGGCCAAAAATGGTCCGTCAAGTTTAAGTACGACGATACATATGCTGTCATCACTTTTTAATGGCAATTATGATTGCCGGCTTCACAACTACATCAACTCCCGACAGTTCTCTACATATTCAGAAAACAGACCCCCACCAATCTCATAATCTCTTAATGCAACTTCCTTGCAACTCATAACCTCAGGATTCAGTTCGTCAGGCAAAATACAAAGCAGGCATTCTTCATCCGACATCGGTAAGTCATATTTGGAAGTGCCGTACTTTTCATTAAAAACCCTGCCATTTACCACATAAATTTTAGGATTCTCGTTCATAAGCAAGCGCTTCTGATTTAATGTTTCACTATAAAATCGGTTATATAAAAAATCAAGCATCTCGTCACTTGGCTTTGAAAAGTAGCAAAGTACAGTCTGGGAATCGAGCAAATCAAGAAATGCTATATCATTCACATAAATAAGCTCACACCATTTTGCACCATCCGGTACTTTGTAAAATGTGCGCTTCACGTGGTTTTTCCACAGACAGTAAATCCAGACATCGGCATAAAACAATAAAAATACCAAAAAAGGTAAACCGAAGTATGTCAGGACACACGTACCACCAATAAACAAAACGATCATAGTTATAATAACAGCCACACCTTTTGCCGAGCCACATATATGTATATACCATTCTTCAATGTATTTGTACCGATAGGATTCTTCTATCTCTGCAGGGTCTTTCATTTTTTTCCTGCATTTAATTACAAAAGGCGACAGAGTTATAATCGCAAAGGCAAGCATTGCCGAAAGTACAATAAATACATAGCTTATCTGCTCATTTTCCAAATTAAACCAAACATACAGACAATCAACCGCCAATATGAAAAAACCAATGCATTGCCAAAATAAATACGAATGCTTTTTTATGAATTTCATTCTATACTTAAATTCCTTTCCACTCCAATATACCTATGACAACTTATCCCACACCCAATCGGGTGCTGAATAATGAATATTCAAATTGATAGATCTAACCCCCTGTAACTATGTCGTCCAGATATCTTCCAAACACCATATGCTCATACGAAAACTGCTCCGTATTTTCTGCATTGATATTCAGATCGCCCATAGCGATACATAAAATCTGCGTATCATCATTTACTTTGCAGGCAAATCGCTGATTCCACATCTTTCCTGTAAGGTAATACAGTTTAAGTTTGCCTTCCGGCAATGCATTCATGCCGATTAACCAGTTGTACAGAATATTGAAAAATTCTTCATCCGGAATAGCTTCCATTCCAATAGTAAGTGCAGATTCCTCATACAGTTGATTCAGAATCTCTGCCTGTTTAACATCTATCTTTTCTATATTTTCCGCTCCCACAGGCACCGAAAACAGCAGCTTCATAATACGTTTTTTCCGTAGCAAAGCATATGTAAGAGCTACTCCAAAGCATAAAAGAATTACAAGGAGCATGATAACTCCTGCTTTTACGTTTGCTCCCATCAAGCCAAATGCAGCTATGGTCATAATGATACACAAACAAAATATTGTCCCAAATATCACATCAAAACGTTTCTGATTTTTGTTGTTTCTGTTTCTCGTATTATAGGCTCTGAACAGGGCTTCTTTTATACTCTTGTTGATTGTGTTCAAAATCTAACTTACTCCTGATTGATTATTTACTTTTCTTAGGTTATCCATCTTCACCGATGCTTTATCATTGGCGTAAAAAGTATCCTAACGTATCCTTCTAATATCTTTATTAAACGGTCAATATCTCTTTGATTTTTTCTGCCTACATAATTGTAATTTGCAGTATCAAGATATTCTGTTTGGTTCTCACCATTCTTCTCTGTAAAATAGTAAGAGACTTGTGATTTTATTTCGTTTTCTACTTTGATAAGATATTTCAAAAACAACTGCCTTAAAGATTCATCAAAATAATATAACTCTACAATATCCTCAAATTTCGTTCCATCCTTTTACTTCTTGGTTGTTGGATTTTTAAAGATATCCTTATATCCTCCGATTAATGAATAGTAGCTCGTCTGCCTTAAAATCTCTTTAGCATATGCCTCATCATCAATTTGCAGATTTTTCTCATTCTTCAGTTTTTCTATTTGCTGATCATAACTCAAAAAAATCTTTGGCATACACAATGTCTCCTTAAAGTAAAAAAAGAGGAGACCCCGCAGGTTCTCCCCCGGTCGCAGGCCTCACAGGTTTCTGCAACGCGATCACTGTATTCAGCTTACTTGACTTTGAACTTCATGTCAAGCGGTTTCTACAGTCACTATAGTATATGCTATTATGTATTCTTTAATACCCCAATATTTATGATGTTTCAATATCATGGGAGTCGATCCTATCTGTTAATTTCTCTAACATATATAGTACGTGCCATAGCCTGTTCTGAAAGCATTCCTGCATCAAACAAATGCTTATCTCTTAATATATAAGTTGTAGGGATTGAGTCGCTTAACAGCCAGTTAGGACTTTTCTCTTTCATTATTTAAGCTGTATTATGTATAAGCTTCTGTCTGACCTAATTCTCCTTGGACCATTGGGCATCCGTTAGAAAGCCAGTCAGCCAGTTTATCATATGCAGCAGTTCGATTTATGTAGTTGGGAAGCCCTCAAAAACTTTGATTACCCTACTAATCCTTATGTAATTCTGCTTTAACTCCATGTCGTAATCACATGTCGAGATTTTGAGGAGATAATGTTCCCGAATAGGTTGCAACTGTTTGATTATTCACATACATACAAGAACGCAAAGTTAATGTTCCACTGTACATAATTCCATTATGTTCTTCCGTCATGCTAATTGTCTTCGCTGGCGTGACCTTCCCGTTATAGATGATTTCCCTCGTTACAGAAATACTATCTTGTTCATATACAAGAAAATCATTAACTTGATAATCATCTTCTATCATAGATACAGTTTCAACTCTTATGCCTGTGTCTTGTGCATGCACACCTATCGGCAAACTCATACTCACAACTATCATCAGAAATATCGTACATATTGTCTTCATCCGTTTTGCTCCTCATCTTATTCCCAAAACTTAAACAAATACACTTCCGGTTCTGTATCCTCCCAAGAGGCGGCCTGCTTATATCCTTCATAAAAAGCAAGTTTTAATACTTCGACTTCAAAATCTCCTAGTTCACCTTGTTCCCATTTTTTATGTACCTGTTCAGAGTAGCCTTTGATTTCATCAACTGTATAGTCATGCGGACAAACTATTGCTATTTCATATATTTCTCCATACATTTCATCATCGGCATATCTTTCAGAAACAATTCGGAAACCCGTATTTTTTTGACAGTACATCCATATTCCTAAAAAAGCAACAATAGCAAAGACAATTCCCACAATCAACAGCCTTTTCCCAGATCTGATTTTCTTGCCTTCTTTTGATACTTTCTGCCCCGCTAACTCTTCTTGGATTAACCTCTCTCCCTCATGCTTATTTTGCTCCAACGGTGATTGCCGTCCATCATCTTCACTCAGTACACCGCGCTCCTCTTCACATTCTATATTTCCATTAATCAGATCATCGCAAGATACACGGAACAAATCTGCCATTCTGGCTATCATTTCCACATCCGGATAATTCTGTCCTCTCTCCCATTTGCATAAAGCTGACGTTGTCACCTGCAGTCTCTCGGCCATTTCGCGCTGAGTCATCCCGCTCTGTTTACGTAATTCAGCAATACGCTTTCCCAACTGTCCTTTCACAACATTATTCATAGCATTCTCCGCTTATTATAAGATATAATTGTATTATAAATAATAAAAATACAATTGACAATATGGAAATTGCTATTTCTATTACATTTTCCATATTGTCAATAGACACGATCTTAAAGTTGGTGTACGCTTTTTGTGTAACCAAAAGATACCAGCATTATGAAATGCTCACGGTATACAAGCAAAGGAGGAATTCCGAATGAAACTAAAAAAAACATTATTCGCACTACTATTGTCCACAGTACTAATATTGGGAGCAAGCATTACCGTTTTTGCAAATAGCGGATCGACCTTGGTAAACAATAATACCATAGCTTATGGTAGCTCAGTTACTGAAAATACAGGTACCGCATTTACCACTATGGCAGGCGGTTCGAATTCTGCCACAGTATCTGTATCATCAACCTATCATTATCACCAAAATGTAACTTACGAGAATTACACATCCGCTCCCAAATCTGCTTCTGGTGCAAAAAATGCAGTAGTGGATTTTTCCTGTGGCTCAGCGTATTCTACCAGTTATATTTATTCTACACACAATGCGACCGTAGGCGATGTGACAATGGAGCAGCGTACTACCTCGGCCAGTAATTAATTAGTGATATCATAGTATTTTTGTGATATACTACATATAAGATCATATTATCATATTAATGCATAAACATTCATTAAAAGGAATCCTCGAATCCGTAGTTGGCTGTTTATGCGTTATTTGATATTACGAACAGGTGAACGGATATGAGGAAACATAATTCTGTAACAACATTAAAAAGATTACTGTGCATCATTTCTTTGCTGGCCATCACATTGGAAACTGGATGTGGAGGTGGAAAACGTAATACAGATACATCCCCGAAAGAAGACAGCTTGACACTGGTATGGGCTGCTAATCCCTACTATTTTGGGGCAAATGCTTTCGACCTGCAAATTCAGGAAGAACTAAACCGCCGCCTTATCGAAGATTATAACTGTGATTTTCAGGTACAATTTGAATGGCTGTATGCAGATGGAAATGAATACCAAACTGCAGTTGCTGAGCGGTATCAGAGCCGGACAGCGACCGATATCCTTTTTACCGGACTTGCAAACCACGGGCAGCCCGGCACCTATAACAGCATGGTAAGAGATGACTTGCTCTATCCTCTGGATGATTTCCTCACGGAGACAGAGGCAGGGCAGGTTCTCTACGCTTCCTTTTCTGAGATGTTCTGGCAGGCCATGCGCTGTGAAGGCCATATTTACGGTTTCCGGTGCGTTGACCCGCAAATGTATTATGATGCCACACTGTTAGTCAGGGAGGATTACTCCTCTGCCTTACAGCAATATGAAGAGATCTCCTCTATCCAGGATTTGGGGGATATCCTGGAGCATCTATCAAAGACCAGTCCGGATTCTTTGCAGGATACGTTGGGTGTGTATGTCGATATTGATGCACTTTGTAATTTGGAAGGCTATATACCGGTTATAAACGGTTATACCGGCCTCTACTTTACAGAGGAAAATGGTACAGTCAGGGTCATCAATGCAGCAGATGATGCATCATTTCTTAACATGTGGAAGGAAATCCAGCGTTGCAACAACGTGCTTACAGACAGTAGTGTCCCAGATGCAGGAACAGCATATCGGTCAGGTAAATACGTTTTTGCCATTTTACCGACCACCCCCAGGATCCTATATGATGACCAGCTGCTTGTCGATACCCAGCCAATAAGTGTCAAGACTTTAAGGCAGGCTCCCGAGCCGCTCATCTATGCCCGCAATGCGGTAACGGGCATTGCCTCCTGGTCAGAGCATCCAAAAGAGGCCATGAAACTGCTAAGCCTGATTGCTACACAGCCGGATTTATCCAACCTTCTTATTTATGGGATTGAAGGGATTCACTATAATCTGGCAGGTGGTATTCCGGTACCTGTTTCCTCAGGGAATGCTTATACCAAACTGGCATCACCTGCCAACAGGACCATCTCTTACCGGGACGGGCTGGAGCCGGCTGATAAGACAATCCTATATCAGGAAAAAAACAGTGCTGCGGTACTCAGTCCGGAGATACAATATGAGCTGGATTACACAGAATATATAGAGGAGCTTTCTGAGATTTCCGCTGTCTATGAAGCCCATGCATGTCTGTGGCTGGGAACCTGTTCGGATGTAGAAGCCGAAGCAGAAAAGCTGTCACAGGAGCTGCAGGCCGTCGACGTGGACAAGTTGGTTAAAAAGCTGAACAAAATGTTAGGAAATTAAGAGGGATCGTTATGGGCAAAAGACAAAGTATTTTATTACTGTGCTTATCCTTACTTTTAACTTCATTGTCAGGTTGTGGAGCTGGCAACTCAGCTGCCGGGGATGATGCACATTACATACCTGTTTTTGGATGTTTGGGTGAAACCGGTTCTGTCTATGAAGCAAACGGGATTTTATATTATACAGACTATGCCACCGGAGAAAATGGCGTTCTGTGCAGCAAACCCAACTGCATCCATGAGCCGTATTCCTCATCCAATACAGAGCCATACTGTGAAGCAGCATTGCCAAACGGTAACTTGTCTGTCTCTCTTTTGTCCGGGAACTCGCTGTATGTCATGACAACCGATTTTACCGGCACAGAAATTTATACAAAACAGGTATATGGCGAGACCTGGGCAAAGCTGTTGGAAATACCTTATGGATTTTCGTCCGGACTGCAACGCCGTATCTATGATAAAAAACTGTATTTTACCGCAGCTTCTTATGAGCACGAAACAGACATTACCGGAGAGGAAATGCCTGCCCTGCAATCCTTTCCTTTTTTGATTGAAGTTGATCTGGACCGGCGCACATACCGAACACTTACAGAATACGAAGATGGAAGCTCCTGTACGGACGTACTGTTCATCGAGGGAGATTCTCTTTATTACGAAACAGAGTATCCCATCCGGGATACCTATGAAACCACATACCGGGTGTGTATATACAGTCTCAATCTGAATACTCTGGAGTCGGAGTATCTGTTTACCACGGATGCCTCCCATGTCTTTTTAGGCGCACATGAGGGTACCGTTTACACATGTGGAACAGCCGGGCTCATGATGCTTACAGAGGATGGTACCTGGCTTCCCGCCTGTCAGACAGATACCTGCACAAGCGGGTATTCTTATGAAGACGGTATCTTACTGTCCGTCCGGCAGGACAATAGCGCTTCCATCCTGCATTATGATTACAAAACCGGGAAAGTATCGGATGTACCGGCGCTGCCCCAAAATGGTTACCTGTTTGATGTGATGGGCGACTGGGTGCTTGCAATTACAGAAAACGGTGATATTGCCGCTGTCCCTATAGAGGACTTATTATCAGGCAGGGCGCAATATACCGCAACGTGGCGTCCTTATTAAGAATATGGGGGGAACTATCACTATGGAATTGATGCTGTCGGGAGTCACAAAAAACTATGGGCATTTTACAGCCTTACAGGATTTTACCTACGTTTTTAAGGAAGGGGTCTATGGATTGCTGGGGCCGAATGGGGCTGGTAAAAGTACGCTGATGAACCTGATTACGGGAAATCTTTCCCCTGACCGGGGAGAGATTCTGCTGAATGGTAAAAGCATAAAAGATTTAGGTATCTCCTATCTGAAGCATATCGGGTTTGTCCCTCAGCAACAGAATCTATATCCTACTTTTACAGGAAAGAGATTTCTATACTATATGGCTGCATTAAAAGGCATGGATAAAAAGAGGGCCGACCTGGAAATACCTGAAATACTTAATATGTTAAATCTGACGAAGCAGCAGGATAAAAAAATCAGGGAATATTCCGGTGGTATGAAACAACGACTGCTGATTGGTCAGGCTCTGTTAGATCACCCGTCCATCCTCATATTTGACGAGCCCACAGCCGGACTGGACCCAAAGGAAAGAATCGGCATCCGAAATATTATCTCCGGGTTCTCTGAGGATAGAATTGTGATTTTTGCTACCCACGTGGTATCAGATGTAGAAAAAGCGGCAACGGAAGTCCTTTTCTTAAAAGATGGTCTGCTGTTGCCTGCCCAGAAGGAAACACAGGACTGGAAGGATAAAAAGATTTCTCTGGAGGAAGTGTATCTGCACTTTTTCGGGGATGAGGGGATGTCATTATGATAAGAGCAGAATGCAAAAAAATCATAACATTTCCGGTTGTTTTCTTAATTTTCTGTTTATGTATCATGAATGTGATTCTGATATACTACAGTGAAGTAAGAAATACGCCTTATACAGGTCAAAACGGCTATCGTCAGCAATGGCAACTGGTTTCCGACATGTTGGTAAATGAACCCCCTGAGCAGGTCTATGCACAGCTGCAGGCAGATTGTGAGAAAACTTTTTGGACTAACAGTGCCGATAGCGGTTCACTGCGTACCGCTTATGTACAGGCAAGGATTCTGAAAGAGATGGAAAGCATTGTACAGTACGATGAATATCTGGAAAATATCAGACAGTCCACCGATACCGGGCACTCCTTTTCCCGTTTTCAGGAAACAGAAAACCGTTTTACCCGTGAAAACAGGAGACTGACAGCTGCTGCTTATGAAAAGATGTCCTCTGTCTCTCTAAATCCACAGCCCTCCCTTGGAATAGAACTCTTCGCTACTTCTCCTATTACCAATCTTCTCGTTCTGTTTTTGCTGCTGTTTTTACAGATCATCATCTGGGGCAGGGATAAGGAAACAGGGATGAACAGCCTGTTACACACCTGTTATAACGGAAGGAAACGCCTTGCCCTTGTAAAGATTAGTGTCTCCTTCGTCTGTTGCGTCCTGGTAGTGTCTCTGTTGTATGGAAGCACTCTGCTGCTTGCGCATAACCTCTATGGAACAGGTGATTTAACCCGCAGCCTGTCCTCTGTATACCTGTTTCGGCAGACCGCATGGAATATTTCCGTCCGGCAGTTTATTTTACTGTTCTTAACCTATAAAATACTGGCATCCTTTCTTTATATGCTGCTCTTTGGTATTGCTGTTGATGTCTTTCACAATACCATTAGTGCGGTTGTAAGCAGTGCGGGAGTCGTAATCCTCTGTCATTTCCTGTATGAAAACGGCACCGATATTGTAAAATATCTGCTTCCCGGCGGTTTGTTCCATGTAGAAAATCTGTTTACCATATATCGCAATCTGAATGTATTCGGTTTTCCGTTTACCTATAGCAGTACCGCCTCCGTGGTACTGGCTGCGGGCATTGCAGGCTGCATCTGTGTTCTGACAGAGAGTCAGGCCGAAATCAGAGTCCATTTGCCGAATAAATTACCCCTGCTTCCTGTAAAAGGTCCGATCCTTAGAACCGTAAATCTGTGGATTCACGAGCTGTGGAAATTATTTTTCGAAGAAAAAGTACTGCTTCTTCTACTGCTCCTTGCAGTCGCACAATTCTTTATTTCCGACAGGGAGACCGTTAGATACTATGATTATACCGACTTCTATTACAGGCAATATATGCAATATTTGTCAGGGGAAGTAACAGAAGATAAAAAGGACTTTATCCTTTCGGAAAAAGAACGTTTTGCTACACTGAACAGACAGAAACAGGACGCTCTGTTACAGGGAAAGACCGACTATCTTGCAGAGCAGGAGCTGTACGCGTATGAGGCCTTTGAACTGACAGAGCAGTATTGGGAGTATATTACAGAAAATGATATAGGTTACATGGTTTATGAGCCTGCAGTGGATGAACTGACCGCTGCGTCCACCCAGAGGACAGACGCATTGCTTGCTTTTGAAGCCATGCTTTTTACAGTGTTATGCAGTACCCTGGTCTTCGGCAGAGACTATCAGTTAGGAACCGATAAGCTATGCAGGATCACATTTTACGGCAAAAGGAAGGCTCCCACCATCAGAATGGTGACCGGTATGACCGTTAATCTGTTAATCCTGGTACTTGTGTATTGTCCTTATTATAAAGCGACACTACAGGCATATGGGGTGGGGACAGCATGTTTGTACTTTCCGGCCGATTGCCTTCGGAGTCTGGACAGATATGGGAACAGTATCACGCTTGGAACCTATTTCCTGCTACTCTCAGTAATACGGTTTTTATTTATGAATCTGACGGGGTTAGTCGTATATGCCATCTCCCAAAAGCTAAGGAGTATCATCCACACAATCATTTTAGGCTGCACACTTTTTATGCTGCCGTTTGGTATGATTATGCTCAGTGATTCCCTGGCATCCTTTTTCTTCCTTTATAGCCCCATGCTTGGCAACTATCTGCTGACCAGTCCTTTGGCTGTTGTCATCATCTTTGTATCAGCCATGCTTGCACTGACAGCATGGCTGGTTCGTCTTTCTGTTGATGTATTTTGCAGATAAAGTTGCATGTTCATTTTGGACAAAGTTGCAAAACATTGGATGCGCGGTTCTTAGGAACGGTGTAGCGCCTATGTGGTAGCCACCAAGTGTGAACCTTCAAAAAGATCCATTGCAGACATTATCAAAAACCATTAACCTTAGTCTGCGTATTTATGCAATTTATCTTTTTGCGCATCTAAACTATAGCCATCTACCTGCTATCATATTATATACAGTATATGGGTTCGAATCACTGCAACTTAATGAAATTTTTTACACAAAAACTACCATCATTAATTATGTCCAATCTTGTCATAATTTTCTCAATAATGCTAATCATTTGAGTATAATTTTGTTTATACTTTTCTTCATCAAATTTACATGCTTCATTCCCATCATCAAAGGAATAACAAGAATCATACAGTTGTTTTGCCTCTTCATTCAATGTCTGAAGTTCTTCATCACTATCAATCAGAGCAAATTTTCTTCTTATAAAACCTTCATCATCGTAAACCCAAATTGGTCCATGTAAAAACTCATTCATTAATTTTATTGTATACATTATAAATCATCCTTTCTAACTGGATATGCAGAAACAATAAAACCATTTGTTCCTATTCCGGTCATAGTATAGAAGTTTCCCTTATACTCATAAACTCGTTCATATCCCTGCCTTCCTAAGCCAATTGAAACTATTTTATTACTAATAACAGTTCCATTTTGAATCACTTTTTTCAAGTACGAACCGACATCATTTCTTTTAACGCCAAAGGCCTTTTCAAAATCTTTTGCATGTCCAGGAATCGTATATTCACGCTCTATGTACTCTTCTGTAATAGGAAACATATCCTGAATCAAAAAAGCACTTTCTCTGTCATCATCCAGTTTCACTATATGTATAATATCGCACGGCTTTCCTGCCTTCTCCTTGTTGTCCATAATCTTTTTGTACTTGTCAATTCTGCTCGATAATGGAATCATCCAATACAATCCCGTAACAGAATCCTCAAAACAATAATAACACGGTCTATTTCCTTCTTTATTACCTTTAAGATATGGTTCATTCGTATCAGGTAAATAACTCGCAA
>DJEL01000038.1 GCA_002432425.1 Lachnospiraceae bacterium UBA5899
CCGATTCCCGTCAGCAGCTCTAAGAGACCCTTGATTTTATTCAAGGGTTTTTTGTTTTATCTGCTTTCGACAGCAATGTGTGGAAGACAGTGCAAAATGCATACAGAAAGAAGGTTTTTTATCATGACAAAAATAGACATTTTTTCGGGTTTCTTAGGTGCCGGCAAAACGACCCTGATTAAAAAGCTTTTAAAAGAAGCTTTACATGATACCAAGGTGGTTTTAATTGAAAACGAGTTCGGCGAAATCGGTATCGACGGCGGTTTCTTAAAAGAATCCGGTATTGAAATCAAGGAAATGAATTCCGGTTGTATCTGCTGTTCACTGGTAGGTGACTTCGGTACTTCCTTAAAGGAAGTTCTTTCCACCTATGCACCGGAACGGATTTTAATCGAGCCGTCAGGCGTTGGCAAGCTTTCCGATGTGGTAAAGGCAGTTGACGATGTGGCAAAGGATATGGACGTTCAGGTCAACAGCGCCGTAGCCGTTGTGGATGCCACCAAGTGCAAAATGTATATCAAGAACTTCGGCGAATTTTTCTGCAACCAGATTGCCTGTGCCGGAACCATTATCTTAAGCAGAACCCAGAACATGAGCGAAGATAAGCTTAAGACCTGCATCGATATGATAAGGGAGTACAACAAGGAAGCAACCATTATCACAACACCCTGGGATTCTTTACGGGGCGAGGATATCTTAAAGACCATCGAAGGAGCGGACAAGCTGGAGGATATGATTCAGGCGTTGCTGGCAGAAGAGCATGAGCATGAACATGAGCATCACCATCACGATGATGACGATGAGTGCTGCCACCACGACCATCACCATCATGATGACGATGATGACGACGAGCATGAGCATCACCATCACCACAACGACGAGGAACATGAGCATCATCATCATGACCACGGTCCGGACTGCACATGCGGATGCCACGACCATGACCACCATCATCATCACCATGCAGATGAGGTGTTTACAAGCTGGGGCGAAGAAACCGCAAAGAAGTTTACAGCCGACGAAATCAAAGAGAAGCTTCACGCACTGGAAGACGGCTCTTACGGCATGATTCTCCGTGCAAAGGGTATGGTGCCCGCAGAGGACGGTACCTGGATTTACTTTGACTATGTACCCGGAGAAAGCGATATCCGCAGCGGTGCCGCACAGGTAACCGGTAAGCTCTGCGTTATCGGTTCCAAGATTAACGAGGACAAGCTGGCAGACCTTTTTCTGAAATAAATGCGTTAACAAGACAAGTAAGGGATACCTGTCGGTGAAAGCCGGCAGGTATCTTGAGATAAGGAGACCTGACAAGTATGAAACCCGTATATATGATTAACGGCTTTTTGGAAAGCGGCAAAACACAGTTTATTTCCTACACATTGGGACAGCCCTATTTCCAGAGCAGAGAAACAACCCTGCTTATCCTATGTGAGGAAGGTGTGGAAGAATATGATGAAAAGCTTTTGAAAAAAAGTCACACGGTAATGGAAGTTATTGAAAATGAAGAAGATTTCACCCCGGAATATCTGACGGAGTTGGAGAAGAAGCACAAACCGGGCAGAATTATCATAGAATATAATGGCATGTGGAATATCCGCAATACGAAGCTACCCAGAACATGGCGTATTGAGCAGCAGATTACCACCATTGACGGCTCCACATTCCCCATGTACTATACCAACATGCGTTCCCAGCTTGCGGAAATGGTGAGAAATTCCGAAATGATTATCATGAACCGCTGTGACGGCGTGCAGGACTTAAACACGTATAAGAGAAACATTAAAGCGGTAAATCCCAAGGCAGATGTTATTTTTGAAGATGCCAACGGAGAAATCACGGATATCTTAGAGGATGACCTTCCTTACGATTTATCCGCAGATGTGCTGAAACTGGACGATAACGGATACGGTATCTGGTTTCTGGATATTATGGACCATCCGGAACGATACGAAGGAAAGACCATCGAGTTCCTTGCCATGGTTTTGAAACCTAAGGATTTTCCCAAGAATTATTTTGTACCCGGCCGTATGGCAATGACCTGCTGTGCAGAAGACATTTCCTTCTTAGGCTATGCCTGTGAATACGAAGGAGCAGATGCCCTGAAGCAGAAGGAATGGGTTAAGGTAAAAGCAGTGGTACACAGAAAATACTGGGCGGATTACCAGGGAGAAGGACCTGTGCTGACGGCTGTCAGCGTGGAAAAGGCAAAGGCGCCTAAGAAAGAGGTCATCAGTTTTAATTAAGGATAGGAGGAAAAATGAATACTTTTATACTGGCACTGGAAGGTACCGGTTTTGCGTGGCTTATGACGACATTGGGAGCAACAGTGGTTTTCTTTTTCGCAAAGACCATGAAAGAGTCTGTTCACAAGGCTTTTCTGGGATTTGCAGCGGGAGTCATGATAGCGGCAGGTGTATGGTCACTTCTGATTCCGTCTATTGAACAGGCAGAAGAAAACGGCAGTATCGGATGGATTCCGGCAGCGGGAGGCTTCGTGCTGGGAGCCATTTTCCTACTTCTGATGGATGTACTCATTCCCCATCTTCATATAGGGGAAACGAAAGCGGAAGGTCCCCATACGTCCCTGGGACGGACCACACTTATGGTGTTTGCGGTAACCCTGCACAACATTCCGGAAGGAATGGCAATGGGGCTTGCATTTGCCAATGCGGGCATTAACGGAGGAACGGCGGCGGATTATGCGGCGGCGTTTGCACTGGCTATCGGTATCGGTATCCAGAACTTCCCGGAGGGCGCGGCGATTTCCCTGCCTTTGAAAAAGGAAGGCACATCTTCTTTCCGGGCATTCCTGTACGGATGCCTTTCCGGCATTGTGGAACCGATTTTCGGCATTCTGACGGTGTTCCTGGCAGGAGTACTGGTTCCCTTCATGCCGTGGCTTTTATCCTTTGCAGCAGGCGCCATGATGTATGTGGTGGTGGAAGAACTGATTCCCGAAGCGCATCTGGGCGAACATTCCCATGCGGGCACGCTGGGCGTACTGGTGGGATTTCTTTTAATGATGATTTTGGATGTGGCACTCGGATAAGGCAGAATGAGAATTACCCGGCGAAAACAGCATGCCGGAGAGAAAACAAGGATTACTATGGCATTTCAATCAGACAAAGAGGAGCAGCAGTTTCGCAACAGGCTGCGCGACCTTGCGAATAAATCCTATCAGCAGAATATTTATACCTTCAGCGCGTTTCTGGGGCTTTCGGAAATATCGGTTTACGAGCAGATGAAAAAAGAAATTTCCTTTGCGCATCCGATGCTTTACGGCGGTTATGAAATGGCGGAAAGGCAGATGGTGCGGTTTGGTTCCCGGGAGGAATTCGGTTATGAGGAAGAGTTCCCCATTACCTGCATTCATGTGACGCCGCTTCTGGCAAAGTTTGCGGATAAACTTTCCCACCGGGATTTTCTCGGTGCCCTGATGAATTTGGGAATGGAGAGAAGCTGCATCGGAGACATCCGGACCGGAGAAAAAGAAGGATATATTTTCTGCATCCGTTCCATGGCGGATTTTATCTGTGAAAATCTTCTGCAGATTAAGCATACCCATGTGAAATGTGAAAAAACAGACCTTACGGTGAACTTTTCCTTTGAAGAGCCGGGTGAGCAGGAGGTGCTTGTAAGCTCCCTGCGCCTGGACGGCTGTATTTCCAGGCTATGCAATCTGTCCAGAAGCGAAAGCCTGCAGATGTTTGCTTCAGGCAGGGTCTTTGTGAACGGCAGGCTGACGGAAAACAACAGCAGGCTTCTTGCCGTGGGGGATGTGGTCAACGTAAGAGGATTCGGCAAATTTATTTTTGCGGAAGAAAAATACACAACGAAAAAAGGTAAGCTCTGTCTAAAGTTTGAGACATTTACCTGATGGGAGAGATTTTATGTATTCTTACACAATCATTCAATGGCTGTTTTTCTTTTATTTTTATTGTTTCTTCGGCTGGTGCTTTGAGTCGTGCTATGTGTCCTTAAAGTCAAAACGCTGGGTAAACAGAGGTTTTATGAAGGGACCTTTCCTGCCGCTGTACGGCAGCGGGGCTATTCTGCTTCTGGTGGTCTCGAAGCCTTTTATCGGACATTGGTGGGCGGTCTATATTGCCGGATGCATCGGCGCCACCACACTGGAGTATTTTACCGGCGTGGCGATGGAAGCGCTGTTCAAGGTAAGGTACTGGGATTATTCCAATCAGCCTTTTAACTTTCAGGGGCATATCTGTCTCGGCTGTTCCCTTGCCTGGGGCGGTCTTACCCTGCTTATGAATTATGTCATCCACAAGCCGGTGGAAAAACTGGTGCTGGCAATTCCGAACAATATACTGACGATAGCCACCCTGCTTCTTACCTGTTATATTGTGTGGGATTTTGCTCTTTCCTTCAAGGCAGCTCTCGATTTGCGGGATGTGCTGGTTTCTATGGAGAAGCTCAAAGGCGAAATGCAACGTATCCAGAAGAGAGCCGAGGTTATTGCCGCAGTAGCGGGAGAGGATTGGGCGGAACGCAAGGAAGCTATGGCGGAAAATGCGGAGCGCAGAAAAGAAGCCTTTGCGGAAACGGTTGACCAGAAGAAGCAGGCGTTTGCTGAGAGCATTGGACAGAAAAAGGCGGCATTTGCCGAGAGCATGGGTCAGAAAAAGATGGCATTTGCCGAGAGTATGGCAAGCATCGAAAAGAGCTTTGCAGCCATTAAGGAAAACCTGCGTCAGAAATCCGAGCAGTATTCCCAGGACGACAGAGAGGAAATTATGGATTTACAGGCGCAGTACAAGATTAACGCCGCCCAGCATGAAAGCATGCGCAACAACAAGGTATTAGCGAAGATATTCAGGAACAACCCGACCATGAAGTCCAAGTTATACGACGAGGATTTACAGGAGCTGCAAAAAGAAGGCTGGCTGGGTAAGAAAAAAGATAGCGAAAAGTAAAGTAAGAAAAAAGATAACAAGCAAAAAGGAGATACCCGGGTAGGCATCTCCTTTTTTACGGTTACCGTTTTTATGTGGTTTTTCTTTTCGGCTTTATTACAGTTTCTTTCGGTCTGCTTTTTCTTCACAGTATTTGCAGCGGTAAATTTCTTTTTCCTCGTCCGCCAGAACAAAGATGTGGGGCAGCCCCTGCTCGATGGAGGTAATGCAACGGGGATTTCTGCAGTGGATGACATTGGTAATGGTCTTGGGAAGAACCAGTTCCTTTTTGTCCACGATTTCGCCGTCCTTGATAACGTTTACGGTGATGTTGTGGTCTATGAATGCCAGAACATCCAGGTCAAGCTGGTTGATGTCGCATTCCACTTTAAGGATGTCCTTTTTGCCCATTTTGTTGCTGCGGGCATTTTTGATAATGGCAACGGTACAGTCTAATTTGCCGAGCTGCAGGTTTTTGTAAATATCCATGCTCTTGCCGGCTTCGATATGGTCCAGTACAAATCCTTCTTCAATCTTTCCTACGTTTAACATATAATTTATATTCCTTTCATAGCCTGCAAACTTTGGGCCGCAGGCACAAATTTGCGTGTGAAAAATTTATTTTTCACACTTCTCCTTTTTCTAAGAGTGTTAAAATCAGCGCCATTCTTACATAGACGCCATATTGTACCTGTTTGAAATAAGCGGCTCTGGGGTCGTCGTCGATTTCTACGGAAATCTCATTGACACGGGGCAGGGGATGCAAAATCAGCATGTCCGGTCCGGCATATCCCATTTTAGCCTTGTCCAGGATGTAGAAATCTTTCAGACGGACATAATCTTCTTCGTTGAAGAAACGTTCCTTCTGCACGCGGGTCATATATAAAATATCCAGGGAAGGCATCACATTTTCCAGACGGATGACTTCTTCGTAAGGGATGTTTTTCTCTTTTAACATATCCGTGATGTAGTCGGGCACACGGAGTTCTTCGGGAGAGATGAAGATAAACCGGACATTTTCATAGCGCACCAGGGCACGGATTAAGGAGTGCACGGTACGTCCGAATTTTAAGTCGCCGCAAAGACCGATGGTCATGTTGTCCAGACGGTGCTTCAGGCTGCGGATGGTAAGTAAATCTGTCAGAGTCTGGGTGGGATGCTGATGACCGCCGTCGCCGGCATTGATAACCGGGATACCGGATTTTTCGGCAGCTACCATAGGCGCACCCTCCTTGGGATGACGCATGGCGCAGATATCGGCAAAGCAGGAGATAACGCGGATGGTATCGGATACGCTTTCTCCCTTGGAAGCGGAAGAGTTGGCGGCATCGGAGAAGCCGAGCACCTTTCCGCCCAGATGAATCATGGCGGACTCAAAGCTTAAACGGGTACGGGTGCTGGGCTCGTAAAAGCAGGTAGCAAGTACCTTGCCGTCACAGGCATGAGCATATTTTTCGGGGGAGGCTTCGATGTCCTCCGCCAAATCAAACAGCTTGTCCAATTCTTCCACGGAAAAATCCAGTGGGCTCATTAAATGTCTCATTCTTTTTCCTCACATTCTGCCGCAGATGCGGCGCATTGTATTTATTCTGCCACGGATGCGGCATGAAATATTGCGAAAGACCCAAAAAAAATCGAAGAGGAAAACTCTTCGATTTTAATGTATTTATTTGAATGATAATAATTCCTCCACGCTCTTGCGTTTGGGAGCGATAGGACTTTCAGCGGGATATCCGATGGGAATTAAAGCAACCAATTCTCTTTCTTCGGGAATTTCCAAAAGAGAAGCGGCTTTGGCTTCATCAAAAATTCCCATAATTACGGTACCGAGTCCCTGCTCGTAAGCTGCTAAACAAAAAGCTTCGGAAGCAACACCGGCGTCAAACATCTGCCAGCCGCCTTCCTTGGGAGTGGAATAGGAACCGTCACGTTCAAATCCGCTGCGGTTTTTAATGAAAGTAACAGCAATCAGCATGGGAGCATTTTTGATAATCTCACCATTTTTTGCATAAGCACTGGTACATTCATCGGCGATTTTGTCTTTCAGCTCGCCTTCCACTGCAATATAACGGGTAATCTGTGTATGCTTCCAACTGGGAGCATAAGAAGCGGTTTCTACAATATCTGCAATCACATCTTTGGAAACGGGAGTATCTGCAAACTTACGAATACTTCTGCGTCCTTTGATACATTCCTTAGCTGTCACGATATCATCCTCCTTTTCAGATTTTTAACATTGTAACACAAAGGGAGGGGCGATGCAATTAGTCTTTTGGGGATTTCGAAAAATATTTCGGAAAATAATTTTCCTTGCGGCAATAGCCTTGCATAATATCCTCTTTTCACGTATAATCTTCTTTATAATATTGATATTGTGTACAAAAGGAAAGGGAAGGTATTACGGATATGGCAAAAGAAATGGATGCGGACATCAAGTACAGAGAAAGAAAAAGATGGGTGTTCTTGGGGTTGCCGTTTACATTCACGGTTTACACCATTAAGGACGATGTGCTTACGATAGACCAGGGATTTTTCAAGAAAATCGAAAATGACTGTTATATGTATAAAGTACAGGATGTGCAGCACAGCGCAAGCTTTTGGGAACGCATGGCGGGACTTGGCACCATTACCTGCTTTACCGGCGATACCACACATCCCAAGCTTCTGATTGAACATGTGAAAAAATCCAAGGAAATTAAAAACTATATTTTAGAGGCTTCCGAAGCAGCCCGCATGAGAAGACGTACCTTAAATACGTTAAACATCGGCACGGAAGGCATGGACGATATGGATAACGATTAAGGATATGACTTCAAAAGGGCGGAGAGATGTCTCCGTCCTTTTCTTCGGTAAAGCGGCGGGAGACGGAAGCGGGTTCGTTCTCCAAAAGCAGGCGTTCAAACAGTAAGCCGGCAAAAAACCAGCAGGGCAGGTAATCAAGCCGGATGACCTTGCCGATATGCCACCTGGAATGACTGTAATCCCATGGACAGATGTGCCGTTTCTGCAAGAGCTTTCCACTTAAAAATTCTACGGAAAAGATAAGGGCGGCATACAGAAAGCCGCGCAGAAGCAGCGGTTTTCCACGCAGACGTCTGCAAAGCGGGGCAATCAGACAGGCGCTGCCGTATATGGGAAACATCCAGACAGAGGTGTTGCCTTTTAAGGAAAACTGCCTTTTACGGAAGGAAGACAGGGCGGTAAAAAAAATCTCCATGCACCAGCCTAAGACACCGCAATGGAGAAAATTGTGCAATAGTTTTTTCAAGATAACGGAACTCCTTTTTTCTATTATGAAAAGTGTTTCCGGGAAAGCCGAAAATATGCAAAAGCGGGTGGAAAAAGATGACGAAAAAAGAATGTTTGGATTTTATGGAGGAATTAAAGAAAAGCGGCATTGTGCCGGGGCTCGGCAGCATAAAGGAGCTGTGCGGGCGGCTTGGCAATCCGCAGGATGCCTTTCCCTGCATTCATATTGCGGGCACCAACGGCAAGGGTTCCGTGCTGGCATATCTTTCTTCTGTTTATAAAACGGCGGGCTGCCGCGTGGGAGCTTTTTCTTCGCCGGCGGTGTTTAATCCTCGGGAAACTATCCGGGTGGATGGAAAAAACATGACAAAGAAGGCTTATGCGGAAGGGCTTGAAAAAATAAAAGAGGCGGTGGAGGAGATAAAGGCGGATGGCTTGCCCACACCTACGGCATTTGAAGCGGAGGCGGCTTTGGCATTTCTTTATTTTGCGGATAAAAAGTGTGACATTGTAATGCTGGAAACCGGAATGGGAGGCAGGGAGGATGCCACCAATCTGATTACCCGGACGCTGGCTGCGGTGCTTATGTCCATCGGTATGGACCATATGCAGTTTTTAGGCAGGACGTTGGATAAAATTGCGTATCAGAAAGCGGGCATCATCAAAAAAGGCTGCGTGGCGGTCAGCGCCGTGCAGCAGGAAGAGGCGGCAGCGGAAATAAGGAAAGAAGCGGAAAAGCAGGGCTGTTCCTGTATTTTTGCAACCGTGCCCGAAAAGATAAAATACGGTCTGAAAAAGCAGAAGTTCACGTATCGGGATGCCTTCGGCACACTGCATAAAGACGTGGAAATAACCATTCCCGGAGCCTGTCAGGCGGAAAATGCCGCAGTTGCCATAGAAGTGGTGGAAGCACTGAACCGGCAGAAGAGTTTTTATGTTTCAGACGAAAATTTAAGGCGAGGACTTTTAGAAACTTCGTGGCCCGGAAGGTTTGAAGTTTTGCGGGAAAAACCGTATTTTGTTATTGACGGCGCCCACAATGAGCCGGCTGCCAAAAAACTTGTGCAATCTGTGTCTGCCTACTTTTCAAATAAAAGAATTATCTATATAATGGGAATGTTGAAAGATAAGGAATATGAAAAAGTTGCGGAAATTACATATCCTTATGCAGACCAGATTATCACGGTGACACCGCCGGAAAACAAACGGGCGCTTTTCGCCATGGATCTGGCTGTGGCGGTCAGTACGTATCATCCGCGGGTGACTACGGCAGGCAGTGTGGAGGAAGCGGTGGAAATGGCATATCTTTTAGCCGGTAAGGACGATGTGATTTTATGTTTCGGTTCTCTTTCCTTTTTGGGAAAGGTAAAGGGCATTTTAGGAAAGCAGTGATACGGCAGAAAAACTGCCCGGAGGATACAGATATGAATCAGCAAAAAATACAGGACGGTGTCCGTCTGATTTTGGAGGGCATCGGAGAGGACTTGAACAGAGAGGGGTTACGGGAAACACCGGAGCGCATCGCCAGAATGTACGAAGAAATCTGCGGAGGCATGACGGAGGATGCAGGAACGCACCTTCAGAAGACATTTTCTGTTTCGGACAGCGGTATGGTGATGGAAAAGGATATCGTATTTTACTCCATGTGTGAGCATCACATGCTGCCTTTTTTTGGAAAAGCGCATATTGCGTACATTCCGGACGGCAAGGTGGTGGGCTTAAGCAAACTGGCGCGGACAGTGGAGGTCTTTGCAAAAAGACTGCAGATTCAGGAACAGATGACGGCGCAGATAGCCGATGCCATTATGGAGCATTTGTCTCCTAAAGGGGTTATAGTGGTGATAGAGGCAGAGCATATGTGTATGACCATGCGCGGTGTGAAAAAGCCCGGAAGCCTGACAGAAACCATGGCGGTCCGCGGTGAGTTTAAGGAAAACACGGAGCTGCAGAAGCAGTTTTTTATGTTGCTTCACAGATAATGGGATGATACAGACAAAAAACTACAGGAAAACAAGTGGGGACGGACAGTGGAAACGGACAGAGTAAACCGGATTTTGGAAAATGAAGTTTTTCGGGAACACCTTAAGAAAAACAATGAAGCGGAAAAGGACCGTATTTTCTGTCGGCATGATATGGTGCATTTTCTGGATGTGGCGCGTATCGGTATGATTTTTAATCTTCGGGAAAATCTGAGAATTCCGGAAGACTTGCTTTATGCGGCGGCTCTCTTACATGACATCGGCAAACATGAGCAGTACGAAAACGGGACGCCCCATGAAGAAGCAAGCGCAAGGATTGCCCCGCTTATTTTGGAAAAATGCGGGTACACAGAGGCGGAAATAACGCAAATTACGGAGGCTGTTTTACAGCACCGCACCGGGTTCGTAGCGGGAGAACCCACGTTAAGCGGTATTTTGTACCGGGCGGACAAGAAAAGCAGGGCATGTTTTGCCTGCGAAGCAAAAGAAGCCTGCAACTGGAGCGATGAGAAGAAGAACCTGACACTGTGGGTGTGAGGCAGAAAGGCGGCAAAAGCATGAAAATAGGAAACAGGGAATTTCAGGAAAGCGGAAAAACATATGTGTGCGGCATTTTGAATGTGACGCCCGACTCTTTTTCCGACGGCGGAAAATGGGTGGAGCAGGATAAGGCACTGTTCCATGTGGAAGAAATGATTAAGGACGGCATGGACCTTTTGGATATCGGCGGCGAGTCTACCAGACCCGGTTACCGTCTGCTCTCCTGCGAGGAAGAGCTGGGAAGAGTGCTGCCGGTTATTGAAGCGGTCAAAAAAAGATTTGATGTTCCCATTTCTCTTGATACCTATAAGCCGGAGGTGGCAGAAGAAGGCGTGAAGGCGGGCATTGATTTTATTAACGATATCTGGGGCTTAAAGTGGGATAAAAGAATGGCGGATGTCATTGCCAAAAGCGGTCTGCCCTGTTGTCTGATGCACAACCGGAAGGAGCCTGTGTACGAGAGTTTCATGCAGGATGTGGCAGCAGATTTGGCGGAAACACTGCACATTGCGGACAAAGCGGGTATTGCACCGGATAAAATTTTGTTAGACCCCGGTGTTGGCTTCGGCAAAACCTATGAGCAGAATTTACAGATTATTAACAACGTGGAAAGCCTTAAGGTGCTGGGATGTCCGATTTTTCTGGCAACCAGCCGCAAATCCGTCATCGGTCTGACACTGGATGTACCGGTTACCGAACGGGTGGAGGGCACGCTTGTTACGACGGTTATGGGCGTGATGAAGGGTTGCATGTTTGTGCGGGTGCACGACATCAAGGAAAATGTGCGTGCCATCCGGATGACGGAGGCTATTTTGAACAGCTGATGCGGATTGGCACAGAAATGCGGATTGACTCAGAAATGAGGTTTACTATGATACAGGATGAAATCAGAATTGACAATCTTGAAATATATGCACACCATGGTGTGTTTGCAAAAGAAAAGGAGAAAGGGCAGCATTTTTATGTAAATGCCGTCCTTTATACAGATTTAAGAAAGGCAGGACAATCCGATGATTTGACAGCGTCCACTCATTACGGAGAGGTATGCCTTTTGATGGAAAAGGTTTTGACGGAGCAAAGCTATGATTTAATAGAAAAGGCAGCGGAGAAAACGGCGGAAGCGGTACTGCTGTCGTTTCCGTATATAAAGGCGCTGGATTTGGAGCTGAGGAAACCGGAAGCCCCCATTCCGTTACCGTTTGAGTCGGTTTCCGTGAAAATCCACAGAGGCTGGACGGATGTGTTTATAGCATTCGGCTCCAATCTTGGAAACAGCAGGCAGTTAATAGAGGATGCCGTAAAAAAACTGGAAGAAAAATATATCCGGGTAAAAAAGGTAAGCAGCATTATTTCCACCAAACCTTACGGTGGGGTGGAGCAGCCGGATTTCCTAAACGGTGTCCTTCTTGCCGAAACGCTTTATACACCAACGGAGCTTCTGGACAGGCTGCATGAAATCGAAAAAGAAGCAGGCAGGGAGCGCAAAATTCACTGGGGACCGCGAACTCTGGATTTGGATATTATTTTTTACGGCAGGGAAATCTATGAGGATGAAAATCTTATCATTCCCCACGTGGATATGGAGAACCGGGATTTTGTGCTGAAACCCATGGCGGAAATTGCACCGAATTTCCGGCATCCTGTTTTACAGAAGACCATGAAACAGTTGTTGGATGCTCTGTATCGGTAACGCTTTACAGTACTAAAAATGAGTGGTATGATTATTATATCTGTATCTGCGCAAAATCGCAGATGCAATCGGACAAAAGAGAGAATGAAAACTGTGTGAAAGGATTTTCACACACAAGAGAATGTAAAATGAAACGCAGGAGAAAGGAAGAGTAATCGTGTCAGAAAAGAAAATCATGTTGGGCAACGAGGCTATTGCCAGAGGTGCCTACGAAGCAGGTGTAAAGGTATCCGCGGCATATCCCGGTACCCCCAGCACGGAAATCAGTGAGAACATTGTAAAATATCCGGAGATTTATGCAGAATGGTCTCCCAATGAAAAGGTGGCAACAGAGGTGGCAATCGGTGCCTCCATCAGCGGTGTGAGAGCCATTGTTTCCATGAAGCATGTAGGTGTCAACGTAGCAAGCGACCCTCTTTATACCATTTCCTATGCGGGTGTAAACGGCGGTCTGGTGCTGGTGGCAGCGGATGACCCGGGCCTTTACAGCTCCCAGAACGAACAGGACTCCCGTGCCGTGGCAAGAGCCGCCATTGTACCGGTATTAGAGCCCTCCGACAGCGAGGAGGCAAAGGAATTTACCAAGTATGCCTTTGAACTCAGCGAAAAATACGATACACCGGTTATGGTCCGCACCACCACAAGACTTTCCCATTCCCAGGGAACGGTGGAGCTCTGTGACAGACAGGAAATCGAGGACAAGCCCTACACCCGTAACCCGGCGAAATTTGTCATGATGCCCGGCAATGCCAAGCAGCGACATTTATATGTAGAAGAAAGAATGAAAAAAATGGCGGAGGACGGCTGTGATTTTCCTATCAACCGTGTGGAGTACAGAGATACATCCATCGGTTTTATCACCAGCGGCATTCCTTATCAGTATGTAAGAGAAGCCTGCCCCGATGCTTCCGTATTAAAGCTTGGTCTGGTGCATCCGCTGCCGAGAAAATTGATCGAGGAATTTGCTTCCAAGGTAGATAAGCTGTACATATTTGAAGAACTGGAACCGGTCATTGAAGAGCAGGTAAAATCCTGGGGTATCAAGGCAACCGGCAAGGAAATTTTTACCATTCAGGGAGAATACAGCGCCAATATGTTAAGAAAGGCCCTGAAACCGGAAGAATTTTCCGTAGAAACACCGGCACGGGTTCCGGCAAGACCTCCTATTCTGTGTCCGGGATGCCCTCACAGAAGTGTATTTTCCGTGTTGAACAAGTTAAAAATCCATGCTGCGGGCGATATCGGCTGTTATACCTTAGGCGCCGTAGCACCTTTGAATGTCATTGATACCACCGTCTGCATGGGCGCCAGCATTTCCACCCTGCACGGCATGGAAAAGGCAAAGGGCAAGGATTACATTAAAAACTGGGTAGCCGTAATCGGTGATTCCACCTTTATGCATACCGGTGTCAATTCCCTGATGAACATGGTTTACAACCAGGGTACCGGTACCGTTATGATTTTGGACAACTCCACCACGGGTATGACCGGTCATCAGGACCATGCGGCAACCGGCAAGACCTTAAAGGGAGAAATCGTTCCGGCTATCAGCATTTATTATCTGTGTAAATCCATGGGCATTGAGCATGTAGTGGAAGTAAATGCCTTTGACTTAAAGGAACTGGAAAGAGTTATTAAGGAAGAAGTGGCAAGGGACGAAGTTTCCGTTATCATTACCAAGTCTCCCTGCGTACTTTTGAAAGGAAATGTATTCCCCAACGTATGCAAGCCCATTCCCGAAAAATGTAAGAAGTGCGGCGCCTGCCTGCGTCCCGGCTGTCCTGCCCTGACAAAGAAGGAAGACGGCACGATTGCCATTGATGCAACCATGTGTAACGGATGCGGACTTTGCAAAAATCTTTGTATGTTCCAGGCCATTGAGACCTGCGCAAAGTAATAGGAGGGCGAAACAGTGAAGACAAAGAATATTATGATTGTAGGCGTGGGAGGACAGGGAACTCTTCTTACCAGCCGTATACTGGGCGGCATGACAAAGGCTGCCGGCTATGATGTGAAATTATCAGAGGTGCACGGAATGGCGCAGCGAGGCGGCAGCGTGGTTACCTTTGTACGCTACGGCAGTGAAGTGGCAGAGCCCATCGTAGAAGAAGGACAGGCAGATGTGCTGATTGCCTTTGAAAGACTGGAAGCTCTGCGCTATGCCCACTTCTTAAAAAAGGACGGCGTTATTATTGTCAATGACTGGAGAATTGACCCGATTACCGTTGTGACGGGTGCTGCATCCTATCCGGACAATATCATTGAAAACCTGGCAAAAAAATATAAAGTCTATTCCATTAATGCAATGGAAGAGGCAGAAAAAATCGGCAACGTGAAAGCGTTCAACGTAATTGTACTGGGACTTGCGGCAAAGCACATGGATTTCGATAAAGAAACCTGGCTTTCCGTAATCGAAAAAACAGTTCCGCCCAAGACCGTGGATATCAATAAGAAGGCTTTCCTGTTAGGATTTGACGGAGGAGAGAATGCATGATATGGAATGAGTCAAAAGAATGTATGAGCAGGGACGAAATGAATGCCCTGCAGAGCGCAAGACTGGTAAAAATGGTAGAGCGGGTGTATTACAATGTACCTTTTTACCGTAAGAAAATGCAGGAAATGGGGCTGGAATTAGGAGACATCAAGGGGATAGAAGATATTACGAAGCTTCCTTTTACCACCAAAAGCGATTTAAGAGATAACTATCCATTCGGATTACTGGCAGTGCCCCGTTCTGAAATTGTGCGTGTACATGCATCCAGCGGTACTACCGGAAAAGCAACGGTAGTAGCGTATACCAGAAAGGACCTGGATCTCTGGAGCGAATGCGTGGCAAGATCCTTTACTATGGCAGGCGTTACCAGAGAGGATACCATCCAGATTGCATACGGCTACGGTCTGTTTACCGGCGGCTTAGGCGCTCATGCCGGTGCGGAAAGACTGGGAGCCACGGTTGTTCCCATGTCCACCGGCAATACGAAAAAACTCACCACCATGATGAAGGATTTTGATGTAACGGCGATTGCCTGCACCCCTTCCTATCTGTTACATATTGCGGAGACTTTGGAAGAAGCCGGAGACCTTGACAAGATTAAATTAAAAACCGCCATCTGCGGCGCAGAGCCATGGACGGAAAACATGCGTAAACAGATTGAAAACAAGCTGCATATTCACGCTCATGACATTTACGGCTTAAGCGAAGTAATGGGACCCGGTGTGGCATGCGACTGTGAATATCACAGAGGCCTGCATGTGCAGGAAGACCACTTTATCCCGGAAATTATTGACCCGGATACGCTGCAGCCACTGCCGGCAGGAGAGACGGGCGAACTGGTATTTACCACCATTACCAAGGAAGGACTTCCTATTTTAAGATACCGCACCAGGGATTTGACAAGCATCGATTACGCACCCTGCGAATGCGGCAGAACCACAGCTCGTATCAGCCGTTTCAAGGGACGTTCCGATGATATGCTGATTATCCGCGGCGTCAATGTATTCCCCAGCCAGATTGAGTCTGCGTTATTGGAAATGGGCGAAGTGGCGCCGCACTATCTGATGATTGTAGACCGTGTGAACAACCTGGATACCCTGGAGGTACAGGTGGAGGTAGAGGAGCGCTTCTTCTCCGATGAAATCAAGGAACTGGAAAAGCTAACCAAGAAGATTGCAACGGTCATCCAGCACGCCATCGGTCTTGCCGTAAAGGTAAAACTGGTAGAACCCAAGACCATTGAACGCAGCATGGGCAAATCCGTGCATGTAATCGACAACCGAAAGCTGATTTAAGAACAGGAAAATATGCGGGCACCGGATGTGCCCGCACGACTTTATAAGGAAGGAGAACGGCTGTATGTATTTGAAACAGTTATCCGTTTTTATCGAGAACAGAGAAGGCAGACTGGAAGAGGTCCTGGATGTCCTAAAGAAAAACAACATCAATATTGTTTCCTTAAGTCTGGCAGATACCAGTGATTACGGACTTTTGCGGCTTTTGGTTACCGAACCGGAAGCGGGCAAAAAAGCTTTGGGAGAAAATGGATTTTCCGCCATGCTTACGGATGTTTTAGGGGTAAAACTCCGTCACAAGGTGGGCTGCCTGCAGGAGCTTTTGGAAGTAATCTGCAAATCCCATATTAACATTGAGTACATGTATGCGCTTGCTACCGGAAGTGATGATGCTTCTATTGTTATTAAGGCTTCCGATTTAGAAAAGGCGGCGGAGCTCTTAAAAGAAACCGATGTGGAATTTGTCACACAGGATGAAATCATAAAAAAATGAGGGTAAAGAGAGATGATAGTGAAGGTATTACTTTTGGTACTGTTTTTTGCCGTAATGGTAGGAATCGGTTTTTATTCCCGTAAACATGCCACCAACGTGGACGGCTTTGTACTCGGAGGCAGAAGTGTCGGTCCGTGGCTGACGGCGTTTGCCTACGGCACGTCCTATTTCAGTGCGGTGGTTTTCGTGGGATATGCCGGACAGTTCGGTTACAAATACGGCATTTCCGCCACCTGGATCGGTATCGGCAATGCTTTAATCGGTTCCTTGCTTGCCTGGATTGTACTGGGCAGGAGAACGAGGATTATGAGCAAGCATCTGAAGGCAAAGACCATGCCGGATTATTTCGGAAAACGTTTTGACAGCAATGCCCTGCGCGTTACGGCAGCCGTTATTTCCTTTGTTTTCCTGATTCCTTATACCGCATCCGTATACAACGGACTTTCCCGTCTGTTTGAAATGGCATTCGATGTGCCTTACACGGTGTGCGTAGTGGTCATGGCAGCGCTTACCTGCGTTTATGTGATTTTAGGCGGCTATATGGCAACGGCTATTAATGATTTTGTACAGGGTATCGTTATGTTGGTCGGCATTGTGGCAGTCATTGCTTCCGTATTAAACGGACAGGGCGGTTTTATGCAGGCAGTCTTTAAGCTGTCTGAAATTCCCAGTGACATTCCCACAAGCATGGGGCAGCAGGGAGCTTTTGCTTCTTTCTTCGGTCCCGACCCGCTTAACTTACTGGGCGTTGTCATTCTGACATCCTTAGGCACCTGGGGACTTCCGCAGATGGTAAGCAAATTTTATGCCATCCGGGATGAAAAAGCAGTCAAGACCGGTACGGTGATTTCCACCTTATTTGCCATTGTGGTATCTGGCGGATGCTATTTTCTGGGCGGTTTTGCAAGACTGTTTGACTCCGATGCCATACGCAATGCACAGGGCGGCATTGTATACGATGCAATTATTCCCACTATGTTAAATTCCCTTTCCGATATCCTGATTGGTATCGTGATTGTACTGGTGCTTTCCGCATCCATGTCCACACTGTCTTCCCTGGTGCTGACATCCAGCTCCACTCTGACACTGGACTTCTTAAAGGGAAACATCATCAAGAAGATGGACGAAAAGAAGCAGCTTCTCATCATGAGAATTTTCTTGGTGTTCTTCGTAGTGATTTCCGTTGTGATTGCCCTTGACCCGCCCACTTTTATTGCACAGCTTATGGGTATTTCCTGGGGCGCTCTGGCCGGTGCGTTCTTAGCACCTTTCATGTACGGACTGTACTGGAAGGGCGTGACCAAATCCGCTGTCTGGGCAAGCTTTATCTGCGGCGTGGGCATTACCGTGTCCAACATGTTCTTCCACTTTATTGCTTCTCCCATCAATGCGGGAGCCATAGCCATGGTGGCAGGTTTAATCGTAGTGCCGGTGGTAAGCCTTATCACCCCGAAGCTTTCTAAGGATAAGGTAAACGAAATCTTTGAATGCTATGAAGAAAAAGTGACGGTAGAACAGAAACTGGTTCTGACGGATGAGGAAGAACAATAAGCGTAAAATCTGCTGGTTTGCACTGCGTCATATGAAAAGGAAAAAACCTTTCATATGGCGGCTGACAGTACCGCAAAAATGCGATAAAATGCAAAAGTTATCAATGAGGGAGTAGTTGGCGCCGGAGGCGTGATGTGGACCTGATTGACAAAAAGACAAGTCTGTCGGGAGCTTTTATCGGCGGCGCCATGCTGTCGGCGGTAACATCCCTGCCGGAGATGTTTACGAGCATTTCTTCGACACTTATGTTAAAGCAGCCGGGAGTTTGCATGGGAAACATTTTAGGAAGCGATTTGTTTAACATGCTGATACTGGCGGTTCTGGCGCTGGCATTCTTTAAAACCTATTCCAAGGCGGATATTTCCGGGAACCATTTGTATGTACTGGGTACCATATTGATGGGCTACGTGGCAATTCTTTTGAACATGCTGGGCATCCTGAAGATAGAAATTCTTACAGTAAGCATTACCAGACTTATTATTTTCGTGTGCTACGGTGTCAGCTTTAAACATTTATCGGGAGAAGAAGAGGCTTCCGATGAGGATGACAGCCGCCTTACCTTAAAACAGGTTATTGTACGGTTTGTCTTGGTGAGCATCGGTATTATAGCATTAAGCATTGTCATTTCCTATGTTACCGATGAGATTTCCGATAAACTCAATTTAGGAAAGGGCATTGCGGACGCTCTGTTTATGGGAATTGCGACATCTTTGCCGGAACTGGCTTCTTCCATTGCTTTATTTAAAAAGAAAAACTTTGATATTGCGGCGGGAAATATGATTGGCAGCAATATTTTCAATATGGCAATTTTAGCGCTGACGGATGTGCTGTATATAAAAGGCGGCGTGTACGATTTCAGCGATCCCAAGACGGTCAACCTGATATATTTCGGCATTGTGGGAACCGTACTTCTGTTTGCAGCTATTAAAATCAAAAAGAACTGGGTAAAAGTCTGCGGTATGCTGGGAATTATCGCCTGCTATGTCTGCTTTCTCCTTGTATAGAGATGAAAGACTAACGAAAACCGGTAAATATTTTAAAATAAATTGCCATTTTTGGGGAACCTTGCTATAATATAAGTACGAAAGGAATGAGGTGAATAGTATGAACATTATAGCGAAACAAAACTATTCTTATCTGTTTCAGGGACTGAGCGGTTCCAACGGAAGCACCAACTTAAATTTCCTGTCGGATTACATGAGCATCAAGAACGGAAGCTACGGAAAGCTTCTGAAGGCATATTACAATCCGGGGCACAGCAAGGAAGTTGCTGCTTTGGCAAATGATAAAGTTAAGAAGGATACTTCCGAGGATACCAGGAAGTTAGCAGAAGTGCAGAGTACAACCGACAAATTGAAAGACTCGGCAGATGCCCTTCTGGAAACCGGTTCCAAGGCCGTATTCAAAGAAGACAGCATGACGGATGAGGATTACAAGGCGGTAGAAAGCTTTGTAAAGGATTACAATTCCGTAGTTTCCGCAGCCGGAAAGACTGATAGCAGTTCTATTGAGCAGAGAACATCCAATATGGTTTATGCGACTGCTACAAATAGCAGGCTTTTGTCTAAAGTCGGCATTACGATAAACAAAGACAACACCTTAAGCATTGACAAGGACGGCTTCATGAAGGCAGATGTAAGTACCGCAAAGTCTTTGTTTCAGGGCAACGGTTCCTATGGTTACCGTGTTTCCGCACAGGCATCCATGATTAACTTTGCAGCAGACAGTGAGGCAAGCAAGGCGGGTACTTATACGGCAAGCGGCAGATACGGCAACAACTACAACACCGGAAATCTGTTGAATTTATATTTCTAATACAGGAAATACATAAAAGAAAGCCATACACAATGCGGTGCCAAATAGGCGGAGTGTGTGGCTTTTTCTATTGTGCGAAAAAAAGAAAAAATTTAGGGTTGACAGAATGCTAAAAAGACGATACAATATGTCTTGCTTGCGGAAGTGCTGGAATTGGCAGACAGGCATGATTCAGGTTCATGTGCCAGCAATGGCGTGTGGGTTCAAGTCCCATCTTCCGCATAAGGCCCTTGAGTTTTCAAGGGTCTTTTTGCTGTATAGGAAACAGAAGGGATGCGCTTACGGATGAAAACAGAAACCAATTACGCAGAAGTTTTTGACAATGCGAATATCTGGCGGATTTTGTTTAAGATTGCACCGCCGGTTATGCTGGCGTTGCTTATTCAGGCACTTTATAATATAGTAGACAGTTTCTTTGTGGGAAAATATTCGGGGGACGGTTTAACGGCACTTTCCGTTATTTTTCCCATCCAGCTTGTCATTACCGCCATTGCGGTGGGAACCGGCGTGGGCGTAAATACCCTGATGGCAAAATATTATGCGGGCAGAAAAGAGAAAGAAGCGGATGATACGGCAGGAACCGGCATGGTATTGTCCGTCATAAGCTGGGCGGTATTTGCCGTTATCAGCGCGCTCATTATGAAGCCGTATGTGTGTACTTCGGCGAAGGCGGCGGGAGCCATTAAGGATGCAGTCAGCTACGGAAACATTGTGTGCATCGGCAGCATCGGTATTTTTCTGGAAAGCAACTGGTCCAAGGTGCATCAGGCGGGCGGTAACATGAAGCTCCCCATGATAGCGCAGATTGCGGGAGCCATTACCAATATTATTTTAGATCCGTTACTCATTTTTACCTGCAAAATGGGAGTGGCAGGGGCAGCCTATGCCACAGTGGCAGGTCAGATTGTGGCAGCCGTGATTACATCCTCTGCCGTGAGAAAACCTCCCGCATGGAGAGAATTCAAGGGATATGCGGCAAAAATTTACCGGCTGGGGTATCCGTCCATTCTGATGCAGATGCTCTATACGGTATACATAGTGGCGTTAAATATTATTCTGGCGGGCTTTTCCGATGAAGCAGTAACGGTACTGGGACTGTATTACAAGCTGCAGACCTTTTTCTTTATTCCGCTGATGGGACTGCAGACCTGCATCGTGCCGCTGTTAAGCTATACCTATACCAAGAAGGATTATGAAAAATGTCATGGTATTATGAAAGATGCCATTTTGTTTTCTCTGACATTCATGCTCATCGGTGTGGCATGCTTTGAAGGGATTCCCGTGCAGCTTCTGACCCTGTTTTCCCACAATGAAATCGTGCTGACGGAAGGTAAAGTGGCATTTCGCCTCATAGGGTTGAGCTTTCTGCCGGCGGTGATTTCCCTGATTCTGCCGGTATACTTCCAGGCGGTCGGCATGGCGGTGAAAAGTGTGATGCTTTCCCTGACCAGACAGATATTCTGCCTGATACCGTTCTTTTACCTGTTTTCTCTTATCGGTCTGCGTCATACCTGGCTGGCATTCCCGGTGTCGGAGGTGATAGCCGGAAGCATCGGGTTATACCTCTATATCAAAGAATATAAGAAACAGAAGAAAGTATCGAAAGAAATACAAAAAGAAATGCCGGCAACGGATTGATTTTTCTTATGTAAAGTGGTATATTATGCAAATAAATGCATGAAAATGCATAATGAAACAGGAGGAAAGTTATGAAAAAGTTATTAGCAATCGTATTAACATGTGTAACCGCTGTAGCTACCCTTGCAGGATGCGGCAGCAAAGAAGCAGGCACTTCCGCTTCCAAGCAGACCAAAGTCATTGATGTGGACTTAACCAGTGAAGAATATGCATTCGGTGTGGATAAGACACAGCCGGAACTGCTTGAGAAAGTAAATGAATTTATTGCGGAAATCAAAACAAACGGTACCTTTGATGAAATCTGTGACCGTTACTTCGGCTCCGGCACTCCGGAAGGCGTACAGTCCGCAGCACTGGATGACTCCAAGGATCAGCTCGTAGTAGCAACCAACGCAGCATTCGAGCCTTTCGAATACATGCAGGGTGAAAGCTACTATGGTATTGATATGGAAATCGCAGCAGCACTTGCCGATTATCTTGGCAAAGAGCTGGTTATCCAGAACATGGATTTCGATGCGGTTTGTCTTTCCGTAGGCCAGCAGAAATGTGACATCGCTATGGCAGGTCTTACCATTAAGGAAGACAGAAAAGAATATGTAGATTTCTCCGATCCTTACTACAGCGCTTCCCAGAGACTGATTGTTATGGCAGATGATACCGATTTTGATGACTGCAAGACCGCAGAAGATGTGGATGCCAAGTTAAACGAAAAGGCAGCAGAAGGCGGCGTTAAGATTGGTGTGCAGAACGGTACCACCGGTCAGTTCTATGTAGAAGGTGATGAGAGCTGGGGATTTGCAGGAATTTCCGCAGCAGAATGCGTTCCTTACAAGAACGGTTCCCTTGCCGTACAGGATTTGATTAACGGAAACATCAAATATGTTATCATTGACTCTGCACCTGCTAAATGCATTACCGATGCCATCAACAAGATGCAGTAAGCAAAAACAGAAAGGTACTGAAAAGATTTCATGGGCAATTTTAATCTGAAAGTAGATAAGTTTATAAATATTTTTATTGAACAGAACGGTTACGTTAAGGTTGTGGAAGGCCTTAAGAATACTCTTTTGATTGCGGTAATCGGTCTTATTATCGGTATTGTCATCGGTACGCTGATTGCCACCGTGAGAGTTGTTCCCAAGTACAAGGTGTTTCCGAGAATCTTAAATGGGTTCTGCAGCTTTTATGTAGGACTTTTCCGCGGTACTCCCATGGTAGTGCAGCTCTTGGTGTTTTACTACGTTATGCTGCCGATTATGGGGGTGAAAATGACGGGTGTAAATGTTTCCATTCTGGTATTCGGATTAAACAGCGGTGCCTATATTTCGGAAATCATGCGAAGCGGTATTCTTTCCGTGGACCACGGACAGATGGAGGCGGGACGTGCCGTAGGTTTAAGCTTTGGCACGACCATGATGAAAATTGTCATTCCGCAGGCGGTGAAGAATATTCTGCCGACTTTGGGAAATGAGTTTATTGCTCTGATTAAGGAAACTTCCGTAGTAAGCTTTGTAGGCGCAGCCGACTTGTATGTGGCATTCAACTACATCGGAAGCAACAGTTATGAGTTTATGGTTCCTTACCTGGTAATGGCCATCATATATATTGTGATAGTGCTGCTTATCAGCGGAGGCATTAAAATAATGGAAAGGAGCCTGAGAAAAAGTGATAGACGTCATTAATCTGAAAAAGAAATTTGGAGATACCGAAGTCTTAAAGGGTATTGATGTAACCATCAACAAGGGTGATATCGTCGTGGTAATCGGTCCTTCCGGTTCCGGTAAAAGTACTTTCTTAAGATGTTTAAACTGTATGGAAGATCCCACCAGCGGACAGATTATTTTCAACGGTGTGGATATTGCCGATATGAGAGTGGATATCAACGTGCACAGAAGACACATGGGCATGGTATTCCAGCATTTCAACCTGTTTAACAACAAGACCGTGCTGCAGAATATTATGCTGGCTCCCGTGTATTTAAGATGTCAGGATTTAAGAAAAGCAAAGAAAAAGAATTTCTTCCTTAAAATTTCCAACGTATTCCGGAAAAAGGATGCCAAAAAGGAGCCGGTGCCCATAAACACCACTCCGGCAAAGATTAAAGAAGAAGCAAAGGCGGAGGCACTGGAACTGCTTCGTAAAATCGGTCTGGAGGATAAAGCCAATGTATATCCCTCCACACTTTCCGGCGGACAGAAGCAGCGTGTTGCCATTGTCAGAAGTCTTGCCATGAAGCCGGATGTCATTTTGTTTGACGAGCCCACCAGTGCGCTGGACCCGGAAATGGTAGGAGAAGTTCTCGATTTGATGAAAGCACTTGCTAAAGAAGGCATGACCATGATTATCGTGACTCACGAAATGGGATTTGCCAAGGAAGTGGCGACCAATGTTTTATTTATTGATGACGGACAGATTTTGGAGAGTGCGCCTCCGGCAGAGTTTTTCTCAAATCCGAAGAACCCTCGTTTAAAAGAATTTTTATCCAAAGTTTTAGTATAAAAAGACACCCATGAGATTGTCGGAAAGGACAGTCTTATGGGTGTTTTTGCGGGTTACGGTAATACAGCAAGTATTTCTTCCCTGGTGGCGTTTACGTTGCCCTGTATCATTTTTTTGGAGCCGCCGCACTTGGCGGAAAGTTTTTCCCGAAGGAGAGCCGTCAACTGCGTGCAGTCGAAGGCTTCGCCGCCTCCGGCAATGAAGGTGTAGCCTGCATCATCCGAACCGGAAAACAGAGCCGAATAGCCGGGATAGGAAGCCGTCAGGGTATTGACCGCATTGCGGACAGCCTTTACATCCATGGGCTCCGTAAATAAAACGGCATGGTCTGCTTCGGAGGGAGAAGGCAGGGAGGAGAGGGACTGCAGGAGCAGTTTTTCCTGAAGCGCATTGATACGCTGCTGCTTTTCAAAAGTTTCCTGTTTTAAGCGTTCCACGGCATCCGGGATTTTTTCAAAGGGTACCGAAAGGCTGCTGCTTAAAAGGCGGAGAACGGAAAGGTCGGTGCCGTAATCGGCGAGGGCACGCATGCCGCATTTTATGGTGAGGCGCATGCCGCCGCGGTGGGAAACGGCTTCGGTGATTTTGATAAGACCAATCTGACCGGTGGTGTCCACATGGGGAGCACAGCAGGCACAGAGGTCCACACCGGGGATTTCCACAATCCGGACAGTCCCTTCAATTTCGATTTTGCTGCGGTAGGAAAGGGAAGCCAGTTCCTCGGGGGAGGGGAAGTAAGCCTTTACGGGGAGATTTTCAAAGACCACCCGGTTGGCTGCTTTTTCCAATTCGGAAATATCTTCCAAAGAAATGGAACCGTTTACGTCTAATGTGGTATAATCGTTACTGAGATGAAAGCCCACGTTGTCGTAGCTCCATTTTTGGTGGATGAGACCGGACAGGATGTGCTCGCCGGTGTGCTGTTGCATATAGTCGAAACGTTTTTCCCAGTTTACCGTGCCGGATACCTTTTCACCCACGGGAAGAGGGGACGGCAGGAAATGCGTCAGCGTATTTTCCCTGTCAATGGACACATGCAGTACGGGAAGGGATGCAAGCGTACCGCTATCGGAACCCTGACCGCCTTCTTCGGGGAAAAAGGCGGTGCGGTCCAGAATGACGGCAAAGCAGTCAGCGCCGGCGGCTGCCTGAGAGGACACGTCAGTACCGGCTGCGGAAAGGGAAATACCGGCTTCGTCGGCACTTATGGGGGTGCAGGACAGCACCGTGGCTTCAAATTGGGTAATATGGGGATTTGTGTCATATATTTTTTCGGTCATTTTACGTGAAAGCTCCTTTTTCTTACAAATGATATGGATTATTATAAAAGAAAAAACCGCTTTTTGGCAACAGAAAAAAAGTTGAATCGGAAAATGACTTATGCTATAATAAAACGATTGCGCAAAGATAAATAACAGGAATATCAAGCATGGAGGAATATGCAGAGAGGAGCATGTATGAAGGCATTTTTAATCTTGGAAGACGGAACCGTATTTGAAGGAAAACATATCGGTGCGGATAAGGAAATTATCAGTGAAATCGTATTTAATACTTCAATGGCCGGTTACTTAGAGGTATTGACGGACCCTTCCTATGCGGGACAGGCAGTGTGTATGACATATCCTTTAATTGGCAACTACGGGGTATGCAGAGAGGATTGTGAATCTGCCAAGCCCTGGCCGGATGGTTTCATTGTAAGGGAATTATCCAGAATTCCCAGTAATTTCAGATGTGATGTGAGCATTCAGGAATATCTTGCGGAGAACGGTGTTCCCGGTATCGAAGGCATCGACACCAGAGCGCTGGTCCGGATTCTGAGAGAAAAGGGTACCATGAACGGTATGATTACCACCAATGCCGATTACAAGTTAGAGGAAGTCATTCCAAAGTTAAAGGCTTATACCACCGGAAATGTGGTGGAAAAAGTAACCTGCAGTGAAAAATACACCATGGCGCCGTCCAAAGACCTTGCCGACAACGGCCCCATTTCCGGTTCTGCCGTTTTCGTGAAAGCCGATTATGAGGCAGGAAAGCGCGAGATGCGTCCTTCCATGGTAAAGGAACTGAACGGAGCAGGCTTAAAAGTAGCGCTGATGGACTTCGGCGCAAAGAGAAACATTCCTCATTCTCTTTGCCAGAGAGGCTGCGAGGTAACCATTTATCCCGCACAGACAAAAGCGGAAGAAATCATTGCGGATGCACCGGACGGCATCATGCTTTCCAACGGACCGGGAGACCCGAAGGAGTGCACCGAAATTATTAAGGAGATTAAAAAACTCTACGACACGGATATTCCTATTTTTGCTATCTGCTTAGGCCACCAGCTTATGGCCCTTGCCACAGGAGCGGATACTCATAAATTAAAATACGGACACAGAGGCGGCAACCATCCGGTGAAGGATCTTGCCACGGGCAGAGTGTATATCTCTTCCCAGAACCACGGCTATGTGGTAGACACGGACAACCTGGATCCGAAGATTGCGGTTCCCGCTTTCATCAATGTAAACGACGGAACCAACGAAGGTCTTTCCTATACCGGCAAACGCATCTTCACGGTGCAGTATCATCCGGAGGCATGCCCCGGACCGCAGGACTCCGGCTATCTGTTTGACCGATTTATCGATATGATGAAGGACAAGAAGGAAGGAGGAAACAAAAATGCCTAAGAATCCCAATGTAAAACGTGTTATGGTAATCGGCTCCGGTCCCATTGTCATCGGTCAGGCAGCAGAATTTGACTATGCAGGAACCCAGGCCTGCCGTTCCTTAAAGGAAGAAGGAGTGGAGGTTATCTTAGTAAACTCCAACCCTGCAACCATTATGACGGACCGGGATATTGCAGATAAAGTATACATTGAACCCCTTACCTTAAAGGTACTGGAACAGATTATTGAAAAAGAGAAGCCCGACTCCATTCTGCCTACCCTTGGCGGACAGGCAGGCTTAAACCTCGGTATGGAATTGGAGGAATCCGGTTTCCTGGCTTCCCACAATGTAAAGCTTTTAGGCACCACGGCGGCAACCATCCGCAATGCGGAAGGACGTCAGGAATTTAAGGACTTAATGGAGCGAATCGGAGAGCCCTGCGCCGCATCCAAGGTAGTGGAAAACGTAGAAGACGGTGTGGCATTTACCGAGCAGATTGGTTACCCGGTTGTGCTTCGTCCCGCATATACCTTGGGTGGTTCCGGCGGCGGTATTGCCCACAACCAGACCGAACTGGAGGAAATTCTGGAAAACGGTCTCCGTCTTTCCCGTGTAGGACAGGTTTTGGTCGAAAGATGTATTGCCGGCTGGAAGGAAATCGAATACGAAGTAATGCGTGACAGCGCAGGCAACTGCATTACCGTATGTAATATGGAAAACATTGACCCGGTAGGCGTGCACACCGGAGACAGTATCGTAGTGGCGCCTTCCCAGACTTTAAGTGATAAAGAATACCAGATGCTTCGCAGCTCTGCACTTAACATCATCAATGAGCTGGGCATCACCGGCGGCTGTAACGTACAGTTTGCCCTGCATCCCACCAGCTTTGAATACTGTGTGATCGAAGTAAACCCTCGTGTAAGCCGTTCTTCCGCACTGGCAAGTAAGGCAACCGGTTATCCCATTGCAAAGGTTGCGGCAAAGATTGCACTGGGTTACACACTGGACGAAATCAAGAATGCCATTACCGGCAAGACCTATGCGAGCTTTGAACCGGCTCTGGACTACTGCGTTGTCAAGATGCCCAGACTGCCGTTCGATAAGTTTATCACCGCAAAGAGAACCCTGACCACCCAGATGAAGGCAACCGGTGAAGTTATGAGTATCTGTACAAACTTCGAGGGAGCCCTCATGAAAGCAATCCGTTCTCTGGAGCAGCATGTGGACTGCCTGTTAAGCTACGATTTCTCCGCACTTTCCAAGGAAGATTTGTACGAGAGGTTAAAGATTGTGGATGACCAGAGAATCTGGGCCATCGCAGAAGCTTTAAGAAAAGGCATTACTTACGAAGAAATTCATGACATTACCATGATTGACCTGTGGTTCATCGATAAAATCCAGAGAATTGTGGAAATGGAAGATGCCTTAAAGGCAGGCCCTCTTACGGTAGAACTGTTAAGAGAAGCCAAGAGAATCGAATTCCCGGACAATGTCATTGCCAGACTGACCGGAAAAAAAGAAGAAGAAATCAAGGAAATGCGTTACACAAACGGCATCAGGGCAGTATTCAAGATGGTAGATACCTGTGCGGCAGAATTTGCGGCAAGCACGCCTTACTATTATTCCTGCTTCGGCGGCGAGTGCGAGGCAAACGGCGAACGCACCAAGAAGAAGGTTCTGGTACTCGGTTCCGGTCCCATCCGTATCGGACAGGGTATCGAATTCGATTACTGCTCCGTACATGCCACCTGGGCATTTGCAAGAGCAGGCTATGAGACCATTATCATCAACAACAACCCGGAAACCGTCAGCACCGACTTTGATATTGCGGACAAGCTGTATTTTGAACCGCTGACACCGGAAGATGTGGAAAATGTAGTAAATATTGAAAAGCCCGACGGTGCGGTCGTACAGTTCGGCGGACAGACGGCAATCAAGCTGACCGAAAGCCTGATGAAGATGGGCGTTCCCATTTTAGGCACCAAGGCAGAGGATGTGGATGCGGCAGAGGACAGAGAGCTGTTTGATGAAATTCTGCAGAAGACCGAAATTCCCCGTGCGGCAGGCGGCACCGTATTTACCGCGGAAGAAGCCAAGGAAGTGGCAAACCGCTTAGGCTATCCGGTACTGGTAAGACCTTCCTACGTGCTTGGCGGACAGGGTATGCAGATTGCCACCAACGATGAAGAAATCGAAGAGTTTATGGCAATCATCAACCGTATTGCACAGGATCACCCGATTTTGGTAGATAAATATCTGCAGGGTAAGGAAGTGGAAGTCGATGCGGTCTGCGACGGTACGGACATTTTAATCCCCGGCATTATGGAGCATATCGAGAGAACCGGTATCCACTCCGGCGACTCCATTTCCGTATATCCGGCACCGACCATCGATATGGCAGTGAAGGAAAAAATTGCGGAATACACCAAGAGACTGGCACAGGCGCTGCATGTCAAGGGTCTGATTAACATCCAGTTTATTGCCATCGGCGAGGAAGTTTATGTTATCGAGGTCAATCCCCGTTCTTCCCGTACCGTGCCTTACATCAGCAAGGTAACAGGTATTCCCATCGTGGATCTGGCAACCGAGGTTATTTTAGGAAAGACCATTAAGGAACTGGGCTATGAGCCGGGACTGCAGAAGGAAGCAGAGTATTTTGCCATCAAGATGCCCGTGTTCTCCTTTGAAAAAATCCGCGGTGCGGAAATCAGCTTAGGACCGGAAATGAAGTCCACCGGTGAATGTTTAGGTATTGCCAGAACCTTCCACGAAGCGCTGTTTAAGGCGTTCCTGGGAGCCGGTGTGGAGCTGCCCAAGCACAAGCAGATGATTATTACCGTAAAGGATGCGGACAAGCCGGAAGCAGTGGATGTGGCGCGCCGCTTTGAAAAGTTAGGCTATATCATTTACGCAACCAGAAGTACGGCGGCAGCCTTAAAGGATGCAGGCGTGAAGGTTCGTAAAATCAATAAGATTTCCCAGGAATCCCCGACCGTTATGGATCTTCTGTTAGGCCATAAGATTGACCTGGTAATCGACACCCCGACCCAGGGACGCGACAAATCAAGAGACGGCTTCTTAATCCGCCGTACCGCAATTGAAACCGGTGTTTACTGTATCACCGCCATGGATACTGCAAACGCGCTGGCTACCAGCTTAGAGCATACGGCTGACAAGCTTTCCTTAGTGGATATTGCTTCTTTATAGTAAGGAGAACTTATGGGAGAGAAAACAGTGGAAAAATCGTTTCTGTACCTGCTTCCCGAAAAGCATACGGCAGAGGAGCTGGCACAGGTGCTGACCGATGCGGGCCTTGACCGGAAGAAGGTGGAAATCTGGAAAGAAATCAACCTTTTGGAGCTGACCCCGGAAAACGGTTCGGTATACGTGGAAGATTTTGAGGAGTCTTTGCGGAAAGAAGATGAGGACACCCTTTCCGGACTCGGAATGCAGCAGGTATATTTGGTGACCTATCCGGCAGAGGAAACGAAAAGCGTAAAAGAAATCATGCAAAAATGGACGGCTTCCTTCGGCGGAAAGTTAGGCTCCGACACAGAGGATTTTGCCCCGTTTCTTACCATAGAGGAATTGTAATGCAGGTAGTGAATTACCAGAAGGAACTGGAAAAAATCCTTGCAGGGATAGAAAAGAAAAGGGAGAGTGGAGAAAGCAAAGTACCCACTCTTTTCCTGCATAGCTGTTGTGCACCCTGTAGCAGTTATGTGCTGAAATATCTCCGCTCTTATTTTGCAATTACGGTGTTTTACTACAATCCCAACATTACGGAGCAGCAGGAATACCGGAAACGGGCGGAGGAACAGAAACGGCTGATTGGTATTTACAATGAGCAGGTAAAATCGGGACAGACAAAGGGCTATGAAATTTCTTACGTGGACGGCTGTTTTGATTTTGACAAATTTATCGAAATGGCAAAGCCCTATGCGGATTGCCCGGAAGGTGGGGAGCGCTGCTTTCTCTGCTATGAAATGCGGCTCAGGAAGACGGCGGAAGAAGCTCTGGCACGGGGATTTTTCTATTTCGGCTCCACTCTTACCATCAGCCCCTTAAAAAACGCGGCAAAGTTAAATGAAATCGGACAGCGCATCGAAAAAGAACTGGGGATTTTGTGGCTGCCGTCGGATTTTAAGAAAAAAGAAGGCTATAAGCAGTCCATAGAACTGTCCGGGGAATATGGATTATACAGACAGGATTTCTGCGGCTGCGCCTATTCCAAGGCGGAACGGGAGAGGCAGCGCAGGGAAAAAAACGAGTTGTTATAAAAACGAGCAGGTTAGGAAAGGATTGAAAAGAGCAGTATGAAGAAAATCTTGGATTTGATATCGGAGGAAATGCAGCAGGCATTTGCGGCAGCCGGATACGATGCGGAATTGGGAAGGGTAACCGTATCCAACCGTCCCGACCTTTGCGAATACCAGTGCAACGGCGCTATGGCAGGCGCCAAGAAGTATCACAAAGCGCCGATTATGATTGCAAATGATGTGGCAGAAAAATTAAGTGACAGCAAGGTTTTTGCCGAGGTGCAGGCAGTAGCTCCCGGCTTCTTAAATTTGAAAATAAAGAACAGCTTTTTTACCGAATACTTAAAAGAAATGGAGAAGGCGGATAAATTCGGTCTGGACAAACCGGAAAAGCCAATGAAAATTATAGTGGACTACGGCGGAGCCAACATTGCAAAACCCCTCCATGTGGGTCATATCCGTTCCGCTGTGATCGGCGAAAGCGTAAAGCGTATTTTACGTTATTGCGGACATGATGTTATCGGCGATGTGCATCTGGGTGACTGGGGTCTGCAGATGGGTCTGGTTATTACCGAATTAAAGGAAAGAAAGCCGGATTTGGTATACTTTGATGAAAGCTATACCGGGGAATATCCCACGGAAGCGCCCTTTACCATTTCCGAATTAGAGGAACTCTACCCCACAGCCAGCAAGAAAAGCAAGGAAGATCCGGAATATAAGGCAAAAGCCATGGACGTTACCTTCAAGATGCAGAGCGGCGTGAGAGGATACCGTGCCATCTGGAAACATATTTTAAATGTTTCCGTTGCGGATTTAAAGAAAAACTATGGCAGCCTGAATGTGGATTTCGATTTGTGGAAGGGGGAAAGTGATGTTCATGACATCATCCCCGGCATGGTGGAATATATGAAGAAGGAAGGCTATGCACACGAAAGCGAAGGCGCTCTGGTAGTGGACGTGAAGGAAGATACCGATACCAAGGAAATTCCTCCCTGCATGATTTTGAAATCCGACGGCGCATCCCTTTACAACACCACGGACCTGGCAACCATTATGGACCGTATGGAGCATATTCATCCCGATGAAATCATTTATCTGACGGATAAAAGACAGGAGCTTTATTTTGTACAGGTATTCCGCTGCGCACGAAAGACCAAGCTTGTTAAGCCGGAAACCATCTTAAAGTGGATTGGCTTCGGCACCATGAACGGCAAGGACGGAAAGCCCTTTAAGACCCGTGACGGCGGCGTTATGCGCTTAGAGGTGCTGATTCGGGAAACTACCGAAGAGATGTACCGCAAGATTACCGAAAACCATGAGCTTTCCGAAGAGGAAGCTAAGAATACAGCCAAACTGATTGCACTGGCAGCCCTGAAATACGGCGACCTTTCCAATCAGGCATCCAAGGACTATGTGTTTGACTTAGACCGCTTTACATCCTTTGAAGGAGATACCGGCCCATATATCCTTTACACCATTGTCCGCATCAAGTCCATCCTGAACAAGTATAAGGAACAGGGCAACAATCCGGATACGGCAGAACTTATGGATGCCGTAAGCCCCTCCGAAAAGGATCTGATGATGCAGCTTGCGGGCTTTAAGAGCACCATGGAGAGTGCAGGAGCCGAACTGGCGCCCCACAAGATTTGCGCTTACATCTACGATCTGGCAAACGCCTTCAACCGTTTCTACCACGAAACCAGAATTCTGGCGGAAGAGGATGAGAAGAGAAAAGAAGGCCTGATTGCTCTTCTGGTACTGACGAAAGAAATTATGGAAACCTGTATCGATGTGCTGGGATTTTCCGCACCGGACAGGATGTAGAAACAGGGAACAGAATAACGGATAATTTTGTAAATTTGTAAATTCCAGAAAAAAGTAGAGCTTACCCATGAAATCTGTTATAATGAAACTTGCAGTGACGGCAGTTTCGTTATGGCAGATTTTTTTATTGCGGGAAACGCAAAAAGAAGGGCGGCGGAAACGTGCAGAGGATTAATGAGGACTTACGAAGCGGACAATTTAAGCAGGCATATCTTTTGTACGGAGAGGAAGCGTACCTTCGCAAACAGTACAGGGACAGGCTGAAAAAAGCACTTCTGGGCAACGGAGATGCCATGAACATGAACTGCTTTGAGGGCAAGGATGTCAATGTGGGAGAAGTTATTGATGTGGCGGAAACCATGCCGTTCTTTGCGGACAGGCGGGTTATCGTCATGGACGGCACCGGGCTTTTTAAGAGCGGCGGGGAAAAGCTGGCGGAGTACATCGCGGGCTTAAAGGACAGCGGTTCCCAGACCTATTTTGTGTTCTGCGAAAGCGAGGTTGACAAGAGAAGCAGGCTCTTTAAGCAGGTGCAGCAGACCGGTTATGTCTGTGAAATGAAGCAGCAGGACGAGCAGACACTGAAGCGCTGGTCGGCAGGGGTACTAAAGCAGGACGGCAAGAAAATTACGGAGAATATACTGGAGTATTTTCTGGAAAAAGTCGGAACGGATATGGAAAACATCCGCACGGAGCTGGAAAAACTGAGCTGCTACTGCATGGATAAAGAAGTGATTGAAAAAGAAGATGTGGACAGTATCTGCGTAGTAAACATTACCAACCACATTTTTGATATGGTGACAGCCATTTCGGAAAAACAGACGAAGAAAGCATTGCTTTTATATTACGATTTGCTGGCGTTAAAAGAGCCGCCCATGCGGATTTTGTTTTTAATTGCCAGGCAGATGAATCTGCTTCTGCAGGTGAAGCAGTTGAAGGGCAAGGGCTTTGACAATAGAAGCATCGGAGAAAAAATCGGGCTGCCCCCCTTTATTGCGGGCAAGAATGTGACGCAGGCGTCCCGGTTTAAGGAAAGAGAATTAAAAGCTGCCGTGGTAAAATGCGTGGAAGCGGAAGAAGCGGTAAAAACGGGCAGGCTGAAGGATACGGTCAGTGTGGAAATGCTGATTTTATCCGTTTTGTAAGGCGGAATGAGGAAAACGGCGGCAGGCGGCAGAAAGGCGCGGTGACGAAATGATAAAAATTTTAATCGTGGAGGATGAAGAGCCCATCAACAATCTGATTCGTATGAATCTGACAAAGGCGGGTTATCAGTGTAAATGTGCATTTGACGGACAGGAGGCTGCGGACATGATGGCGGCGGAGAAGTTTGATTTGTTTCTTTTGGACATCATGCTCCCCAAGATTAACGGCTATGAACTTCTGGAATATGCCCAGACCCTGAACACACCGGTTATTTTTATTACGGCGATGGGTACGGTGGAAAATAAGGTAAAGGGACTGAAAAAAGGCGCGGACGATTATATTTCCAAGCCCTTTGAGATTGTAGAACTGCTGGCGCGTGTGGAAACGGTGCTCCGCCGGTACAACAAAGCGGAAAAAATCATTAAAATTCTGGACATTGAGGTGGATACGGAGTCCCGTACCGTAATGCAGAACGGGCAGCAGGTAATTCTTACCTTAAAGGAATTTGAACTGCTTCTTTTGTTTATCCGCAACAAAAACATTGCCCTGTACCGGGATGTGATTTACGAAAGTGTCTGGGAAGGGGAAGATATGGGAGAAAGCAGGACGGTGGATCTGCATGTGCAGCGACTGAAGAGAAAACTGCACTGGGAGAATAAAATCGTAGCTGTCTACAAAGTGGGCTACCGCCTGGAGGCATAGCCTGCGCCGCAAAATGAGGAGTTATTTTCATTTATGAAATTTTTCTGGAAAATATTTTTTGCTTTTACGGCTATTATCACCATGGTTTTCAGCGTGTTCGGCATCTGGCTGATTTCCCAGACCTTCCGTAATTCCTTAAACAAGGAAATTGAAGAAGGAAACCGGGAAAACCGTATGTTCCAGTTTGCCTTTGAGGTAAATATGAACTCCATTTCCGAGAATTACCGGACGGAAAAAATCGTCAGGGCGCTGACGGAATCGGTGGTGAACAACTTAGACAAAAATGAATATTCCTACAAGCTTTACCGTGACGGCAGGTATCTGGTTTACGAAAATCAGGAGCTTCGTCTGGAAAACGGTCTGATTGAAAAACTGACGGATGCGGACTGCGTATATCAGGTGTTGGAAAACGACGGAAAAAAATATCTGATTTTTATCTGTAAAAGTGTGATTGGAGGCAGAAACTATTATCTGGAAAGCGCCAAAGACATCACCGATTTGTACGAAGAACGGAACAGCTTTTACAGCCAGTACCGGGTGATTATGCTTTGCCTTGTTGTGGTGGCGGGCGTGGTTATTTTTATTGTATCCCGTTTCTTAACCCGGTCGGTGGCGAGCCTTTCCGATACCACCAAGCGTTTTGCGGTGGGGGATTACGACACCCGTGCGGAGGTTTACAGCGAGGATGAAATCGGTACGCTGGCGCAGGATTTTAACATCATGGCGGACAATCTGACCCAGAAGATGGATGAACTGAAGGACAATGCCCGCAAACAGGAGGATTTTACCGCTTCTTTTGCCCATGAGCTGAAAACGCCGCTGACCTCCATTGTCGGATATGCGGACATGCTGCGCACCATGGACCTTGACAAGGAAGAAACCGTGGAGGCAGCCAATTACATTTACTCCCAGGGCAAGCGTCTGGAAAGCCTTTCCTTTAAGCTGCTTGACCTGATTGTGACCCAGAATGAAAAGATTTCGTATACGCCGCATTCTGCCCGGACACTTATGGAAGAAGTGGAAAGGATTACGGCGAAGAGTCTTTCCGATAAAGAAATCACCCTGTATACCGATGTGGAAGAAGGCACGGTTTACGGGGAAAAGGATTTGCTTCTTTCCTTATTTGTAAATCTGGTGGACAATGCCCGGAAGGCACTTTCCCCTAAGGGAAAAATTACCGTAACCGGAAGAGCGGAGGAGGAAGGGTACCGGTTTGCCATCCGCGACAACGGCCGCGGTATGCCGGAAGAGGAAATCCACAAGGTTACGGAGGCATTTTACATGGTGGACAAATCCCGCTCCCGCAAGGAGGGCGGCGCCGGTCTTGGACTGACTTTGTGCAGCCGTATTGTGGCGCTTCATAAGGCAGAGTGGAAAATTGAGAGTAAAATGGGCGAAGGCACTTGCATCACCCTGACGTTCCCGGCAAAGGAGGTGCTGCATGAAACAGAAAAATGAGAAAAACGGCAGCATCCTTGACTACAGTATCAGCATTCTTCTGATGCTCATATTAGCGCTGTCCACGTATCTTGCTCCCTTTGCGTACAGCAATTTTTCGGACAACAAGGATATGAAGGAAGCCCATGCGGTGGAAAGGGAAGGCTTTTCTTTCCGGACGCCCGTGGAAAGCAATGCCGGAGAGAAAGTGCAGAGCATGATGGCGGCGCTGGTAAACACTAACGGCCTGCAGAAAACCATGTCCTTAAGTGAGACGGAGCTAAATACGGGTGAGGTTTTCGGCGGTGTAAAGGAAGCCATCGGCATTGCCATTTCCTGTAAACTGCTTCCCGACATCAGCGCCTATGATTTAGAGCATAATATTGTTTATGTGGATTATTACAACGTCAGCGATGCCTCTTCCGAGGATACGGATATGGCTTTCTTCTGTATCCGTTTCAGCGACAATGCGACCTTTGATTTTACCTTCCGGGTGGACGCTTCGGACTATATTATTTATCAGGCGGAAATTTACTGTGCCGAGGCTTCCGAATATGTGGAGCAGGTGGATTCCGACGATAAAGAGGTTGTGGCATACTTAAACGACCAGTTTACGGAGAATGCCGGCAAGTATTTTGAAGCGGAAGGCTATGATGTACTGACGGACAATACCCAGAGTGAACTTCTTATTATGATGGGTTACGAAAGAGGCGAATATGCGGTGTACCACACCGTATGCCAGAATACCAACATGGGTATATCCGGGCTGCGCTGGGGCTTTGTGCCCATGACGGAAGCTCTGGAGGACGGTGCCGCCACTCAGGAATGGGGCTACAAGAGAATTGTGGATTACTTCTACGACAAATACCAGATAGAAATAGATTAAAAGTGACATTTATGGGACACCGTTTCTGTTATCCTTGCTTCATAAGAGAGACCTAAAATGAAAAATTAA
>DJEL01000036.1 GCA_002432425.1 Lachnospiraceae bacterium UBA5899
GCTGCTGCATCAACGTTATTGGTCTTTTCCAGCTCTGCCTTGATTTCTTTTTCAAGAGTAGAAGCAGATACTAATGTGTTACCAACTGTATCGTCGATAATTTGAGCATACATATGATTATTGCTTCTGAATACGGCCAGACGGGGTCTTTCGGCAGTACCGCTGAAACGGTTACGTATTCTCATGTGCTTTTTAACACGAATTTCTTGTCTTGATTCTTTACTAACCATTTTCATACTCTCCTTATCTATTATTTCTTACCAGTCTTACCAACTTTACGTCTGATTGTCTCATCAGCATACTTAATACCCTTGCCCTTGTAAGGTTCAGGTCTTCTCTTATCTCTGATTTCAGCTGCGAATTGGCCAACTTTTTCTTTATCAATACCTTTTACGATAATGATGTTCTGTCCGTCAAGAACTGTTTCGATACCTTCGGGATCAGTCATCTCTACGGGATGAGAGTATCCTAAGGATAAGGTCAGAACCTTACCGGACTTAGCTGCTCTGTAACCTACACCGTTTACTTCCAGCTTCTTTTCATAACCTTCGGTAACACCGACTACCATGTTATGAATAAGGGTTCTGGTTAAACCGTGTAAAGATTTCATTTTCTTTAAATCATTGGGTCTTGAAACTACTACTTCTGCGCCCTCAACTTTGATTTCCATCTCGTGAGGAAGAACTCTCTCAAGAGTTCCCTTAGGACCCTTAACGGTCACTTTGTTATTTTCTGCAACCTCTACAGTTACGCCTGCAGGAATTGCGATTGGCATTCTACCTATACGTGACATGCCCGTACCTCCTATAATATTTTATTAGGTTTATAGTTTCCGGTTAATTACCATACGAATGCAAGAACTTCGCCGCCAACCTGCAGCTCTCTTGCCTTCTTGTCGGTTACAACACCCTGGTTTGTGGAAATGATTGCAATACCGAGTCCGCCGAGTACCTTAGGCAGATCTTCCTTGCCGGCATATACACGAAGACCGGGCTTGCTGATTCTCTTGATACCGGAGATAATTCTTTCAGTCTTATCTGCATTGTACTTTAAGGTAATGCGGATGGTCTTGAAGTTGCCTTCTTCTACGATATCGTATTTCTTAATATAGCCTTCTTCTAATAAAATCTGTGCAATAGCCAGTTTCATTTTGGAAGAAGGAACATCAACTGTGTCATGTTTTGCAGTGTTTGCGTTACGGATTCTTGTAAGCATATCTGCAATAGGATCACTCATAGTCATGATTTAGTTTCCTCCTTATAATTTTGACTTGAACCATGCTTAAATTACGTTTCCATCTCGAAAACCAGACTCTAAAGAGTCTGATAAACTTCAGATGGTACCGTGCAAGCCCCAAAGAATGCCGCAGGCATTCTTCCGGGGATGAAATATAGATTTTCTTAGTCGGCGTTTTGTGCCGGCTTAGTAAATCTTTTCATCCTACCAGCTTGCTTTCTTCACGCCGGGAATCTGTCCCTTGTATGCAAGTTCACGGAAGCAAACTCTGCAAATTCCATATTTTCTTAAAACAGAATGGGGACGTCCGCAGATCTTGCAACGTGTGTAAGCCTGGGTAGAGAACTTGGGCTTACGTTGCTGTTTTAACTTCATAGATGTCTTAGCCATGAATTTACCTCCTATTTAGCGAATGGCATGTTGAATAATTTTAATAATTCACGTGCCTCTTCATCTGTCTTTGCAGTGGTTACGATAATGATATCCATACCTCTTACTTTATCTACCTTATCATATTCGATTTCAGGGAAGATAATCTGTTCCTTAATACCAAGTGCATAGTTACCTCTGCCGTCGAATGCATTAGGGTTTACACCTCTGAAGTCACGTACACGGGGTAATGCTAAGTTTACCAGACGATCCAGGAACTCATACATCTTGTCACCACGTAAGGTGGTCTTGCATCCGATAGGCATGCCTTCACGGATTTTGAAGTTTGCTACGGAATTCTTAGCCTTGGTCAGAATAGCTTTCTGTCCGGTAATGGTTTCCATATCCTTAACAGCGCCTTCCAGAACCTTTGCGTTTTCCTTTGCTTCGCCAACGCCCATGTTGATTACGATTTTGTCAATCTTGGGGATTTCCATTACGTTCTTGTAACCGAACTTCTTAACCATGGCGTCTTTAATTTCACTGTTATATAAATCTTTAAGTCTGCTCACGCTTTGTTTCCTCCTTCCCCGAATTAATCAATCACTTTGCCGGTTGTCTTAGCAACACGAACTTTTTTGCCGTCTTCTACCTTGAAGCCGATTCTGGTAACCTTGCCTTCGTGAACATACATTACGTTGGACAGGTCAATCGGAGCTTCTTTCTGAAGAATTCCGCCGTTGGGGTTAGCCTGAGAAGGTTTTGCATGCTTTGTAATCATGTTTACGCCTTCAACTGTTACTTTGCTGTTCTTGTGGTCTACGGCAATAACTTTGCCTTCTTTGCCGTTATCTTTGCCGGCGATGACCTTTACGGTATCACCTTTTTTGATTTTTAATGTAGCCATGGGATACCTCCTTATAATACTTCGGGTGCAAGGGAAACAATCTTCATGAACTGCTTCTCACGAAGTTCTCTCGCTACCGGTCCAAAGATACGAGTTCCTCTCGGAGTCTTGTCATCTTTGATGATTACTGCAGCATTTTCATCAAATTTGATGTAAGAACCATCTTTACGACGTGCGCCTTTAACGGAACGAACGACAACAGCCTTTACTACATCACCTTTTTTTACAACGCCGCCTGGTGTTGCATCTTTAACAGAAGCAACAATGATATCGCCAATCTGTGCATATCTTCTTGTAGAGCCGCCCATAACTCTGATGCAGAGAAGTTCCTTTGCACCGGTGTTATCAGCAACTTTAAGTCTGCTCTCTTGCTGAACCATGTTATTTCTCCTTCCAAAATTGTACCGAAATTCTCTTTAGGGCCTGGATTATTTAGCCTTTTCAACGATTTCAACAAGTCTCCATCTCTTATCCTTGGAGAGAGGTCTTGTTTCCATTACTTTAACGGTATCGCCGATATTGCATTCATTGTTTTCGTCATGAGCCTTTAATTTGTAAGTATCTTTTACGATTTTCTTGTAAAGGGGATGCTTAACATGCTCTTCAATAGCAACAACGATTGTCTTATCCATCTTATTGCTGATTACCTTACCGGTACGTGTTTTTCTTAAATTTCTTTCCACGATCAAAATCTCCTTTCTGAAATTCCGCCCTCACGGGGCCTTGTGAACGAAACCGATTATGCGTTTGCTTTCTCGGTAATAACAGTCTGAATACGGGCAATATTCTTTCTTACTTCTTTAATTCTTGCTGTATTGTCCAACTGATTGGTTGCGTTCTGGAATCTCAAATTGAAAAGTTCTTTCTTTGCAGCAACTAATTCCTGTGCTAATTCTGCATCTGATTTATTTCTCAAATCTTCTACGAATTTATTCATTTTCTGCCACACCGCCTTCCAGATCTGCTTTAGAAACAACCTTGCACTTGCAAGGAAGCTTGTGCATTGCAAGACGTAATGCTTCTCTTGCAGATTCCTCGGGAACTCCTGCGATTTCAAACATTACACGTCCAGGTTTAACAACTGCTACCCAACCATCAACGGCACCTTTACCGGAACCCATACGAGTTCCAAGAGGCTTAACGGTTACGGGCTTATCCGGGAAAATCTTAATCCATACTTTACCGGTACGCTTGGTATAACGGGTAAGAGCAATACGGGCTGCTTCAATCTGATTTGCTTTAATCCAGCAGGGCTCTAATGCAACCAGACCGAATTCGCCGTAACTTAAGGTATTGCCTCTCATAGCTTTACCTGCCATACTGCCGCGGAACTGTTTACGACGCTTTACTCTCTTAGGCATTAACATAATTATTTCTCGCTCCCTTCCTGATTTTTAGTGGGAAGAACTTCGCCTTTGTAAATCCAAACCTTAACACCGACTTTACCGTATGTGGTGTCAGCTTCTGCGAAGCCATAGTCAATATCTGCTCTCAATGTCTGCAGAGGAATTGTTCCCTCACTGTAGAACTCGGTACGAGCCATATCTGCACCGCCCAGACGTCCTGAACAGGAAGCCTTGATACCCTGTGCACCTGCCTTCATGGTTCTGCCCATGCAGGACTTCATGGCACGTCTGAAAGATACACGGTTTTCAAGCTGCTGTGCAATGTTTTCCGCAACAAGCTGTGCATCCTTATCCGGTCTCTTGATTTCTTTGATGTCAACTAAAACTTTCTTGCCGGTAAGCTTGGCAAGTTCTGCCTTAGTTACTTCGATTTCTGCACCACCCTTACCGATTACAACACCGGGCTTAGCGGTATAGATGATAACTTTTACTCTGTCAGATGTTCTTTCGATTTCAATCTTGGAAACACCTGCAGCATATAATTTCTTCTTCAGATACTTTCTGATGTTGTAGTCCTCTACTAAATAGTCAGAGAATTCAGCATCAGCGTACCATTTAGAATCCCAATCTTTAATAACGCCGACTCTCAGGCCGTGAGGATTAACTTTCTGTCCCATAACTCTTGACTCCCTTCCTATTTCTTCTCATCCAGAATAACGGTGATGTGGCTCATCTGCTTCTCAATTCTGTATGCTCTGCCCTGTGCTCTGGGTCTTACTCTCTTCATGGTAGGTCCCTTGTTAGCGAAGCATTCTGCAACATAAAGGTTAGCAGGATTCATACCATTATTATTTTCAGCATTGGCTACTGCAGATTCCAATAACTTCTTTACAACGCCGGATGCATATCTGGGATTATAGGTTAAGATTGCCAGAGCAGTCTGAACATCCTTGCCTCTGATGGCATCCAATACGAAACATGCTTTCTGAACAGAAACTCTTGCGTAAGAGATCTTAGCTGAAGGTCTTGTATCTTTCTGCGCGTTTCTTTCTCTTTTAATTTGACTTCTATGTCCCTTAGCCATAGAATTGGTCCTCCTTTCAACTATTGAAGTGAAATTATCTTACTTTTGACTTCTTTTCGTCTTTTCCATGTCCTCTAAATGTTCTGGTTGCAACGAACTCGCCGAGCTTGTGTCCAACCATATCTTCTGTTACATATACAGGAACGTGCTTTCTACCGTCATGTACTGCAATTGTATGTCCCACAAAAGAAGGGAAAATTGTAGAACGACGGGACCAGGTCTTGATAACCTGCTTCTGTCCTGATGCATTTAATGCGTCAACCTTTTTTAACAGGCTCTTGTCTGCGAAAGGTCCTTTTTTCAGTGATCTAGCCATTGTCTCTCCTCCTTAATTATTTGATGGCCTTGCCGTCTCTTCTTCTTACAATCAGCTTGTTGGACTTGTTTTTCTTCTTACGTGTCTTTAAGCCGAGTGCAGGTTTGCCCCAAGGAGTGCAGGGACCCGGACGTCCGATACCGGTCTTGCCTTCACCACCACCGTGAGGATGGTCGTTGGGGTTCATAACGGAACCGCGAACGGTAGGGCGGATACCCATGTGACGCTTACGTCCTGCTTTACCTAAGTTTACAAGGCTGTGGTCTACATTGCCTACAATACCAACGGTTGCTCTGCAGTTGAGAGGAACCATTCTCATTTCACCGGAGGGAAGTCTTAAGGTAGCATATTTGCCTTCCTTAGCCATAAGCTGTGCGCTGTTACCAGCGGAACGAACTAACTGGCCGCCCTTGCCGGGATATAATTCTACGTTGTGTACCTGAGTACCTACAGGGATCTGAGCCAAAGGCAGGCAGTTACCTGTTCTTACTTCTGCGTGCTCACCGTTCATAACCTTCATGCCGTCTGTCAGGCCTTCGGGTGCAAGAATGTAAGCCTTCTCGCCGTCTTCATAGCAGATAAGAGCGATGTTTGCAGTTCTGTTCGGGTCGTATTCGATACCGATTACAGTTGCAGGAATGCCATCCTTATATCTCTTGAAATCAATGATTCTGTATTTTCTTCTGGATCCGCCGCCGCGATGTCTGACGGTAATCTTACCCTGATTGTTACGACCAGCGCTCTTGTCCAAAGATACGCACAGTGATTTTTCAGGAGTAGTCTTGGTAATCTCGGAAAAATCAGAACCGGTCATATTTCTTCTCGAAGGTGTATATGGGTTGTATGTCTTAATTCCCATTGTTGTATCTCCTTTGCTCAATTATTTTGCGCAGCCCCTAAGCCGCATACTTAAAAATCTTATAAGCCAGCGAAGATTTCGATATCTTTGCTGTCAGCGGTAAGCCATACAACTGCTTTCTTGGTCTTAGCAGTCTTGCCGGTGGTCATGCCGCGTCTCTTATTCTTTCCGTCGTAGTTCAAGGTGTTAACTCTCTCTACTTTAGCGCCATCGAACATTTTTTCCACAGCTTCTTTAATCTGTGTCTTGTTTGCATCCGGATGAACCAGGAAAGTATATTTCTTTTCGCCCATACCAGCCATACTCTTTTCGGTAATAACCGGTTTGAGGATAACGTCATAGTATTTAATGTCTGCCATTATGCGTATACCTCCTCCATCTTTGCAACAGCGTCCTTGGTAAGAACAACAGTGCCTGCCTTCATCACGTCATAAACGTTTAAGGTGTTGGTTAAAGTGGTCTGAACCGTGGGGATGTTCTTTGCGGAAAGAACTACGTTTGCGTCGTTCTCAGCTAAAACTACAAGTCCCTTTGTTACGTTCAGGTTCTTCATAACGTTTGCAAAGCTCTTGGTCTTGATTTCGTCAAACTTAAGCTCGTCAACTACGATAAGCTTGTTGTCCTGAACCTTGCTGGTCAGTGCAGACTTAAGAGCTGCTCTCTTCTCTTTCTTGTTTAATTTGAAAGAGTAATCTCTGGGAACGGGAGCGAATACAACACCGCCGCCTGCCCACTGGGGAGATCTTGTTGAACCCTGTCTTGCATGACCGGTTCCTTTCTGTCTCCAAGGTTTTCTTCCGCCACCGGATACTTCAGAACGTGTCTTTGCTTTCTGTGTACCCTGACGATTATTTGCAAGCTGCTGAACAACTGCCATGTGTACCAGATGTTCGTTCACTTCTACGCCGAAAATAGCATCGTTTAAGTCGATTGTTCCGACTTCTTTGCCTTCCATGTTATAAACAGATACGTTTGCCATTTCTGTCTAAGTCCTCCTTTCATCTTCAAGCCGCAAGCGATTAGCTTTCTGCCTTTACGGTTTCTTTAATGGTCACTAATGCTTTCTTGGGACCGGGTACTGCGCCCTTTACTAAAAGTAAGTTCTTGTCAGCATCTACTCTTACTACTTCGAGGTTCTGAACAGTTACTTTTACGCAACCCATATGTCCGGGCATTCCTTTTCCCTTGAATACACGGCTGGGTGAGGAGCAGGCACCATTGGAACCCTGATGACGATGGAATTTGGAACCATGCTTCATAGGTCCTCTGTGCTGACCAAATCTCTTGATCGCACCCTGGAAACCTTTACCTTTGGAAATTGCGGAAGCATCAATCTTGTCGCCTGCTGCGAAGATATCAGCTTTAATCTCTGCACCGAGAGCATATTCTTCTGCATTTTCAAATTTGAATTCTCTTACATATCTCTTGGATGTTGTGCCGGCTTTCTTGAAATGTCCCTGCATAGCCTTGTTTACGCCGTGTGCGTGAACGATTTCTTTCTTTCCGCTTGCATCTTTGTTGATGATCTTGTCTTTCTTGTCTACGAAGCCAACCTGTACTGCACTGTAACCGTCGTTTTCAACTGTCTTAACCTGGGTTACTACACAAGGTCCTGCCTGAAGAACGGTTACGGGAACAAGAACACCGTCTTCGTTGAAGATTTGAGTCATTCCGACTTTTGTTGCTAAAATTGCTTTCTTCATGTTTTCCTCCTGTTTATTCTACAGCGGGGCGCATACCGTATTCGATGTCCAATACTCGGCGTCCATACTAGTAGGGGATATTATGTTTCTTAAGATGTTGAATTACTTGTTCTTCATCTTAATATCAATGTAAACACCTGCAGGCATTTCCAGTCTCTGCAATGCATCAACTGTTTTCTGTGTCGGTGTAATGATATCGATAAGTCTCTTATGGGTTCTCTGTTCGAACTGTTCACGGGAATCTTTGTACTTGTGAACTGCACGGAGGATAGTAACTACTTCCTTTTTAGTAGGAAGGGGTACCGGTCCGCTTACCTGAGCTCCATTCTTCTTGACTGTTTCGATGATTTTTTTGGCAGATGCATCTACTAACTGATGATCGTACGCTTTCAGTGTAATTCTCATTACTTGACTCGTTGCCATAAAAAAAGTCGCCTCCTTTTCGCACTTTTAATTGAAGTACGACAAGCGGTGACTGTACACTCTCCCGTGTGTGTCCTGCAGCCGAACACAATACATTTAAACTGCTTCGTTTCTCACGGTTGTTTCTGCCTATCGGCAGACCTGATTGTCTGTACAGTGACTTGTCGTCAGTTTCCTAACTTGACATTCGCTCCACGGAAAACCTGCTATCCGGCATCACCCATCAGCAGCAACCTCACGCTTCATCGCTATCATGCCACAGCAAGGAGTATTTTACATTACTCCTCAAAAAAAAGCAAGTCCTTTTTCAAAAAAATTGTATTTAAATTGTACTTTTTTGAAAAAGGACTGATTTCTTCATTATTCTGTTTTTTCCTTGGCTGCTTCAAACATTTCTTCCACTTCTTTGGAAGGTTTCTTGTCAAGCAGGGATACGATAACCGCTGCCGCAAGTCCTACGGCAAAGCCGGGAATGATTTCGTAAAGACCGGTGCTTTCCGACAGGAACGCATACCAGATGGCGTCTGTCACAAAGCCGCCCACAATACCGGCAACCGCACCCTTATAGGTAAATCTCTTCCAATATAATGCAAGCACGATGGTCGGACCGAATGCGGAACCGAATGCCGCCCACGCACATTCCACCAGTGCCATAATACCCTTGCAGTTCGGGCTTAAGGCAATAATCATGGCTACAACAGAAATAACAGCTACGATTATTCTGCCCGCCCAGAGCATTTCCTTATTGGAAGCATTCTTGCGGAAAACAGGCTTATATACATCGGATGCAAATGCGGAGGAGGATGCTAAAAGCTGGGAATCCGCCGTACTCATGGATGCCGCCAGGATTGCAGAAAGCAGAACGCCGGAGAGTAACGCCGGGAACAGGCTTCTTACCATATATACAAAGATAAGGCTCTTGCTGCCGTCATCCAGGTATGTGCCCAGATATTCATGTCCTACCAGCGCTACTGCGGAAGCCATAATTAAAATAAGGGCTGTCCAGGTGCTTCCCACAATACAGGATTTTTTCATTTCTTTTTCGGAACGGATGGACATGTAACGAATCAGAATATGAGGCATACCCAGGTAACCGAGTCCCCAGCCGAGACCGCTTACAATATCGGAGATACTGCCCCAGTCCCATTTACCGGTGGATAAGAAGCTGTAGTAATGTTCACCCGTTACAACCGGTGCAAGCGGAGTAAAGTCCGCCCCCTGCATGGCAAACAGCGCCACAATGGGAGCCGTCATAAGCGCTAAGAGCATCAGCATGCCCTGGAAAAAGTCCGTCCAGCATACGGCATTGAAGCCGCCCAAGAACGTATAGAACAAAATAACGCAGGTTGCTAAAATCATGTAGAACAGTTCATTCATCACAACGTGCAGACCAAACAGATTAAATTCCACCACGCCGAACACGGTGACAAACAGGGAACCGCATGCCACAATACTGGATGCTGCGTAGATGCAGTAGGCAATAATAAAAATAATGGCGCAGATAATCTGCAGTGCCGGATTTTTAGACTGGAAGCGATTTACCAGAAACTGCGGAATGGTAATGGAATCGTTTGCCTTAATGGAATACCGGCGGAGTCTCGGCGCCACGAAAACCCACGCGCAGATGGTACCGATTAAAAGTCCCACGGAAATCCATACCTGACCCATACCGTACAAATAAATGGAACCGGGAAGTCCCATGAGCACCCATGCACTCATATCGGAGGCTCCGGCGGAAAGGGCTGCCACCAGTCCGTTCATATTTCTGCCGCCTAAGAAATAATCCTTATCTCCCGATTCTGTCTTCTTTCCTTTTAAAAAGAAATATACTCCCACAGCCAGTACTACCACCAGGTAGCAGACAAAGGCCGCAAGTTCTACCATATCACCCTTCATAAGCGTTCTCCTTTTCGTATAAATATACATGTCTTTCACATATTTATGAATTTTACAGTGTCTTAACGCAAAATACAAGTCTTTTCTTGCAAAGAAGTGTAATTCTGTGTAGTATAAGAGAGGGATATATATAATATGGAAGAAATTATTCAAAGAAAGGTTTGTTTATTACCATGTGGATTGCAAATAACTGGAAAGATTACGAAGTGCTGGATACCTCCGGCGGGGAAAAGCTGGAGCGCTGGGGAAAATACCTGCTGGTGCGTCCCGACCCCCAGGTCATCTGGAACACCCCTCATGAGCATCCGGGCTGGAAAAAGAAAAACGGCCATTACCACAGAAGCAGCAAAGGCGGCGGCGAATGGGAGTTCCTAAATCTCCCGGACGAATGGAGCATTTCCTATAAGGAGCTTACCTTCCATTTAAAACCCTTCAGCTTCAAGCACACCGGTCTGTTCCCGGAGCAGGCGGTCAACTGGGACTGGTTTTCCGATTTGATTGCCCATGCCGGACGTCCCGTAAAAGTGCTGAACCTGTTTGCCTACACCGGCGGCGCTACCGTATCCGCTGCCAAAGCCGGTGCGCAGGTCACCCATGTGGATGCTTCCAAGGGTATGGTTTCCTGGGCGAAGGAAAATGCGGCAGCCAGCGGGCTTGCCGACGCTCCCATCCGCTGGCTGGTGGATGACTGCACCAAATTTGTGGAGCGGGAAATCCGCCGCGGCAATCATTACGACGGCATTATCATGGACCCGCCTTCCTACGGCAGAGGTCCCAAGGGTGAAATCTGGAAAATCGAGGAAAACATCTTCCCCTTTGTGGAACTGACCACAAAGCTTTTGTCGGATAAGCCCCTGTTCTTCCTCATTAACTCCTACACGACCGGTCTGCAGCCTGCGGTACTGTCCTATATGCTTAATCTTACCGTAAAGAAGCAGTTCGGCGGAAAAGTTGCGGCGGAGGAAATCGGATTGCCGGTAAGCGGCACCGGGCTTGTGCTTCCCTGCGGCGCTTCCGGCCGCTGGCAGGCATAGAGGGTGGTGCTTCCGCCTCTGTTGTCATACAGGTATAAAAAAGAAAACGCCTGAGTTATTCGTTACAGACGCGCTCTCGCTTCGCAGTCACCGTAGCGGTACATAAGGTGCTAAAATACAGCACCTAAGTACCGACGATGACTGAGAGTCTGTAAAGAATAAGCTCAGGCTGTTTTTTATGCATCAAACGCTTTGAACTTCTCGTAGATGCTATCGTACTGGGCGGTGATTTCCATGTAGCGTTCCATGGTTAAGTTACGCTGTTTCTCGTAACGGCTGATAATACCGTCGAAATTCTTCAGCACCACGTCCACTATCTCTTTGCTTATCTTGCCGTTATCGGCATCGCCTTTTAAGATACCTTTTATTTTTTCCGGCGGGAAGGAGTCCTTATAGCTTCTCTTGCTGTAAAGAGCGCTTAAAATATCCCCCACCGCAACAATTCTTTCAAGCCGGCTCAAATCCTCTGCCTGCAGTCCCTGCGGATAACCGGTGCCGTCCAGCTTTTCATGGTGTCTGTATGCTACATTCACAATCCGCTCATCCATGATGCCTTCCAGAATCCTGCCGGTAATAACCACATGGGCTTTCATGATACGCATTTCCTCATCGGTAAGTCGTCTCGGCGCTTCCAGTATGGAAAGCGGAATGACGATTTTGCCGATATCATGTAAAAGAGAGCCGTAATACAGAATTTCCAAATCCCTGGTGCCCACATTCATCAGTTTACCGATTTCCAAGGAAAACGCCTTGGTGGACATGGTGTGGATAACGGTCTGCTGGCTCCGGAAATCAATGGAATACACCAGCATTTCCAAAAAGCCTTTTTTCTGCTGCTCGTTGAAGGTGGCATTCTTAAACAAGGCATTCATTTCTTGTTTGTATTCACCGGTTTTCAGTTTGTCCAGTACATGGAAGCGCTTCTGGGCAACGTAAAAACGCTCCAGTGCCTTCTGGGCAAAGTCCACATCCGCTTTCGCGGAAAAATAATCCCTCGGCATGTTGTGCCCTTCCACCCGGGCAAACAAATCCATCTTGTCCGCAATGGTCAGATACTGCGCTTCCCTTATGAAGCGGCTGTTTATCTGTTCGTGCAGTTTGTAAGGAAGGTGGTGGTAAAGCACCACGTCCGCCTTGTCCCCTACCGGAGATAAATACCGCAAAAACAGATAGCCGTATATGGAATGCGCCCACACGTTGGTCGTTTCAATGGTCGCCAGACTGGCATTGTTCATGTTGGTCTTGATGGCGCCCACGTCGTGCAGCATACCGATTAGCGCCCATTCCGCCAGCTCGGTATCGCTGTACTTGCCCTCCACCTTCAGCATGTTGTAAAAAATATAGCCGACAATGTCGCCGTGATTTAAGAGCCGTGCATTCATAGCGCCCATAGCACGGCTGATAACCTGATATATGTCAAAAGTACTTACGAGCTCCGCACCCATGCACTGCCTCCCCATCACATTATTGCTTCTCTGTGGCTCATTATAACATAAAATGTACAAAAAAGGAACATTTTTATCAGGCGGTTGCTTCCTCGAACTGGGAATTGTAAAGGGTTGCGTAGAAACCGTTCTTACGGAGCAGTTCTTCGTGGGTGCCCTGCTCCACAATGTCTCCGTCCTTCATTACCAAAATCAGATCCGCTTCCTTGATGGTGGAAAGTCTGTGCGCAATTACAAAGCTGGTTCTTCCCTTCATCAGATTGTTCATCGCTTTCTGAATTCTGCCCTCGGTGCGGGTATCCACAGAGCTGGTGGCTTCGTCCAGAATCATAATGGGATTGTCCGCTAAAATGGCTCTGGCAATGGTAAGGAGCTGCTTCTGTCCCTGGGACACGTTGCTGGCGTCCTCGTTCAGCTCCATCTGGTAGCCGCCCGGCAGTGTCTGGATGAAATGGTGGGCATGGGCTGCCTTGGCTGCCGCAATGACCTCCTCATCCGTAGCGTCCAGCTTGCCATACCGGATATTTTCCATAATCGTGCCCTTGAACAGCCAGGTGTCCTGCAATACCATACCGAAGTTTTCCCTGAGGTCGCTGCGGTTGAATTCCTTTACATTGTGACCGTCCACCTTAATGGCGCCCTTGTTCACATCATAGAAACGCATCAGCAGTTTTACCATGGTGGTCTTGCCGGCGCCGGTAGGGCCTACAATGGCAATGGTCTGTCCGGGCTTCACCTGACAGGAGAAATCCTTGATGACAATTTTGTCCGGTGTATAGCCGAAGCCTACATGTTCAAAGGAAACCGCACCGTCCACATGGGACAGCTTCACAGGGTTTTCCACCGTTACGTCTTCTTCCTCTTCCTCTAAGAATTCAAAAACTCTTTCTGCCGCAGCCGCCGTGGACTGGAACAGGTTGGACACCTGGGCGAGCTGGGTAATGGGCTGGGTAAAGTTCTTCACATACTGGATGAACGCCTGGATTTCGCCCACATCAATCACACCCTGAATGGCTAAAATACTGCCGCTTATGGCAACCGCCACATAGCCTAAGTTGCTCACAAAGGTCATAACGGGCTGCATGAGTCCGGATAAAAACTGGGACTTCCAGGCGGAAGCATACAGGACTTCATTGGTTTCCTTAAAGTCTCTCAGCGTATCTTCTTCCTTATTAAATGCCTTGATGATATTCTGACCGGAGAAGGACTCCTCAATCTGTCCGTTAATTTTACCGAGATACGTCTGCTGCGCCACGAAGTGCTTCTGGGAGAACTTGATGACCAGGCCAATCAGGCCTCCGGATATGGGTAAAATTGCCAGCGCAATCAGGGTCATCAGGGGACTGATGGAAAGCATCATCACCAGAACACCGATGATGGTGGTCAGGGACGTAATCAGTGTCGTAATGCTCTGGCTTAGGTTCTGTCCCATGGTATCCACATCGTTGGTGATGCGGGAAAGAATTTCGCCCACGGTACGGGACTCAAAATATGCCATGGGCATACGGTTGATTTTCTCGGAAATTTCCCTACGGAAACGATAGCATAACTTCTGGGCAATTCCCGTCATCAGGTAGCCCTGCACAAAGGAAAGCAGGGCGCTTAACACGTAGAGTCCCAGTAACAGAATCAGTATTCTGCCTATTTTTTCAAAGTCAATGCCGCCGGTACCCGCAATCTTCGCCATCAGGCCGTTAAACAGCTCCGTGGTTGCCTTGCTTAATACCTTGGGTCCTAAAATATTGAAGACCGTGCCGCCGACGGCAAAAAGCATTACCGCCAGCACGGCATATTTGTAATTGCCCATATATTTTAAGAGCTTGGCAAAGGTGCCTTTGAAGTCTTTCGCCTTTTCTCCCGGCATCATGCCTCGGGGACCGCCGCCCATGGGTCCGTGTCTGCGGGGTCCTTTGTTTGTCTGCTGTTCACTCATGCGCCTGCACCTCCTTGCAACTCTTTCTCGGAAAGCTGGGATTTCGCAATCTCCTGGTAAGCAGGACAGTTTGCGAGCAGCTCTTCATGGGTTCCCATACCGGCTATGGTGCCGTTTTCCAGCACGATAATCCGGTTGGCATGCAGAATGGTACTGATACGCTGTGCCACGATAATCACGGTTGCATCCGCCGTATTCTGCGCCAGTGCCTTCCGCAGCGTCACATCCGTTTTATAGTCCAGTGCGGAAAAGCTGTCGTCAAACAGGAAAATCTTCGGTTCCGCCGCAACGGCTCTGGCAATGGAAAGCCTCTGCTTCTGACCGCCTGACACATTGGTGCCGCCCTGGGAAATGGGACTTTCGTATTTTTCCGGCTTGCTGTCGATAAATTCCGTTGCCTGTGCGATTTCCGCCGCCTTCTTCATCTTTTCATCGGAAATGTCCTCATGGGCAAACCTTACATTGGAAGCAATATCGCCGGAGAACAGCACCGCCTTCTGGGGCACCAGTCCCAATACACTGCGCAGCTTGTGTTGGGAAATATCCCGGATGTCCACGCCGTCCAGTAAAATCCGTCCCTCCGTCACATCATAAAAACGGGGAATCAAATTAAGCAGAGTGGATTTGCCGCAGCCGGTGCTTCCGATAATGGCTGTGGTTTCTCCCGGCTTTGCGGTGAAAGAAATGTCGTGCAGGGCATCTTCTTTCGCCTCGGGATAACGGAATGCTACGTTTTCAAAGGTAAGCTCGCCCTTTATTTCCGTAAGCTCTGCGTCCTTTACCTCTTTCTTATCCGTAATCTTCGGCTCTGTCTTTAACACTTCTTCAATTCGGTCCGCTGCCACGCCCGCTCTCGGCAGCATAATGGAAACCATGGTCAGCATTAAGAACGCCATGACAATCTGCATGGTGTAAGTAATGAACGCCAGCATGGAGCCCACCTGCATGGTGCCCGCATCGATATTTTTGCCGCCGAACCATACAATCATAATGGTAATGGCATTCATAATAAGCATCATCACCGGCATCATGAAGTTCATGACCCTGCCGGTAAACAACTGGGTCTTCATCAGGTCGCGGTTTGCCTTGTCAAATCGTTTTTCTTCGTAATGCTCTCTGCTGAAAGCACGGATAACCGGCACACCGGTCAGTATCTCACGGGAAATCAGGTTGATATTGTCCACTAAGCTCTGCAAAATCTTGAACTTCGGCATTGCCACCAGAAGGAGTATCAGCACCAGTGCCAAAATGGTGCCTACCGCCACACCGATAATCCAGCCCATGCCGGTACCGGTGTTCACAACCTTGATGACACCGCCCACACCGATAATCGGCGCATACAGAACCATTCGCAGCAGGATTACGATTACCATCTGCACCTGCTGGATATCGTTGGTGCAGCGGGTAATCAGGGATGCGGCGGAGAATTTATCCATCTCCTCGCTGGAGAAAGAAATGACCTTGGCAAACATTTTCTCTCTTAAATTCTTACCGATTTTCGCCGCCGTTACAGAAGCAAAATAACCGGTGAGAATGGCTGCCAAAAGCATCAGCGCCGAGAGCGCCAGCATCTTAAATCCGGTCTTCCACAGGAAATCCGTCTGTACCTTGCCGGCATCCACGCCCATTGCCTCGTATTCGTTCTTTATGAACTGCACCGCCTGCCCTTTTACAATGGTGTCGCTCTGGTCGCCCATCTGGGCAAGTGCCTGCTCGCGCATGGTAAGCAAATCATCCTCCGTTACCATGCCTGCTGCCACCATGTCTTTTATCTGACTAAGGTCATAGGGTGACTGTCCGCTGTTTAACATAGAAAGAAAGACCATGGGAAGTTTCATGGCCTCATCTATCTTTTCGCAGGTTTCTTTGTCCCTGCTTACAAGCTCATAAGTACCGTCTTCTTCCTGCCTGTAAGCTCCCGCAACCGTATTTCTTTCTTCTGCTGTCATGAACAGGCTTAAATCTTCATAAGTTTCTTCTCTTAATTTTTCCGGCGCCGCATACTCGATACCGCCCTGTCCGATGCCCACATCCACAATGTCCGATGTGTACTGCGGCAGTCTCAGGTCACAGAACGCCTGAACCACCAGCAGCAGGAATACAATCAGGGTAGCCGGCCATGCTTCCGCCAGATACTTTGCAATCTTGCCCATACCAAACCATGCCTTTCCGTTTTTAGCATAATACACTTTATTGTATTTTTCCTGCCGCTTTTAGTCAATTAAGAAACTATAAACTTATCCTAAAATTCCTATGCCGTCCAATAAGGTTTTCACTCCGATTAAAATCAAAATCACGCCGCCGCAGATTTCTGCTTTGGAGCGGTATTTATCTCCGAAAATACTGCCGATTTTAACACCAATGGCAGAAAGCAGGAAGGTAATGACACCGATAAAGGAAACTGCGGGTACGATTTTTACCTGCAGGAACGCAAAGCTGACACCGACTGCCAGTGCATCGATGGAAGTGGCAATGGCTAAGAGCAGCATGCTCTGAAAGCTCATGGACGCATTGACTTCTTCCTTGCCGAATGCTTCCTTAATCATGCTGCCGCCGATAAATACCAGAAGCACAAACGCAATCCAGTGTGCGTACTTTGTAAAGATATCGGCAAACAGGCTTCCCAGAAAATATCCGGTCAGAGGCATCAGCGCCTGAAAGCCGCCGAACCAGAGGCCTGCAATACACATATGCTTCCACTTAATCTTTCCCAAAGATAAGCCCTTGCAGATAGATACGGCAAATGCATCCATTGATAAGCCTACCGCCAGTACAAATAGTTCCCAAATTCCCATGTTTTCATCCTGCCTTTCGTGTTTTCGTTTTCATTCTCTCTTACATAAAAAAGATTATAGGAAAATTCCTATACAGCAATAAAAAAACAGGTACAACACCGTACCTGCTTGCATACATACATAAAAAGACAAGTACAGCCTGTGCCGTACTTAAGTCTCATCAATTAAGGTAAACCAGGATTTACACTGAAAATTCAGCTACCAGAATGTTGGCTTACCGCATCCAAAATGCCGATTACTCCCTTAAGGACTTTTCTTAGATTAGCAGACATACTAAGGCTTGTCAACCAAAAGCATATGCTAACTGCAAAAATATTCTTTCCTAAAATATTCTATTTTATGCCGGCAGCCTATGCATGTCCTAATTTTCCGCTGCACGGGAATAAATCACCAGCACATCCCCTTCCTTAATATAAGTAGAACCGTTGGGAATAAAGGTGCGTCTCTTTCTTTTTATCATGACAATCAGCTCCTGCCTGGACATATTGAGGTCCTTAATCTGTCTGCCCACCCATTCGTTTTCTTCCTTGATGAGCACCTCTTTCAGGTTAATGTCCTCGTCGCCCCGGTAGTCCTTTGCCGCAATGACCAGATTGTCCCCGCATTCCAACACCGTATTGCCGTCCGGTACAAGAACCTCCCCTTTGCGCAAAATCATAATCAGCATAAGCTGGGGCGGAAAAACAATCTCCTTTACCGCTTTATGGTTCCAGGAATGTCCCTGCTGCAGGGTGGATGTTACAAATTTCAGCTCGTGCTCCTCCGAATGATACGCCAGCGTTTTTAATTTGGTATACTGTTCCACAAAACCGGCGGAAATAATACCGGTGGGGATAGCCACCATGCCCACGCCCAAAAACGAAATCACCGTCGCCATCATTTTTCCCAACGTGGTGATGGGATAAATATCGCCGTATCCCACGGTCAGCAGCGTGGACACCGACCACCAGATGCCGGAAAACGCATTTTGGAACTGTTCCGGCTGGGCTTCGTGCTCCAGACTGTACATGCAGAGGGACGCCGCCATCATAAACACTAAAATCATACAGATGGAAGAAAAGAGCTGGCTCTTCTTTTCCTTTAAGACATTGGTAATCACCGTAAATGCATCATACTGGGCATTTATCTGGAACAGACGGAAGATTTTGATGACCCTAAAGATACGGAATGCCACCATGCCCGTCGGGAACACGAACGGCAGGAATGTAGGGAAAAAGGTAAAGAAATCAATCAGACCGGACAAGGAAAATACAAACCGAAGCACCGCTTTTATGCCCTTTTTATCCGGGTAAAGGCAGTCCGCCGTCCATATCCGCAGGCAGTATTCCACCAGGAAAATAATGCTCGTCACAAGCTCTATGCCGTTCAGCACGGGCATGTAAGCTGCCGCCTCATCAAAGGTTGCCGTCATGGTCGCCGCCAGATTTAAGAAGATGACCACCGTGATAAAAATATCAAACGCCTTGCTGATGGTATCCTTCCGGTTTCCTATCTGAATAATTTCAAAAATTCGCTTTTTCATAAAATTCCATATCCTTCCATCGTCCGCAGACTTTACGATTTCTTTCTCCGTTTTCTAAAAGAAAGTCCGTTTCTGTTTACATTAAAAAACGTAAGAGGGAGTCAAACGGTCGTATGAGTATCACCCGCCATTTCCGTTTGCCGGAAAGCACCTGCGGGAGCACGCCGTCCTTTTCTTCCACACTGCCGTCCGCATTTACGCTAAAAGCATCCTGCTCGTAGCTTTTCATGTAGTCCCGCATCTGTGCATTCAGCGTTTCGCTGTCAATCACTAACATCATTTCCGTGTCCAAATAAGCGCTGCGCATGTCCCAGTTAAAGGAACCGATAGCAGTCAGCCTGTCTCCGATGCGGAAGCATTTGCCGTGATAGGATATGCCCTTGTCATATTCCAAAATCTCAAGCCCCGTGTCAAGCAATGCCTGTCTGTGCACCTGATAATCCACCGCCCCGAAGGGATTGCCGTTGTTGGCAACGGAGTTTGTCATCATGGTGGTTTCCGCACTGCCGCACACAAGCCGCAGCCGCTCCATCATATAATCGTTGCACATAATATACGGCGTATGGAAGGTAATGGGTTCTCCGGCTTCCGCCATAAGCTCCGTCATTTCATAGAAAAGCACCGGCTCCTTGATGCCCGTCTGTATGGGATTGGTGAGGATGGTTATTTTGTTGACCGGCTCCGTTTCTTCCCGGTAGTCCCTTTTGGCAAACCATCCGGGATGCTCGGAAAGTCCTTTCTCATACAAAGCCTTCAGTTCCTCCGCCGCTTCTTTCGTGCTGCTTCCGGGATTTTTTTCTTCGCATTTTACCTTTGAGTCCGCTGTCTCCCACATGGTTTCGGCATACGCCTGCAGCTCCTTTAAGGAAGGAAAATCGTTTTCGCCGTATACCAGCACGTCCCAGTCGTAATTTTTATAGTCGGTTTCGTCCCCTAAAAAATAATCGTAGGTATTCCTGCCGCCCACAATGTAAGCCGTATCGTCCGCAATCAGGTATTTATCGTGCAGCCTTGCCATCAGCTTTGTAGGCTTTAACAGATTGACGGGATTGTAAATCTTGATGGTGGCATTCGGCAGGCTTCCCAGCGCCTTAAAATATTCCTTCCCGCTTTTTAAGGAAAAGAAGGAGAAGCCGTCTATTAAGACCTCCACCTGCACGCCTCTTTCCGCGGCATCATAAAGAGCGGATAACATCCATTTTCCGCTGTTATCCGCTTTAAAATCGAAGGTGGAAAGCACAATCCGCTCGTTCGCGTTCGCTATGAGAGACAGTCTTTCTGTAAGTGCCTCTTCATTCGTGAACAGGATTTTTGCCCGCTCTCCACTCTCCGTATCACTGTAAAATTTTTCTATTTGAAAGTTTTCTCTGGTTTCCTCCGTTGCCGCTCCCTGTCCGGTATACGGTACACACACCAAAAGCACGTATACGATAAGCAGCACGGGAATGGCAATAAGAATGGCTTTTTTCATAAATCCGGTATCCTTTCGGTTATTGCCTGTATTATACCATATACCGGATTTCTTTTAAATTATTCTTTTACACCGCCGATGGTAAGTCCGGCTACAAAGTACCGCTGCAAAAACGGATACAGGCAGACAATGGGCAGCATGGTAATAATGGTTGCCGCCGCCCGAACCGTTACCGGCGTTACCGCACTGGCGTTTGCCACATTTTTGGCGCCGTCCGCGCTGCCGCTCTGCTGCATAACGGAATTTAAGAGCTTCATCAGTTCGTACTGCAGCGTGGTATACTGGGATTTCATACGGTTGTACAGCATGGCATCAAACCAGGAGTTCCACTGGTACACTGCCACAAACAGGGCAACGGTCGCATATACCGGTTTACATAACGGTGAAATGATTTTTATAAAAATGGTAAAATATCCTGCTCCGTCAAGCTGTGCCGACTCCTCTAAGGAATCCGGCAGTCCCTGCATGTAGGTACGAAGCACCAGCATGTTGAAGGCGCTGACCGCGCCGGGAACCACGTATACCCAGAAGGTACCGGTCAGGTGCAGGTTTTTATACAGTAAGAACACCGGAATCATACCGCCGTTTACATACATGGTGATAACCCAGAACAAAGACAACTGGGAACGGAACAAAAAGTTCTTGCGGCTTACAATAAAGGCAAGCAGGGCATTGCTGGCAAGGGAAATGCCGGTTCCCAGAACGGTTCTCAGCACCGTGACGACGGCGCCGGTCATCATATTCTGTTTGCTGAAAACGGTTTTATAATTCTGCAGGGTGAACTTCCGGGGTATCAGATGGATACCGCCTCGCACCGCATCAATACCGTCGTTAAAGGAAAGCGCCAGCGTATTTAAGACAGGATACAGCGTCACAATGACAAATGCCAGCATAAATAAAGCGTTGCAGGTCACAAAAATAATATCTGCCGCGGATTTTTTCTTTCTCATTTTTTGCCTCTCAATCTGCCGGAGACCGGCTTTCTTCTTAAAACAGGACTTTTAGAACAGTCTCTCTTCTCCCATTCTCTTGGCTGCTTCGTTCGCTGTCAGGATTAAGATGATGCTGACTGCGCTCTTGAAGATGCCGGCTGCCGTACCGAGAGAGTAATCGTTCTGGCTGATACCCCAGGTAAGCACATAGATGTCAATGGTATCGGAAACACTCTTAATCAGACCGTTTCCTAAAAGATACTGTACTTCAAAGCCTACATTTAAGATATTTCCCACATTCATCAGAAGCAGAATCATGATGGTCGGTCTTATTCCCGGCAGAGTTATGTATTTAATCTTCGCCCATCTGCCCGCGCCGTCGATGGAAGCCGCTTCGTACAGACAGGGGTCAATGGAAGTAATTGCCGCTAAGTAAATGATGGCATTCCAGCCGGTTTCCTTCCACACATTGGCGAATGCCACAATGGGCCAGAAATAACCGGGCTTTGCGAAAAAGTTCACCGGAGTGTCCACGATTTTCAACGCCATCAGGATTTCATTGATGATACCGGTTCCGGAAAGAGCATCGTGCAGGATGCCGGTTACAATAATCCATGACAGAAAGTGCGGCAGGTAGGAAATCGTCTGAATGCTTTTTTTCGCCGCCTTGCTCTTTACTTCGTTTAACAGAATGGCAAAGACAATTGCCATAACAAAGGTGGTAACGAGATTTAAGATTCCCATGCCCAGCGTATTCCGCAATACCTTTAAGAATGTCGCATCATGGAACAAAAATTTGAATTTATCGAGTCCTACAAATTTGGAATGGAAAAAGCCGTCCTTGGGCTTATAATTCTGAAATGCCATAATCCATCCGCCCAGGGGCAGATAGTAAAAAATAAAGCCGTAGATGACAAAAAACGCTGAGCAGATTAACAGAAATTTCTGTCGTTTGATTTCCTTCCAGGTTATTTTGGGACCGGGAGCTTTCTTCTTTTTCTCCGCTGCCATAACAAAACCTCCTATTTTTCTTTAAAGTTTGGGCAGCCATGTGGCCATCCGGCACATAGCTGCCCACTCATGTTTACCCTTTTGTGTTTTGCACCGTCTTACTGTCCCATGGCAGCGCGTCTTTCTAATTCTGTCTGCATCTCGGCTAAGAAATCCTGCGGATTGGTTGCATTGTAAATGTTCATATAGTCATCCCAGGCAGAAGTAAAATCGGATGCCATAACGACCTTGGGCAGCCATTCGTGTTTTACTTCTCCCATCTTTGTCCATGCCACACCGCCGGGAGTTTCGGTCGTCAGGGTGTTGGAATAGGAGTACATGGGGAACCAGGGACCGGTTTCCTTCACTACGGAGCCTACCATATCCACGTAGTTGTCGGCGCCGTATGCCTTAAAGCATTTTACAAGAGGCTCTGCCATACCGTTCTGGAATTCCGAAGGCTGTTCTGTCGGCTGCATGGCATTCTTGCCGTCCCTGCTGGTACCGAGCCACTGCGGGAAGTAGGAATAGGTGCATAAATGGGATGCCTGATAAGCGGTATCCGCTGCATTTACTCTCTGTTCCTCGGTTCTGTAATACAGACCGTTCTCATCCACTTCATAGTCAACACCTTCCACACCCCAGAAACGCAGGTCATGGATTTCCTGGTCCAGACAGGAGTTCATAAAACGGAAAGCGGCATCCACATCTTTACAGCTTGTGGTAATGGCGATACCGTTGGAAGCATTTAAGGTATCACCGTAGGTATGCCACATCTGGTCCATTCCTTTGTCAATGGTAAGTCCCAGAGGAACGTAATTGCAGCCCTTTAAGTCAAGTCCCTGCTGCTTGAATACATCGTTTACGTTGTAAGCGAAATCCCACCACTGGTCGCACATGCCTAAGACAGCGCCGGTGGAAAGCTTTGCAATATATTCGTCATAAGTCTGGGTCGCAAATTCCGGGTCAATCATGCCCTTTGCATACTCTTCGTTTAATTTTTCAAAATATCTCTTTGTGGTTTCGGTGGTGTTGTAGTCCACTACCTTCATATTTTCGGTATCCACGATAACGGAACCGTCATTGGGATAGCCGTCCAAGAACTGTCCCGCATTCTCAATGCAGAAGTATCTCCAGTCTTCGCAGAGAATGGTGTACGGAATATTGGCTGTGCCGTCATCCATGGTCGGATTGGCTTCCATATAGTTTTCAATCACGTTGAAGTAATCATCCAGTGTTTCAATTTCGGGATAGCCCGCCCATTCCAGAACTCTTACCTGAATCCAGAAGGCTTCATCGTTGTGAGTGGTGGTCTTGTCTTCCCCGTATTTATTCTGGAATACGTTTGCCCAGTAAATATGGCCGTCATCCTGACGGAAGGATTCCCACTCCGCGTCCGAATACATTTCTTTGATATTGGGATATTTGTCGATATAGTCATCCCAGGCAACCAGCGCACCCGCATCGTACAGAGGCTTCATGGAGTCGCCGCCGTTGATAAAATCGGGATATTCCCCGCCTGCAATAATGGTGCCGATGGCTTCTGCATCGGTCTGACCCGTCAGCCAGGTTTCCTTCACCCGGACACCGGTCTTCTTCGCAATGATTTCCTGAATATCGTTCCCGTCATTGATTTCCGCATCCGGCATAGCGGTAAACATGGTGAAATTGATGATTTCATCCTCGGAATATTCCGTATCGCGAAGCGCCCCCACGCCCGCACCGGCATCCACGGCTGTGTTTTCCGTTCCCGGTGTCGTACTTCCTGCTGCCGCATTGTTTCCTGCTTCGTTTGTTTCGTTACCGCATCCGGCAAACAGTGTAGCCGTCATACAGGTTCCGAGTAATAGTGCTGTCAGTTTTTTTCCTTTCATGGTAACCCTCCCTTGTTTTTGATAATTCTATTATAAATACAGAACTGTCAAAAATCTCCTGATAAACTATGGTAAAAAACAGGATAAACTACAGAACAGCGCTTTCTTTTTCTACAGTTTCCACCGGCATCTGCCTTGCATTTTTTCGGTATTTTGCCGGTGTGCAGCCGTTAATTTCTATAAACTTACGGATAAAATAATCCGTATCGTGATACCCCACATCCTCTGCCACCGTGCTTATCTTTTTGTCCGTACGCACCAGCTGGACGGCGGCCTGTCCGATACGGTAGGCATTCAGATAATCCTTAAACGACTGCCCGTATTTCTTCCGGAATATCTGTCCTAAATAGGAACTGTTTACAAAATACGTCCGGCTTAAATCCTTCAGGGTCAGGTTTTCGGCATAATGCTCCCGGACTTCCTTTTCCACGGACAAAAGCACGCCTTTGGAAACATTTCCCCTAAGCTGCACCAGATACTCCGCATATTCACAGGCAAAGCGCTTCAGGTGCATGGTGCTTCCCTTTTCCAGTCCTTCCTCCGACACGTTCCTCAAAATATAGAGAAGAACCTCTTCCTGATCCACCGATTCGTCCTGTTCTACCGCTAAATGTATCATCTGGAACAGCAGATAATTGATGTTCATATTAACCAGATCCTCGGAAAAACCGGAAGCCTTCATTTCCGCAAACAGTTCCTCCACGCTTTTGTAAATTTCGGAAACGCGGTTCTGTTCCACCGCCCCCAGCAGTCTGTCCAGGCTCTGCTTGCAGAGCACATTACGTCCTTTTATGCCGGCACCGTCTTTCACCTCCGTAAAAAGCGGCTGTACATCCTGTGCCTGCCGCATGGGACGTAAAATACCGGCATTGCTTTTCCGTATGCTTTCCCTTTTTCCTCCCACTTTTTTAATAAGGGAAAGTAATGACTCCCTGGATACCGGCTTTAAGATATATTCCATGCAGGAGCAGGCAATCGCCTTCTGCGCATAGGCAAATTCATTATACCCGCTTAAAATGGCAAAGCAGGCATCGGAAAGCTTCTCTTTCTTTACCCGTTCGAGTAAAGTAAGACCGTTCATCACCGGCATCTCCACATCCGTAAGAATGAGGTCCACTCCCTCCCCCGGATTTTCCTTCAGAAATTCATAGGCTTCCTGGCCGTTTGCCGCCGTTTTGACAATCTCGCAGTCTTCTTTTCCCCAATCAATCAGCATGGTAAGACCTTTCAGAATAAACGGCTCATCATCCACAAGCATAACCTTCAGACACATTGTTTTTCACCCTGCCCTTTCATAAAAAAATATCCTTCTTTTCCAATACGTCCACCGGAATACGGATTGTCATCAGCGTTCCGGCTCCCTTCTCGCTTTCCAGTTCAAATTGCGCCCTGTTTCCGGTAACCATTTTCAGTCTGAGACAGGCATTGGCAATGCCCACATGGTCGCTCCGGCACATTTCATCCACATCCGAAATATTTATTTTCTCCCGGAGTCTCTCGACTTCCTCTTCTTCCATGCCGGCTCCGGTATCCTCCACCTCCATGCAGACAAAACCGTTCTGTGCATATACCCGAAGGTAAATGTAACAGGGCACCGTCTTTTTCTCTACCCCGTGCACACAGGCATTTTCCGTAAACGTAGCCAGCGTCAGCCGGGGAATGAGATACTCTCCGCATTCCTTCTCCACATCCAGCTCATAGTGCAGCCGTTCCCCAAAACGGTACTGCTGGAGCTGTAAGTAAGCTTCCACAAAAGAAAGCTCCTCTTTGATGCTTATCATATCCCGCGTCCACTCCGCGTTCTGCCTCTCTAAAAGCGCCAGCCGCTCAATCATGCCGGCGGTTTCCTCTTCCCTCTTCATAATGCTGTGCATCCGTATGCTTTCCAGCACATTGTAGAGGAAATGGGGATTTATCTGGCTGTGCAGCGCCAAAAGCTCCGCTTTCTGTCTGGCAAGGTCCACCTTCTGTTTTTCCATGCGGTCCGTGTAAACGGTTTTAATCAGCTCCCGCAGTCTTGCCACCATCCGGTTATAGTTCTGCATCAGGCTGCCGATTTCATCCTTTCCCCGGACGTCAGGAATTTCCCTAAGGGTCTGCAGTTCCACCTCGTCAAATGCCCTGCTTAACACCATCAGACGGGAAACTATGGATTTGTGGAACACGTATGCCATAAATCCCGGAAGCAGGATGTTCAGCGCCAGCATAAAAAGAATGGTTGCCGCATGCTCCCGTATCATGGAAAGCAGCTCGCTTTTGGTCTCCATGACAAGAATACGGTAATTTTCCCCGTACAGTTCAAACTGCTTTTCATAGCCCACATGCTCCGCACCCGTCAGGTAGGAAAAATCTTCTTTATTGTTCACATAGGCGGTATTGGAAAACAAAATCCTATCACCCGCGCAGACATACACCGGTGCCTGGAACTTAAGCTCCTGCAGCCTTTTTTCCATGGTTATGTAGTCTAAGTCAATGCGGATAAGTTTAGTCTTTTCCATTTCCCGGTAATAGTTCAGCCTTCTTACCAGGGAAATCCTTCTCTTTGTTGCCACCGACGACCATTTGTCTCCCATGTAATAGTACGACATCACCACATCCTTATCGCTGTCAAGGAGCTTGCGGCACCAGTCCTCGTTCTGTACGGAGGAAAGCCGGTAAAAATGGGAGCCGTTCACGATGGTTTCGTTGTCGGCGCACATAACCACGCTGACACTTCCGTAGCCTATCCCTGCCTCGTAAAAGTTGCGTTTTTCCACTTCCCTGCTTGCCTCATAAAAGCTTAAGCCGTCCGGATATTCCGTTTCTAAAAATTCATAGACAGAACGGTTGATGTAAACGGAATTGGCAAGCTTTGCCGCCTCGGATACCGCATAGGTAAAATCGGTTTTGGCAGCTTCCGCCATACTCTCCATTTCATAGCGGCGTTCCTTTATTTCCCCTCTGTGCAGAATGGAAAACAGGACTCCGTCCGTGATAAAAAGCGGCAGAAGCACACAGCAGACATAGAAAAGCACAAGCTTTTTCCGGATACTGTAATCATTGATTTTATTTTCTAAGACATTCCCTAATTTTCCCATAACAGTTCATCTTCCGTAAGAAGCGTCACCGACTGTACCTTTACTCCTGTAAGCTCCTCACTCCTGCGGTTCGGCGCCTGACCGCCCACGTACACCTTTGCTTCCCCTTTACAGGTACGGAAATTGCCCTCTTTGTCGCAGAGTCCGAAGGCATCCTTTGTCAGGTGAATGTTCACTTCTTTTTCTTCACCCGGTCTTAGTGTAACCTTCCTTATTGCCTTCAGCTGGGCATTGGGCGTACCTTCTTTTTCTACTTTCACATAAACCTGCACCGTTTCCGTACCGGTTCTCTTTCCGGTATTCTTTACCGTTACCGTCAGATTTACCCCCTCATCCGTCACTAAGCTTTCCTTCACTTTCAGTCCGCTATACGAATAAGAAGTATAGGAAAGTCCGTAGCCGAACGGATACAGGGCGTCCTGCTTCATGTACCGGTAGGTTCTGCCTGCCATGGCATAATCCGTAAATGCCGGGAGCTCCTCCGTTCCTTTATAAAAGGTAACCGGCAGATGGCCTTCGGGATTTACGTCTCCGAACAGAGTTTCCGCCAAAATTCTTCCGCCTTCCGCACCGGGATACCAGCCCTGTATAATGGCGGGCACATGTTCCTCCGCCCAGTTGACCGCAAGTGCGCTGCCGGAAAGAATAATTAAAACCACCGGCTTACCGCTCTTGCAGGCAAGCTCTAAGATTTCCTGCTGCCTGCCGGGTAAATTCAAATCCGGCTTGTCACCGCTGGCATACTGGTTGCCGGTGTCGCCTTCCTCTCCTTCCAGTCCCGCATCCAGACCTAAGCAAAGCACCACCACATCGCTGGCTTCGCAGACGGCTTCCACCTCGGCATTTCTGTCCTGCCCCTTACTTAACGGACTGACACAGCCTAAATGCAGATGGCAGCCCTCCGAATAAAGTACTCTGACCTCCTCACCGAGATATTCCTGAATGCCTTCCAGAACCGTCACATAGCGGGAAGCCGTTCCCTCGTAATTTCCCACCAGTGCTCTCCGGTTGTTGGCGTTAGGTCCGATGACTCCGATGGTTTTTATCTTTGTCCGATTAAGCGGCAGCAGATGATTTTCATTCTTTAAGAGCACTATGGATTTGGCGGAAACCCTCCGGTTTAATGCCCGCATTTCCCGGCTGTCCACTGCCGTATACGGTATGTTGTCAAAGGGTGTTTCTCCCTTACCGTCAAACATTCCCAGTTTCATGCGGGTGGTAAATAAATGCATCAGCGCCTCATCCACCCTGCTTTCCGGTATCATTCCTTTTTCCACCGCCTCTTTTACATACACAAACAGTTCTCCGCAGTTTAAGTCACAGCCGTTGTTGACCGCCATGGCAACGGACTCCAGCGGTCTCTTCGTTACTTTATGTCCTTCGTGAAAATCCCGGATAGCCCAGCAGTCGGAAACCACATGACCTTCAAAGCCCCATTTTTTACGGAGAATATCCGTAAGCAGGGTTTTGCTTCCGCAGCATGGCTCCCCGTTGGTCCGGTTATAAGCCCCCATGACCGCTTCCACTTTTCCCTCCTGCACACATGCCTTAAATGCCGGAAGATATGTTTCATACAAATCCTGTTTGGAAACCTCCGCATTGAATTCATGCCGCAGGGACTCCGGTCCGCTGTGTACGGCAAAATGCTTGGCGCATGCCGCTGCCTTCAGATAATTTTCATCATGTCCCTGGATACCCTTTACGAAACGGACCCCCATACGGGAAGTCAGATACGGGTCTTCCCCGAAAGTCTCATGCCCTCTTCCCCAGCGCGGGTCACGGAAAATATTCACATTGGGCGACCAGAAGGTAAGACCTTTGTAAATGTCCGTATCCCCGAATTTCTGCTGCATATTAAACTTGGCGCGTCCTTCCGTGGAAACCGCATCCGCCACCTCTTCCGCCAGGTCTTCGTCAAAAGTAGCCGCCAGACCGATTGCCTGGGGAAATACGGTTGCGGTACCTGCCCTTGCCACGCCGTGAAGCGCTTCATTCCACCAGTTGTATGCCTTGATGCCCAGCCTGTCAATGGCTGCTGCCCCGTGCACCATCTGGGACACTTTTTCTTCCAATGTCATCTGCGCCACAAGCGCTTTTGCCCTTTCCTGAAATTCCTTTATCTTTTCTTTATTTTCCGTTAAATCCATAACCGGTACCTATCCTTTCTTTTTTCGGTAAAAAAGTCTTTGTTGTAAGGAAGCTTCGTCCTATAAGAAAATTGTAAACATCCACGTCCTCTGCCGCCTTTCGTTTCTTGCTTATTACTTATCAGATATTGCTAATTTAATACGGCATATTTTACCTTATTGCACATTTTTCTCATGCAATTCCCGCAATATGCCACGTTTCTGTAAAATATACGTGGACAAGCAGCGCAAGATGTGAGAAACTTAGAGCAGGTGATGTTGCTGACAGAATTTATGCCTGCGAACCATGGAAAGCAGACATGGTAGACGTGTGAGAGAAAGGGCGATAGATATGATTCAGATTTTAAATGGTGTAAGGGAAACGGTGGATTATGATTCTTACCGGGGCTTAAAGCTATACCATAATGTGGAAGCCGAAGACTATCCTCTGCACTGGCATACGGCACTGGAAATCATTATGCCCTACGCCAATACCTACACGGTAGAAATAGACAAGACTTCCCATGTGCTGCAGGATGGGGATATTTTCATCGTACCTGCGGGCGTGCTGCATAAACTGATGGCTCCGCCTTCCGGAGAACGGTTAATTCTGTTATTCGACTACGGTCTTCTGTGTAATGTGCAGGGCATGGATACCCTGCTGCATTCCCTGCACCCCTATGCGCTCATTTCCGTTTCCGCTTATCCGCAGCTCAACGAAAAACTGCGTCATATCTTAAATGAGGTAACCGATGAATACGAAAAAAAGCCTCCTTTTACGGAAGCTTATATTTACTCGCTTATGATTCAGTTCTTTGCACTGCTCGGCCGCACCAGCTTTACGGAAGAAAACCGTTTTCCCGGTATCACCGTGCACAAGCAGCATGAATATGTGGAAAAATTCATGGAAGTCTGCAACTATATCACAGAACACTGTACCGAAAATCTGACGCTGGACGACTTAGCCTCTTTGTCCGGCTTTTCCCGTTTTCACTTTTCCCGGCTTTTTAAGCAGTTTGCCGGAATGTCCGCCTATGATTATCTGACCCAGAAGCGTATCACCTTAGCGGAGCAGCTTCTCATCCAGCCGGGCATCTCCATAACGGACGCCGCCCTGCAGTCCGGCTTCGGCAGCATTTCCTCCTTCAACCGGATTTTCAAAGACAAGAAAGGCTGCACGCCCTCCGAGTACCGGAAGTTAGGGCAGTAGTCCGCCGGTCATTTTCTCTGCAAGGTCTGCCAGCAGTTCGCCCACATCCTTTTTATTGTGAGGATGCAAATCATTATCCTCTCCCAGACCTATCGTCCGTACCATTCCGGTACCGGGCAGCGCCAGAACCTTTTCCTGCTCAATCCGCATGGCACCCCAGTTACTGTCCCTTTCCTCTTCATTTCCGTAATAGGTTTCTATCTCAAAATTGGGAAGCTGTACATAAAGAAACGGCAGTCCGTCGTCCTTCCATGCTTTCCGGTAGCCCTCGATTAAACGTTTTAATTTGTCCGCATAGGTAAGCACTCCCGGCATATGGGCATTGGCTTCTCCCTGATACCATAAAAATCCGGCAATGGGAAAAGCCTCACAGGGTGCCGCCATGCCGTTATATAATCCGGTGCTGCGCCAGTTAATGAAATCTACCGGCGGACGTTTTCCGCATACGGCTCCCACCCTTATCCGGAAAGTACCGGACAGAGGCACCTCCCCCTGCCCTGTCTTAAGGCAGAACGGTTTTCCGGGCGTAATTCTGCCCTCTCCCTGTTCCGATATCAGGCGGATGACTAAAAAGCTTTCTCCCGCATGCAAGGTTCCCGCTTTCACCGGATACCGCCGCTCCGGGTACTGGTATGCCGTGCAGCCCACAAGGCTGCCGTTTACATAAACTTCATCCGCATCCACCATGGTTCCCAGGCAGAGCACACTGTCCTGTGCCGCCATTTCCTTTGTCATCGTAAAATGCCTTGCAAGCCAGACACTGCCGCAAAGTCCCCGGTAGCCGGTGTTCCTGAAAAAGAAGGGAACGTCTGTCCGGGAAGAATAGTCCTGCCGCTCTGCTTCCTCTTGCTTCTGCCCGCTTTCTTTGTTCTTATCCCAGGCTTCTTCCTGCATCCACGCACCTTTTATGCCGGCATCTTCTTTCTGCAGCCTGCCGTACCATTCCGCCGTGCTTTGTTCATTCTTTTCTTCCTGCTCTTTCCGCCAGTCATCCTGTGCATAGCGTTCTGCTTCCGCCAGACAATCTTCATACCCCTCTAACATTTCCCTGCTCATAAAAGCCTCTATTTTGGCTCCGCCCAGGCTCACATTCAAAATGCCTACCGGCACACCGGTCTGTTCCCATCTTTTTTTCGCAAAGAAATAGGTACAGGCAGAAAAATCGGGAACATTCTTCGGATTTGCCGGTTTCCATTTTCCGGATAAAGGCTCCGATAGCGGTCCGTGAAAATCTGCATGCTCCGCAATCTTAAACGACCGGATATAGGGATTTGCACAGTTTTTTATTTCTTCCTCATAATAAGGCGCCACCCAGCTCATAGGCAGTTCCATGTTGGACTGGCCGCTGCAATACCACACATCTCCGATAAGCAGATGCTTTCTTTCGAGCCGCTCTCCCGCTTCATCCTCGACACTTAACGTGTAAGGTCCGCCCGCCTCTTTTGCCGAAAGGAAAGCCGAGAAGCGTCCCGTTTCATCCGCCCTTACATGCCATGCCTGTGTTTTCCCGTCCGATGTCCTTCCTTGCTCCGATGTCTTTCCTTGCTCCATGTTTTTTTCCGGCTTGCTGTACGCCTCTTCCTCTGCAAGGCGGATGCTTATCGTTCTTCCCGGTAAATCCCAGCCCCAGATATGTATGTTTTTTCCACGTTGTAAAACCGCATAATCCCCTAACAGGCGCGGCAATCGTAAATCGCTCATACTGCCCTCTCTTTTTCCCGGATTTTTTTCATAGGAAAAGCTTCCATCCGGTCACCTTCCCCTTTATTACTTTCCCACAATTTTCCGCACCACCGGTACCTTGGAAAGCACATAAACTGCCGCTCCGCTTACCAGCGTAATCAGTGCAATAATCAAAGGCACGGCAATAACAACCGGTGCAAATAAAGTAGTGCCTCCCAGCCAGCCGTAAATCCGCAAAAACAGCGGATGAATGAGATAAATCCCCAGGGTAAGTCCTGCCAGTTTGCCGCAAATTTTTATCCGCCTGCTGCCGTCAGGTTGTTCACTTCCGGACACGCCGTCACGCAGCAGCAGGAAAATTGCCGCAGCACCGATAAATGCCGTTACGGAGAAGGGCGTATTTAATATGGTAGACATAATGCCGGTCTTCACCGACCAGGCGTTGCACACCGCAATCTCTATTGCCATGGCTGTTACGCCGCCAAGTCCCAGCGCTGCCTTTTTTGGTGCGGATAACTTCGGCACGTATTCATGCAGTACATGTCCCAGTACATAATAGGTCACATAGTCGCCAAAGAAAGAGCAGTCAAACTGGTTATACAGGCTTTCCACAATCGTCCGGTAAGGGAATTCAAATTTCAAAGCCGTCGGCAGCAGGATGGAATAACCAAAACCCAGTGTGCAGAACAACATACATTTTTTCCGGTCCGCCGCAAAGGATTTTAAGAACGGCGTCAGAAGATACAGCACCGCCAGCATGGGCAGATACCACAGATGGTACATTCCTTTTCCCAGAAGGGTTTCCAGTACAATTTGTTTTTTCACATTGGTAAAATTCCATACGGTGCCGTTTTCCAGGAAATTCACCACATTGTAAAACAGAAGCCAGAAGAAATACAGAAAAACAATCTTGGGAATTTTCCTTGTATAAAATTTCTTTACCGTGACCTCATACGTGGGTGCCAGAAACAACGCCCCGCTTATCATCACAAACAGCGGCACACCCAAGATGAACAGGCAGTCCAGCCCGTTCATGACCTTGAAATTCAGACTTTCCACCGTCACCTGCTCCAAATTGAGTGCCGACACATGCACGCCCGCCACCAGTATGCACGCCACCAGGCGCAGAACCTCCAGATAGGCAATGTGTTTTTTTTCCGTATGTTCCATAATTTGTCCCTTTTCGTATGTTGTCTGTTTATTACTTTTCGTTTTCTGCCGCGGAAGTTTCCGGAAGGAATTTTCGGATAGCCTCTTCGCGCAGATTTTCTCCTATGACAATCAGCACCTTTTGCCCCACCTCAATGGGCTTTAACGAAATGGCATCGTGGGTGGCATTTAGCTGCAGCCATTCTCCTGTGGGTTTTTGTATAAACCCTTTTACACGGAAAATCTGACCGCAGGCTTCGTCTTTCATCATAGCCGAGACTGCTTTTTTAAGCTCCTCTTCCGTAATTTCTACATTCATGAAAAACAAAGAGTCAAAGCCCTTGAAGTCGCCCAAATCCATTTTGATATAGCTTTCCGATACATAACCGCAGGCTGCCAGTTCCTGTAAATCCTGCTCCTGCAAATCCGGAATGCCTTTCCGGATTACTTCTTTATCCAGTCTTCTTTTACATTTCACCTGCTCCAGCGCTTTATTCAGCCGCTCCACCGTTCGGTTCATTTCCTCCGGTGTGGCTTCATCTGCCCGGCTTAAAATAATGCGTCCGGCATCCGCCGCTTCGCTTGCCAGCAGGTATTCCGCTTCCTTTGACAGGTTTTCCTGCAGTTTAGCATCCACAATAGCAATCACATTTCCGATTTCGTACCATTGATCAAGCGGCTCCTCATATAAGGCATCAAAAAATTCATCCACATCGAAAATGCCGGACGGCTCTACAATCACCCTGTCGTATCCGCACATCCCCATGGCAATCAGCTTGGTTTTGAAACGTCTCCTGTGACAATCCCGGTCGCATCCACCGGAAACCATTTCCAGCTCGCAGTTATCCCCCAAAAGGTCCTGCAAAAGCATCATATCCACATTGATGGCGCCGAAGTCGTTTTCCAGAATACCGATATGCATCCCCCGGTTAATCAGGTATTTTGCATATTTTCTTATAAAAGTTGTTTTACCGGAGCCTAAAAAACCGGTAATCAAATCAATCTTTACCATATAGTTCTCACATCCTTTTTGTAGCTGTTTTTATACTACCACTCTTCGCCGGGATACTGCATGCCCCAGTCTTTGCGCACCTTAGTCATAATATCCATCACATCCCTGGAAAGATCACACTGCATCCGTGCCGCATTGTTTTCCCGGACGGACTGCTCCATATCGGTCATTTCATAATAAAGCGCCATTTCCGTTTCCCCCGCGGCAACTTCCCGTCTGCTGCCGGTCTCCGCATCCACGATCACCGCTTTGTCCGCTCTCGGATATTCCATAATTTCAATATATCCCTTTTCACAGCTGATCATAGCACGCTTCGGCTGCTTGGAATGCATGGAAAGCGCCACCGTTGCCATCTGCCCCTTGGTATTCTGCAAAAGCATGGTAGCCTGCTCGTCCACACCGGTGGGGGCTTCCTTCCACTGGCTCACAATAAATTCCGGTGCCTCTTCCATAAAACTTCTCACAACGGACAGTGCATAGACGCCGATATCCAGCATGGCACCGCCCGCCTGATTTGGGTCAAAGAAGCGGTTTTTCATGTTATATTCCTTAAAGCTGCCGAAATTCATGGTAATCATCTGCACCCTGCCGAGCTCGCCGCTCTTTACAATTTTCCAGAGTTCTTTATATAAAGGCATGTGCCAGATGGTCATGGCTTCCGCCAAAATCAGATTTTTTTCTTCTGCCAGATCTCGCAGTTCGTCCAGTTCCCTGCTGTTTAACGTAATGGATTTTTCCGCTAAAACATGTTTCCCGTGCGTCAATGCTTTCTTAATAAATGCATAATGGGTGTTATGCGGACTGGCAATATAAATAATGTCCGCATCCTCGTCAAAAAACATATCGTCTATACAGTCATAGACCTTTTTTACCTGATACTTTTTTCCGAATGCCACTGCCTTCTCATGGGTTCTGTTGCCTACCGCATACAGATTTTTTCCCATTTTCTGCAATGCCTGTGCCATTTCATTGGCAATCACACCGGTTCCCAAAACCGCCCAGTTTAAGTTTTCTTTCATATGTCACCCAGTCCTTTCTATTTTTTCTTTAACAGCCTCAGTCCGATTAACATCAATACCGGAAACAGAATAGCTGCCAGAATTCCCATTTTTAAATTATCCCCGAAACGGCTGGAAACCAATCCAACCAGCGTCGGTCCCCCGGAGCATCCCAGGTCGCCCGCCAGCGCCAGCATCCGCCATTTTATGATTCGGTGTGCTCTGTCCCTGCATGCACGCGCCGGTCCTCTTTTATCGTTTCCGGTGATTTCTTCGTTTCCGTCATCGTATCTGTCATTTTTCTTCTGCCTTTATACCTTACTAATTTGCCTCGATTATACCATTTCCGCAGGGAATTATCTACCGGAAAAAGAGCAAGAAATGACCGGACAAAATAAAAACCGGAGAGCTTTCCTCTCCGGTCCAAATACTTATACAATCAGTTCTTTATAAAATTCTGCGTAATCTTTTCTCTTGTCCTTGGTAAACTGGATTGCGGTTCTGGGATGCTGGTTTAACTGACCGGTCATCAGGTACTGCAAATCATAGCCCCACACAACGCCGTCTTCTTCCAGCTTTACCATGTAATCGGAAATAAAACGGAATACCGGGTAGGTATTGTACTTGGGATTTTTTAAGAAACCGAGCAGCAGTTCCATGGCACAGTTGCCGGCGCCGCGTCCCATTCCCTTATAGGTGGCATCCAGCCAGTTTACGCCGTCGCCACAGGCTTCAATGGTATTGGCAAATGCAAGCTGCTGATTGTTATGTGCATGAACACCAAGCTGTTTGCCATATTTGGTCGCTGCTTCCATGTAAATATCCACAATGCGCTTCATTTCTTCCGGATAAATGGAACCGAAGCTGTCCACAATGTAAATGGTATCCACCGGGGTCTTGCCCAGCATATCCAGCGCTACCTTAAGGTCTGACTCCTGTGTCTGGGAAATCGCCATGATGTTGCAGGTGGTTTCATATCCTTTTTTATGTGCATCTTCAATCATGTCAATGGCTTCGGGCATCTGATGAATGTAGGCTGCCACACGAACCATATCCACCGGGCTGTTTACTTTTTCATCAAAATCATTTTTATCATGTCTGCCGATATCCGCCATAATTGCCAGCTTCAAATCAGTATCGTTTTCTCCTACGATTTCCCGGATATGGTCATCGCTGCAGAATTTCCACTTACCGAATTTTGTTTCATCGAAGACTTTCTTGGAAGCACGGTATCCCATTTCCATATAGTCAACGCCCGCTTCCAGATTGGTCTTATACAATGCTTTCACAAAATCATCGGTAAAATAAAAATCATTTACCAGACCGCCATCCCGAAGTGTTGCGTCCATAACCTTAATGGATTCTCTGTAACCTAACAAATGTTCAACCTGTTTCATATCATTACTTCCTTTCTGTCACTCACACGTCTTTTGTATTCTTTAGAGCTTTGACGCGTTGAAGCGTTAAATGCAATATAGCAGAAATGGAAGCATAAGTCAACTGTTTTTTATTTAAATTCAGGAAAGTCTAAGTTGTAATATCTATCTTAACAGATACCTAAATCATTCACTCCTTCCCCCTCACTTGTGTCATGTAGGGGGAAGGATAGAAAAACTTAATATTTTGAAACATGCATTACCGTTTCAAAAATATATAGTTTTTCTTGGATGGGGGTAGATGCATAAACAATAATCAGGGGGTGGATGTGTGTTAATTACATATAAAGGTATTCAGTTTAACAAGAAAGATTTAGTCATAGAAGTTACCCGGTATGCCGACGGTGATATTTATTACTTCGTAGTTGCCCGGTATGGAATACGTGGCTATGTAGTATTTCATGCTACAAGAGATTTACATGAAGCCTTTGCTTTATATGATGAAATTTATAACAGTGATAAAGGATAAGGTTCCTTTACATAAAAAAAATTAAAGAAAAGAGGAAAAGAAAATGGTAAATGATTTGAAAGGTCAAAAAATTGTAGGTATTAAGAGAACACCCAGCAAGGACGGAAAGAAAGTATATACAACTTACTATATGGAACGTCCCTGGACACCGTATGAACTGCAGGCACTGGAAAGTAATACATCCGCATCCCTCGAAGGTCACGCAGTAGAGGAAGTTAATACTTCGGAAGATTTCCCCATTCAGGTAGGGGATGTTGTGAAGTTCTTCTACGGAAAAGCTGTCCAATATGGTGATAAAGTTTTTCAGCC